>NZ_JBEXLH010000001.1:0-600712 GCF_040609855.1 Nonomuraea sp. NPDC004580 | reverse complement strand
TCGCCTGGCCCACGACGTGAACGGCCGCCGGGTGGCGGAGTTCCCGGCGTGGCTCAAAGAGCTGGGCCGGCGGGCCCTGGCCGACGCGTACGGGAAGGAGACGCCGTACGACCCCGACACCGCCCTGATCAACTTCTACGACGGCCAGGCGCGGATGGGCATGCACCAGGACAAGGACGAGCGCGCGGACGCTCCCGTGGTCTCGCTCAGCATCGGCGACGCCTGCCTGTTCCGCTTCGGCAACACCGAGACGCGCGGCAAGCCCTACACCGACGTGCGGCTCGAATCGGGTGACCTGTTCGTGTTCGGCGGGCCGTCGCGGCTGGCCTATCACGGGGTGCCGAAGGTCTATCCGGGCACCGGCGACCCGGCCACGGGCCTGGCCGCCGGCCGGCTCAACCTCACGATGCGCGTCACCGGCCTGGGGTGACGCGCCAAAACCAGAATCACTGGCTCGCGGGGACGTAGCCGAACTCGTCGTCGGAGAAGCGGCGCCGCAGCGTGCGCAGCACCTTGGCGGTGTCGTCGTCGGGGCCCTCGACGTAGAGGGGCTTGCCGTCACGGCCGAACGTGATCGCCGGCTCCTCCTCCCACTTGCCCAGCACGTCGGCGCCGAGCGAGAACAGGTCGTTGGGCTCGAAGCCGAGCGAGTGGGCGTAGTCGATGGAGCCGAACACCAGGTGCCTGGCCAGCTCGATCGGGGCCTCCTGCCAGCCCGCGTATTCGCCGAAGAAGTATTCGCGGAAGCGCGCGAGGTCGCGGTCGTCGAGCACGTCGGGGCCGATGACGGCCTTGACGCCCTGGCAGTAGACGTCGGCCAGGTAGCCGCAGACCGTCAGGCGGTCCCAGTTGTAGCGCCGGGCGACCAGCACGCACACGTTGCCGCCACCGCCGGAGCCGGGGGCCTCGTCGACCCACCCGCGCGCCGGATCGACACCGAGCCCCTCGCTCCAGCCGACGTTGATCCAGCAGCCCATCACCTCGGCCTCGCCGGGGCCGGTGGCCTGAGCGGTCTCCTCGGCGATGGCGCGCACCAGCGGCGCGACGACCGACGGCGAGACCTTGAGCGCCCGCGCGATCTGCTTGGGCGACATGCCCTGCTCGCGCAGCTCGCGTACCTGGTCCTTCAGTTCCATTGCGGCAGCCTACTGGACCTCGCCTGCGGTGAGGCGGCGGGCGAGCCAGGCAAGGGCAAGTGGATAGCGGTATTCGATGCCCCCGTGACCTGCGTCGAAGAGCTCGAAGGCGACCCGGTCGCCGGGCACGCCCGCCGCCTCCACCGCGCGGCGGAAGGCCACGGCGCCGAAGTCGAGAAAGTATTCGTCGCGGCGGCCCGCGTCGATCCAGACGGCTCGCATTGAGCGCAGCGCCTCGGCGTGGCGCGGCTCGCCGGCCATCACGACCGGGTCGTGGGCGAGCCAGCGCTGCCACACCTCGGGCACGACCGCGCCGGTGTCGTCGAACGGCAGCCGCACGGTGCCGTCGTCGTCGGCGGAGTAGGCGGCCGCGTAGGCGTACATCTCCAGCAGCTCCAGGTCGCCCTCCCTCGTGCCGGCCAACCGGCCGCGGAAGTCGGTGAGGAAGGCGTCGTAGGAGCCGTCGTACATGTCGCGCAGCCGCCGCGCCAGCGCCGGGAACGTGCGCCGCATGCTGACCTCGAACAGCGCGTCGCCGGCGTGGGTGGCCAGCGCGCCGAACACGTCGGGCGCCAGCATGGCGGTCACCATCGCGCCGTAGCCGCCGCTCGACTTGCCGGTGATCGCGCGGTGGTCGCGGTCGGCGAGCGTGCGGTAGCGGGCGTCGACGTAGGGGACGATCTCATCGCGCAGGTAGGAGTGGTAGCGGCCGGTGGCGGGGGAGTCGAGATATTGGCTGCCGCCGAGCGAGGTCCAGGCGTCGACGTAGACGACGATCGCGGGCGGCACGTCGCCCGCCGCGAACAGGGCGTCGGTCAGCTCGGGGTAGGGCCGGCGGAACGGGGTCCTGTTGAACCACATCGCGACGTGGCCGGTGTAGCCGAGCAGGACGTAGATGGCCGGGTAGCGGCGGTCGGGCGCGTCGTCGTAGCCGGGCGGGACATAAACGACCAGCGGCCGCTCGTGCGGGTCGCCGAGGGGGTTGCCGCGCAGCAGCGCGCTGTCGACGACGTGGTGGTCGAGGCGACCGGCGAGGTCGGCGGACCAGGGCAGCATGCGGGCTCT
Source organism: Nonomuraea sp. NPDC004580 (assembly GCF_040609855.1). Lineage (NCBI taxonomy): Bacteria > Bacillati > Actinomycetota > Actinomycetes > Streptosporangiales > Streptosporangiaceae > Nonomuraea > Nonomuraea sp. NPDC004580. Next base: position 598,511 of record NZ_JBEXLH010000001.1, on the reverse strand, counting down.
CCTCGGGGACGTGTGGTGAGGTCAGGATGCCGTACGGCACCGACAGTTCAGCCGACCGACAAGGTGGTGGTGTCGACGCCCGCCTGGGTCACGGACCGGCCCGAGACCAGCACGAGCGAGAGGTTGCGCAGGTCGGCGATGCGTTCGAGGGGGTCGCCGGCGACCGCGATGAGGTCGGCCCGCTTGCCGGGGTCGAGGCTGCCGGCCACCTCGCCCACCCCGCAGGCGTCGGCGGCCAGCACGGTGGCCAGCTCGATGATCTCGGCGTTGCGGTAGCCGGCCATCGCGAACACCTCGAGCCCGCCCACGTACCCGTCGGTCGGGTTGGCCACCTCGCCCACCGCGAACCCGGCGTCGGTGCCCGCGATCTGCCGCACCCCCGCCTCCCGCATGCGGGCGACGCCGGACAGCCAGGCGTCGAGCATCTCCTGCCCGTGCACCTTCCTGATGCGGTCGAAGACGCCGTGCACGGTCGGGCAGACGTACGTGCCGCTGGCCGCGACCAGCTCCACCAGCTTCGGGTCGTAGCGGTGGCCCGACGGGGTGAAGAACGTGCAGTGCTCGATCGTGGTGACGCCGGCCTCGACGGAGCTGCGGATGGCGGCGTGCGCGTGGGCGTGGGCGGCGACGCCCTTGCCGCGCGTGGCGGCCTCCTCCACGACGGCGCGGAGCTGCTCGGTGCCGTACTGAGGGACCCAGCTCGGCGGCGCGCCCGGCGTCATCTGGCCGCCGGAGGCCATCACCTTGAGGCAGTCGGCGCCGGCCCGCAGGTTCTCCCTGGCCACGCGGCGGATGGCGGCCTCGTCGTCGGCCTCGCCGCCCATGTACCAGCAGTGGCCGCCGGTGATGGTGATCGGCCTGGTGGCGGCCACGATGTGCGGGCCGACGGCCAGGCCCTCCTCGACGGCGTCGCGCAGCGCGAGGTCGAGGAAGCCGCGCGCGCCGAGGTCGCGGGCGGTGGTGACGCCGGCGGAGACGAGTTTGCGCGCGTTCTCGGCCATGCGCAGCAGCAGGTGGGCGTCGCTCTCGGCGCTGCGCCGCGTCACCGGGTCGACCTTGGCGTCGAAGCCCAGGTGCACGTGCGCGTCGATCAGCCCTGGCAGGACGGTGTGTCCTGGCAGGTCGAGCACCTCGCCTGCCTCGCCCGCGCTGCCGCGCGGCCCCACGGAGACGATGCGGGGCCCGTCGATGAGGATCTCCCCGTTCCCGATCACCTCTCCTGGACGTCCGGTGAGCACCTTCGCCGCCCGAATGATCCGCATGCGTCCCAGCGTGCCACGGGCCTGAAGGCGGCGAGAAGGGGATCGTAAGCACGGCGTCGCACTCTGGGAGCATCCGTCACCTCCGGAGGGCAGAGCGCATGTCCGTCACCGTCTCCTATGACCTCGTCCATCTTCTCGGCGCGCCGCGCCCGCTGGTGTGGGCCGCGTGGACCGAGCCCGAGCGGTTCTGCCGCTGGTTCGGGCCCGCCTGGATGGCCACGCCGCTGGGGCGGGTCACCCTCGACGTGCGGGCGGGCGGGGCGTGGGGAGTGACGCTGGTCGGTGACGAGGGGTTCGAGATGGTGGTGGGCGGGCGGTATCGGGAGGTGGTGGCGCCGGAGCGGCTGGTGTTCACGACCGGTGCGGGCGATCGGGCCGCGTCCGTGGTGACGGTGGTGTTCGTCGCGGCGGGCGCGGGCACGGAGCTGCGGGTACGCGAGATCGGCGTGGGCGTCGGGCGTGAGGGGTGGGAGGAGTTCTGCGGACGGCTGGCCGCGTACCTAGAGCCCTAGCAAGGTGAGGGCGTCTTCCAGCTTGTACGTCTCCCCCTCCGCGTACGCCGCCGCGTACGCCTCCTCCCCCAGCGCCTCCCGCGCCCGCGCGGCCGTCCTGCCGATGTCCTCCTGCTCGATCGGCGCGGCGGGCAGCCGGTGGTGCCGCCGGGCGGCGGCGGCCATGCCCAGCAGCCGTGCCCCCCGCTCGGTGGGACCGGCTGCGGACGCGGCGGCCTCCACGGCGCCCACGGCCGTCCAGGGGTCGCCGATCCTGTGCACCGCGGCCAGCGCCTCGGCGTGCAGCTCCAGCGCCCCGGCCGCATCACCGCGCTGCTCCAGGAGCCGGCCCATCTCGACGAGGACGTCCGGCAGGTGCAGCGCGGGCTCGGCGGCGGGGTCACGGGAGACGCCGTCGAGCAGGTGGTGCAGGTGCCGCTCGGCCAGGTCGAGCCGGCCCGACCGGCGCGCGGCGAAGGCCAGGGTCATCTCGGCCATCGCCGCGCCCGTGCCGTAGCCCTGGGGGGGGGCCTGGGCGAGCGCGCGCGCGCCCCGTTCGATGGCGCGCTCGTACGCGCCGCTCTCCAGCGCGGTCCAGCCCAGCCAGGCGATGTACGTGACCACCTCGGGCCACAGCTCAAGCTCCTCGGCCATCCGCAGGTTCGCGCCGAACAGCCGGTCGGCCTCCTCGGTGTCGTGCTCCATCTGCGCCAGCGAGGCCAGCCACTCGGTGGCGCGCAGCAGCCCCCACCGGTCGCCCAGCTCGGTGAACAGCCGGGCGCTCTCCCCGGCGACGCGCCGCAGCGCCTCGGTGTCGCGCAGGGTGAAGGCGTCCATGGCCTGCCTGGTGAGCGCGGTGGCGACGCCCCAGCGGTCGCCGACCTCCCTGAACGTGGCCAGCGCCCGCTCCCCCAGCTCCTGCCCCGTCGTCAGGTCGGCGACGTGCAGGGACATGAACAGCTCCGCCCTGGCCCGCGCCTTCGGGTCGGCGATCGCCGCCACGACCGGCGGCCAGTCGGGCTCCTCGCCCATCATGAGCGCGAAGCCCGCCTCCCAGGCCGCCGCCCTGGCCCGCTCGTCCCCCTGCTCACCGCCCTGCTCACCGCCCTGCTCACCGCCCTGCACGGCGAGCGCCGTCGCAAACGCCCGCCTGCCCTCGGTGAGCCGCCCGCGCAGGAACCAGTACCAGGTCAGCGCGTTGACCAGCCGGGCCGCGCCGTCCGCGTCGCCCGCCGCCGCGGCGGTGTCGAGCGCCGCGCGCAGGTTGGCCGACTCCGCGTCGAGGCGCAGCAGCCAGTCGCGCTGGTCGGGGCCGTACAGCTCGGGCTCGGCGCGCAGGGCCAGCTCCAGGTAGTGGCGCAGGTGCGCCTGGCGTACGTCGTCCAGCTCGCCCGCGTCGGCCAGCCTGGCCAGGCAGTACGCCGACACCGACTCCAGCAGCCGGTAGCGCACCCCGCCGGGGGTGTCCACGACCGTCACCAGCGAGCGATCGACCAGCCTGGCCAGCAGGTCCAGCACGTCGAGCGGGTCCAGCCCGCAGACGGACTCGGCGGCCTCCAGCGTGCAGCCGTCGGCGTGGACGGCGAGGCGGCGCAGGACCACGCGTTCGGCCTCCGACAGCAGGTCCCAGCTCCAGTCGATGACCGCGGTGAGCGTCTGCTGGCGGGCGGGGGCGCCGCGCTGCCCGGAGGCCAGCAGCCTGAACCGGTCGTCGAGCCTGGCCACCACGCCCTGGACGCCGAGCGCGCGCACCCGGGTGGCCGCCAGCTCCAGCGCCAGCGGGATGCCGTCGAGCCTGCGGCACAGCTGCGCGATGGCGGGGGCGTTGCCGGCGTCGAGGACGAACCCGCGGGCGGAGGCGGCGGCCCTGGTCACGAAGAGGCGTACGGCGTCGGAGCGTGCCATGGCCGCGAGGTCCTCCCCGGTGGGCACGCCGAGCGGCGGCACATTCCACAGCACCTCGCCCTCGACCGCCAGCGGCTCCCTGCTGGTGGCCAGGATCCGCAGATCGGGGCAGGAGCGCAGCAGCGACTCCGCCAGCTCGGCCACCTGCTCGACCAGGTGCTCGCAGTTGTCCAGCACGAGCAGCGTGCGCCGCTGCCGCAGCACCGTGGCCAGCCTGGCGGGCGCGGCCTCGGGGCCGGCGTCCTCCCTGATGTCCAGCGCGGCCGTCACCGCCTCGGCCGGAGTGCGGGACGCCTGGTCGAGCGCCACCAGCCAGGCGCCGCCCGCGAACTCCTCCGCCAGCCGGTTCGCCACCTCCAGCGCGAGCCTGGTCTTGCCGACGCCGCCGCTGCCGGTGAGCGTCACCAGGCGTTCCTCGCCCAGCAGGGCGCCGATCTCGGCCAGCGCCGCGTCACGTCCGATGAGCTTGCTGACCGGGGCGGGCAGGTTGGTGGACGGCCGCTCGGCCGGCACGCTCAGCGCCGGGTCCTGCCGCAGGATCGCCTGGTGCAGCGCCACCAGCTCGGGGCCGGGGTCGAGGCCCAGCTCGTCGGCCAGCCGGTCGCGCAGCTCGGCGTAACCGGCCAGGGCCTCGCTCTGCCTGCCCGCGCGGTACAGGGCCCGCAGGTGCACGGCGCGCAGCCGCTCGCGCAGCGGATGGCGGCGTACGAGGTCGCTCAACTCGCCCACGAGCAGCCCGTGCTCGCCCAGCTCCAGCCGGGCCTCGGCGTGCTGCTCCAGCGCCGACAGCCGCTGCTCCTCCAGGCGGTGCACGGCCGCCCTGGTGAACTCCTCGTCGGCGAAGTCCGCGTACGCCGGGCCGCGCCACAGCGCCAGCGCGTCGGCCAGCAGCCCCGCCTTGGTCCTGGGGCTGTCAGCGGCCTCGGCCCTGGCCAGTAACTCCGCGAACCGTACGGCGTCCACCGCCCCCTCGTCGGCGCGCAGCAGGTAGCCGGGCGCGCGGGAGACGACGAGGTTCTTGCCGCCGCTCTCGGCGTCCTCGAACGCCTTGCGCAGCTGCGACACGCGCACCTGCAGCGCGCCCGCCGGGTTGGCGGGCGGGTCCTCGCCCCACAGGTCGTCGACCAGCCGGTCGACCGACACGGGGTGCCCCTCGTGGACCAGCAGGTCCGCGAGGAGCGTGCGTACCTTGAGCCCGGGGATCGTGACGCTCTGCCCGGCATCCGTCCACACGGCCAGCGGGCCGAGCACGCCGAATCGCATGGCCGTAACCCTACGCGGGAACGCCTCCCGTCAGATCGGCTCCGCGGGGTCGCGCGGCTGCCCGCATCCGTGCGTCTTGGTCGTGGGGTGGCACTCGCGTACCGCCTTGATCTCCTCGCCCGCCTCGACGGTCATGAGCCAGATCGCGCGGCCCTGGGCGTCGTGGTCGGTGGCGTCGGAGGAGAAGGCCACCGCGCCCGTCGCCCCGTCGAAGCTGAGGCCGCGCAGGTTGTAGTGCACGCCGGCGCGTACGGCGAGGGCGTCGGGGCTCTGGTTGCGGTAGGTGTTGAACGCCATGGCGACGGCCTGGACGGCGTCGTAGCCGAAGGCGGCGTGCACGTACGAGAAGGTCCGCGACGTCTTGTCCGCCCATCGCCACAGCACCTCCTGGCTCTGGTTGCCGGAGGGGTTCCTGGCGTCGGTCAGGGAGACGAACGACATGGTCACGGTGTGCTTGCCGGGGTTGCCGCGCACGTCGTTCGCGATCGCGCCGGTCACGTCGTCGGACGCCAGCAGCCGTACGCCGGCCCGCTGGCACGACGTGCCCCAGGCGCGCTGGACCATGGCCAGGAAGTCGGCCCTGCCGGTGTAGTAGAGCACCTTCGCCTTGGTGCGGCACGCGCTGCGCACCGCCGCTTCGAGCGAGGCGTCGTCGGTGAAGGGGTGCTCGGTCTTCTCCCCCTGGTACGCCGCCCAGAACAGGTCCCGCAGGTCCTTGCTGTAGAGCTCGCCGCGCTGTTTCTGCCAGACGACGGCCACGCCGGGCCTCCTGCCCACCGCCGGGTCGAGCCCGATCTGCTCCAGCCAGTGGACGGTGGCCTTGACCTGCAGCGTGTCCACGACCGCCAGCCGGTAGAAGTAGGGCGAGCGGCCTCGCTCGTCATCGACCGCGATCTGGTGCACGGTGCTGACCGTGCCGACCATCGGCATGTTGACCTTCGTCAGCCGCATGACCGCCCGCCGCACCTCGTCCCTGCTCCACGCGAACCCGACGACCGCCGCCAGGGAGGGATCGCTCTTCGCGTGTTCGGCGATCTCGCCGGCCGCCGGCTCGGCTCCGAGGAAATCCTGGCCGGTGTTGGCGAACAGCACTTTCATCTTCCAGTCGGACTTGCTCTTGTTGAACTCCGCCTGGTACGCCCCGAGCCCGGTCAGCTCGCCCGCGACCGCCGTCATCTGGCCGTCCTTGAACAGGGCGCCCGGCTGCGTCGTCAGCGGGCCCAGATAGGCGATCTTGATGACCTTGGCGCCGAAGGGGATGTCGGCGTTCTGCTGCTCGATCTTGTTCGTCACCGGCCGCAGGGTCGCGTGCGGTGCGATCTTGTCCAGCGAGCCCAGGCCCACGCACTGGCCGGCCAGCTCGTGCAGACCGGAGCCGCAGCCCAGCGCGTTCGCCGCGGTGACCGTCACCGGCGTGGCCACCAGCGTCAGCACGAACGCCCAGAACACCATCGCCCTGACGGGACGCAGCCGCCGCTCGGGACGCCGCCGCACCGTCCCCGGCTCCACCGGACGCGTCGTGTCGATCACGAGGTACGGGCTCGGCTGGAACCGGCGCATGGCCCTGCCCCATTCCGCGTACAGCTCGGCCGGGGCGTCGATGCCCCCGCCGTCGAACCGGGCCTGGTGGGCGGAAGGCGGCACCGACGTGGAGACGACCAGCAGCAGCGGGCCCCGCTGGCCCGTGCCGACCCTGATCTCCTCGACCAGCTCGACGAACCGGCGCCCCGCCGTGCCGGGGTCGGCGTGCTTGATGCCCACCACGGGATAGGTGTGGCGGCCCCAGCCCGGCCAGGCCCACGGGAACAGGCGGCGCCGGTAGGCCTGGCGGAGGTCCTCCAGCAGCGCCGTGACGAGCAGGCGTTCCGCCTGCTCCCGGTGCTCGCCCTCGTGTCCGGGCGGGAGCTCGGTGCCCGCGATGCGCATCGCGTAGTCGACGAGCGGCTCGCCCGCCCGGCGCGGCAGGTAGGGCGCCCGGCGGAACCAGCGGTAGGAGAGCAGGCCCCTGACCAGCAGCGTGGCGTGCAGCAGGGCGAGGACGACGGCGACGGCCGGGCTGATCAGCCAGAGCAGCAGATTGACGCCGTCCATGAACTGCTGCAGCCCGAAGGCCGTCAGCCCCGAGGCGGGCAGCCACGTGGTCATGGTGCGGCTGACGTAGTCGGCCCAGCTGCGCAGCGCGGGTCCGGTGAACGTCTCCGCCTTCCGCCACGCGGTATGGGAGCGTACGTAGTCTTCGCGGGTCGGCGTTTCCCGGTGTTCTCCGCTCGCCGCGGGGTGCGCTTCCCGCCAGGCCCAGAGAATGAATCGGGTCAGCAGAAAACGGGGCGGCGGAAGCAGCGTGCCCCCGACCCAGCGCGTCAAAAGGCCGTCGCGAAAGGTCAGCTTCTCGATGACGCCCGCGACGTCGGAGGCGGCCGTCGCCTCTATGCGCGCGTGGGGCGCCCAGCGGCCGATTCTGTCGACGTCGTCAACGGCCTCGTCGGCCGCGCGCAAGTCGCCGGTGAAGATGAGGATCGGGCGGCCGTCTTCTCTGGCCAGCGGGGAGGGACGGCGTACGGCGTCTACTATCAGGGGATATGCGGGGGCATATGCCATGAGCGATCAATCCTCCCCATTGATGCTCGCCTGCGCGACTCGGTGAAACGAGGCTACTCAAGTCGCGCCTCCGCATGTCGCAGCCTTGACGATCTCATCCGACTGTCGCACTTATGTGGTCGAGCCTATAGCGCCAAGGTCAGATATATGCCGTAGAAAATGCCCGTTGGCATAAATGCCCCTTTGGGAGCAAATTCCAGGGCGGTCACGTTCCGCTCGGTGGCGCCTTTCTGGCCGAGCCGCGGTAACGCTCGACGTCGTAGCGGCGGTCGTTGTCCTCCAGCTTGGCCTGCGCCGCCGCCATCAGGTCGACGCCCAGCACGTCGGCCAGGCGCACGAGGTAGAGGGTGACGTCGGCCAGCTCCGTACGCATGCGGTCGAGCGTCTCCTGATCGGGGCTCGCCGACTCCTCCGCCGTCAGCCACTGGAACTCGGCCACCAGCTCACCGACCTCGCCGGCCAGCGCCATCGCGAGGTTCTTCGGCGTGTGGAACCGCTCCCACTCCCTGACCCGGGCGAACTCGCGCAACCGCGCGGCAAGGCACTCCAACTCGCTCGTCACGTCTCAGGACCCTACCGAGCCGTACCTGTATGTTGCTGAGCGTGAATGGGGTGGAATTGTTCCTGTTGGGCCGGGCGCTGATGAAGATCGGCGAAGAGGCGATGCCGACGGAGGGGATCGGTGATCAGCCGACGAGCATGCGTACGGTGCTGATCGTGGTGAGCGATCTGCGGGCGCACCCGGACACGACGGTGGGCGAGATCGCCGCGCGCACGGGCCTGCCACAGAGCGCCGTCTCGGCCGCGATCGCCCGGCTCCGCACGGCGGGCGCCGTGACGACCGTCACCGACCCCCGCGACCGCCGGCGCACGATCATCCGCGAGACCCCCGAGGTCTCGGAACGCGTGACCCGGGTCCGCGACACCCCCATCGACCACGCGCTGGCGGCGGCCCTGCGTACGGACGACCCCGAACACGTGCGCAAGACGGTCGCCACCCTGGAAGCCCTCGCCGACGAGCTGATCCCCGACCGCCGCACCTGAGCCCCGGCCGATCTCCGACGGCGTACCTGACCGCCCCAGCCGATCTCCGGCCGCCGCACCGACCGGCACCACCCGCCCTGGTCGCGTTACTGCGTCGCCGCTCGCAGCAGGTCGCGCAGGCGGGCGATCAGCTGCTCGTCGCCTGACACGTTCAGCGAAGAGGCGTCGCCGCGCCCCCACACCCACAGCAGCGTCTCCTGCGGAGCGCCCGCGACCGACGCCTGCGCCTCGCCGTCGCCCGGGGTGACCTCGACGCCGGACGAGGCCATGCGGACCGTCCACCGCCGCCCGCCCGCCTCGATCGCCACCGACCGGCCGTCGGCGGTCTTGAGCGCGTCGCCCAGCTCGTCGGGCCAGGAGGCCGAGGCGTAGGCCAGGAAGGCCACCAGCACCTCGTCGATGCCGTCGAGCGCCAGGTCGTCGGGGATCGGCGTGACGGGGCCGCCCGCCGCCAGCTCGGCGTCCACCCGGTGCACGACCGCCTCCTGCGCCATCCTGCGGATCCAGCACCCGACCGTCTGGTCCGGGGCGTACCAGGTGGGCGTGGCGTCCGCGGGCTCGCGTGCGGCGAACTCCGCCTTCAGCTCCCGCACGGCGCGGTCGAAGTATCCGGCGGGCTCGGCGGGGTCGGGCTCCGGCGGCCACGGGTCGGGCCAGGCGCCGGTCCGCATGATCTCGATCTTGTGCAGGAACACCTCCCCCGTGTGGAAGAGCACGTCGGCGGCCGTCCATCCGGGGCAGCACGGCACGGGCGCGGCGAGATCACGCACGGCGGCGGCCCGCAGGCGAGCGCAGTCGGCGTCGAGCAGTGCGAGGTATCGCGGGAAGTCCATGCGAAGAATTCAAACACATGATCGAGTCCGCGCGCGACCTTTCCGCGACGCCCCGGAACGGGGCTATGCGTAGTGGGCCGTGCTCTCCCTGACGATCAGCTCCGTGGCCAGTTCGACCCGCTTGGTCTCCGGCACCTCTCCATGGCCCATGGCGAGCACCGTCTTGGTGGCCAGCGCGGCCATCTCCTGGAGCGGCTGGCGGACGGTGGTGAGCGGCGGCCAGGCGGACTTGGCCAGCGGCAGGTCGTCGAAGCCGACGACGCTCAGGTCTTCGGGGACGCGCAATCCGCGCTGCCGGGCGGCCTCGAAGACGCCGAAGGCCATTAAATCGCTGGCGGCGAAGATGGCGGTGGGCGGCTCGGGCAGCGACAGCAGGGCGTGGCCCTCGTCGTGGCCGGACTCGACGAGGAAGGTGCCGCGCCTGATCAGCTCGGGCTCGACGGGCAGACCGGCGGTCTCGAGCGCGGCGCGGTAGCCGTCGATGCGGGCCTGGCTGCACAGCATGTCGGACGGCCCGCTGATCATGCCGATGCGGCGGTGGCCCAGCTCGATGAGGTGGCGGGTGGCGGCGAGCCCGCCGTTCCAGTTGGTGGCGCCGACGGAGACGACGCCGGGCGCGGGCTCGCCCTCGGGGTCGACGACGGCGAACGGCAGTGACCGGGCGCTGAGCTGGGCCTGGATCCCGGTGGACAGCCGGGAGGCGACGATGACGACGCCGTCGGTCCGCCGGGCGGCGAGGCGTTCGAGCCAGTCGCGTCCGGGACCCGCGTGGGTGTGCAGGACGGAGATGACGACGCTGGCGCCGGCGTCGTGGGCGGCGCTCTCGGCCCCGCGGACGATCTCCATCGCCCACGGCGACTCGATCTCGGCGAAGACGAGGTCGACCAGGCCGGCCGGGGTGTCGTCCTGGCTGATGCGCCGCTGGTAGCCGTGCTCCTGCAGCAGGCGTTCGACACGATGGCGGGTCGCCGGAGCGACCTCCGGGCGCCCGTTGATGACCTTGGAGACCGTGGGGATGGATACGCCGGCCTCTTCCGCGATCAGTGCGATCGTGACCCGCCTCTTCGCTGACACAAATCGGGAGTGTATCCGAAAGTTTCGGTTTGGGATCGCTCCCATAGGGGGTGTTGACGCTTTACCTGGCGTTTACCTACGATCACGGCAGCGAAACTATCGGGGGGTTCTCGAAACTTTCAACCGTCAGCTGAGGAAGGAACCCCATGAAACGCAGTCTGGTGGTGATCGCAACCGCCGTGCTCGTGGCCGGTTGCGGTGGCGGTGGAGGGGAGTCCGCTCCTCAGGAGAGTGGCGGCGCTCCCCAGAAGGTGACGCTTGAGTGGTGGCACCTGTCGACGGCGGACCCGCTCAAGACCCTGTGGGCCAAGCGGGCCAAGGAGTTCGAGGCCCAGAACCCGCACGTCACGATCAAGGCGACGGTCCTGGAGAACGAGGCGTACAAGGCCAAGCTCACCACGATCACGCAGTCGGGCAAGGCGCCCGACATCTTCGCCTCCTGGGGCGGCGGCGTGCTCAAGCAGCAGATCGACGCCGGTCTGGTCAAGGACATCTCGGCCGACGTCGCCGACGTCCTGCCGAACTTCACCCCCGCGTCGCTGAGCGCGTACCAGGTGGACGGCAAGACGTACGGGCTGCCGACCGACATCGGCCTGGTCGGCTTCTGGTACAACAAGAAACATTTCCAGCAGGCGGGCATCACCGAGCCGCCCGCCACCTGGTCGGCGTTCCTTGACGCCGTCAAGAAGCTGAAGGCGGCCGGGATCACCCCGATCGCCCTCGCGGGCAAGGAGAAGTGGCCGGGCCACTACTACTGGGCCTACCTCGCGCTGCGCATCGCCGGCATCGAGGGGCTCAAGCAGGCGGAGACCGACCACGACTTCACCAAGCCCGACTTCATCGCCGCGGGCCGGCAGGTGAAGGCGCTGGCCGACCTGCAGCCGTTCCAGAAGGGCTTCCTCGGCGCGGCCTACTCGACCCCCGACGGCCAGGCCGCGCTGGTCAGCAACGGCAAGGCGGCCATGGAGCTGATGGGCCAGTGGGCGCCCGTCACCCAGGCGGACGCGGGCAAGGGCCTCGGCGACGACCTCGGCTTCTTCCCGTTCCCCGCGGTCGAGGGCGGTAAGGGCTCGATCGACGACGCGTTCGGCGGCGGCGGCGGGCTGGCCGTGGGCGCGGACGCCCCGAAGGAGGCCGTGGACTTCGTCAAGTTCATGACCCAGATGGACAAGCACTCCGAGGCCGTGGAGTCCGGCGGCGTGCTGCCGGTGCTGAAGGGCGAGGAGAGCGCGGTCAAGGACGCGAACCTCAAGGAGGTGGCGACGCAGCTCGCCAGTGCCACCGGCTACCAGCTCTACCTGGACCAGGCCTACCCGCCGGCCGTCGGACAGCAGGTCAATGACAGCGTGGCCGAGCTGTTCGCCGGAACCAAGACGCCGGAAGAGGTCGGCGCCGCCATCACCGAAGTGGCCAAGAGCGAAGGATGACGACACTCACGAGAGGGCCGGAAGCGGTCAAGCTTCCGGCCCCCGCCCCTGTCGGGAGGCGCCGCGGGCGCTGGGTGGGCATCATGCTGTTCCTGCTCCCCGCGCTCGTGCTGTTCCTGATGCTGGTCGTGACCCCGATGCTGGTGGCGCTGTACGCCAGCGTCTTCAAGTGGAACGGCTTCGGCGGCCTGCCGACCGACTTCATCGGGCTGGACAACTTCACCCGGCTGTTCACCAGCGAGATCTTCGCCCAGGACCTGTCGCACCTGCTGGTCCTGGTGCTCTTCTCGATCCTCATCCAGCTGCCGTTCTCGCTGGCCATCGCCATGCTGCTGAACCAGCGCATCCGCGGCAGGGCGCTCTACCGGGTGCTGTTCTTCGCCCCGTACGTGCTCAGCGAGGTCATCACGGGCGTGCTGTTCTCGCTGATCCTCTCGCCCGGCTCGGGCATGGCGAACCAGATCCTGGGACTGGTCGGGCTGGAGTCGGAGTTCCTGGCCGACCCCGACACCGTCATGCCGTCGTTGTTCCTGGTCATGACGTGGAAGTACTTCGGCTTCCACATGATGATCTACCTCGCCGGGCGGCAGAACATCCCGAACGAGCTGATCGAGGCCGCCCAGATCGACGGCGCCACGGGCTGGAAGACCTTCAGGTACGTGACGCTGCCGCTGCTCGGCCCGACGATCAGGATCAGCGTCTTCCTGTCGGTCATCTACACGATCCAGCTGTTCGACCTGGTCTGGATCCTGACCGGCGGCGGCCCGTCGCACTCCTCGGAGACGATGGCGGTCACCATGATGGAGTGGGGCTTCAAGCGTTCCCAGGTCGGCTACGCCAGTGCGATCAGCGTCGTGATGTTCGCGCTCAGCCTCATCTTCGCCCTCCTTTACCAGCGCTTCGTGATGCGCCGTGACCTGGAGGGCGCGACGACCTCGATGGGAGGCCGGCGATGAACCACAGGACCCGCAGGCCGCTCAAACGGCGCCGCAACACGCTGCCCCTGCACGTGATCGCGGTGATCGTGGGCGCCTTCATGGTGGCCCCGGTCATCTACGCGCTGCTCGGCGGCTTCAAGGACAACAGCGAGCTGTCGGAGAACCCGTTCGGCCTGCCCGAGGCGTGGATCACCGCGAACTACACCGACGTGCTCGCCTCGGGCGCGTTCTGGCGGCAGGTGTGGAACAGCACCTTCATCGCGGTCGCCACGACCGTGCTGACCGTGGCGGTGTCGGCGCTGGCGGGGTTCGTCTTCGCCCGGTTCGCCTTCCGCGGCAGGGAGCTGTTCTTCATGCTGTTCACGGCGGGGCTGATGTTCCCGTTCGCGGTGGCGATCCTGCCGATCTTCGTCCTGCTGCGCACGCTCGGGCTGCTGGACAGCCCGCTCGGCGTCATCCTCACGCAGGCGGCCTTCGGCCTGCCGCTGACGATCATCATCCTGCGCGGCTTCTTCCGCAGCATCCCGGGTGAGATCGAGGAGGCCGCCACGATCGACGGATGCTCGCCGTTCGGGTTCTTCTGGCGCATCCTGCTGCCGATGGCCAGGCCCGCCATCGCCACCGTCTCCGTGCTGGCCATCGTGGGGAGCTGGAACAACTTCATGCTCCCGCTGGTGGTGTTCAGCGAGGAGGCGAGCTGGACGCTGCCGCTCGGCATCCAGCAGTTCCAGGGCCAGTACGCCTCCGACACCGCGCGCATCCTGGCCTACCTGATCCTGGCCATGGTGCCCGCGCTCGGTTTCTACGCCATTGCCGAACGACACCTGGTCGGTGGGCTCACCGCCGGCGCGACGAAGGGGTGAGTCCATGCTGCATGTGTCCGGAACCCAGCTCGTCACCGAGGACGACGCACCGGTACGACTGAGGGGGGTGGGTCTCGGGGGCTGGATGAACATGGAGAACTTCATCACCGGCTACCCGGCGAACGAGTCCGCCATGCGGCAGGCCGTGCGCGGCGTGCTCGGCGACGACCGGGCGGAGCTGTTCTTCGACCGGCTGCTGACCTCGTTCTTCACCGAGCGCGACGCCGACCTGCTGGCCGGGCTCGGCATGAACTGCGTGCGCATCCCGGTCAACTACCGCCACTGGGAGTCCGACGACCGGCCGATGGAGATCGACCCGCGCGGCTTCCGCCATCTCGACCGGGTGATCGGGCTGCTCGGCGAGCGCGGCATCCACAGCGTGATCGACCTGCACGCGCTGCCCGGCTCGCAGAACCAGCACTGGCACAGCGACAATCCCACCCACGTCGCCGCGTTCTGGCAGCACCGGCACTTCCAGGACCGGGCGGTGCATCTGTGGGAGGTCATCGCCGACCACTATCGCGAGCATCCGTGGGTCGCCGGGTACAACCCGGTCAACGAGCCGGGGGACGTGTCGGGGAAGGTGATCGGCCCGTTCTACGACCGGCTGGTGAAGGCGATCAGGGCGGCGGATCCGAAGCACGTGCTGTTCCTGGACGGCAACACGTACGCCACCGATTTCTCGATATTTCGGGAAGTGTACGAGAACACGGTTTTCGTCCTGCACGACTACGCGCTGGCCGGCTTCGCGCACGGCGGCCCGTACCCCGGCTACACGCGCGGCGAGTGGTGCGACCGCGATGAGCTGGAGCGCACCTTCGCCAAGCGCTCCCGCTTCCAGCGGGAGACCGGCACGCCGCTGTGGGTGGGCGAGTTCGGGCCGGTCTACACCGGCGACCCCGAGGTGGACGGGCAGCGCTACCAGATCCTGCGCGACCAGCTCGCGATCTACGACGCGCAGGACGTGGGCTGGTCGCTGTGGACGTACAAGGACGTCGGCCTGCAGGGCCTGGTACACGCCTCGGGGGCGTACCTGGACCGGTTCGGCGACGTCATCGCCAAGAAGCGGCGGCTGGGCGTGGACCGCTGGGGCTCCACCATGGAGGAGGCGGCCGACGTGCTGGCCCCGCTGCACGCGCTCGTCGAGAGCGAGTTCCCCGGCTGGGACCCCTACCCGTGGGGCGCCCGCTACCAGACGGACGACCTGATCAGGCACATCCTGATGGCGCAGGCGCTGCTGCCGGAGTACGCCGAGCGCTTCCGCGGGCTGAGCGACGACGAGCTGGCCGAGCTGGCCGACTCGTTCCTGCTGGAGCGGTGCGTACGCAGGGAGCCTCTGCTCGACCTGCTGGCCGCGAACCTCCAGGGCTGAGCCGATGCGGATTTGTCGGGTGGATCTAGTAGAACAGGAGCCGCCGCATCCCCCCGACACCTAGGACCGTCCGTGACCTTCGACGACCAGCCCAGCCACTACGACGCCTACCACGACTCCTACGCCGGGCTGCCGGTGTTCACCGTGCTGTGCGCGGAGAGCGAGGTCGAGGCGCCGCCCCCTGACCCGGGGGCGGTCGCCTGGAAGCTCGAGGCGAGCGAGTGGAACGACGACGCCCCCGAGGAGATCGCCGAGAGCGTCCAGTGGTTCTTCGAGCACGTCGACACCACGAAGGTCACGGCGATCGTCCTCGGCGAGTGGGAGGACAACTACGAGGAGAGCTGCGAGCCGGTCATCACGGCGCTCGCCGGCAACGCCGACCGGCTGCCCGAGCTGCGCTCGGTGTTCCTCGGCGCGATGTCGCCCGAGCAGTCCGAGATCTCCTGGATCCAGCAGACCGACGTCACGCCGCTGCTGGCCGCCTTCCCCCGGCTGGAGCGGCTGGAGGTGCGCGGCGGGACGGGGCTGGAGTTCCCGGCGGTGCGGCACGAGTCGCTGCGCGTGCTCAGGTTCGAGACCGGCGGCCTGCCGGCCGAGGTCGTGCGCGGGGTCGGCGGCTCCGACCTGCCCGCGCTGGAGCACCTGGAGCTCTGGTTCGGCGTCGACGAATACGGCGGCGACTCGACGGTGGCCGACGTCGCCGGCATCCTCGCCGGTGAGCGCCTGCCCGCGCTGCGCCACCTCGGTCTGCAGAACTGCCCCTACGCCGACGAGCTGGCCGGCGCCGTGGCGGCCGCCCCCGTCGTGGCCCGGCTCCAGACGCTGAGCCTGTCGATGGGCTCGCTCGGCGACGACGGCGCGACGGCCCTGCTCAGCGGCCAGCCCCTCACCCACCTGCGCCGTCTCGACCTGCACCACAACTACCTGAGCGAAAGCATGGCCGCGCGCCTGCCGGCGGCGCTGCCGGGCGTCGAGCTCCGCCTCGACGACCGCCGCAGCCGCGAAGAGGACTGGCGTTACGTCGCGGTGAGCGAGTGACCCCAACGTGACCACCGATCCCACCCCCACCACCCGGGGGGCCGCCTCCCCCACCGACCCGGGCCGCACCTCCTTCGGCGACCCGGCCACCGATCCGGGCGTCGCCTTCCCCACCGACCCGGGGGCGAGCTTTCTCGCCGATCCCGACCTCTACAGCGGCGATCGGTTCGCCGGTCTGCCGGTCGAGCAGGTGGGTGAGACCGTCCCCTTGTCCCCCGAACTGGTCGCCTGGGATGTCACCGACTCCGTCGAGCCAGGCGAGCGGGGTGACAGCGCCCTGCCCGGTGAGCTCGACGCGCTGCTCGACCACGTCGGGCCCGAGCGGGTGCGGGCCCTGGCGGTGAGCGGCTGCAGCGTGTCCCACGCGCCGGAGATCCTCGCCCGCTACGCCGGCCGGTTGCCCGCGCTGCGCGCCGTCTTCCTGGGGTTCACGCCCACCGAGCAGTGGGAGATCTCCTGGATCGGCCACGGTGACATCACGCCGGTCCTGGAGGCGTACCCGCTGCTGGAGCGCCTGGAGGTGCGCGGCTCCGACGAGCTGGCGCTGCGGCCGGTCACCCACGACCGTCTCAGGGTGCTGCGCTTCGAGAGCGGCGGCCTGCCCGGCGCCGTGGTGAGGGCGGTGGGCGCGAGCTCGTTCCCCGCGCTCGAGCACCTGGAGATGTGGCTCGGCACCCCCGCCTATTTCGGCGACAACACCATCGGCGACCTCGACGAGCCGCTGTCCGGCGCCCGGCTGCCCGCGCTCAGGCGGCTCGGCCTGCGCAACAGCGAATACCAGGACGACATCGCCGTCGCCGTCGCCACCGCGCCCGTGGTGGCCGGGCTCGACGAGCTCAGCCTGGGCCGGGGCGCGCTCACCGACCACGGCATGGAGGCACTGCTCAGCGGTCAGCCGCTGACTCACCTGCGGGTGCTCGACCTGCACCACCACTTCCTCAGCGACCCCATGGTGGAGCGGGTGCGCCGGGCGCTCCCCGGCGTGACCCTCGACCTGACACGACCTCCCGGCGCCCACGACCAGCCCTACATCGCGGAGTGGGAATGACGGTGCGCTTCGCCGTGGTCGGCACGCCGGGCGATCGGCGGGCCACGTTGTTCCGTGACGCGGTCGTGGCGCGGGGGCTTGCGGAGCCGTACGTCGTGCCGTGGCGGGACGTGCTCGGCGGGCGGGAGGCCGGCGTGCCCGAGGGGGCGCTGCTGCGCATCGACTCGCCCGGTGAGGACGCGCGGTCCGACGAGCTGCTGCGCGGCCCCGGCGACCCGGCGCGGGCCGGGGGTGGCACGGCCTGGTACGCGTCGTTCTGTGCCGGGCTCGATCGGGTCGCGGCGATCCCCGGCGTGCGGTTGCTGGGCGACGTGGGCGAGATCAAGGTGATGTTCGACAAGCGGCGCTGCCACGCGGTGCTGGCGGCGGCCGGGGTGCCGGTGCCGGAGGCGTTCGAGGCCCGCTCGTACGACGGGTTGCGGGAGGAGATGGCGCGGCGGGGCTGGCAGCGGGTGTTCGTCAAGCCGGCTCACGGCTCGTCGGCGTCCGGTGTGATCGCCTTCCAGACCCATGGCAGTCGGGTGCACGCCGTCACCTCGGCCGTCTGGCTGGACGGCGTGCTGTGCAACTCGCTCCAGGTCAGGACCGTGACCTCGGAGGCGGAGGTACGGCGGCTCGTGGACGTCCTGGCGCCCGACGGGCTGCACGTCGAACGGTGGTTTCCGAAGGCGATGACCGGCGGGCGGGCGTTCGACCTGCGGGTGGTGACGGTGGCGGGCCGTCCGACGCACGCCGTCGTCCGCATGAGCCGCTTCCCCATGACGAACCTGCACCTCGGTGGCGCGCGGGGCGACCTCGGCGTCGTACGCCGGCGGGCTGGGTTGTGGGAGCGGGTGCTGGAGGTGTGCGCCGCTGCGGCGCGGTGCTTCCCGCGGAGTCTGAGTACGGGGGTCGACGTGATGGTCGGGACCGATTGGCGGTCCGTGGTGGTGGCGGAGGTCAACGCGTTCGGCGACCTCCTCCCGAGGCTGGGGGATATTTCCGGACATGGTCGCGATACGTACGCCGAACAGGTCGAGGCGGTCCTGAATGGCCACCACTGATCGCGGCGGGCACCCCGCCACCGGCATCGACATGAACGCCGTCGTGGGGACACACGACCTGCTCATGGTCACCCTCGACACACTGCGCTACGACGTGGCCGTTGCGCAGGCCGAGGCTGGGCTGTTGCCCAACCTGTTGCCGGACGGCGTGCGGTGGGAGCGGCGGCACAGTCCGGGAAGCTTCACCTATGCGGCCCATGCCGCCATGTTCGCCGGGTTTCTGCCCACGCCGGTCACGCCGGGGCCGCATCCGCGGTTGTTCGCGGCCACCTTCCCCGGGAGCGAGACGACCGGCAAGGGCACGTGGGTGTTCGATGCGCCCGATCTGCCCGCCGGGCTGGCGCGGGCCGGCTATCACACCGTGTGCATCGGCGGTGTCGGGTTCTTCAACAAGCTGACCCCGCTCGGGTCGGCGCTGCCCGGCCTGTTCGCCGAGAGTCACTGGGAGCCGGAGTTCGGCGTGACCAGCCCCGAGTCGCTGGAGCGCCAGATCGACCGCGCCGCCGAGGTGCTGGCCCGTGTGCCTGGCCCGGTCATGCTCTTTCTCAACGTCTCGGCCCTGCACCAGCCCAACCACTTCCACCTGCCCGGCGCCAGGGAAGACTCCCTCGACAGCCACGCCGCCGCCCTGCGCTACGTCGACCGGCACATCGGCCGCCTCTACGCCCTCATGCGCCGCCGCCGTCCCTGCCTGGCGATCGTCTGCTCCGACCACGGCACCGCGTACGGCGAGGACGGGCACACCGGTCACCGCATCGGCCACGAGGTCGTCTGGACCGTCCCCTACACCCACTTCGTCCTGGAGAGTCATGCGGCCGTATGAGGGCTACGTCTACGCCTACCCGCACAAAACCGCCTACCGCCCCCTCGACCCGCGCCCGCACCTCAAGGAGGTCTGGGCCGGCGAGCGCCCCGGCGCCCTCTACGTGCACATCCCGTTCTGCGAGATGCGCTGCGGCTTCTGCAACCTGTTCACCCGCACCGGCGCCCCCGAGGAGCTGGTGACCGCCTACCTCGACACGCTCGAACGCCAGGCCCGCGAGGTGCGCGAGTGCCTGGAGGAGACCGCGTTCGACACGGCGGCGTTCGGCACGGCGGCCATCGGCGGCGGCACCCCCACCTACCTCAGCGCCCGCGAGCTGACCAGGCTGTTCGACCTGACCGAGCAGGCGATGGGCGTGGACCTGGCGCGGGTGCCGCTGTCGGTCGAGACCTCGCCCGCCACCGCCACCCCCGACCGCCTGTCGGTGCTGGCCGAGCGCGGCACCGCACGCGTCTCGATCGGCGTGCAGAGCTTCGTGCCGGAGGAGGCGCGCTCGGCCGTACGCCCGCAGAAACGGGCCGAGGTGGACGCCGCCCTCGACGCGATCAGGGCCTCGGGCGTGCCCGTCCTGAACATCGACCTCATTTACGGCATCGACCGGCAGACACCCCGATCGTGGCGGTACTCGCTCGACACGGCGCTCGGCTGGCGTCCCGAGGAGATCTACCTCTACCCGCTCTACGTGCGGCCGCTGACCGGGCTGGGCAAGCAGGGCCGCGCCTGGGACGACCAGCGGCTGGAGCTCTATCGGCAGGGCCGCGACCACCTCGTCGCGGCCGGGTACGAGCAGGTCTCGATGCGCATGTTCCGCCTGCCCGGCACCCCGTCCGCCGGCACCGACTACTGCTGCCAGACCGACGGCATGGTCGGCCTCGGCTGCGGCGCCCGCTCGTACACCAGCGGCCTGCACTACTCCTTCGAGTACGCCGTCGGCGCCCGACACGTCCGCTCGATCATCGACGACTACGTGACCAGGACCGACTTCGACGTCGCCAACGTCGGCTTCGCCCTCACACCCGACGAGCGCGGGCGGCGGCACCTCATCCAGTCGCTGCTGCGCGCCGAGGGCATGTCGCGCCCCCTGTACGCCGCCCGCTTCGGCAACGACGTGCTCGACGACTTCCCGCTCGACGCGTTCGCCTCCTGGCTGACGATCACCGACGAGACGATCACGCTCACCCCCGAAGGGCTCGCCCACTCCGACGCGATCGGCCCCGCCCTGTTCTCGCCGCGCGTACGGGCCCTCATGGAGGCGTACGAGGCATGCTGACCATCCTCTATCGCGGTCCGCTCGCGAGCTGCGACTACGACTGCGCCTACTGCCCGTTCGCCAAGCGCCGCGACACCCCCGAGCAGTTGCGCGCCGACCGGGCCGCGCTCGAACGCTTCACGTGCTGGGCGGCGGGGCACGACGGCGAGCTGTCGATCCTGTTCACGCCGTGGGGCGAGGGGCTGGTCAGGTCGTGGTACCGGCGGGCGCTCGTCGAGCTGTCGTGGCTGCCCAACGTCGCCAGGGTCGCCATCCAGACGAACCTGAGCTGCCGTACCGGGTGGCTGGCCGAGGCGTCGCAGCGGGCCGCGCTGTGGGTGACGTATCACCCGACGCAGGTGCCGTACGAGCGCTTCCTGGCCAAGGTGCGCTCACTCCCGGTGCGCCACAGCGTGGGCATCGTCGGCGACCCCGCCCACCTGCCGGACGCCCGGCGGCTGCGGGCCGACCTGCCGTCGCGGACGTACCTGTGGGTCAACGCCGAGGAGGGCCGCCGCTACACCGACGAGGAGGCCGCCGACTGGACGGCCATCGACCCCCTCTTCCGCCACAGCCGCTTCCCCCACGCCAGCGCCGGCCTCCCCTGCCGTACCGGCGACACGGTGATCTCGGTGAACGGCGACGGCACCGTCCGCCGCTGCCACTTCGTCCCGGAGGTCCTGGGCAACCTGTACGACGACACCTACCGCGACGCCTTGCGCCCCCGCCCCTGCCCCGCGGCCCTGTGCGACTGCCACATCGGCTATGTGCACCTGGAACCGCTGGGCCTGTACGACGTCTTCACGGGCGGCGTCCTCGAACGCATCCCCTATGCCTGGTGAGATGGTCAGGTCTCTCGTTCGGGGTGGTAGTCGGCCTCGGCGACGCCGAAGGTCCAGGCGACGCCCTGCCGGGCCCGCTCGGTCCACGGCGGGACGCGGAGGAAGTAGGTGCGGCGGGTGCCGTCGGGCTCGGGGGTGGAGTTGATCACCTCGACCATGGTCAGCGGCTCGTCGCCCTCCAGCTCGATCCGCCACAGCACGCCCGTCTCGTCGGAGTGGAGCGGCTCGGCGCCGGACTCGGCGAGATAGCGTTCGAGGCCGAAGTGCTCCAGCATGGCGCGGCGCAGCTCGGCGTTGGGTTCGGCGCGGATGCGCTCGGGGGTGAGCGCGGTCATCGCGGCGCCGAAGCCGGCCGGCACGGGCATGCCGTGCCAGGCGTGCAGGGCGAACCCGTCGGCGTACGCCAGGGCCGGGCCCTCGGCGCGGTGCAGCCGTCCGAGGTCGTCGAGGTGCAGCTCCACCGGACGCTCGGTGACGACGGCCACCCGTTCGTACGGCCACCACCATCCCGCCCGCTCGGCCACCCGCTTGAGCCCGTCGAGCCCGTCGAGCCCGTCGAAGGCCGACAACCAGGGCGCGTCGTGCTGCCCGAACACGGCGTCGAGCGTCGCCTCACGCAACACCGCCCCAAGCTCACGCCCACCCTGGCCCTGGGCCGCACCGTCCTGCTCGCCATGCCCGCTCAGCTCGCCGATCGCGCGGCGAATGTCGTTGATCAGGCGTTCGGCCTGCGGCCAGAGGCGACCGCCCGTGTCGGCCCAGAGGGCTGCCCAGCCGGCCGGGCCGCACTCGGCGTAGAGCGCCGCTCTGGCGCGCGCCCAGGGCTCGGTGCGGAGGTCGTCGCGCACCGAACGTCCGGGGCCGTCAGGAAGCAGGTCGGGCAGGTCCGGGATCGGAAAGGCCCCCGCAGGACTCTCCGGCCCCAGCCCCGCCGCGGTGCCGGGTTGAGCGCCGGCTCGACTCGACGGCCCCAGCCCCGCCGCGGTGAGCGCCGCGCGAGCCTGCGGGTCGCCTGCCAGCCAGGCCGCCGTGACCGCGCCCGCCGCCGGGGACGGCAGCACCAGGACCAGCTCGGGCTCGGCCAGCCCCGCCTCCCTGTACGCCTGACGCACCGCCGCCTCGGCCCCCTCGCCCGGCCCGGTGGCGAGCGCGACCTGCTCCCATGTCAGCGTGGCCATCAGTCGGCCACCACCCGATAGGAGCCGGGCACGTATTCGCGCTGCCTGATCACGCGGTACCAGCCCTTGGGCAGCCAGATCGCCGCGTGCTCCTCGTGCTCGAGCCGCCCGCCGTCGGGCAGGTGCAGGAACCCGTGGGACAACGTGCCAGGACCGGGGATGGCGTGCGCGTGCCCGGTCGCCTCGCCGTAGGCCAGCACCAGCCGCCCGCACGCGTCACGCGGCTCGGGACGCATCTTGGCGGGCGCGGACGCCTCTGGGACGGGCACGAGCAGGATGTCGCCCTGTCGGTACATCGACCAACCTCCATCGTTCGGGGGGATGATCGAAAACTAGCGGGCCCCACCGACAAAACCCGGGGCTCCTCAGGGCATCACGTAGGGGGTGGTGCTGGTGTGGCCGGCCGCGTTCGTGGCGGTGATCGGGGTCCAGGGGGACGTGGGCTCGTAGGGGGCCCAGGCCGTCTCCAGGCGGGAGCGGGCGTACCACTCCTGCCTCACCTGCGTCTCACCGAAGGCCAGCGTGCCGCCGCGCAGGTTGTAGCCCTCCACCTGCACGCCGGGCCGTCCGTTCATGGCCTTCCGGTACGCCGCCACGATGATCGGCTGCTGCCACCCGGCCGCGATGTCGTCGGCCAGCGAGGGCGTGTCGTGGCGGGCCTGGCAGGTGAAGAACGGGTCCCAGCCGTACGAGATGATCTTGGCGGGATGCCGCCCGGAGGCCATGACCTGCTGGTCGAGCCGGGCCTTCGTGGTACGCCCGCGCAGCGGCAGCGGGTCCACCCGGCCGCACTCCCCCGCGACGGGCGTGGGCTCGAAACCTTCCACGTTGACCCACAGCTCGACCCCGTCGGGCACCTCGCGGGCCGCCGCCTCCACGTAGGAGGCCGTGGACCCGTAGTACGCCTGCCCATTACGCACCGCGCCGACCACGGGGACCAGCCGCGCGGCCACCGCGGCCTCGGCCTCGTGCGGGCCGTGCACCGGCACCTTGCCCGTGCCGCGCCCGTCCTGGACGGCGATCGCCATGGACAGCCCGTGCCGGGTGCCCGCGATGTCCGCGATGCCCTCAGGCACCTGCGACGGCGGGAACCCGCGCCCGCGCCGCGCGTCGATGTACGGGCTGACGACGATCTTCCTGCCCGGCAGCGCATCGGCGACGACGGCGTGCTGGGCGGCGTACAGGGAGATGATCGGGTCGCGGTCGGACCGGGCCCGCGCGGCCAGCTCGAACGACTGGTACACCCCGCCGAACGCGGCCCCGAACCGCCCCCGGTAGTCGGCGAGCACCCGCGCGGTGAACGCGTTGAGCGCGGCGGTGTGGGCGAGGTCGGGCTCCCACGGCTTGCCCGCGCGCTGCGGCGCGGCGGGTAGCCCGGGGAAGACGGTCATCCCGTACGCGGCCGCCTCCCGCATCAGGTTGCCGAGCCCGTCGCCGTCGGTGGCGACCAGCACCAGGTCATGGACGGGAGCGGCGCACGAGTCGGCCAGCGTCAGCCGGTAGAAGATCCGCCCGTCGCTCTCCACGCGCCGGTCGAGGCCGGGGCAGCGCAGCAGCCCTTCGCCGAACTCCTCGCTGGTGACGTACGTGTAGACGCGCCGCACCCCGGGCACCTCGGCGCACGGCCGCCCGTCCACCCGGCAGGCGGCGAAGTCGGGATCGGGCGGCCCGGCCGCGAACCTGGGCCCGAACGTGATCAGCGTGTCGCCCCCGATGGCGTGGATCGCCTCGACCATCCGCCGCGTGACGCACGGGTCGGCGCGCGGCATCACCCAATAGCCGCTCACCGCGTAGGGGGCGGACACTCGCAGGTCGCGCGGCGGGCACTCGTCGTCCTTCTGCGCCGGTTCGCCGGGCACGACCAGGCCGGCCACGAAGGCGGCCGCCACCACCAGCCACAGGATCCGGTGCACCCACACCCCTTCCACGCACCCTCCAGACTACGCAGCACCCCCGCATGTGGGCGATCACCGGCGATCACGGAGAATGGCCGACAAGGGGGTACACCACAGTGCGCATCGATCTCACAGGCAAAACCGCTCTCGTGACCGGTTCGACCCAGGGCATCGGGGCGGCCATCGCCACCGGGCTCGCGCGGGCCGGCGCCCGCGTGGGGATCAACGGCCGCGGCGAGGGCTCGGTGGCGGCGGCCATCGAACGGATGGACAACGAGCGCATCGACGCCGAGCGCGAAGCCGGCGAGCACCTGCGCTACGACCTGGTGGCCGCGCCGGGCGACGTCTCGACCGACGAGGGCTGCGAGCAGGTGCTGCGGATGCTGCCGCACGTCGACATCCTGGTCAACAACCTCGGCATCTTCGGCGCCAAGCCGCCGCTGGAGATCGAGGACGACGAGTGGCGGCGCTTTTTCGAAGTGAACGTGCTGGCCGCGGTCCGGCTGACCCGGGCGTACCTGCCCGGCATGAAGGAGCGGGGCTGGGGCCGCATCCAGTACATCGCGAGCGACTCCGCCGTCGTCATCCCGGCCGAGATGATCCACTACGGCATGTCGAAGACCGCGCTGCTGGCCGTCTCCCGGGGCTTCGCCAAGGAGGCGGCGGGCAGCGGGGTCACGATCAACTCGGTGATCGCGGGGCCGACCCACACCGGCGGCGTCGAGGACTTCGTCTACCAGCTCGTGGACCGCGACCTGCCGTGGGAGGAGGCGCAGCGCGAGTTCATGCGGCTGCACCGGCCGCAGTCGCTGCTCCAGCGCCTGATCGAGCCCGAGGAGATCGCGAACCTGGTCGTCTATCTCAGCTCGCCCTTCGCCTCGGCCACGACGGGGGCGGCCGTGCGGGTGGACGGCGGCTACGTGGACTCGATCATTCCCTGACGGGCTCCTGTCGAACAGGACCGGTCCGGCCTCTCCTGCGATGTCCCAGCCGGCGTGGCCGGGCAGGACCCTGACCGGCTCGACGATGGCGGGGTCAGCGGCGGTCGAGGCCCGACAGTTGCCAGGCGAGGCGGCGGCGGACCGCCGGGAGGTGGCCGGCCAGGGCGAGGACGGCGTTGCGCAGGGGGCGGGCGGCGACGCGGGCCGGCCGCAGCACCCGCCCGCCCAGCTCCTCGAACCGGGCCAGCAGGTACGCCTCGGTGTCGGCCTGGGAGACCATCAGCGTGTACGGGTACCGCGTCGGCAGCCCGTCGAAGGGCACCGGCACCAGCATCCGGTCCCGGTCGCGGACGGTGAAGCGCCGTGTGGGCACCCCCCGCGTGACCAGGTCGCCGCTCACCCCGTACGGCTCCAGCAGCTCCAGCGTGCGCGAGTGCACGACGGCGGCGCGCGAGGTGTTCGCACCCTCGGCCTGCCCGTCCACGATGACGACGCGGTGCCCGCGCTGGGTGAGGACCAGAGCGGCGGTGAGCCCGACGGGGCCGGCGCCGACGACGATCACGTCCGCGTTCATGTCTCCTCCTCGGGACAGGCCAACATCTGTGGGCCAACACCTGTAGACGCTACGCCGCCACCCGGATGGTGTCAACACTTGTAGGCCAACAAGCGTTGGCAGGGCGAGAGCCGGTCCTGCACCCCCCTATGCCAATATGTCCTGAAGTTTCCACCGCGCCCCCAATGACCAGCGCAGAATTCGCCACCGCGATAGAACTTCCCGTTCACGGTTTCCTGGACCTTGACAATGAACGGAAAACCTGAGTAACACCTGCCTCACATATCACGACAACAACCTTTGCAGGCCCATTCAGATCATGTTAGAAGGGAGGGAAGCAGAGAGGACCGGGCACCGTGACGGTGATTCTCGACGGCGTCTCCGTGCGTTCGCGCGGCGAGGTCTGGCTGGCCGACGTCAACCTCGACTTATCCCCTGGAATGACCACCCTGATCGGCCCGATGACGGCGGGAAAGACGACGTTGATGCGGGTCGCCGCCGGTTTGCTGACCCCCGACGCCGGCCGCGTGCTGGTCGACGGTGAAGACGTCACGCGAATGTCGGTGCGCAAACGTTCGGTGGCCTTCGTCTATCAGCAGTTCATCAATTATCCGTCGCTCACCGTCTACGAGAACATCGCCTCACCGCTCCGCCTCGACCCCCGTTTCCGCCGCGACGGCGTGGACCGCCGGGTGCGCGAGGTGGCCGAGCTGATGGGCATCGAGAACCTCTTGAAGCGCAGGCCCGCCGAGCTGTCGGGCGGCCAGCAGCAGCGCACCGCCATCGCCCGCGCCCTGGCCCGCCCCGTCGACCTGCTGCTGCTCGACGAGCCGCTGGCCAACCTCGACTTCAAGCTGCGCGAGCAGTTGCGCGCCGACCTGAAGAGCATGTTCGTCGGCTCCCCCGGCGTCGTGCTCTACGCCACCGCGGACCCGGCCGAGGCGCTGACGTTCGCCGCGCCGACCGTGGTGCTCGGCGAGGGCAGGGTGCGGCACGTCGGCGACGTCGCCGACATGTACGCCCGCCCTCCCACGCTGGCCGTGGCCGCCACGCTCAGCGACCCGCCGCTCAACGTGCTGCCCGGCGTCGTCAGGGACGGCCGCGTCGAGGTGCTCGGCTCCCGCGGCGAGCAGGACGGCGAGCAGGAGGTCGTGCTCGGCGTACGCCCCCACCAGGTGACGATCGGCCAGGGCCGGCCCGGCGCGCTGGAACTGCCCGCCGAGATCAGGATCGCCGAGGTGACGGGCAGCGCGACGTTCCTGCACCTGCTCCTCCAGGGCGGCCGCCACCTGGTCGCCCACCTGCCGGGCACCCAGCGGTTCACGCCCGGCGAGACCACGCGCGCCTACGTCGATCCGGCGCACGTCCTCGTCTTCGACAAGGACGGCCGGCTGGCCGGCACGAGCGCGGCGGAGGTGGGCCGGCATGGCTGACATCCGGCTCGACGGCGTGGGCCACAGCTACGACGGCGGCAGGACGTGGGCGCTCAAGCCGATGACCTGGACGTGGCGTGACTCCCGGGCGTACGCGCTGCTCGGCCCGAGCGGCTGCGGCAAGACGACGCTGCTGAACATCATCTCCGGCCTCATCACCCCCACGGTGGGCCGCGTCTACTTCGACGACCGCGACGTCACCGGCGTGCCGACGGCGGGCCGCGACATCGCGCAGGTCTTCCAGTTCCCCGTCCTGTACGAGGAGATGTCGGTCTACGACAACCTGGCCTTCCCGCTGCGCAACCGCAGGGTGCCGAAGCAGGAGGTGGACCGGCGAGTCCGGCAGGTCTCCCGGCTGCTCGGCCTCGACCAGGTGCTGGGCCGCAGGTCGCGCCGGCTCGACCCGGGCCGCCAGCAGATCGTCAGCCTGGGCAGGGGCCTCGTCCGCTCCCAGGTGGCCGCGGTGCTCCTGGACGAGCCGCTGACGGTGGTGGACCCGGCGCTGAAGTGGACGCTGCGCAGCAAGCTGAAGGAGATCCACCGCGACACCGGCCACACGCTCATCTACGTCACCCACGACCAGACCGAGGCGCTGACGTTCGCCGACGAGGTGGTGGTGGTCAACGACGGCGAGATCGTGCAAACCGGGGAGCCGGCGGAGCTGTTCCTGTCGCCGGCGCACGAGTTCGTCGGGCACTTCATCGGCTCGCCCGGCATGAACGTGGTGCCGGCCGAGATCGCCGGCGGCGTGGTCCGCGTGGACGGCGGCGACGTGGGCGCGGCCAACGACGGCCTGCCGCCCGGGCCGGTGCGGATCGGGGTGCGGCCGGAGTTCGTGGAGATCGGCGGGCCTGAGACGTCGCCAGGCGTGCCGGCCAGGGTGACCGGGGTGGACAGGATGGGCGCCTACGACCTGGTCCACACGATGGCCGGCGAGCACCGCGTGATCGTCAAGACCGAGGCGGACGCGCCCTACCGGCCGGACGACACCGTCCACCTGCACTTCCCCGCCGAACGCACGTTCCTGTTCAGGGACCAGGTCAGGTGCGGCTCGCTCGCACCCCTGCATGAGAGGGGCCTGGCGTGAGCGAGCAGACGGCGGTCGAGACCGAGGTGGCGGACGAGCCGCGCCTCACCCCCAAGCGCCGCGACAACCGGGCCTGGTGGCTGGTGCTGCCGGTGGTGGTGTCGGTGGCGTTCACGGCGGTGATCCCGCTGATGACCGTGGTCAACTTCTCCGTGCAGGACGTCTTCGGCCCGCACGACCGGGTGTTCGTCGGCCTGGAGTGGTTCCGGTCGATCGCGCGTGACCCGGAGGTGCACGGGGCGCTGCTGCGCACGCTGCTGTTCTCCGCGCAGGTGCTGCTGCTGGAGATCCCGCTCGGCGTGGCGCTCGCGGTGGTGATGCCGCGCAGGGGCGTCGGGGTGTCGGTGGCGCTGGTGCTGGTCGCGCTGCCGCTGCTCATCCCGTGGAACGTGGTGGGCACGATCTGGCAGATCTTCGCCCGCGGCGACATCGGGCTGGGCGGCTGGGCGGTCAACAACGTGCTCGGCGTCACCTTCAACTACACGCTCGACTCGACCGACGCCTGGATCACGGTGCTGCTCATGGACGTGTGGCACTGGACGCCGCTGGTGGCGCTGCTGGCGTACGCGGGGCTGCGGTCGATCCCCGAGCCGTACTTCCAGGCCGCGCAGATCGATGCGGCCTCGGCGTGGGCCACGTTCCGGCACATCCAGCTCCCCCGGCTGCGCGGGGTGCTGACGATCGCGATCCTGCTCAGGTTCATGGACAGTTTCATGATCTACACCGAGCCGTTCGTGGTGACCGGCGGCGGCCCGGGCAACGCGACGTCGTTCCTCAGCATCCTGCTGTCGAAGATCGCGGTCGGCCAGTTCGACCTGGGCCCGGCGGGTGCGTTCTCGCTGCTCTATTTCCTCATCGTGCAGGTCTTCTGTTACGTCTTCTTCACCGTGCTCACCAGGTCGGGGAGGTGAGGTGGATGGCGCGGACCACCGGCCGGCGGCTCCCCTGGGCGCGCACGGTCTTCTGGCTGTACGTGGCCACGCTCATGCTGCCGCTGCTGTGGATGTTCGGCATGTCGATCAGGCCCAACGAGGACATCCTCGGCAGTTTCTCGCTCATTCCGCAGCGGGTGACCTTCGACAATTACGCCGCCTTCTTCGGCGACCCCGCGTGGTATTCGAGCTACCTCAACTCGATCATTTACACCTCGCTGAACGCGGTGATGTCGCTGCTGGTGGCGCTGCCCGCGGCGTACGCGTTCTCGCGGTTCCGCTTCGCCGGCGACAAGCATCTGTTCTTCTGGCTGCTGACCAATCGCATGGCGCCGCCGGCGGTTTTCCTGCTGCCGTTCTTCCAGATCTACCAGAGTGTCGGCCTGTTCGACACGCATCTCGGGGTGGCCATCGCGCACATGCTGTTCAACGTCCCGCTGGCGGTGTGGATCCTGGAGGGGTTCATGTCCGGAATCCCACGGGAAATAGACGAGACCGCGGCCGTCGACGGTTATTCGCTGCCGCGCTTCTTCATCAGGATCTTCCTGCCGATGATCCGGTCGGCGATCGGCGTCACGCTGTTCTTCTGCTTCATGTTCAGCTGGGTCGAGCTGCTGATCGCGCGGACGATCACCTCGGTCGACGCCAAGCCCATCGCGGCGACGATGACCCGCACGGTGAGCGCGGCCGGCGTGGACTGGGCGCTGCTGGCCGCGGCCGGCGTGCTCACCATCGTGCCGGGCGCGGTCGTCATCTGGTTCGTGCGCAACTACATCGCCAAGGGCTTCGCGCTGGGGAGGGTCTAGATGCTCGAGTGGATGGTCTGGACCGTCCCGACCGCCCTGGCGTTCGCCGGGCTGGCCCTGCTGCTGGTCGTCATGGCGGTGTGGGCGCGCATCTCGCCGCCCGTCGCCAGGCGGGGGTTCCTGCGCATCGAGACCGATCGCGGTGACCGGCTCTACATCGGCCTGATCAGCGCCGCCGTCGTGCTGGCCGGCTGGATCGCGATCACCGACCTGTCCATGTGGCTCGCGCTCG
This sequence comes from Nonomuraea sp. NPDC004580, assembly GCF_040609855.1. Taxonomy (NCBI): domain Bacteria; kingdom Bacillati; phylum Actinomycetota; class Actinomycetes; order Streptosporangiales; family Streptosporangiaceae; genus Nonomuraea; species Nonomuraea sp. NPDC004580. The sequence continues at coordinate 568,341 of NZ_JBEXLH010000001.1, read as the reverse complement.
GCTGCGCGGTGCTGGTGGCGGTCGTGATCGGCATATGGGGATGACAGAGAAGGAGCCGAACGATGAGGCATCGGGCAGGCAGGTCGGCGGTCGCAGGTCTCACCGCGATGGTGGTGATGGCGGCCGGCTGCACGCAGGGCGCCGAGCGGCCGGCCTCCGACTACACGGAGGCCGGCGGTAAGGCGGCGGCCGAGCGGTGGGTGTCGCAGGAGTTCACCCCCAGCACGCTGAGCAAGGAGCAGCAGCTCGCGGAGATGGACTGGTTCATCAAGGCCGCGGCGCCGTACCGGGGCATGCAGATCAACGTGGTCTCCGAGACGATCACCACCCACGAGTACGAGTCGCGCCGGCTCGCGAAGGCGTTCACCGAGATCACCGGCATCCGGATCAAACACGACCTGATCCAGGAGGGCGACGTCGTCGAGAAGCTGCAGACCCAGATCCAGGGTGACCAGAACATCTACGACGCCTACGTCAACGACTCCGACCTGATCGGCACCCACTCGCGCGGCGACTACGTGGTGCCGCTGTCGGACTACATGGCCGGCGAGGGCAGGACCGTCACCTCCCCCACGCTCGACCTCGACGACTTCATCGGCATCAGCTTCACGACCGGCCCGGACAAGAAGATCTACCAGCTGCCCGACCAGCAGTTCGCCAACCTCTACTGGTTCCGCTACGACTGGTTCACCGACCCGGCGATCAAGAAGCAGTTCAAGGACGCCTACGGCTACGACCTGGGCGTCCCGGTCAACTGGGCGGCCTACGAGGACATCGCCGAGTTCTTCACCACCAAGGTCAACGGCGACGGCACGATCGACGGCCAGAAGGTCTACGGCCACATGGACTACGGCCGCAAGGACCCGTCGCTGGGCTGGCGCTTCACCGACGCGTGGCTGTCGATGGCGGGCAACGGCGACCCCGGCATCCCCAACGGCCTGCCGGTGGACGACTGGGGCATCCGGGTGGAGAACTGCCGCCCGGTCGGCTCCTCGGTCACCCGGGGCGGCGACACCAACGGCCCTGCCGCCGTCTACGCGCTCACCAAGTACGTGGACTGGCTGAAGAAGTACGCGCCGCGCGAGGCGGCCGGCATGAACTTCAGCGAGGCGGGCCCGGTGCCGGCCCAGGGCAACGTCGCCCAGCAGATCTTCTGGTACACCTCGTTCACCGCCGACATGACCAAGCCGGGCCTGCCGGTGGTCAACGAGGACGGCACGCCGAAGTGGCGCATCGCGCCGAGCCCGCACGGGGCGTACTGGAAGGACGGCCACAAGCTGGGCTACCAGGACGCCGGCTCCTGGACGCTGCTGAAGAGCACCCCGCAGGACCGCCGCGCCGCGGCCTGGCTGTACGCGCAGTTCGTCACCTCGAAGACGGTGTCGCTGAAGAAGTCGATCGTCGGGCTGACGTTCATCCGTGAGTCGGACATCAAGAGCGACTACTTCGCCGACAACGCCGACAAGTACGGCGGCCTGATCGAGTTCTACGGCTCACCGGCCCGCGTGCAGTGGACGCCGACCGGCACGAACGTCCCCGACTACCCGAAGCTGGCGCAGCTGTGGTGGCAGAACGTGGCGACGGCGGTGACCGGCGAGACCACGCCGCAGCAGTCGATGGACAACCTGGCCAAGCAGCAGGACGACATCATGGCCCGCCTTGAGCGGCTCTCGCGCGAGCAGGAGGGCTACGGCGGCCAGTGCGCGCCCAAGCTGAACCCGGAGCAGCCGGCCCAGTACTGGTTCGACCAGCCGGGCGCGCCCGCGCCGAAGCTGGCCGACGAGCGGGGCAAGCCGGAGACGGTGGACTACGACAAGCTCATCGCGACGTGGAAGCAGGGGAACTAGCGAGGTTGGCGGCCAGCCAGTCGAAGGCCCGCTCCTGCATGGGCACGTCGAAGCTGTGCGGCACGTCGGCGAAGACGGCCTCGTACGCGCCGGGCGCGTCGCGGTAGCGCCCGGCGATGATGGCGTGCGCCCGCCTGATGCCCTGCTCGGGGAAGAGGCGGTCGCGCATGGCGTACTGGACCATGAGCGGCGCGGGCGCGCGGGCGGCCACCAGGTCGGGGTAGTCGCCGAGGCGCGGCAGGCCCGGCGGCCACAACAACCAGGTGTGCTTCTCGACGTGCCCGCCGAGCATGTCGCGGAAGGAGGAGGCCATCGCGGCGACCACGACCGCGCGCATCTCCGGGTCGAACGCGCCGAGCAGCGCGGCCCGCAGCCCGCCGCCCGACAGGCCGGCGCAGCCGACCTCGGTCACGTCGGGGCGCGAGCGCAGGTAGGCCGCCGCCGCGAGGTCCTCGCCAGCGACGACGCCGGTGAACGAGGTGCCGAGCGCGGCGCAGTGCTTGGCCACCACGTGCTCGTGGTCGCGGGCGGCCAGGTCGTAGCGGGCGGCCTGGCTGAGCCCGTCCGCCTCGGGGAGCTCCAGCGGGAAGCGGCGGCTGCCCCACACGAACACATCGTGGGCCAGCACCGCGAAGCCGCGCCTGGCCAGCTCGCCGGCGAAGGCACGGCCGCCGTAGAGCTCGTCGCGCAGGCGGCGTACCTCGGGGGCCGGTTCCTCGGGGCCGTCGGCGATCTTGTCCTTGCCCGCCCACTTCATGCCGGCGTGGCAGTGCAGCGCCACGACCCCGGGCAGCGGGCCTTCCGCCTTCGCCGGGCGCAGCAGGTACGCCCGCGTGCGCGGACCGAAGCCCACCGACCAGGACAGCTCCTCGCCGTACAGGTCGCCCGACGTCCAGGTGCGCTCGACGCGGACGTCGTCCGCCGTGAGGTCGAGCACGCCGATGGCGTCGCGGGCCGCCGCGCGCAGCTCGGGCCCCGGCAAGGCCGGGTAGAGCCCGCGCTGCGCGGCGGCGATGGGCGCCAGCTCAGAGAACACCGGTCGCCTCGTCGATGCGGGCCGGCTCAGAGAACACGGGTCCCCTCGTCCCCGAGCAGGACCGGGGCGCCGGTCCTGGCGGAGACGTTGGCGGCGTGGCCGGTCAGCACGCTGCGGATGCCGTCGCGGTAGCCGGCCTGCCGGGCCAGCGGGTCGTCCCCAGGGCCGCGGAAGACGTCGTTGAGCAGCAGGCGGTCGCCGCCGCCGTGGCCGCCCGCGCCGTTCTCGATCGGGATCTCCTCCGGCGGCGCCCAGTGGGGGCGCAGCAGCAGCCGCTCGGAAGAGCCGGTGGCGTGCTCTTTGGAGGCGGCGCTCGGGTCGATCGCGGCGTGCACGGGCGTCCACTCGCGCTCCACCACGTCCAGCTCCAGCCGGCCCGCCGTGCCGTTGAAGGCCACCCGGTAGCCCTCCCACGGCGCGTGGGCGTGCAGCGAGTACGTCATGACGGCCCGGTTGGTGTAGCGGACCATGACCGACATGTTGTCGTCGATCGTGATGCCCTCGCCGAAGACGTCCTGGTCGCGCAGGTAGCCGTCCTCGTGCTCGGCGTCGAGGTAGAGCCGCTTGAGCCGCTCGTCGGCGGAGATGTCGAGCAGGAACGGGTCGCTGCCCAGCCCCGGCGCCCCGTGGGCGCGCCCGGGCCGCTCGCCGAGCCCGCGCTTCCCGGCGTTCTCGGCGCCGTAGAAGCGCAGCCCGGTCTGCGCGAAGACCATCTCGGGCGCCGCGCCCAGCCACCAGTTGACCAGGTCGAAGTGGTGGGTGGACTTGTGCACCAGCAGGCCGCCCGAGTTGACCCTGTCGCGGTGCCAGCGGCGGAAGTAGTCGGCGCCGTGGATGGTGTCCAGCGTCCACTCGAAGTGCACGGACGTGACCTCGCCGATCGCGCCCCGCTGCAGCAGGCGGCGCACCGCGGAGTTGCGCGGCGAGTAGCGGTAGTTGAAGGTCACGATCAGCTTGCCGCTGCTGCGCTCGGCGGCCGCGGCGATGGCCGCGCAGCCGTCGGCGTCGATGGTGAGCGGCTTCTCCACGATGACGTCACGTCCCGCGTCGAGCGCCGCGCACACGTACGTGGCGTGCGCGGCGTCGACGGTGGTGACGATGACCGCGTCGGCGAGCTCGAGCACCTTGCCGAACTCATCGGGGGCGAAGCACGGCACCTGCCGGCCGATCCGCTCGACGTAGTAGTCCATGCGGGTCCGGTTGCTGTCGCACAGGGCGACGATGGTGCCGGCGTCGCGCCATTCCCCGAGCAGCGCGTCGACGTACATCTGCGCGCGGTGCCCGAGCCCGACGAACGCGTACTTCATGACTCTCCTTCAGCCGGCGATGGAGGCGTTGGCCTCCGTGATGAACTTCTGCGCGGCGTCATCGGGGGTCATGCGGCCGAACATGACCTCCTCCGAGTAGCGCGTCAGGATGTCCTCCATGGCGCTCGCGCCCTTGGGCGGAGCGGCGGGCGGGTCGGTCAGCTCGCCCTTGGCCTCGTCGAGGAAGGCCAGCGTCTTCTTGTCGGCGTCGGGCAGCTTGTCCCTGACCGCCGCCAGCACCTTCGAGCTGGCCGGCAGGCCGCGGTCGCTGAGGATGATCGCGCCCGCCTCGGGGTCGTTGACCATGAAGTCGATGAACTTGGCGGCCTCGGCGGCGTGCTCGGACTTGGAGGAGGCGGCGTAGAACATGGCGGGCTGCAGGAACATGCCGCCGGTCGTCGCGCCCTCCAACTTCGGCATCCGCAGCAGCTCCAGCTCCTGGCCGGACGCCTTCGCCGCCGCGCCGAGCTGGTTGCTCCACCACATGCCCATCGCGCCGGTGTTGGTGCCGAGCAGCGACTGGTCGATGCTGGTGGCGCCGATCTCGGCGCTCTTGGCCGCCTCGGGCGCGCCCTTCGTGGAGATCAGGTCCTGCATGATCTTCCACCAGTCCTTGATGGTCTGGGGCGACAGACCGAGCTTGTTGCCCTGGTAGAAGGGCTCACCCTTCTGCGCGGCGTAGATCTGCAGGTACGCGGGGTTCCAGCTCAGCTGCGTACCGGTGATCTTGCCGCCGCTGCCCGAGGTGATCTTGGCCGACAGCTCGACGTAGTCCTGCCAGGTCCACTTGGTGTCGTCCGGCATCTCGGCCTTGGCCTCCTTGACCAGGCCGGGGTTGACCATCAGGGAGAAGGCGTTCACACCGGTGGGGATGGCGTACTGCTTGCCGTCGATCGCGCCGGTGGCCAGCACCTTGCCGTCGATGTCGGCGGTGTTGACCTTGCTGGCGAGGTCGGCGAGCGTGCCGCGGTCGGCGTACTCGCGCAGGCCGCGGATCTCCAGGCTGATGACGTCGGGAGCGTCGCTGCCGGCGACCTTGGTGGACAGCGTCTCGTAGTAGGAGGCCCAGTCGGAGAACTCGCCCTCCACGTCGATGGTGGGGTTCTTCGCCTCGAACTTCTTGATCGCCTCTTCGGTCATCTTCTGCCGCGCGTCACTGCCCCAATAGGAGAAGCGCAGCTTGACCTTGCCATCGGCGGCCTCACCGCCGTCGCTTCCACTGCCGCAGGCCGCGGTGACCGCCAGCACAGCGGTGGCGAGCAGCGCCGCCGACCACATCTTCTTGCCAGAGCTCACGGCTCTACCTCCTATGGGTGTTCGCTGTTGGGGGGTGGAGGAACTACTTCAGTCCCGTGGTGGCGACACCACGGATCAGGTATTTCTGGCCCGCCAGGAAGAACCCGAAGATAGGACCGAGGGCGATGATCGACATGGCGAACATCGGGCCCCACGACGAGTCGCTACTGGCGTCCAGGAACGTGCGCAACGCTACCGGTACGGTGAAGTTGTCGGGGTTGTTGAGATACAAGAGCTGGCTGAGGAAATCGTTCCAGGTCCAGATGAAGGTGAAGATCGCCGTCGTGGCCAGCGCGGGCATGCACAGCGGCATGACGACCCTGATGAAGATGCGCCAATAGCCGGCCCCGTCGATCTCGGCCGCCTCGTCCAGCTCCCTCGGCAGGGTGCGGATGAACTGCACCATCAGGAAGATGAAGAACGCGTCGGTGGCCAGCACCTTCGGCATGATCAGCGGCCAGATCGTGTTGATCATGTCGAGCTTCGAGAACATGATGTACTGCGGCACGATCGTCACGTGCGCCGGCAGCATGATCGTGCCCAGCATGAGCGCGAACCAGAGCTTCTTCAGCGGGAAGTTCAGCCGGGCGAAGGCGTAGGCGGCCAGTGAGCAGGCCACCAGGTTCGCCACCACCGACAGCACGGTGACCACCGCGGAGTTCCACAGGTAATAGCCGAAGGGGTGCTTGAGCGCGTACCAGCCCTCGGTGTAGTTCTCCAGCGTGACCGTGCTCGGCCACAGGCCGGGCTCCCGGAAGATCAGCTCCTCCGGCTTGAGCGAGCTGGAGATCATCCAGAACAGCGGATAGAGCATGATCAGGCCGAAGCCGATCAGCAGGATGTGCTTGACGACCGGCCCGCCGCGGAAGGGGCGGAACAGGACCGGGGTCGGCCTACTTGGTGTCGCCATAGAAGACCCAATACTTGGAAGCGAGGAAGTTCACCCCGGTCAGCCCGGCGATGATCAGCAGCAGGACCCAGGCCATCGCGGCGGCGTAGCCCATGTCGTAGTTCTTGAAGCCGTTGAGGTAGAGGTAGAGCGTGTAGAACAGGGTGGAGTCGGCGGGGCCGCCCTTGCCGCCGCTGACGATGAACGCCTGCGTGAACGACTGGAACGACTTGATGAGCTCCAGCACCAGGTTGAAGAAGATGATGGGCGTCAGCAGCGGCACCGTGATCGACTTGAACTGGCGCAGCGGCCCGGCGCCGTCCACGGCGGCGGCCTCGTAGTAGCTGCTCGGGATCTGCCGCAGACCGGCCAGGAAGATGATCATCGGAGCGCCGAAGGTCCACACGTGCAGGAGGATCAGCGTCGACAGCGCCGTGTCCGGGTCGCCCACCCAGCCGGGGCCCTCGATGCCGAAGAGCGCGAGCACCGCGTTCACCAGGCCGTCGGCGCCGAACACCTTGCGCCACAGGATCGCGATCGCGACGCTGCCGCCGAGCAGCGAGGGCAGGTAGAAGATCGAGCGGTAGATCGACAGGCCGCGCAGGCCGCGGTCGAGCACGAGGGCCAGCGCGAGGGCGAAGGCCAGTTGCAGCGGGACCGAGACGACCACGTAGATGGTGGTCACCTTCAGCGAGTTCAGGAACCTCGGGTCCTCGGTGAACATCTTGACGTAGTTGTCGAACCCGACCCACTTGGCCTCTTCGAGGAGGTTGTAGTCGGTGAACGACAGGTACAGGGAGGCGAGGATCGGGCCGATCGTGATGACGAGCAGGCCGGCGAACCAGGGGGCCAGGAAGAGGTAGGCGGCCCGTGCCTCCCGACGGGACCGTTTCGTGGAGCGGTGCCCACCGCGCGGAGCATCAGGCGCCGCCCGCCGGGGTTTCACCGCCACCGAAACTTCAGTCATCACGGACCTTCCGGCGAGTAGTGAACGGATAGCGCTTTCCTATAGCTGATGGGAAAGTTACGTCAACCCTTTGCAGGCGTTACATAGCCGTTACCGATATATCTTTTCGGCGTTTCCCCAGGTAGCACGCTTGTCCATCGCAGAAGTCTGACGAATTTCGTTACGGTTTAGTACAACCGTTTGCAGGCCCGACGTCACCGGGGAGCCGCAGTGGAGTCCCTGATCACGAGCCGGGTCTCCAGCGAGGTCGTGGCGCTCACCTCCTGGATGAGCAGATCGACCGCGAGCCGCCCGGCCGCGGCGGTCGGCATGGCCACCGTGGTGAGCTTCGGCCGGTTGAGCCGTCCCGGCACGATATCGTCGATCCCCACCACGCTGACGTCCTGCGGCACGGACAGCCCGAGGTCGCCGAGGCCCTCGATGAGCCCGATGGCCACCAGGTCGTTGTAGGCCAGCACGCCGGTCACGCCGGAGTCGCGCACCCGCGCCGCCGCCGCGAACCCGCCCCGCTCGGTGGGCGCGTTGGGGCCGATGACGATCAGCTCGACGTCCGGCACCTGCTCGGCCGCCGTACGGATCTCCGCGCTCGTCCACGACCCCGCGGGGCCCGACACCAGCGCGACCTTGCGGTGCCCTAGCCCGGCGAGGTGCTCGACCGCCAGCCTGGCGCCGTGTCCGACGTCCATGAGCACGGTGGCCGCGCCGCGCAGCCGCCGGTTGATCACCACGAACGGCACCCGCTCCGCCAAGCGTTCGAGCGCCTTGTTGGACGAGCGCGGGCTGCACAGCACCACGCCGTCCACCTGCTTGGAGAACGCCTGGACCAGCTCCTCCTCCACGGCCGGCTCCTCGTCGGTGTCGGCCACGAACAGGTGGTAGTCGCGCTGCCTGGCCGCCGCGTGCGCGGCCTTGATCAGCGGGGGGAAGAACGGGTTGGCGATGTCGGCCACGATCAGCCCGAGGTTGTGCGTACGCCCGGTCGTCAGCGCCCTGGCCGCCCGGTTGGGCCGGTAGCCCAGCTCTTCGGCCACCGTCAGCACCCTGGTGCGGGTGGCCGCGTTGACCATGTGCGGCGCGGAGAACGTCCGGGAGACCGTCGACACGTGGACGCCGGACGCCCGGGCCACATCGCGAATCGTCACTGTCACAGTCGCTCACCCTAACGCAACCGCTTGCAGGGCCCGCTAGACCAGTGAAAGCGCTTGCCACGCGGCTGGTACGGGAACGCTGGGAGGGAAGCCGCAGCTAGACGCCCGGTGACGAAATCCCCTCTTGACGCCTCACCCTTCCTGACACAAAGGTTTAGTGCAACTGTTTGCAGTCTTGAAGGAGCCCCACACGGTGAGCAGAGTCCTCGTCACCGGAAGCGCAGGACGCCTCGGCCGCAGCGTGGTCACCACGCTCGCGGCGGCCGGGCACGAGGTCATCGGGGTCGACAGGACCCCAGGGACACCCGCGGAGGCAGCCGCCTCGTTACCGGCCGACCTCACCGACACGGGAGAGACGTTCGAGGTGATGGCGCGGTTCCGTCCCGAGACGGTGATCCATCTGGCCGCCATCGCCACGCCGTTCAGCCTTCCCGAGTCGGTGATCTTCAAGGTCAACACGCAGCTCGCGTTCAACGTGTGCGAGGCGTCGGTGGCCCTCGGCGTGGCGGGCGTGGTGGTGGCCAGCAGCCCCACCGTCATGGGGTACGGCGCCCCTGGCGGCTGGGCGCCCCGCTACCTCCCCATCGACGAGGAGCACCCGGTCCTCCCTTGGAACGCCTACAACCTGTCCAAGGTGACCGCCGAGCAGACGATGAAGGCGTTCGCGGCGGCGGGCACGACCAAGATGGCCGCCGTGCGCCCGTGCTTCGTGATCCCGCCCGAGGAGTGGGCGGGCGCGCCCACGCAGTCCGGCCACACCGTACGCGAGCGGCTCGACCGGCCCGAGCTGGGCGGGGTGTCGCTGTTCAACTACATCGACTCCCGCGACGCCGCCGAGATGATCGCCGTGCTCGCCGAGGCGCTGCCCGAGCTGCCGAACGGCGAGGTGTTCTTCGCCGGCGCCGCCGACGCGCTGGCCAGGAAGCCGCTGGCCGACCTGCTCCCCCAGGTGGTGCCCGGCACCGAGGGCTTCGCCGACGGGCTCACCGGCACCACCCCCGCCTTCTCGACCGCCAAGGCAGAGCGCCTGCTCGGCTGGCAGCCCAAGCGAAGCTGGCGTACCGAACTCAAGGATGAGACCGAATGAAACTCAGCGGTGTGCTGTTCTTCCCCGTGACCCCCTTCGACGCCGGCGGCGCGCTGGCCGAGGACGTGCTGGCCGAGCACGTGCGCAAGGGCATGGAGCACGGGCCAGGCGGCGTGTTCGCGGCCTGCGGCACCGGCGAGTTCTCCGCGTTGTCGGAGGACGAGCACGCCCGGGTGGTGCGGGTGAGCACCGAGGTCGTGGCGGGCCGCGCGCCGGTGTTCGCGGGCGCGGGCGGGCCGATCGGCGCGGCGCTGAACCAGGCGCGGGCCGCTCGTGACGCGGGCGCCGACGGGCTGCTGCTCATGCCGCCCTACCTGGCGCAGGGCCCGGGGCACGGCTTCGAGGCGTACGTGCGGGCCGTGGCCGAGGTGCTGCCGGTGATCATCTACCAGCGCGGCTCGGTCGTGCTCGAACCCGAGACCGTGGTCAGGCTGGCGGAGATCCCCGGCGTGATCGGGCTCAAGGACGGCGTCGGCGACATCGACCGCATGCAGCGCATCGTGCTCGCGGTCCGCGAGAGCCACCCCGGCTTCCTGTTCTTCAACGGGCTGCCGACGGCCGAGCTGACCATGCCCGCCTACCGGGGCATCGGCGTGCACCTGTACTCCAGCGCGGTGTTCGCGTTCGCGCCGGAGATCGCGCTGGCGTACCTGAACGGCGACGAGCGGCTGCTCACCGCGTTCTACGCGCCGCTCGTCCGGCTGCGCGGCAAGGTGCCCGGCTACCCGGTGTCGCTGGTCAAGGCCGGCGTACGGCTGCGCGGCCTCGACGTCGGCGGTGTACGCCCGCCGCTGGTCGACGTGACCGACGAGCACCTCGCCGAGCTGGCCGAGCTGATCAAGATCGGGCTGGACCGGGTGGCGTCATGACGATCGCGGAGCTGCGTACCGAGCTGCGCACGGCTCCCCTGCCCCGCCCCTGGGGCGCGGACGTGCCGTACAACCACGTGATCGTCACCCACGTGACGCTCAAGGACGGGCGCACCGGCACCGGGTTCTCGTGGACGCCGCAGATCGGCGCGCACGCCGTCAAGGCGCTGCTCGACCACGACATCCGGGAGGCGCTGATCGGCGCGCCCGCCCACCCCGAGGTGGTGTGGGACCTGCTCTGGCGGCACCTGCGCGAGGCGGGCCCCGGCGGCGTCACCACGGTCGCGCTGGCCGGCGTGGACCTCGCGCTGTGGGACCTGCGCTGCGGCGAGGCGGCGCTGCCCGACGTGCTCGGGCGGCGGCGCGATGAGGTGCCGGTCTACGGCAGCGGCGTCAACCTGCACTACCCGACGGAGGAGCTGGCCGAGCAGGCCAGGCGCTGGGTGGCGGCCGGCTTCCGCGGCGTCAAGATCAAGGTGGGCCGCCCCGACCTGGCCGAGGACGTCGCCAGGGTGGCCGCCGTCCGCGAGGTGATCGGCCCCGACCGGCTGCTGATGATCGACGCCAACCAGCGCTGGGACCTGCACAGGGCCCGGCGCGCGATGGCCGCGCTGCGCGAGTTCGGCCCGCACTGGATCGAGGAGCCGCTGCCCGCCGACGACGTGGCCGCCCACGTGGAGCTGCGCCGCTCGATCGACGTGCCGATCGCCGTCGGAGAGAACGTCTACACCACCTACGGCTTCCGCGACCTGCTGGCCGCCGGGGCGTGCGACGTGGTGCAGCCGAACGTGGTGCGGGTCGGCGGCATCACGCCCTTCCTGCGCATCGCCGAGCTGGCGCGCACCTACGACGTGCCGGTCTATCCGCACCTGCTGAGCGAGGTGTCGGGGCAGCTCGCGCTGGCGCTGCCGCTGCCGGTCATGGTGGAGGACGTCGAGGACGCCTCCTTCGCCCGGCTGGGGCTGCTGGCGGAGCCGTACCCGGTGGCGGTGTCGGACGGCGTGCTGCGCGCCGGCGGGCACGCCGGGCTCGGGCTGAGGTGGTCGTGATGGCGCCGGCCAAGGTCGTCCTCGCGGGAGCCAACGGGCACGGCCGCCACCACCTCGGCATCCTGCGCGACCTGACCGCGCGCGGGCTGGTCGAGCTGGCGGGCGTGTGCGACCTGCAGCCGGTCGAGGTGGACTTCTGTACCCCGCTCCAGTCGTCCGACCTGGGCGAGCTGATCGCCAAGACCGGCGCGGAGTTCACGATCATCTGCACGCCCATCAACACCCACGCCGACCTCGCGATCACCGCGCTGCGCGGCGGCTCGCACGTGCTGCTGGAGAAGCCGCCCGCGCCGAGCATCGAGGAGCAGCGCAGGATCGCCGAGGTCGTCGCCGAGACCGGGCTGGCCTGCCAGGTCGGCTTCCAGTCGCTCGGCTCGGCCGCCGTGCCCGCCCTGCGGCGGCTGATCGCGGGCGGCTCGCTCGGCCGGGTGCGCGGCATCGGCGGGTCCGGCGCGTGGGAGCGGCCCTCCACGTACTTCACCCGCGCCCCCTGGTCGGGGCGGCGCCGGCTGAACGGCGTGGACGTGATGGACGGCGCGCTGACCAACCCGTTCGCGCACGCCACCGCCACCGCGCTGGCCCTCGTGGACGCCCCCATCGCCGGGATCGAGACCGAGCTCTACCACGCCCACCCCATCGAGTCCGACGACACCTCCTGCGTACGGATCCGGCTGGAGGACGGGCTCGTGATCACCATCGCGGTCACGCTGTGCGCGCCCGAGTCGGTGCCGCGGCACGAGCCTTACCTGGTGGTGCACGGTGACCGGGGGCGGGCGACGCTGACGTACACCAACGACCGGCTCAAGGTGGAGCCGGTCGACGGCTCGGTCACCACGACCGTGCACGGCCGCACGGGGCTGCTGGAGAACCTCGTCGACCACGTCCGCACCGGCGCCGAGCTGCTGGCGCCGCTGGCCGCGACCGAGCGGTTCACCCAGGTGGTGGACGCGATCAGGCTCTCGCCCGAGCCGGTGCCGATCCCCGAACGGCACCAGCTCGTCCTCAGGGACGCCGACGGCGAGGTGGCCGGCCGGGTCCTGCCCGGCGTGGTCGAGCTGACCCGGCGCAGCGCCGACGAGCTGGCGCTCTACTCCGAGCTGGACGCGCCGTGGACGCGGGTGACGCTGCTGGTGTCGGGCGCCGAGGTGGCCGCCTACGACTGGCGTCCCGACCTGCCCGCCACCGACTCGCCGCGCCCCTACCTGCACGGCGTCCGTACGCTCGGCGGCGTGGAGGTCACCCAGGTCAGGCCCGACGACCACGTGCACCACCTGGGGGCCGGGGTGGCGATCTCCGACCTCGGCGGGGCCAACTTCTGGGGCGGGCGCACGTACGTCAGGGACCAGGGGCCGACCTGGCTCGACGACCACGGCACCCAGCGGCACCTGGCCTTCACCCGGCTGGACGACGGCGGCTTCACCGAGCTGCTGGAGTGGGCGGGGCCCGGCGGGCCGCTGGTCCGCGAGGAGCGCACGGTGGCCGCCCGGCCGCTGGGCGAGGCGCGTTCTGAGGCGTGGGCTCTGGACTTCGCGTTCACGCTCACCAACCTCACCGGGACGCCGCTCACGATCGAGAGCTCGGCCACCAAGGGCCGGACCGGCGCCGGGTACGGCGGCTTCTTCTGGCGGGCGCCCGGCACCTCCGTCGACCGGGTCACGCTGCCCGGCGACGAGCAGGCCGTGCACGGCAGCCGGCAGCCGTGGGTGGCCATGTCGGGCACCACGCCCGACGGACGCGACTGGACGCTGGTCTTCGTGCAGGCCGACGGGGACCCGTGGTTCGTCCGGGTGGCGGATTATCCGGGGGTGGGTCAGGCGCTGGCCTGGGACACGCCGCTGACCTTCGAGCACACGCTGTCGCGGCGGGTGGTCACGGTCGTGGCGGACGGCCGGCTGACGGCGGACGAGGCTGGGGAGCTGGCGTCCGCCGTCACCTTCTGACGATCACCTCAGGGCTCCGGCGGCACCTCGCCGGAGCCCCCACCCGGCGCAGTCCTGCCGGAGGTGTGCCGGAGGAGGCGGAGGGCGCCGCGGGACAGGGCCGTCAGGATGTCGGCGGCCTCGTCGAGGTCGGGGTAGCGGCCCTCCAGGTGACCCATCGCCAGGGCGTTGGTGGCCGCGTTGATGCCCTCGGCGATCATCTCAAGCCGCCGCCTGTCGCGCTCGTCGTCGGCGGTGTAGCCGAGCGCGGCCAGGTCGGCGGCGTGATGGTCGCGGTAGGCGGCCGCCGTCTCGCGGGCGAAGTCGCGCAGCGATGACGAGGGGTCGTGGCGGGCCCGCAGCTGGATGCGCAGCAGCTCAGGATGGCGGCAGATGGCTTCGAGCGGGATGCGGAACGTCTCGCGGTGACGTTCGAGATCGCCGGGAGCCTCGCGGGCCCTGCGGCGGGCCTCGCGCATGGAGGCGCGCAACCGCTCGCCGCCCTCTTCCGCCAGCACCCTGAGCAGCTCCTGCATGTCCTTGAAGTGCACGTAGAAGCTGGACTGCGCGATGCCGGCGGCCTTGGCGACCTTGACCGTGGTCAGGCCCGCCTCGCCCTCCTCGTCGAGGATGGTCAAGGCGGCGCGGATGAGCTTGCGCCTGGTCAGGTCTTTGGCCTCGCTCCTGGTGAGCGGCGTGCTCGTCATCGATCCCCTCCCTCCAGTAACGATTCTCTCGCGGGTCTTGTGCGGAATTTCACCGATAGTACTATCGGTGAAATTGCTCTCGGGGGATCAGCCGGGAGGAGGCGTGGATGAGACGCTGGAGGACGCCGGCCGCACTGCTGCTGGCCGCGACGCTGCTCATGGCCTGCAGCGGGCAACGGCCGGTCGCAGGAGAACCACCCGGAGGGGAGCCCGCCGCGACCGGGCCGACCCAGGGCGGACGCCTGGTCTACGCACTCAGCGCCGACGCCAACGGGTTCAACCCGGTCACCGACCAGTTCGCGGCGCAGAGCTACAGCATGGCCGGCACCATCATCGAGCCGCTGGTGAGCGTGGCCGACGACGGCGACTGGAAGCCGTACCTGGCCGAGTCGGTCACGCCGAACAAGACGTACGACGAGTGGACGATCAAGGTGAGATCGGGCATCTCGTTCTCCGACGGCATGTCGCTGACCGGCGACATCGTCAAGGCCAACCTGGAGGCGCAGAAGGCGTCCCCGCTGACGGCCGCGGTGTTCGTACCGATCAAGTCGTTCGAGCTGGCCGACCCCATGACCGTCAAAGTGGTGCTGAACCAGCCCTGGGTGGCCTTCCCCTACTACCTGTCCACCCAGACCGGCATGATGGTCCCGCCCGCCTCGCTCAGCGACCCCAAGGCGGCCAGCCTCAAACCGGTGGGCACCGGGCCGTTCATCTTCAAGGAGTACGTCCCCGACAACCGCATGGTCGTCACCCGCAACCCCCGCTACTGGCGGCAGGGCCTGCCGTACCTCGACGAGATCGAGTTCCGCGTCCTGCCCGACACGCAGACCCGCGCGCAGACCCTCGAAGCGGGCGGCGTGGACGCCATGGGCACCTCACGCGACGAGGACCTCACCAAGTTCGGCGCCTTGAAGGACACCTACACCGTGCACCGGGCGCGGGGCATGGCGGTGGCCGAGTACATGTTCCTGCTCAACACCGCCGTCGCGCCGCTCGACGACGTACGGGTGCGCAGGGCGCTGGCCCACGCCACCGACCGCGAGACCGTCATCTCCACCCTGCGCGGCGGCCTGACCCAGCCCGCCGACGGCCCCTGGTCGAAGGACTCCATGTGGTACACCGAGGGCGGCTACCCCGGCTACGACCCCGCCAAGGCCGCCGCCCTGGTCAAGGAGGTCGAGGCGGAGAAGGGCCCGATCCGCTTCGAGCTGATCTCCACCCCCGACCCCAACACCATGCAGGGCGTCGAGCTGGCCCAGGACATGTGGCGCAAGGCCGGCATCGACGTCACGATCAAGCAGGCCGACCAGGCCGACCTGATCAACCGGGCGATCACCGGCAACTACGCGGCCACCGTCTGGACCCAGTTCTCCGCCCAGGACCCCGACGGCGAGTACATCTGGATGCACCAGGGCTACGCCAAGCCCGTCGGCGAGGTCTCGCTCAACATGACCAGGCTCAAGGACGACAAGCTGAGCGCCGCCTTCGACCGGGGCAGAGCCGTCGCCGACGAGGCCGTGCGCAAGCAGGCGTACGCCACCGTCCAGGAACGCCTGCGCGAGCTGGTGCCGTACGTGTTCATCGACCACCTCGACACCGGCGCCATCGTGGCGCGGACCAAGGTGCGCGGCATCGGCGAGCACCTGCTGCCCGACGGTGAGAAGGGCCTGCCGCTGACCGGCTCGCCCATCCCGTACCACCCGTTCGGCCAGCTCTGGGTCAGCGAGCGGTGATCGTCCTCCACCGGCTGGTCCGGCTCGCGGTGGTGCTGGTCGTGGTGACCTTCCTGTCGTTCGTGCTGCTCAACCTGCTGCCCGGGGACCCGGTCACGCAGATCCTCGGCCTGTCGGCGACCGAGGAGGCCCGCACCCAGCTCCGCCAGGAGCTCGGGCTCGACCAGCCGCTGCTGGTGCGCTACGCCGACTGGCTGGGCGGGCTCGCCACCGGCGACTTCGGCACCTCGTACATCACCAGGATGCCCGTCGCCGCCGAGCTGGCCGAGCGGCTGCCCGTCACGCTGGAGCTGCTCGTCGCCGCGCAGCTCATCGCGCTCGGCCTCGCCGTTCCCGTCGGCGTGGCCGCCGCCCGCCGCGCCGGTCGCGCCCTCGACCAGGCGCTCACCGCGCTCAGCTTCGCGCTGCTGTCCACGCCCGTGTTCGTGCTCGGGGTGCTGCTGATCCTGCTGTTCGCGGTCACCTGGCGGGTGCTGCCCGCGACCGGGTGGACGCCGATCTCGCTCGACCTCGGATGGAACCTCACCTCCGTGATCCTGCCCGCGGTGACGCTCGGCTGCGGGCAGATGGCGGTGTACGCCCGTCTGCTGCGTACGGACCTGATCGCCACCCTCCAGGAGGACTACATCACGCTCGCGCGGGCCCGGGGCCTGTCGCCGCGCCGCATCCTGTGGCGGCACGCGCTGCGCCCCTCCGCGATCACCCTCATCACCGCCGTCGGGCTCAACCTGGGCGCGCTCATCGGCGGCACGGTGATCATCGAGACCCTGTTCGGCCTGCCCGGCGTCGGGCGGCTCATCGTCGACTCCATCTTTTCCCGCGACTACCTGACGGTTCAGGGAGGCGTCGTGCTGATCTCGGTCGGCTACGTGCTCGTCAACTTCGCGGTGGACCTGGTGTACGCCGCCGTCGACCCCAGGATCCGGCGTGCGTAGCCGGCTGGGTGGGCGGCTCGGTGGGCGGCTCGGTAGGCGGCTCGGACCCGCCTTCTGGCCGGCGGCCTGCTGGATCGGGCTCGTGCTGCTCGCCGCCGTGCTCGCCGACCTGCTGCCGCTCGCCCGCTACGACGAGACGCTGGCCGGGCCGCCGCAGTCGGGGCCCAGCGCGGCGCACCCGTTCGGCACCGACGGGCTCGGCCGTGACGTGCTCAGCAGGGTCGTGTACGGCGCCCGCGTCTCGCTCGGCGTGGGCGTCGGCGCCGTCCTGCTCGGCCTGGGCATCGGCGCGCCGCTCGGCATTCTGGCCGGCTACCGCCGCAGGGCCGCCGACGCGGTCATCATGGCGGTCAACGACGTGGCGCAGGCGTTCCCCGCCCTGGTGTTCGCGCTGGCCGTGGTCGCCTTCGCCGGGGCGAGCCTGCGGAACGTGCTCATCGTGCTCGGCGTCTTGGGCATCCCCTCGTGGGTGCGGCTCATCAGGGGGGCCACGCTGACGTTCGCGGAGCGGGAGTTCGTGCTGGCCGCGCGCGTGCTCGGCACCCGCGACCGGCGCATCCTGTGGCGGGAGATCGTGCCGAACGTGGCCGTGCCCGCCGCCTCGTACGCGTTCATCGGCATGGCCGTGGTCGTCGTCGCCGAAGGCAGCCTGGCCTTCCTCGGCCTGTCCGTCCAGGCGCCCACGCCCACCTGGGGCGGGCTCATCAACGAGGGCCGCACGCTGATGGAGACCGCGCCGCACGTGGTGCTGGCCCCTTCCGTGGTGATGTTCCTGACCGTGCTCTCGTTCAACCTGGTCGGTGACCGGTTGCGCTCGCTGACGGACGTCCGCGAGAGCGGCCTGGAGCCGGTGCGCCAGGCTCCCGAGATCGCCGCCCCCGCCCCCATCGCTCCCGTAGGTGACGCGCTGCTCCAGGTCGATGAGCTGCGCACGCACCTCGTCACCCCGCGCGGCCTGGTCAAGGCCGTGGACGGCGTCTCCTTCGCCCTCGACCGCGGCAGGACGCTGGCCATCGTCGGCGAGTCGGGATCGGGCAAGTCCATGCTGATCCGGTCCGTCCTCGGCCTGCTGCCGGGCACCGCCGTACGCGGCGGCCACGTCCTGCTGTCCGGCGACGACCTCACCGCGTACGGGCCCGCCGAGATGCGGTCCGTGCTCGGGCTGCGGCTCGGCACCGTGTTCCAGGACCCCATGACCGCGCTCAATCCCGTCCGCACGATCGGCACCCAGGTCACCGAGCCGCTCCGGGTGCACCTGCGGATGAGCCGGCGCGAGGCCCGCGACGAGGCCGTCCGCCTGCTCGCCTCCGTCGGCATCCCCGACCCCGCCCGCATGCTGCGCCGCTACCCGCACCAGCTCTCGGGCGGCATGCGGCAGCGGGTCACGATCGCGATGGCGCTGTCGTGCCGGCCCGACGTGCTGTTCGCCGACGAGCCCACCACCGCGCTCGACGTCACCATCCAGGACCAGGTGCTGCGGCTGCTGCACCGGCTGCGCGAGGAGCGGGACATGGCGGTAGTGCTGGTCAGCCACGACCTGTCCGTCGTCGCCCGGTGGGCCGACGAGGTCATCGTCATGTACGCGGGGCGGGTCGTCGAGCGCGGGCCCGCCGCCGAGGTGTTCGCGCGGCCCCGCATGCCGTACACCGAGGCCCTCCTCCAGGCCGCGCCCCGCCTGACGGACCCCGTCCACCACCGCCTCCGCGTCATCCCCGGCCGCCCGCCGGATCTGGTCGGCTTGCCACAGGGCTGCGCCTTCCGCGCCCGCTGCCCGTACGCGACCGCCCGCTGCGCCGACGAACCACCCCCACTCCTCACCGACCACCACCACGCCTACGCCTGCTGGCACCCCCGCCCCCAGGAGTCCACCGAACTCACGGAAAGGGTCGAGCCCAGTGGCCGGTAGTGGAAACGCACGCCATCGCCCCCATGGCGACGTGCTCCTCCCCCTCAACTCCGAAAAGAGGCGAGCCCCCGATGGCCGGTAGTGGAAACGCGCACCTTCGGCCCCGTGACGACATGTTGTTGCGGGTGGAGGATCTGGTGGTGGAGTTTCCCGCCGGCCGAGGTCGCACTGTGCGCGCCGTTTCCGGTGTGAGCTTCGACCTGGCGCGCGGCGAGACCCTGGGCATCGTGGGCGAGTCGGGCTGCGGCAAGTCCAGCGCCGCCCGCGCGCTCGTCCAGCTCCCGCCGCCGCGCTCGGGCTCCGTACGGCTCGACGGGGTGGAGCTGACCGAGCTGCGCGGCGAGGCCCTGCGCAGGACCCGCAGGCGCCTCCAAATGATTTTCCAGGACCCGATCTCCTCGCTCAACCCACGCCGCCGCGTCCGCGACATCGTCGGCGAGGGCCCCCGCGTCTGGAACCTGCCGGGCGACCGTGTGGACGAGGTCCTGGAGGCCGTCGGCCTGGACCCGGAGACGGCGGCGGTCCGCAGGCCGCACGAGTTCTCCGGCGGGCAGTGCCAGCGCGTCTCGATCGCCAGGGCGCTCGTCCTCGACCCCGAGGTGGTGATCTGCGACGAACCGGTGTCGGCGCTCGACGTCTCCGTGCAGGCGCAGATCCTGGGACTCCTGGAGGACCTCAAGGAGCGTTACCGGCTCACGCTCGTCTTCATCGCCCACGACCTGGCCGTGGTGAAGAACGTCAGCGACCGGATCCTGGTGATGTACCTGGGCAAGGTGTGCGAGCTGGCAAACAGCGCCGACCTGATCGGCCGCCCGGCGCACCCGTACACGAAAGCCCTGATCGCCTCCATCCCGGGCGGCGGCCTCGACCTGCCGCCCGCCGACACGTTGATCAGCGGCGAGCCGCCGTCGCCGGTCAGCCCGCCGACGGGGTGCCGCTTCCGTACCCGCTGCCCGCGAGCGGCGGCGCGGTGCGCGCAGGAGGAGCCCCAGATCCGGCGGATCGGCGAGGACCACTGGCTGGCCTGCCACTTCCCCGACTGATCACACACCGAGAATCTTGAGAACACCGGGAACGCTGGGAACACTGAGAACACTGAGAGGTACGACCGCATGGCCATCGACTTCACCCTCGCCCCCGAGCACGAGGAGATCCGCAAGCGGGTCCGCGCGTTCATCCAGGGCACGGTCATCCCCGCCATGGACGAGGTGCAGGAGGGGGACCGCGACGCGTACCTGCGCACGATCTTCCACCTGCGCTCGCTCGCCCAGGAGCAGGGGCTGTGGCTGCCGCACATGCCCGAGGAGTGGGGCGGCATGGGGCTCGGGCACGTCGAGCTGGCCATGGTGCAGTCCGAGGCGGCCAAGACCCGCATCGGCCCGTGGGTGCTCAACTGCCAGGCCCCCGACGAGGGCAACATGCACACGCTCCTGCACTGGGCGAACGACGAGCAGAAGGAGAAGTACCTCCGGCCACTCCTGGAAGGCAGGCAGATGTCCTGCTTCGCCATGACCGAGCCGGAGGTGGCCGGTTCCGACCCGACGCTGATCCGTACGGAGGCCGTGCAGGACGGGGACGAATGGATCATCAACGGTCACAAGTGGTTCATCTCGAACGCGCGGCGGGCCAACTTCGCGATCCTCATCGCCCGTACCGAGAAGGACGTCCCGGAGGGGTCACGGGGCGCCAACACCGCGTTCCTCATCGACCTGCCCAACCCGGGCTGGAACGACGTCCGCGAGGTGGAGACCATGCACGGCTCCACCGGTCACAGCGAGATCGTCATCAAGGACCTGCGCGTGCCCTCCAGCGCCATCCTCGGCGGGCGGGGCAACGGGCACCGGCTCGGACAGTACCGGCTCGGCCCGGCCCGGCTGGCCCATTGCATGCGCTGGATCTCGCAGGCCGAGACGGCCCTCGACATGATGGTGGACCGCGCGCTCAACCGCTACAGCCACGGCTCGCTGCTGGCCGAGAAGCAGGGCATCCAGTGGATGATCGCCGACTCGGCGATGGAGCTGTATCAGTGCAAGCTGATGGTCCTGCACGCCGCTTCGAAGATCGACAAGGGCGAGGACTTCCGTACGGAGGTCTCCATGGCCAAGCACTTCGTCGCCAACAGCCTCAACCGCATCATCGACCGCGCGATCCAGGTGCACGGCGCGCTCGGCTACTCCACGGACACGCCGCTGGCCCACATGTTCCAGCACGCCCGGTGGGCCCGCTTCGCCGACGGGGCCGACGAGATCCACCAGATGCGCATCGCGGAACGCACCATCGCCGCCTACCAGGCCACCGGCTCCACGTCGGCCGCCACCGGTGACCTGCCGTTGTAGGCCCTCTCCTTCAGACGCTCACCCGGGGCGCCGGCAACGGCACGATCTCCCGGTCGTAGAAGGCCCGGAAGTCCTCACCCGCCGCGAACAGCTTGTCCAGCTCGCCGTGGCAGGCCTCGATCACTTCCCGGTCGTCGATCCGCCGCGCCCCGCTGTGCGTCCCTGCCTCGTCGTACGTCACCTCGTACATCACCACGGTCCCCAGCACCACCAGCTCCGGCAGCCGCCGCCCGCCCTCCAGCTCGGCCACCTCGCCCGCGTCGAGCACCCGCACCTGCTCGACGGTCGCCACCCGCAGCGCCAGCACGTGCATCTCCCACTGCAGGTACGGCGTGACCGGCTGCTCCACGATCCTGATGCGGCGGCGCAGGAAGTTCTCGGCCGGGCGCTCGCACTCCCGCATCAACCCGCCCCGGCTGTCGAACACCCCGATGGGTTTGTCGTCGATGAGCTTGAGCGAACGGTCCCAGTCGCCCTCCATCATCGCGACCCAGCTCGGCTCTCCGGCCTCCCGAAAGCTTTGGATGCGCTCCAGCTTCCAAAACACGTCATCAATCTTCCGGAAATTAGGCCAGAAGTCGTCGAGATATTCATCCGCACTCAGCAAGACGCCCGGTATCTCATGAATGCGCTCAAGCATGAGAAAATATCCCTTGTTACGCAAGCAGCCTGCCCACCGAACAACCGGACATCACGCCAGGACCCGGTCACCACTTTCGCAGACATTCGCTCATCTCCGCAGGTCAAGTCCCTGCTTATCACCACGAAGCCCCCTTGTCGAGCTTCCCACACCCACCCCCGGCAGCGGCCGTGCTTCCTACCCCCCGAACGCCACACCTCCGGCCAGGTCAGCGGCCGTGGCGGGCGGCCTTGGCGGCGACGGTCTGGATGGCCTTGACGGCGACCTCGGGCTGGTCGACGTAGATGTAGTGCTCGCTCTTCTTGGCCACGGTCAGGCGGCTCTGCCGGGACAGGGCGAGCCACCTGCGCTGGCCGGCGGTCCACGCCCGCTCCAGCTTCGGCCCGTACGTCGGGAGCGCCGCGAGGTACGGCTTACCGTGCTTGATCACCTCGACCGGGATGTTCCCGGCGTAGCGCACCTTGCCGTCGGGGACGACCAGCATCTCGGGGTTCTGCCCCTGGAAGACCGCGAGGTTCTGCGCCCGCAGCTCGGCGGCCGGGCCCTTGGCCGACGCCGGGATCGCCTCCTTGACGTCGCGCAGCATGGTGGAAGGGGTGGCGTCCAGCAGCACCAGGCCCTTGACCCGGTCGCGGTGCTCGGGGGCGTACCGGGCGGCGATGAGCCCGCCCAGCGAGTGCCCGGCCAGCACGACCGGCTGCCGGCCCGCGACCCGGTCGAGCACCCCGGTCAGGATCTTGCCCGTGCCGGCGAAGGTCTGCTTCCCAGACGGCTTGTCGCTCGCGCCCTCGCCGAGCCGGTCGTACGAGCAGACCCGGTTCTTCTCGCTCAGCGTCTTCTGCAGCTTGGCCAGCTTGTCCAGCCCGTCACCCATGCCCGCCAGCAGCACGATGACCGGCTTGTGCCCCTTGACCGGCCGTCCCGAGCACGACACGTTCACCGACTTCCCCGCTACCTTGATCTTCTTGGTGCCGACGAACGGGTCCGCGACGCGCTTTCCCCCGGAGAACGGATCCCAGCTCGCCACGTTGGTGTTCGCGAACGGGTCCCACTCCTCGGCAGCGGCGGCCGGCCCGGCGGCGACTCCCACGCCGACGGCGGTGCACAGGGTGATCACGGCGGCTGCCTTGAACGTCCGGATCATGTCATCCTCCCAAGCGAGTCTCAGTCCGCCGGCCTGACCGACCGACGGTGCCGGCGGCCGCTTAGTCGGCTCGCCCCCGACACCCCAAACGCTAGGGATCCGACCCCCTGCCGGTCGTCACCACACGGTGGACACTGCACGTAGCTCGCAAGGGGGACAAGCCCCCCTACCGCCCCATCCCCTTGGCCCGTGGCCCTCGTCTGCACCGCCACGACCCCTCTGGCGGCTGACGCACCCACCCGGCGCCAGCGTCATCCGGCGGGGAGGAGGTAGCGGTGGAGGACGGGGTGCCAGCGGTTGGCGGGTTGGGCGCGCAGGGCGGCGACGGCCAGGCAGTATTTGCTCACGCTGACCGGGCGCACCCCGAGGCCGCGAAGCACCTTGTCGGCCAGCGCGCGGCCGTCCACCGACTTCGACTCCAGCAGGACCATGTCGCCACGGGCGGGGGCGCGGCGGTGGCCGTCACGGCACACCAGGCCGGTGTCGCAGGTGAGGCGGGCGCCACCCGACTGGTCGATGAGGGTGACCCGTCTGTAGTCGGTGGCCAGCACCGGTCGCAGCGGCTCGGGTGCGACGAGGTGCAGCTCCTTGAGTAGCGTGTCGCGGGCGAAGTCGAGCGCCTCCTCGGTGAGCGGCTGCCCGGGAGCGCCGTCGTACGGGATGCGATGTTTGTCGGTGCTGCCCCTGGCGCCGCTCAGCTTGAGCTCCAGCCACTGGCCGCCACCGTCGAGGTAGGTCCTGGTACGGAGCTTGAACCGGCGCCGGCGCTCCTGCCGGTGGTGATGGTAGGTGAGCAGGTCGGGGGTGTCGTAGTAGGTGGAGGTGTAGCGGAACTGGCGGCGGCCGTCGATGCGCAGCACCTGGAACCGGTCGCCCAGCTCGGCGGCCAGGTGGGACATGGTGGCGGCCGTCACGATGTATTTGCGGTCGACCCGGCTCATGAGCTGGGGGACGTCGTCCAGCTGCATGCCCGGCAACCGGGCCGCGACCCCGGCGAGCAACGCGTCGGCGTAGGGCCGCCCGACGAACCCCTCCCCCCGCCGTACGTGGACCTGCGTGTCGTCTGCGGACCGGCCGTGCTCCGACGCGGATGCGAGGCTCACGAACGGCAGGCCCCGATCGCCGGGCGACAGACCACGGGCCGCAGGCATGCGGCACCCGGTGGACGGCAGGTTGGGGGTGGGACCGCAGGCGGTGAGGGGCGCTCGGTGGATGGTCGGCATCAGCGGGCTCCTACGCGGACGGGCGGGGTGGCGGCGAAGCGGACGTCGACCACCGTCACGTCGCGTACGTAGTCCACCTGCGTCACCTCCCACTGCAGCACCTTCGCCCGCAGCCGGCTCTCCAGGTCGGCACGGAGCAGGTCGGGGTCGGTGTGGACGACGTCGAGGGTGACGACCTGATGGCGGGTGCGGCCGAGGACCTGGGGGTGGTCGCCGACGTAGATGACGGTGAGGAGCACGGCGTTCAGCAGGAGGGCGGTCAACGGCCATGACGCGCCGGCGATGCCGTTGACCAGGCCCAGCACGATCGCGATGAAGTAGTAGGCGATCTCCTGCTGGGTGATCTCACTCGACCGCAGTCGGATGATGGACAGCACCCCGAACAGGCCGAACCCGACCGCGATGTCCACCCGCTGGACCAGCAGCAGGGACACGACGGCGAAGATGCCCACATTGAGGGCGATGTAGGCGAACAGCAGGTCGCGGCGGTGGTGTCGGCGGTAGTAGAGCCCATAGGCGAGCACGAGGATCGCCACGAGGTCCATCGCCAGTCCGGCTGCCAAGGCTGCTCCTTTCGTTGGCTTCCTGGTGAACAGCTTGGTAGGCGGGGGTGAGGTGAAAGTGAGGCGATGATGAGGCGACTCTCATCCAGCTGTGCTGCGGTCAGGCGACTCGCATGCGGTAGCCGGCGCCGCGGACCGTTTCGATGCGTTCGGGGCCGATCTTGCGGCGAAGGTAGCGGACGTAGACGTCCACGACGTTGGAGCCGGGGTCGAAGTCGAAGCCCCACACGTGGCTCAGCAGTTGCTCGCGGGTGAGGACCTGGTCGGGGTGGCGGCAGAAGATCTCGGCCAGCGCGAACTCGCGGGTCGACAGGTCGACCGCCCGGTCCCCCACGTACACCCGCCGCGTCCGCAGATCGAGCGACAAGTCCGACACCCGCAGCACGGTCACCTCAGGTGTACGGTCGGCGCGCAGCCGCAACCGCACCCGGGCCAGCAGTTCCTCGAAGGCGAAGGGCTTGGCGATGTAGTCGTCGGCCCCGCCCTCCAGCCCGGCCACGGTGTCGCTGACGCTGTCGCGCGCGGTCAGGATGATCACGGGGATGGTCACCATGGCCTCGCGCAGACGCCGCAGCACGGTGAACCCGTCGCTGCGCGGCAGCCCGATGTCGAGGATGAGCAGGTCGAACCCGCCCGCAGCGGCCAGATCGTACGCCGCCACCCCGTCGCCCACCACGGCCGTCACGAAGCCGTTGGCCCGCAGCCCCTTCTCCACGAAGGCGGCGATCCTGGCTTCGTCCTCGGCGATCAAGATGCGGTTCACCCGAGCCTCCACAACTCCCACATCGGCAGGGACATGACAAAGCAGGCGCCACCGCCGGGGGCGTCGATCACCCGGACGTGGCCGCCGTGGGCCTGGGCGATGGAGCGCACGATCGCGAGGCCCAGCCCGGCCCCGTCGTGCGCGCCGGTGCGGCCGGCCCCGCGCACGAACCGGCCGAAGATGCGCTCGCGCTCGGCGGTCGGGACGCCGGGCCCGCTGTCGCGTACCCACAGCTCGACGCGGCCGTCGCGGACCGCGGAGCCCACGGCGATGAGGTCGCCGTCGGCGGTGTGGCGCACGGCGTTGGCGACGAGCTGCATGAGCGCCTGGGTGAGCCGCTGCCGGTCGGCGGGCAGCTTGGCCTCGGCGACCTCGTCGACCCGCCAGGTGCGGGCGCCGAGCGCGCGGGCCTTGGCGACGACGCTGACCGTGAGATCGGCCAGCTCGACGTTGTCGAGCGCGAGGAAGCCGGGCTGCTCGGCCTTGGCGAGGGTGAGCAGGTCGTCGACGATGCGGTTCATGCGGTCGAGCTCGTCGGTGACGAGGGCGAGGGTCTCGGCGCGGTCGGCGGGGTCGTCGCCCATCAGCTCGAGGTGGCCGCGGATGACGGTGATGGGGGTGCGCAGCTCGTGTCCGGCGTCGTCCATGAAGTGCCGCTGGACCACGAACGCCTGCTCCAGCCGGTCGAGCATGTGGTTGAACGTCGCCGCGACCGCCGCCACGTCGTCGTCGCCGGGCACGTCGAGCCTGCGGGTCAGGTCGGTGGAGTCGCTGATCTGCTCGGCGGTCTGCCTGACCAGCCGGAGCGGTGCGAGCACCTGCCCGGCCACGAGCCAGCCGGCCGCCCCGGCCAGCGCCATGGCCGCGAGCGCGGACAGCCCGAGCACGCGTACGGCGTCGACGATCTCGTCGCGGTGCATGTCGTAGAAGATGGCCACGACGAAGTGCCCCTGACGGGCGTCGCCCGACACGGTGACCGGGATGACCGCGTATTGGACCGTTCCCCGGCTGGTCTCGACCTCGTCGCGCTCGACGCGCGTGGCCTCGGCCATGTCGGCGACCAGGTCCGCGTCGCCGTCGAGCGGGACCGGCGGCGGCACGGAGGTGGCGCGGTCGGCGCGGCCGTCGACGATGCTGAAGAACGTCTCCCAGCGGTCGGGCGCGTTGACCGCGAGGTAGCCGGTCAGCAGATCGCGCACGTCGGTGACCTTGCGCCCGGTCTGCTGGTCGAGGGCGGTGGCGGCGTAGCGGCGCAGCTTGTCTACCTCATTGCCGAGCTCGTGGGTCATGCGGTCGTCGAGCCGGGCGAGCAGGATGGTCCAGGTGGCGAAGATCGCGACGGAGAGTGCGAGGCCGACGACGGCGAGCATCCAGCCCACGATCCGGGCACGGGCGCTCACCCGCATGTGGCCTCCTCGTCAGTCGTCACCGGCATCATCACCGGCATCGTTGCCGTCGTCATCATCGCCCCCGTCGTCGTCATCGGCGAAACCGCCGCCTCCGCGCCGCGGCGGAGGCGGCGCGACCGGCTCGGCCCTGGACCTGCGCTCGGCGGCGGCCCGCTCGCCCGCCCGTGGCTCCGCATCGGGCGTGCCGTCCCTGACGGACGGAGACCCCGCGGACGGCGACCCCGCGGACGGAGAGGCTGTGGACGGAGAGGCTGTGGACGGGGAGGCCGTGGACGGCGAGGAGCCCGACGGCGAGGAGGAGGAGGAGGAGGGCGATGGCGACGGTGCGGAGGACCGCGTCGACGAGGTCGGCGACCCCGGGGGCTCGGGCGTGACGACGATGGGCCCGCCCAGGTCGGCCCCCTGATCAGCGGCCCGCACCAGCCCCACCGACATGAACCCCACCGCCGCGGCCCCCAGAACGAGGAGGATCACCGTGCCCCGATGTCTCATGCCCCGACCCTGCCGCCCTTCGAGGAGACCACGCTGAGGCCCAGATGAGAAACCTCTCATCTGAAGCGGGAAAGCGCCGGGTCAAGACGCAACCCTCCCCGCCCCATTGTTGGGAACAAAGTGACAGATGGGGCGTTTGAGGCGCGGAGCCCCGGTTACGGGGTAAGAGATGACCTTGTGGGAGTACGTCGAAGACCGATGGGATCTCATCGTCTTCGAGACGTTGCAGCACGCCAGCATGGTCGCCCAGTGTGTCCTGGTGGCGGCCGTCCTCGGCGTGCTCATCGGCGTGGCCACCTACCGCCGCGCCAGACCGTCGGCCTTCGCGATAGCGGCGGCGGGGGTGCTGTTCACGGTGCCGTCGCTGGCCATGCTGGGCCTGCTGATCCCGCCGCTCGGCCTGGGCGTGGCCCCCGCCGTGACGGCGATCGTCCTGTACGCGCTGCTGCCCATCGTCCGTAACACCGTCGTCGGCCTGCAGGGCGTGGATCCCCTGCTGGTGGACGCCGCCCGCGGCATCGGGATGAGCCGCCGCAGGTCACTGGCCAGGGTGGAGCTGCCGCTGGCCTGGCCGGTGATCCTGACCGGCATCCGGGTGGCCACGCAGCTCGCGATGGGCATCGGCGCGGTCGCCGCGTTCGTGTCGGGCCCGGGGCTCGGCGAGCAGATCTTCTCCGGCCTGGCCAGGCTCGGCGGCGCGAACGCGGTCAACGCCACGCTGACGGGCACGATCGGCGTGGCGATCCTGGCGCTGATCTTCGACGGCGTCTTCGTGCTCATCGGCCGGCTGACCACGCCGAGCCGGCGGCCCGCGACCGGAGGTGCCCGTGGCTGACCTGCAGCGGCCCGCGACGACCGGCGGCGTGCCGATCGAGCTGCGCAAAGTGACCAAGTCGTTCCCCGGCGGCGGCGAGCCCGCCGTACAGGAGCTGGACCTCGACATCCAGGCGGGCGAGATCGTGGTCCTGCTGGGCCCGTCGGGCTGCGGCAAGACGACCACGATGCGCATGATCAACCGGCTGATCGAGCCCACCTCGGGCGACATCATCATCAACGGACAGAACTCCCGCGAGATCGACCCCGACCGGCTGCGCCGCCACATCGGGTACGTGATCCAGCAGGCCGGCCTGTTCCCCCACATGACGGTGGCGGCGAACATCGCCCAGGTGCCGAAGATGCTCGGCTGGGACCGCGCGCGCATCGCCGAGCGGGTGGACGAGCTGCTCACGCTGGTGGGGCTGGAGCCTGAGGCGTTCCGCGACAGCTATCCGCGCCGCCTGTCGGGCGGCCAGCAGCAGCGCGTGGGCGTGGCCAGGGCGCTGGCCGCCGACCCGCCGGTGCTGCTGATGGACGAGCCGTTCGGCGCGCTCGACCCCATCACCCGCGAACGCCTCCAGGACGAGCTGCTCCGCCTCCAGGACGACCTGGCCAAGACCATCGTCTTCGTCACGCACGACGTGGACGAGGCGCTCAAGATCGGCGACCACATCGCGATCATGCAGCGGCCCGGCCACATCGTGCAGTACGCCCGCCCTGCCGAGATCCTCACGAACCCGGCCAGCGACTACGTCGAGCAGTTCCTGGGCGCCGGCTCGTCGATGCGCCTGCTGCGGCTGACGAAGGTGGGCGACATCGAGCTGGACCAGGTGCCGTACTTCTCGGAGGACCGTGACTGCGCGGAGCTGCTGCGCGAGATCGAGCGCGACGGCCGCGGCTACGCGCTGATCACCGACGGGATGCGCCGCCCGCTGCGCTGGGTGAGCCAGGCCGACCTCGAAGGCCGCACAGGCCCGGTCGGTACGGCGGGCGACCCGGTCACCGGCACCATCCACCACCGCATGACCTTGCAGGACGCCCTGGAGGCGTTGCTCAACGCCGACACCGATGTGGTGCCGGTGGAGGGCAGGCGGCGCTCGTACGCGGGGGCGCTGTCACTGAGCACGGTGCAGAACGCGATCCAGACGATCAAGGCGCGCGAACGCGAGCGCCGCCACCGCAGGAGCGGTGCCCTATGACGGTCGAAAGCGCCGCCGGCAGGGAGGCGACCACTCCTGAGCCGCGCATCGGACGGTCGTGGCACGCGATCCTGCCCCCGCTGTGCTACCTCGCCGTAGCCGCCGCGATGATCGTTTACACGCAGGTCGTGCCGCTCGACAGCATCGAGCGCGGCTCGCTCAACCTGACGTTCCTGATGCGCCGCACGTGGGAGCACATCCAGCTGGTGTTCTTCTCGACCGTGCTGGTGCTGCTGGTGGCGCTGCCGCTGGGCGTGCTGCTGACCAGGCGCGGGCTGCGCAGGGCCACGCCGGTGGTGCTGTCGCTGGTGAACCTGGGCCAGGCCACCCCCGCGGTGGGCCTGGTGGTGCTGCTCGCGGTGGTGTTCCAGATCGGCTTCTGGACGGCGGTGGCCGCGCTGTTCGCCTACAGCCTGCTGCCGACGCTGCGCAACACGATGGTGGGCCTGGAGCAGGTGGACCCGCGCCTGGTGGACGCGGGGCGCGGCATCGGCATGTCGGCGTCGGGGGTTCTGTTCAAGGTCGAGCTGCCGATGGCGGTGCCGGTGATCCTCTCGGGCATCCGTACGACGCTGGTGCTGAACGTGGGCACGGCGGGCATCGCGGCGTTCATCGGCTCGGGCGGACTGGGCGACCTGATCACCGCGGGGGTGAGCACGCAGCGCAACCTGATCCTGGTCACCGGCTGCGTGCTGATCGCGGTGCTGGCGCTGCTCATCGACTGGGCGGCGGGCCTGGCGCAGCGGCTGCTGTCGCCGAAGGGGCTCTCATGAGGGCGTTCCTGGCGGCCGTGGCGGTCATGGTCTGCGTCGTGGCCTGCGGGCTGCGGCCGGCGTCGTCGTTCGTGCCGCCGGTGGAGCCGGGCGGCATCCGCCCGGTGCCGGGGCTCGAAGGGCAGCGCGTACGGGTGACGTCGAAGGAGTTCACCGAGCAGCTCGTGCTCGGCAAGATCGCCGTGCTCGCCCTCACCGCGGCGGGCGCGGACGTGGAGGACAGGACGAACGTCCAGGGCAGCGTGAACGCCCGCGCCTCGCTCATCCGCGGCGACGCCGACCTCATGTGGGAGTACACCGGCACCGGCTGGATCACCTACCTGGGACAGCAGAAGCCCATCCAGGGGGCGGAGGCGCAGTACGAGGCCGTACGCGACCTCGACCTGCGCAGGAACGGCATCGTGTGGCTGCCGCCCGCCCCGCTGAACAACAGCTACGCCATCGGCGTCACCCGGGCGTCGGCCGAGAAGTGGGACCTGTCGAAGATCTCCGACATCCCCAAGGTGCCGGTGGCGCAGCGCACCTTCTGCGTGGACCACGAGACGTTCGGCCGCGACGACGGCTTCCTCGGCATGCTCAAGGGCTACGGCCTGACGTACGGCGAGGAGGTGCCGAGGGCGAACGTGCGCAGGGTGTCGGTCGGCGTGCTCTACAACTCGGTCGCCAGCGGCCAGTGCACGTTCGGCATGATGACCACCACGGACGGCCGGGTCAAGGCGCTCGACCTGGTGCTGCTGGAGGACGACCGGCACTTCTTCCCGCAGTACAACGCGGCGGTGACGATGCGCGAACAACTCGCCGACGCGCATCCGGAGATCGCGAAGATCTTCGCGCCGATCAGCGCGAAACTGACCGACGACGTCATGCGGGACCTGAACGCGCAGGTGGACGTGGACGGCGGCATGCCCGCGCTGGTGGCCCGCGACTGGCTCAGGTCGGAGGGATTCGTCCGATGACGGGCGTTAACCTCACCTGACCACGGGCAGCCCGCAAGGCATGTCGCACACACCACCACCGCAGAACCAGCCGTACCCGGGCAAGACCGGCGAGATGGCCCCTGAGCCGCGCGACGAGATGCGCGACTACGTCGGACGCGACCTGCTCGCCGGCAAGAAGGCCCTCATCACGGGCGGCGACTCGGGCATCGGCCGGGCGGTCGCCGTGGCGTTCGCCAAGGAGGGCGCGGACGTCGCGATCGCGTACCTGAGCGAGCACGAGGACGCCGCGCACACCCGCAAGCTGGTCGAGGAGACCGGGCGGCGCTGCGTGACGCTGCCGGGCGACCTGGCCGACCGTGCGCACTGCGCGTCGGTCGTCGAGCAGGCCGTCTCCGAGCTGGGCGGCCTGGACGTGCTGGTCAACAACGTGGCCTACCAGCAGCCGGTGAGCGGCCTCGAGGAGCTGGACGACGAGCAGTGGGAGCACACCTTCGCCGTCAACATCCACAGCTACTTCCGCATCATGAAGGCCGCGCTCCCGCACCTGCGCGAGGGCGCGGCCATCATCAACACCTCGTCGATCAACGGGCTGCGCGGCAACAAGTCGCTCATCGACTACGCCGCCACGAAGGGCGCGATCAACGCCTTCACCTACTCCATGGCCCAGAACCTGGTCGAGCGGGGCATCCGGGTCAACGCGGTGGCGCCTGGCCCGGTGTGGACGCCGCTCATCCCGGCCACGATGCCGGAGGAGAAGGTGGAGAAGTTCGGCCAGCAGGTGCCGATGGGGCGACCCGCCCATCCGGACGAGATCGCCCCCTCGTACGTGTTCTTCGCCTCCGACCGGCTGTCCTCGTACTACACGGGCGAGGTGCTGGCCCCGATCGGCGGCGAAACCCTGCCGGGCTAGCGGCCCGTCACTCCACGTAGATCGTGCCGCCGAGGCGCCGGAACTCGGCGGACTTCTCCTCGAAACCGGCCTGCCTGATGTCGTGGCTGATCCGCATCGAGCAGAACTTGGGGCCGCACATCGAGCAGAAGTGCGCGGTCTTGGCGGGCGCGGCGGGCAGTGTCTCGTCGTGGAAGGCGCGGGCCGTGTCGGGGTCGAGCGAGAGGTCGAACTGGTCCTCCCAGCGGAACTCGAAGCGCGCGTCGGACAGCGCGTCGTCCCACTCCTGCGCCTTCGGGTGCCCCTTGGCCAGGTCGGCGGCGTGCGCGGCGATCTTGTACGTGATCACGCCGGTCTTCACGTCGTCCTTGTCCGGCAGGCCGAGGTGCTCCTTGGGGGTGACGTAGCAGAGCATGGCGGTGCCGAACCAGCCGATCATGGCGGCCCCGATGCCCGAGGTGATGTGGTCGTAGCCGGGCGCGACGTCGGTGACGAGCGGGCCGAGAGTGTAGAAGGGAGCGTCGTCGCACAGCTCGCGCTGCAGGTCGACGTTCTCCTTGATCTTGTGCATGGGCACGTGGCCAGGACCCTCGATCATGACCTGCACGTCGTGCTCGCGCGCGATCACGGTCAGCTCGCCCAGCGTGCGCAGCTCGGCGAACTGGGCCTCGTCGTTGGCGTCGGCGATCGAGCCGGGCCGCAGGCCGTCGCCGAGCGAGAACGACACGTCGTAGCGGGCCAGGATCTCGCACATCTCGGCGAAGTTCTCGTACAGGAAGCTCTCGCGGTGGTGCGCCAGGCACCAGGCGGCCATGATCGAGCCGCCGCGCGAGACGATGCCGGTCTTGCGGCGGACGGTGAGCGGCACGTGCGCGAGCCGCACGCCCGCGTGCACGGTCACGTAGTCCACGCCCTGCTCGCACTGCTCGATCAGGGTGTCGCGGAAGACCTCCCACGACAGCTCCTCCGGCCGGCCCTTGACCTTCTCCAGCGCCTGGTAGATCGGCACGGTGCCGACCGGGACCGGGGAGTTGCGCAGGATCCACTCGCGGGTCTCGTGGATGTCGTCGCCGGTGGACAGGTCCATGATCGTGTCGGCGCCCCAGCGGGTGGCCCAGGTCATCTTCTCCACCTCCTCCTCGATGGAGGAGGTGACCGCGGAGTTGCCGATGTTGGCGTTGATCTTCACGAGGAAGTTGCGGCCGATGATCATGGGCTCGGTCTCGGGGTGGTTGACGTTCGCGGGGATGATGGCCCGGCCGGCCGCGACCTCGTCCCGTACGAACTCCGGCGTGACGCCCTCGCGGACCGCGATGAACTCCATCTCCTTGGTCACCAGCCCGCGCCGCGCGCAGCCGACCTGGGTGACCGGGCGCCCGGCGGCCCGCCGCTCCTCGATCCACTCGGCCCGGCGGCGCGGCAGGCCCCGCCGCAGGTCGGGCTCGTAGGAGGGGTCGGTGTACGGGCCCGAGGTGTCGTACAGCGTCACCGCCGTGCCGTTCGACAGGTTCACCCGCCGCATCGGCACCCGCAGCTCGCCGCTGTAGATCTTGGAAAAGCGCGCGTCGGTCATCGCGCAAACTCCCTTCGCCGGCATTACCCGGAGCAGGTTCTGGCGGTCGGCGGCTGGCAGCCGTCCTCTCAGCCCGGTCTCCACCGGGCTCCCGCGTTGGACGGCGGTGATCGTACCCACGCGGGGCGCGCTCCCAAACCAGGGCGAAGAGGTTTGGCCGGTCTTCTCAGCGGTACGGACCCCATCAGGGGAAACATGATGAGAATCGCCGCTGTCGCAGGACTACTCGTCGTGATGGCCGCATCCGGCGCCACCGCCGCCGCCGGGGACGGCATGCAACAGCACGAGGTCAGCCAGGAGCAGTTCGACACCCTGCTGGCCCAGTGCCGCTACTCCGATACCGGTAAGGCCAAGTGCCGCGCGAACGTCAGAGAGCTCTATCGCGTCGGCCGTACCGATCCGTCGCTCGACTGCCGTACCTACTCCGGCGTGACCGTCTGCGGCACGCTCAAGCTCAGCAAGGCGGAGCGCGCGTGCGTCCGCGACTCCGAGGCCAAGGGACTGTCGTTCCGCCGCGCCGAGGTGGAGTGCTACACCGCGTCCTGAGGAGCCGAGTTGATCATTGTAGGTGTGGACGGCTCCCGTGCCGGCCTGGAGGCGGCCGGCTGGGCCGCCACCGAGGCCGTGCTGCGCCAGGTGCCGCTGACCGTCGCGCACGTCGTGCCCAGGTGGGTGTGCGAGGAGGACCAGCCCGTCCATTACGCCGAGGTGGCGCGGTGGATGCGTGAGGGTGCGCGGACCGTGCTCACCTCCGCCAAGGACCGTGCGCTGCGCGAGCGGCCCCAGGTGCGCATGGAGACCGTCCTGCTCCCCGGCGATCCCCGCGCGGCCCTGGTCAAGGCCGCCGCCGCAGCCGAGCTGCTGGTCGTCGGCAGCAGCGGCATCGGCGGCGTGCGCGGGCTGCTGGTCGGCTCGGTCGCGTACGGGGTCGTCGCGCACGCCGAGACGAACGTCGTCCTCGTCCGCGACCGCCCCGCCACGCCCGGCGAGGTGGTGGCGGGCACCGACCTGTCCGCGTGCGCCGAGCGGGCCCTGGAGTTCGCCTTCGCCGAGGCCGAGCTGCGCGGGGCGCGGCTGCGGGTGGTCCAGGCGTGGGCCTGGCCCCAGCCGGGCGGCTTCGGCCCGGCCGACCCCGCGGGCGAGCAGGGCCACCTGCGGGCGCTGCACGAGGCGCTGTCGCCGTACCGCGCCCGGCATCCCCGCGTCGAGGCGGTCGCCGAGATCGTGCACGGGCATCCCGTGGACGTACTGAAGGAGGCGGCGGCAGGGGCCGAGCTGCTGGTGGTGGGCTCGCGCGGGCACGGGCAGCTCGCCGGCATGCTCATCGGATCCATCAGCCACGCCATGCTGCACCACGCGCCCTGCCCGCTGGCGGTGGTGCGCGCCGCCGCCTGAAAGTTACATGCGTCCCCGCAGGTCACGCCCGCGGGCCTGATCTTCAGCTTCCCCGTTCCGCTTGCCGCTCCTTACGATCTGCGCAGACTGACGACGGGAGATCGGACGATGCGCGCAATCGGCGCCGTGCTGGCGGGAATGGTGACCGTGATCGCGGCCGTGCTGTTCGCGACGACGCCGGCCGAGGCCGCGGCCGTACGCATCATGCCGCTCGGCGACTCGATCACCGGCTCCCCCGGCTGCTGGCGGGCCCTGTTGTGGAACCGGCTGCAGAGCACCGGCCACACGAACATCGACTTCGTCGGCACGCTGCCGCCGCAGGGCTGCGGGGTGGCGCACGACGGCGACAACGAGGGCCACGGCGGCTATCTCGCCACCAACATCGCGAACCAGAACATGCTGCCCGGCTGGCTCTCGGCCACCCGGCCCGACGTCGTGCTCATGCATCTGGGCACCAACGACGTGTGGAGCAACATCGCGCCTGCGACGATCCTCGGCGCGTTCACCACGCTGGTGAACCAGATGCGGGCGAGCAACCCGAACATGCGGATCCTGGTCGCTGAGATCATCCCGATGAACCCGGCCCCCTGCCCCGACTGCGGCCGGCGCACCGTGGCCCTCAACAACGCCATCCCCGCCTGGGCCGCCGCGACCTCCACCGACCAGTCGCCGATCACCGTGGTCGACCAGTGGACGGGCTTCAGCACCGCCACCGACACCTACGACGGGGTGCACCCGAACGCCGCCGGTGACCAGAAGATGTCCGACACGTGGTACCCGGCCCTGGTCGAGGCACTCGCGGGCACCCCGACCCCCACCGTCACGCCCACCGTACCGGCCGGTGACTGCGCGGCCGCGTACAAGACGACGGGGCAGTGGCAGGGCGGCTTCCAGGGCGAGGTGACCGTCACCAACACCGGCACCGCGCCGATGAGCGGCTGGACGGTGAGCTGGACGTACGCCGACGGTCAGCGCGTCACCCAGCTCTGGGGCGGCACGCTGAGCGCGAACGGCTCGTCGGTGACCGTGCGGAACGCGGCATGGAACGGCTCGCTGGCGCCGGGTGCGTCTACCACGTTCGGCTTCCTCGGCTCGTCCACCGGGGCCGGCACCGCCCCGACGCCCACCTGCACGATCTAGGACTGGGCCTTGATCACCGGGGCCCCCTCGCTGGCCTGCACCAGCACGAACCCCTGACCCCTGAACGCGAGCTGCATCGCCTCACCGCTCCCCCGGCCGATCAGCGCGCCCACCTTCATCGTCCGGTTGACCCCGACCTGCAGGGAGGTGCTCCAGCACACGGCCGACTGCCCGTCCGCGAACGTCGGCATGCGCGCCGCGTCGAGCAGCACCGGCGTGCCGTGGGTGGTCACCGCCACCCACCCCGTGCCGGTGATCGTCGTGTTGAACAGCCCGCCGGCCGCCATGCCCGCGCCCTGGACCCGCTTGATGTCCCAGGACAGCTGCGGCTGGAAGGCCAGCAGGTTGCGGCCGTTGACCGTGATGCCCTCGTTCTCCAGGTAGAACAGGTGGATGTCGTCGGCGTTGTCGGCCAGGTAGAGCAGGCCCTGGCCGCGCACGCGCATCAGCGCGGCGCCCTCGCCCGTGACGGCCTTCTTGAACAGCTTCCCGAGCCCGCCGCCCTCGTAGTCGAAGTCCATCTCCCCCTGGAAGGCGACCATCGACCCCTGCTTGGCCAGCACGTCGTCGGGGAGCTGGACGCGCAGCATCTTGCCGTTCTCCAGGGCGAACCCCGGAGGCAGCTGCTGGGAGCCGAGATTGCCGAACACCGAACTGCGCACGTCCTCATGACCTTTCGCCTGCGGGCACCGTATGGAAGGACCAACGGCCGCCGCCGTCCGCCGGTTCCCCCGCGACGTCGGGCAGGGTGAGCGCCGAGTGGGCCGGTCGCTCCATCGGGACGGGGTCGGCGGTGAGGTCGCGCAGCATCGCGTCGCGCCGGTCCATCGCCTCCTGCGTCGCGGGGAACATCACGCTGCCGCCGCCGTCCACGTGCGCCTGGTTGAGGGTGACGAACGCGCGGGTGTCCCGCTCGTAGGCGGCGAACGCCTCCTCGTGCCCCGGGTGCACGGCCAGCGAACGGGCCAGCATGTACGCTCCGACCAGCGCGAGGCTGGTGCCCTGCCCGGTCAGGAACGACGGCGCGTACGCCGCGTCGCCCACCAGCGCCACCCGCCCGACCGACCAGGCCGGCATGCGGATCTGGCTGACCGCGTCGAAGAACAGGTCGTCCGCCTCCCGCATGGCCGCCACCAGGTCGGGCACCCGCCAGCCGGCGTCCGCGAAGGTCGCGGCCACCAGGTCACGCTGCGCGGCGGGGTCGCGGAAGGCGCCGGACGGCGGGTCCGTACGCGCGAAGGTCAGGAACCCGTGCACCTCGTCGCCGTCGTCCGCCGCGTAGAGGACGGCGGCCCGGCCCGGCGTGCTCCACAGCACCCCCTCGTGAGCGAGCCCGAGGATGTTCGGCATGGTGAACCCGGCGAAGCAGTGGCCGAGGTAGCGGTGGAAGCGATCCTCGGGGCCGAACACGGACTCCCTGGTGCGCGAGTGCAGCCCGTCCGCGCCGATCACCACCTCGTACGTCCGCCGCCTGCCGCTCGCGAACGTGACGTCCACGCCCTGCCCGGTCTCGGTCATGGTCGCGATGGAGTCGCCGAACACGAACTCCACGTCGTCGCCGACGGCCGCGTGGAGTGCCTCGGCGAGGTCGCCGCGGCGTACCTCCAGGTCCTGGCCCGCCACGCTGCCGTCGATGAGCCGCGGATCGATCACCGCCACCTCGTCGCCCGCGGCGTCGAGGAACGTGAACTTGTGCATGTCCACGTGCGCCGCGCGCAGCCGCGGCAGGATCCCCATGCGGCGCACCACCTCAAGGGCGGTGCCGCGCACGTCGATCGGGTAACCGCCGCCGCGCAGCCCGGCGGCCTTCTCGACGAGGGTGACGGCGAAGCCGTAGCGGCCGAGCCAGTACGCGAGCGCCGGGCCCGCGATGCCGCCGCCGGAGATCAGTACCTCACGCTTCGATGTCATGCCTGGACTTCCTTTCGCTTGAACGTGTGGACAAGGAGGGACGTGGCGGTCACGACGCCCGCGAGGACGAACCCGAGCACGAAGCCCGACTCCCCCGGCACGCCGGACACCGGGTCGGTGCCGGCGGTGAGCAGCCCGGCACTCGCCTGGATGCCGACCGCCGCCCCGACGACCCTGGCCACCAGGACGAGGCCGGTGGCGATCCCGGTGTCCGCCTGGGCGACGGCGCCGGTCGTACCGGTGAGCAGGGCCGTGACGCAGACGCCCGCGGCCAGGGCGATCACCGCCTTGCCGACGACGAGCTGCCAGAGCTCGGCGTGCGCGGCGGCGAGGAGGAGCAGCGTGGCCGCCGTGACGGCGATCCCGGCCACCGCCACGGGACGCGAGCCGTACCGCCGCACCGCGAACCCGGCGATCGGGCCGCTCGCGGCCGAGGTGATGAGGCTGGGCAGCAGGAGCAGGCCGGTCGCGGTGGCGCTCACGCCGAAGCCGTAACCGTCGCCCGACACCCCGAAGAGCTGCGGCACCAGGTACGTCGCGGACGCCGATCCCACGCACACGACCAGCGTCGTCACGCAGGACGTCCACATGCCGGGCGCGGTCAGCATCGCGAGGTCCACCATCGGCGCCGCCGCCCTGCGCTCGACCAGCACGAACGCCGTCCCGAACGCGATCGTGACCATGACCACCGCGACGACGACGACCGGCCGCGCGCCGATCTTGGGCAGGATCGCCAGGCCGGCCATCAAGGAGAGCATCGTGCCGCTCAGCAGGGCGAGGCCGGGCCAGTCGACGCCCGCGCCGGGCCGTCCCGCCGGGTCGCGCGGCATCATCCTGGCCACGGCCACCGTGGCCGCGATGATCACCAGCGTCGGCAGCCCGAACATCGCATGCCGGGACAACCCCTCCGCCAGCGGCCCGGCGATGAGCGTCCCGACCATGCCACCGCCGATGAACAGCCCCGTGACCAGCCCGATCGCCACCTGCGCGTCCCCCGGCGGCAGGTATTTGCGGACCAGGATGAACGACAGCGGCAGCATGCCCATCATCGCGCCCTGTAGCACCTGCCCCACCAGCAACACCGGCAGGTTCGGCGCCAGCGCGGAGACCAGCCCGCCCGCGGCGACCACCGCCATCAGCCGCATCAGCACCAGCTTCGCGCCGTAACGGTCGCCCAGCTTGCCGGCGACGGGGGTGATGAGCGCGCCGGCGATCAGCGTGGTGATGGGCAGCAGGGCCGCGACGGCGGGGCTGACGTCCAGCTCGCGCTGGAGGAGCGGGAGTGCCGGCGCCATCACCGACTCCAGCACGCTGGTCGCGACGGCCAGCGTGCCGAGCGCGGCGACGGCGGGTCTGCCGATGCGGTTCGGCGGTGCCAAGGTCTGCGTCATGAACGTCCTTCCCCCGTGGATGATGCTCGCTACACTACAACGTGCAGTGTAGACGATGCTACAACGACCAGTGTAGTTCGGCTACGATCGGCACCATGCAGACCACGAAGACCCTGCGTGAGGGCTCCCCGCACAAGCGGGCCGCCATCCTCGCGGCGGCCAGGGAGCTGTTCCTCACCGACGGCTTCGACCGTTCCAGCATCGGGGCCATCGCCGCCAAGGCCGGCGTGTCCACGCGCACGGTCTACGACTACTTCGGCGACAAGCAGACCCTGCTGCGGGCCGTCGTCGAGGCCATCGGCCAGTCACTCGTGACCGCCGTCCAGCACACCCTCGACGCCACCCTCACCGGCCTCGCCCGGCCGGACGAGCTGGAGGACGCATTGGTGGCGTTCGCGATGCGGATAGCGACCGACATGCTCGACTCCGCCGAGTACACCACCCTGCAACGCCTCGTCGTGACCGAGTCCGGCCACCTGCCCGACCGCGCCGACCAGCCCATCTCCTACGCCCCCGACGACGCGCTGGGCGAACGCCTCGCGGCTCTGGGCCGCGCCGGCCTCCTGTCCGTCCCCGACGCCCGGCTCGCCGCCGACCACTTCATCGCGCTGACGTTCGGGGTCGCGCTGAGCCGGCTGGGCTCGGCGAACGCGGCGGAGGACACCCGCGTCCGCCCCCTGATCGAGGAAGGCGTCCGCACCTTCCTGCGCGCCTACCGCCCCGCCTGAGGGCTCACCTGCGGGACTGTGCCCGCCACAGAGGCACGGGCCTGCCCTCACCTGCGGGAGTGTGCTCACCGCAGAGGCATGGGTTTGCCCTCATTCGCGGGAATGCAGCACCGCGAGCTCTGGGGCAGGGTCGAAGCCGTGCTCGATCAACCAGTGCACCGCCCGCAGGCTGCGCACCGACCACCACCCGCGGATCGCGTCGACATCGACGTCTGCGCCGTAACCCGCGATGACGTCGGCGAGCCGGTCCTCGTGGTTGAGCGTCAAGACGGCGAGGTCGAACATCGCGTCACCCGAACCCGCCTCCGACCAGTCGATCACGCCCGTGACCTCGTCGTCCTCGACGAACACGTGGGAGATCTGCAGATCACCGTGGACGAACACCGGCGCCGACGGCCGCAACGCGGCCTCGGCGACGCGGCGGTTGCGCGCGACCACGTCGGCACCGACCACCCCGTTCGCGACCAGCCACTCGCACTCGGCGTCGAGCTCCCGCACGACGTCGTCGAGACTCCGCCCACCCCACGACGGCAGCGGCGCCTCATGCACCTTCCGTACGGCGGCCCCCGCCGCGACCCAAGCCATCGACGACGCCTCCGACGGCTCACTGAGCCGGCCAAGCGCTCTCCCGGGCAGCGCGGCGAGCGCGAGCACCGGCGGCCGCCGCCACAGAATCTCCGGAGTGGGAACGGGCGCCCAGGCCATCGCCTCGACCTCGACATCGGCCCGCTCCTGATCGGCATCGACCTTCAGGAACACGTCCCCGACACGCAAGGTCGCCCGCTCCCGATGAGCGACGACGACCTCGATCCCGTCCACGCGGGCCATTCTCCCCACGAGATCGACGACACGTCGCCAGGTTTTCCGTAGGCTGAGCCGGTGTCCTGGACCCTCGAAACCCCGGACGGCACCTCGCTTCAGGTCAACGCGTGGAACTGGCGCCCGACCCTGGAACTGCTGGAGAACTCCGGCGTACTCGACGAGGAGACGGCCGACCTGTTGGGCTACAACATCGCCGTGGACCTGACGGCCGACCAGGCCCACCGGATCGCCACATTCCTGGACACGTACCTGGCGAGCCTCCCCGACGAAGCCCGGGTCATGCTGGACGGCTCCACCACCACAGAACCCGACACGAACGAGTTCCACCGCGACGACCTCAGCCTGAACTACTCCGCCTCGACCGACTGGCTGAGGCGCTTCCGCGACTTCTGCCACACCGCAAGAACCGGCTTCACCGCCTCCTGACCGAAGATGAACGCGCTTCAGGGCCGGTCATAGATGGAGTGATCGCCGATCCGGCGCCAGAGGACGAACGTTTCCCCGTCGTCAGTGGTCCCGAACTCGAAGGTCGCTCTGCCGTCCGGCGAAGCGAAGTTCCACGTCAAGGAGTAGACGTGGGTGTCAGTGAGCTTATGAATGCGCAAGCGTGCAGGCCAGGGGCCACGGCCTGTGTGCGCCCCCTGCTCGATCGCCGGCAGGAAGTGCTTGTGGACGGCCTCCCTGAACATCCTGTAGTGCTCAGGAGGAAGCCGAGCCGCGTCTCGTAGAAAGGCGGCCGTACGATCGAATCTCACGGGACGTCTTCTCCGCGGACCGCGTCTATCTCGGCGAAGAGATCGTCCATGGTGTCGAAGGAACGAGTGCGGCCCTCCCGGATGTCCGCATCGGCCTCAGCCTCAGCCGCCTGCCATCCGGGAGTCCAGTACCAAGCCTCGTCCGCAGGGACGATGGCGGCGACACGGCGACCTTGATCGGTCAGGTACGCGATGGTGTGTCGCTGTGCCGCAGCGGTGATGACGTCGGGTAGATGGCCATCGGCCTCGTCCAGCGGCACCTCGAACGCGTCATCGCTCATGTCGCGAGTGTAGGTCGTGGCTTGTACGGGGGTCACATGCCAGAGAGTAACGCATCATCCACTCTTGGTCACCATACGCCCATCCCACCTCGGCGCCTTGCTCGAATTGCGCCGAAACGCCTGGGGATCCTGGCTGATCAGCCGATGAAGTGCTCGATGCCGATCCCCGCGGCCGCGAGGGCGGCGGAGGCGGAGGTGAGGGCGAGCACGACGAGGGCGCACCCGTTGGAGGATGATTTCGCGTTCATTTTGGCAGCCGTTTCGCGGTAGAGCTTTACCGCGGGATCGTTTTCGTCGTCGTAATCTCCGTCGTGATAGGCGACCATCTTCGCGGCGCACAAGGCGCAGAGACTGCCCTCCGACACGTCACGACCACAACCGTTGCACTTCGCCATGCCCTGAGCCTCCGCGTGGTCCGCTCGCCGGTTGGTACCGATCCACGCGAACCTTACAGGGCGAACCGACGCATTTGTCGTGCATTGTCAATGTGCATATAAGAAACCCGCAGACCCCGACGCCGGCTCACGGAAGCCGGCCTCGGGGACGTGCATGACGGGACGCTCAACCTGCGAGCCCGTCCTCCGCGCCCGGCGCCGGCGGGATGGCCCGGACACCCGCCACCGCACTGGCCGATTCCCCGAGTTCGGGGGTGCCGAGCGGACGCGTACTCTGCTCGACCGCCTTGAGCTCGACCAGCCGGCCTTCCACGACCTTGAGCGTGTGGAATTTCCGCGCGGTCACCATGACCCGCCTTTCCATGGATCCGACCGTGTCGTTGTACGCCTTGACCGAGCGGTCGAGGGATTTGCCCAAGCCATTGAGATGATCACCCATGGTTGAGAGCCGCTCATACAGTTCGCGGCCGAGCTCGTAGACCTGCTTGAGATTGTCCTGGAGCGCCGCCTGCGTCCATGCGAACGCCACGGTGCGGAGCAGGGCGATGAGCGAGGTCGGCGTCGCGATCAGGACGTTCTTGGCGCTCGCGTACTCGAGCAGCGTCGGCTCCTTCTCCAGCGCCGGCTGGAGAAAGGCGTCACTGGGCACGAACAGCACGACGAACTCCGGCGAAAGGACCTTCCGGAAATACTCCTTGCCCCCGAGCGCATCCACGTGCTGACGCAACTGCCGGGCATGATCGGCCCAGTGCTTGTCGGCCTCGGTGTCGTCCACGGCCTCGATCGCCGACATGAACGCGGCCATCGGCACCTTCGAGTCCACGACGACGTGCTTGCCCCCTGACAGATGGATCAGCATGTCAGGGCGGAGTGCGCCCTCGCTGTCGGCGAAGTGGACCTGGGTGTCGAAGTCGCACCGCTCGACCAGGCCCGCCTGTTCCACGGCCCTCTTGAGATGCATCTCGCCCCAGGACCCGCGCACCTGCGGCTTCTTGAGCGCCTCGACGAGCGCCCGGGTTTCCTTCCTGGTCCGCTGTCCTTCCTCGGTCAGGGTGAGCAGTTGCCGGTTGAGCGAGGCTTCGGCGGCGACCCGGCTCGTGGAGAACTCCTTGAGTTGCCGGTCCATCTCGGCCAGCTGTTCATGGACCGGCCTGCTGGC
Source organism: Nonomuraea sp. NPDC004580 (assembly GCF_040609855.1). Taxonomy (NCBI): domain Bacteria; kingdom Bacillati; phylum Actinomycetota; class Actinomycetes; order Streptosporangiales; family Streptosporangiaceae; genus Nonomuraea; species Nonomuraea sp. NPDC004580. The sequence continues at coordinate 524,911 of NZ_JBEXLH010000001.1, read as the reverse complement.
CGCGCTGAGGGTCGCCTCGGCCTTGGTGACCAGCTCGGCCTGAGACTGCTTCAACATCTCCTTGGTCGCCGCGCGCAGCGTCTCCTCCAGGAGCCGGTTGTTGTCCAGGCGGGTCTGGTCGAGCTCCGCGCGGACCGCCTGCACCGTCGCGGCCTGCTCCAGCAGCGCCTGCTTCTGCATGGCCAACTCGGCGAGCTGCGTCTTCAGGTCGTGGATCTCCGAGCGCAGAACCGACTCCTTCGCCCGCAGCTCGGTGATCGCGAGTTCGCCGCCGCGGAGACGGGTGCCCGCTTCCGCTCCTCGCGCCTGCTCCGCCTGGAGTTCCGCTCGCAGACGCTCCGCATCGGCCGCCTTGCGCTGAAGGCTGATCCGAGTCGCGTCCAGCTCGGCGGTGAGCCGGCCGAGTCGCTCGTCCAGCGTCCTGCGCTCGGTCAGCGCGGTGGTGTACGCCTGGTTGACGTCGGCCAGCTGTCTCTGGAGCTTGTCCCGTTCGGCGCGCAGCGCGGCCGACTGCTCGGCCGCCTGGGTTCGCTGCTCCTCGGCGAGCCTCAACGCGACGCGCTCGTCCGCCACGCGGCTACGGGCGATCAGATAGGTGATCGTGGCGCTGACCAGCATGAGAACGATCGCCAGTACGACATGGAACAGGGTCATCTCAGCCCACCCGCGTGCGGGGGCTGCGGGTGGGGACCCGCGCCGAGTTGTGGTTGGTCATATCAAGTCCTCTCGCGGTCGGACTCTTGAGCCCCATGGGGTTGACGAGAGAACTGTGGTGCGAGCGCCTTGCTGCCCGCTGAATTCAAGCCGATAGCCCCTCTTATCAGCATTTTTCGTGGACAGCATTGCGAGCGGCTTGCCGCGGCCTGACCGCATGCACCGCATGAGCAGGAGGGACAGGACGGACAGGACGGCCGGAGGTTCTTAAGCCTGGCCTCTGGGGGAGCGCCGGATGAAGGGCAGGGTGTGCCGGGGGCCGGTCATGCGTTCCAGGCCCTGGGCGATGTCGGTGAGCGACGGATCGACGCGTGGGCCCAGCTGGTCGAGCGCGCGGTTGGCGAGCCAGTAGATCAGCGCGGGAGCCGTTCCAGGGCCGCTCTGCGTCATGATCGCGAGGAGTTTCTCCAAGGGGATGGGGCGGCCGAGGCCGTCGAGCACCGTTTCGAGGTCGTGCTCGCTGAGCGGGGTGGGAAAGCGCCGGCGGATCGCCTCCTGGAATGTGCGGATCTTGCCGGTGCTGGAGGACATCGTCTCCAGTGGCCGGCCGGCGAAGAGCCTGCGCGGGCCGCGCAGCGCGCGGGTGAGCGCGGGGGCGGTCATCCTGGTGAGTCCGTCCTCGATCTCCCGCCTGACCGGGCCGTCCAGCCGCAGCTGTCTCATGGCGTGCGCGGCCAGCCCGGACAGCAGCGCCGCGCCCGTCCCCCGGCCGCTCTCCGCCATGATCGCGAGCAGGAACGTCTGGGGAGGCGGCTCGTCCAGGGCCTCGAGGATCTCCTTGACGTCCCCGGGCAGGAGCAGGCGGCCCCGGCTGAGCCGCAGGATGCGGCGGTGATGCTCCAGGCCCGCGTCGTCGAGGCAGGCGGAGATCGGCCTGACCAGGTAGCGGTGGCGGTGGAGCTGCTCGGCGACGTCCTTCCCGCCGCCGCGGCCGTCCAGCTCGCGCAGGACGCCGTCCAGCACGTGGCGCTCGTGGGAGCGCTCGATCAGGTTCAGCAGCTCCTCGACGGGCAGGCCCGACAGGACCCGCCGAACCATCCCGCCGTCGCCTGTGAGGAAGGCGATCCGCAGTTTGACCAGGGGCTCGCAGCGGGCGGACACCGCCTTGAGCGCCTTGGCGAGCGGGCCGGGAAGGGCTCCGAGCGGGCTGAAGTCGCCGCGGAGGTCGTCGATGTCCTGAGGGCGGAGGACGGGGCCGTACAGGAGGCTCAGGAGGATGCGGAAGAAGGTCTCCGCGGTGGGAGAGCCGGCCAGCCGGTCGGGCAGCGGGGTCAGGTTCCGCTGGACGATGACGCGATAGGCCCGGCGGTCGGCGTCGGTGACGCGGTCGAGAGCCTGCGACAGCCGGCCGTTGAGCTCGTGCAGCCGCGCCTCGTCGGCGCGGGCGAGGCCGGCCAGCGACTCGGGGAGCAGCTGCCGCACGGAGGAGGCCAGCCTGATCGCGGCGTGCTCGCGTACGCGCATGAGGGCCTCGGCGCGGTCGGCCGCGCTGTCGAGGTCGAGCGGGCGATCGAGGCCGGCCATGCGGCTGATCAGACCGGTGAGACCGTCGGCGTCGTACTGCGCGAGCTCCTGCTCGTAGTGGCGGGCCTCGGCCGGGAGATCGTGCGGGACGTCCCGCTCCCACGGCAGCTCCCAGGTGCCGTGGGCGGGCGCGACCTCGGCGAAGGAGAGCCGGATGCGATGCCTGGAGGCGCTGTTGGTCCAGGTGGAGACGGCGAGCCGGCTGCGCATGCCGTACGGGAGGAGCGCCGCGACGCAGTCGAGGAAGTCGAGCCGCTGCTCCAGCGGGAGCTCGGCACGGACCACGCAGACGGGCCGGCCGGTGAGCAGGAGCGCCGCCGCCCGGCGCGCGGTGGCGTTGGCCGCGGCGGCCAGCCTGGGCGGGTCGTAGTCGTGCAGGCTGAGCCGGAACGGGCTCTCGCCGGAGAAGTCCTTGCGCTGCAGCGCCTCGTACAGCGCGCGGTAGGAGAGCGGGATCTTCGCGACCTGTTCCCAGCGCAGGCAGATGTGCCAGGTCATCGTGTACGGCCGGTGGAAGCCGTCCTGGGACTCCGGCTTCGTCTGCAGCGACAGGCCGAGCCAGGACTCGCCGCCCCGGTCGAAGGGGCTGGCCGCCACCCGCGGCAGCGCCTTGGGCTCCACGGTGCCCGAGGCGAACGACTTGAGCCAGTCGGAGAACTCGGCCCTGCTCAGCGCTCCCGTACTGGAGCCGATCACGTCGTAGTCGTCCAGGCTCTGCGGCGTCTTGCCGAGGACCGCCCAGTGAGCGGTCGGCCGTACCGCCATCACCCGCTCCTCATCGAGCGCGAGCTCAGCATGTCGCCGAGCCAGATCACCGGCTCCATGACGTTGATGGGACGGACGGCGCCGCGGATCATGAGGCCCTTGTGCGGATCGTCGATGACGTTGAGGAAGTCGTCCGGGTCGAACCGGCGGCGGCGCTCGTCGATGTACATCCCCACCGACGAGGTCACGAAGAACCGCACGCGGTCCTTGTGGAAGTAGGTCTCGATCAGATCGACGATCATCTCCGCGTTGTGGCTGCGTCCGTGCCGGCAGAGCCGGTGGAAGAACTCCCTGGCCCGGTCCTCGTCCACGCGCGGGATGCGCAGCTCGTCGTTGACGTCGGGCTCGGCGAGCTTCCACCGGTCGGCCAGCATCAGCACCCGCGGGTCGTCATATTTCGTGATGCAGACGGCTATGTAGTGGGGCAGCTTGCCGTCGGCGAACTCGTCGCCCACCAGCATCTGCCCGGCGACCTCGTTCAGGGCCTGGTCGAGGTGTTTGAAGGCGTCGCCGACCCGGCTCTCCCTGTCGGGGTCGAACATGTAGATCAGCCCGCGGCTCCTGACCAGGCTGGCCACCAGGGCCTCCTTGTCGACGCTCGCCTGCTCTTCGGCGTACAGGCCGCCGCGCGGATCCAGGAAGTCGAGCCTGATCCGCGGTGCCCGGCCCGGCAGGGTCCGCCACGGCCGCCACCACTGCCGCCGGCTCTCGGCCTGGCCGATCAGCAGCCAGTTGTAGTACGTCAGGGACTCGGTCGAGTCGGGGAACATGCGATCGTCCAGCAGCCTGTTGCGGAGTTTGATCAGCTCGGCGCCGGACGCCTGGTTCTCGCCGACCAGCCTCCAGCTCGTCCCTGCCCTGTTCAGCGCGATGCTCAGCGCCGCGAGGAAGGCGGTCTTGCCGCTACCCGAGGCGCCCCACATCGCGATGTCGGGCGCCGGTTCTGACTCGGTCACGCGGGGTCCTCATTTCAGCTGACGAAGGGAAGGGTGAGCGAGCCCCCGGCGGACGTCAGGTCGAGGCGGGCGGCGAGCTCCTCGACGTCCACCGCGTCCACCTGGTACAGCGCCGCCGAGCCGAGCCGCTCCCAGGCCGGCGAGGCGGCGTCGCAGATCGCCGCGAACCTGGTGCCGTGACGCCGCTCCAGCTCCTGCAGCAGCGCCTGCCAGTCGTGCCGGTGCGGGCAGGGCGGCACGCGGTCCCTGCCGACCCTGCGGGGGTGCGGCGGGCGCGCGCCGATCGTGAGCAGCGCGGTACGGGCGCGGTCCTGCGGCAGCAGGCCGCGCAGCTCGGCCAGGACGTCCTCCACCTGGGCGGCGTTCGGGTACGTCGGCGGAGTGGGACGCAGCGAGTCGAGCGCCAGCCTGGCCTGGGCCGCCGTGCCGGCCCAGAGGGCCACGCGAGGCGGGACGTGGGTGGGGTGGCGCTCGCCGAAGACGTGGGTGCCGTAGCTGATGACCGAGAACTGGGCGGGGCTGTCGGCCAGCAGATCGATGAGGTACGCGGGCCAGTGGCAGCGGGCCTCCAGCTCGTCCTGGGCGCCGGTGGTCTCGATCGCGCAGATCAGGTGGGCGGGGCGGGAGGAAGGGGGACGCAGCCGCGCGGGCAGGCCGGCGACCACCTCCGCCCAGGAGCCGGTGTACGGGCGCAGGTCCGCGACGCCGGGGAAACCGACCCGGCCGGGTGCCTCCAGCACCGCCCTGAGGGTGTGCCGGCCAGGGGGCAGCGGCGCGTGGTCGACCGAGACCAGGCCCGAGGGGTCGAGCGGGCCCGCCCATGCCGAGACCGCCAGGAGCATGCCGCCGGGGTCGGTGCAGGTCACGGCGACGTGGACGTCCTGCCCCGGCAGCGTGCCCGCGGCGAAGAGCGGCTGCCCGGCCAGCTCCAGCCGCCCGTCCACGGCTCGTTCCCTGGCCACGACCAGGTCGTACGACTGCCGCAGCGGAACCCGGGCGACCAGGTCGCGCAGCAGGTCGGCCGCCTTGACCCCGGGCGGCCGCATGACGTGGGCGGCGGGGCACCACGCGGTGATCGCCCTCAGGCTCGCCTCCTGCTCGGGGCCGTCGGCTGCGGGCAGCACGACGACCGCGTCCCTGCCGTCCGGGGAGATCAGCTCGCGGGCGACCTCGCCCACCGCGTCCGCCACCTCGTCCCCGGTGGCGGTGAGGGTGGACCACTTGGCGGCGGCCCTGCGGATGACGTACGGGGTGCCGATCTCGTCCGCGCGGACCTCGAAGAACCTGATGCCGGCGAGGTCGATCTCCACGACGGTGAGCTGCTCCGCGAACGACGCGATGAGGTCGTGAATGGACGCGCTCATAGTGCGGAAATGTGAAGTTTGAGGAGATTTGTCAATATTGCGCCCGTTCCTGGTTATTCGAGTGTGGCGGTGGCCGGTCAAAGTGTCAGACGCGGTTGGTTACCTCGTCGTTGCCGATTGTTGATGCTAATAAGTACTCTGCCGAGAGGGTAGCGGCGGGACGCGAGGGAGCGGCGTGTGATCGGTAGATGGTTGATCAATCTGTCCGGCGCCCGCCTGGACGTGCTGGAGAGATACGACGGCGAACGCGCCAGGTTCATCGGCCTCGGCGGGGCCATCCTCACCACTGCCTGCTTAGCCGCGCTGGCCATGACGTTCGCGCTCTCCTCGGCGCTCAAGGTCTTCCTGCCGCTCGCCATCGCCATCGGCCTGGCCTGGGGCGTGATCATCCTGGGCCTGGACCGCTGGCTCGCCACCTCACTGCCGGTCAGGGGCCGGCGGCGGTTCTGGCTCGCGCTGCCCCGCGTCCTCCTGGCGCTCCTCCTCGGCGCGGTCATCTCCACGCCGCTCGTGCTGCAGATCTTCAAGCCGGAGATCGACGCCACCATCCTCGACATCAAGCAGGAGCGCCTCGACGCCTTCACCCGCGCCCAGCAGACCGGCGAGACGGGCAGGCGCGTCGCCACCCTGGAGACGACGGTGACGGAGCTCGAAGCCGTCATCGCCTCCCGAGGGGAGACGGCCCTCGACCCCGCCTCCGACCAGCGGATCCAGGAGCTGGAGAAATCCCGCAAAGAGGCCGTGAAACAGCGGGACACCTTCTACGACGAATGGCAGTGCCAGCTTTACGTGGGGCCGCCGAAATGCGCGAAGAAGGGCGCGGGACCGCTGGCGCGGGCGGCCGAACGGGCCTACCGTCGCGCCGCCACCCGGGTCGACGACGTCGAGCGGCAGATCGAGCAGCGCCGCGAGCAGCTCGGCAACACCCAGGCCACCGGGCGGGCCAGGCGGCTGGAGGCGGCGGAGGAGGAGCTGCCGAAGGTGCGAGCCGAGCTGGAGCGCCTGAACGCCCAGCAGGCCGAGCTCCGCGGCAAGTTCGTCGTGGAGAACCTCGACTCCGACGGCCTGCTGCTCCGGCTGGAGGCGCTCGGCCGGGTCTCCCAGGACAACGCCTCGCTCACCATGGCGCGCCTGCTGCTCTTCCTGTTCATCCTGGTCATCGAGTGCCTGCCGGTGCTGGTCAAGCTGATGCAGCGGCCCGGGTCATACGACAAGATCGAAGAGAGGCTGGACGCGAAGCGGCTGCGCGACGCGCTGGACGACATCCGCGACGAGCCCGCCGAGACACGGCGTTACTCCTCCACCTCCTCCACCTCCTCCTACGAGCCGCCCGAACGCGACGACTCCGGCTCGTACCCCACGGAGAGCCACGGGACACGCAGCTTCGAGGACGACGCGCTGCGCGGCCTGCGCGACACCCGATCCGGCGGCGGGCGCTACGAGCACGCCGGGCGGCTGAACGATGATTGGTGACCGTGTCGCCGGCCGGTTCGTCATCGAGGCGCCCCTGGGCAGGGGCGGCATGGGACGGGTCTGGCGGGCCAGGGACAGCGCGCTGGACCGTACGGTGGCGCTCAAACAGATCCGCCCCGACCTGGGGCCCGCGCCCGAACTGGCGGCGCGCGCCAGGCGGGAGGCGCAGGCACTGGCCAGGATCATCCATCCCGGCATCGTCAGGGTGCACGACATCCTGGACGCCCAGGACGGGCCGTGGATCGTGATGGACCACGTACGCGGCGACACACTCGGCGCGCTGATCGACCGGGCGCCGCTGCCGGAGCTGGAAACGGCCAGGATCGGGGCCCGGGTGCTCGACGCGCTGACGGCGGCGCACGCGGTCGGGGTGTACCACCGCGACGTGAAACCGGACAACATCCTCATCACCGCCTCCGGCGAGGTGGTGCTCGTGGACTTCGGGATCGCCGCCATCGAGGGCCGCTCCTCGCTCACCAGGCTCGGGCAGCTCGTCGGAACGCTCGACTTCATGGCGCCCGAGCGGCTCCACGGCGACCCGGCCGGAGAGGCGGCCGATCTGTGGTCGCTCGGCGCCACGCTCTACACGGCGCTGCAGGGCCGGCCGCCGTTCCGCAGGAGCAACGCCGAGGCGGTCAAGTTCGCGATACTCACCGCCGAGCCCGATCCCATGCGCGAGCCCGGCAGGCTCGGCCCGACGATCAGCCGCCTGCTGGACAAGAAGCCGGGCACCCGCATGAAGGCCGCCGAACTGGCCCACGACCTCAACCACCTCCTCCAGCCACCTCGCCCACGGAAACCGCCCCGCCCTCAGGAACCGTCCCGTCTGCAGGAACCGCCCCACTCTCAGGAACCGTCCCGTCTGCAGAAACCGCCTCACCCTCAGCAACCCCCTCGCCCGCGGAAACCGCCCGAAGGCGGAGCGATCGGGCGCGATCGCGAGGGTCTCGTCGTGCGGAGGGCCCGGCCGCCGATGGCGCACCAGGGGGAGCAGCTGCTCGCGCTCCCCGCCGCCGAGGCCGCGGCGATGCTCGGCGAACGGTGGCAGGACCTCACGGCCGACGCCGTGGAGGAGATGTGCCGGCAGCCGGCCAAGGGCGCCAAGATCCTGCAGATGCTGCTCCCCCGCCGCGCGTGCCGGCTGCTGGATCAGGTACGCGACCCCGCCCTGGTCGCGGGCGTGGTCCTGGCGATGGACGCCCGCCACCGCGGGCGCGTGCTCGGCGGCATGCACGACAGGAACTCCGCCGCCGCCCTCGGCGCGATGGCCGCCGCCGATCCCCGCCAGACAGGTCTCGTGGTCGCCGCCATGCCGGAGGATCCCGCCGTACGCGCCCTGAACCGGCTCCTGCCCGCCACCATCGCGGACGTCCTCGCGCACTGCCCCCGCTCCACCCGCGACCACCTGCTCTCCCGCCTCCCCGACAGCACCCGCGCCGCCGTCCGGAGCAGACTCACGAACTGACGGTGATCACCAGCTTGCCCGTGGTGCGGCCGGTCTCCCCCAGAGCGTGGGCCCGCGCACCCTCGGCGAGGGGGAAGGTGGCAGAGATGTGGGCGCGGAGCCTGCCCCGGTCGACCAGGTCGGCGATGGCGCGCATCCCGGCCTGGTCGTGCTCGACGATCAGCGTGACGGCGCGGACCTGCGCCTTCTCGGCCGCCGCCTGGGTGTCCTCGGCGCCCGGCACCAGGGAGACGAGGACGCCGCCGGGGCGGAGCACGCCCACGGAACGGGTGGCGTTCTTCCCGCCGAGGGCGTCGAGGACGACGTCGTAGCGCTCGCCGGTTTTCGTGAAGTCCTCGGAGCGGTGGTCGATGCAGGCGTCCGCGCCGAGCTCGCGCAGGAAGGCATGCTTGGGGGCGCTCGCCGTACCGGTGACGTGGGCTCCGCGTTCCTTGGCGATCTGTACGGCGAGATGACCGACACCGCCGGCCGCGGCGTGGATCAGCACCCGCTGCCCCTTTTCCAGCTTCGCGGTCTCGACCAGGGCCTGCCAGGCGGTGAGCGCGGCCAGCGGCAGAGCGGCCGCCTGGACGTGGTCGATCCCGCCGGGCTTGGGGACGAAGGCGCGGGTGGGACCGGTCACGTACTCGGCGTGGGAGCCGGCCCCGTACGGGTAGGGCAGCATGCCGAACACCTCGTCACCCGGCTGGAAGAGCGTGACGCCGGGGCCGGTCCCCGCCACGGTGCCGGAGACGTCCCAACCCAGGGTCAGCGGCGGGGGCGGCAGGAAGATGCTCGTAGCGCGGTGCTTGACGTCGGTGGGGTTGAGCCCGGCCGCGTGCACGGCGACGAGGATCTCCCCGAGGCCCGGCTCGGGGCGCGGCAGCTCGGTCAATCGCAGCACGTCAGGGCCGCCGAGGGTCGTCTGGTGCAGGGCGAGCATCGTGGGGGCGTCCGTCAAAGTCATGCCCCGATCCTGGCCCTATGGTCTTTGTCAGGGCGATGGCAAGAACGTCATCTTCCGATACATTCCTGCCATGCCCCTCGACCTTGCCGCCCAGCACATTCCCCTGGGCCTTGCCGATCGCGCGGCCGAACTCGACCCGCCCCCACGGCCCGGCGCGCACAAAGTCGTCGTCCTCGCCCTCGACGGCGTCTACCCGTTCGAACTGGGCATCCCGCACCGGGTCCTGGGCTCCGCCGACGGCCGCTACGAGGTGGTGTCGGCGAGCGTGGACGGACGCCCCGTACGTACCGACGCGGACCTGACCATCACCCCCGGCCACGGCCCCGAAGTGCTGGCCGGGGCGGACACCGTGATCATCCCTCCGTACGGCATCACGCCGTCCTCCGCCGCCACCCCCGACCCGCTGGCCCTGAGGGCCCTGTCCCGCGTCCGCCCCGGCACCCGCCTGGTCTCCATCTGCACCGGCGCCTTCCTGCTGGCCGCCGCCGGCCTCCTGGACGGACGCCGCGCCACGACCCACTGGGCGCTCACCGACATCTTCCAGGCACTGTTCCCTCGGGTGGAGCTGGACGCCGGCGTGCTCTTCGTCGACCACGGCGACATCCTGACCTCGGCGGGGGCGGCGAGCGGCGTGGACATCTGCCTCCATCTGGTACGCAAGGACCATGGCAGCGAGGTCGCCAACCAGGTCGCCCGCCGCTGCGTCGTACCCCCGTACCGGGACGGCGGCCAGGCCCAGTACATCGAGCGCCCGCTCCCACCGGGGGGTGAAACCGGCACAGGCCCGACCCGCGACTGGGCCCTGCACCACCTGAACCTGCCCCTGTCCTTGAAGGAGCTGGCCACCCACGCCGCCATGAGCCCCCGCACCTTCGCCCGCCGCTTCCAGCAGGAGACCGGCATGAGCCCCGGCCGCTGGCTCACCAAGCAACGCCTGAGACGAGCCCGCCACCTGCTGGAATCCACCGACCTGCCCGTGGAACGAGTCGCCCACGAGGTCGGCTTCGCCACCGCCACCTCGCTACGCCGCCACCTGGCCGCAGAAACAGGCGTCGCCCCCTCGACCTACCGCCGCACCTTCCGGGCCTTGTCGTGAAGCGAGGACACTACAGATTGCAGTCACCGCGGATGAGTGATCAGACCGACTTAAGCGCGTCCTGAGTCCGCCGCCGCACGACTTCATGAAAGACGTCTCAACCGTCGTCTACAGCGACGTAGGGAACCCACAGCCCGCGCGCCGGCGTCAATGTGCATGGCGGCATCGACTTCCAAGAACGGGCTCACGCGTGGGGGGCGATTCGAAGACGTACCCGAGTGGACTGGTAGTCGGCCTCGAGCCGGTTCCGAGCTTCGCCGACCTCTCACCGCCGGGGACGTCAGAGCGGCTGGTGAACGCGGCGGCATAGCTCGCGGTATGCCTCGCTCAGTTCCACGGACTCTGGGACACGGCAGGGTTCCACGGCTTTGACCACCTCGGCCACGCGCCAATGATGCGACGGCACGAGATGCTGGTCGGTGAGGGCGGTGAACGTGATGTGCGCGGCCTCGTCGGGATGGTCGGCGGTCAAGAGTGCGAGCGCTAGGTCGAGCCGCGCGGCAAGAATTCTGCGGGGCCGCCTCGGGCGGTCCGACTCCTGCCGGAGGAGCACATCACGTGCGTACGGTTCCGCCGCCGAATCGCCGAGCCAGGACAACGTCGTCGCGATGTAGGCGTCGGACTTGGCGGGGTCGTAGCGGTAGTGGTGCTCGGGCCGGTCAGGGTCCGGTAGAGGTGCGACGAGCCGAGCTACCCGGTTCAGTGCGTCATGGGTCTCCCGGGCAGCGCCAAGGCGCGCCCAGACCCGGCCCTCCTGCGCTGTCGCCTGAATGTACGCCGAACTCCCCCTGGGCGCCAGCCGCTGAGCTGCCTGAGAGAGCGTCAAGGCACGTCGGTAGTCGCCATTGATGAGGACCTGCCATGCCTCCGTTTCCAGGCACCATGCCCCTATCTCGCGATGCTCTGTCTCCTTGGCGAAGTGGGCAGCTGTGCGCAGCCGCGCCGATGCGGCCGGGAACTGCCGCAGGTCGATGAGGCAGGTCCCAGCGAGGAGTGAGAGCCAGCCGCCAGCCACGAGAAGCCGCCGATGCTCAGTGAGCGTCTTCTTGGCGTCGAGGAGGCGGGAAACATGATCGAGGTGCCGACGAACGCGGACCAGCAGCTCATGGGGCGGCGTTTCGTGGTAAGCGACGGCGAGGTCATCAACCGTCGCCTCCAGTTGATCGACGGTGCCCTTCCCAACCTCAGTCGCGGCGGCCCGACGAGTCAACTCCAGGGCGTTCCACTCGTCGTCACCGTCGCATCCGAGGATGCTCTGGCGGTGCTCGAACAGTTCAATCTCGGTGAGGTCGAAGGCGCGGGCGTACAAGAGGCGATAGGGGTCGTCGGGCTGGTTGTGCCCGGCCTCGTACGCCTTGATCCGGCGGACGATGCTCTCCCGAGCGGGGAGCCGGGCTCGTACGTCGTCGTCGGCGGCCTCGACCAGGCGTCGGGCCATGTCCTTCTGGCTCCAGAGTCGATTGCGGCGCTCGGCGCGCAGCCGTACGGCCCATGCAGGAACTTCAGCCACCATCGTGGGCACCTCGCTGTCAGACCTGGGGGACGTTCTGACCACCCTTAGTGTCCCCCGATCACACCTGTGATCAAAGTATTACTCGCTGTTGTAATCGGAGGTGACGCGATCGGAAACCGGGGTCCGCAGGCGCTTGCACCGCCGTACGGACCCCTTGATCAGGATGGTGGTCCTGACCTGTGACACACGATAGGGCTGTAGCCGCCGTTAGTCCGGTGTTCGCCGGGTGGCGGATCATGCGCAGCGACGCCGGGCGGTTCTGGGCGACCCGCGAGCGTCCGTTCCCCCGGGCCGTCGAGGACGCGGGCGCGCACCGCACGGTCGACGCCGACGACCTGGCAGGGTTGTGCCAGGCCATCGCGGAGCAGGAGAGCATCGCCGAGCGGAAGCGCCGGATCGTCCGGGCAACGCGGTGACCGCGTCCGCCGTCGATCTCGCTCCGCCTGATGTCCTCACGGACGAGGACTGCCCGGGGATCTCACCGCATCCGGCCGTGCCGCGCCCCGGGTGCACGGCGCTGCGGTGGATCGTGCAGGGCCTCGGCCCCGGCCGGGTCGTCGCATACACCTGCTCCTGCCAGATGACCGCCTACGAACTGGTCTCCTGCGCCGGCGTCTACCAGATCCACCGCCGCACCCTTCCCCGCCAGGGCGTGCCACCCCTGTCCTGGACGGCTGAGTGGTGGCGCCGCGGGGAAGCACACGAGTGGTGGCGCCGCCTGCTCGCCGGCCAAGCCCGATGAACCGCCATCCGAACAGGTCTCAACGGCCTGGCGCGTCTCTGATCGGGCGACATCGTCGATGTCCTCCCTGAGGCGACCAAAGCCAGAGCCCTCATCACCAACAGCGCCCAAGAGCTCAATCGCTACGTCGACTCTGCCGTCAAGCAGGCCGAACTCGCAGCCGCTCTGGTCACTTTCGCACACTGTCATCGTGACGTAGCAGGTCGCGGGTGAACGCCAGCCGAATCGTTTACGCTGCCGGTGTGGTCAGGGCTGTGGTGTTCGACATCGGCGAGACGCTGGTCCGTGACGATCGATATTGGGGGGCATGGGCAGACTGGCTCGGGGCGCCCCGCCACACGATGTCCGCGCTCGTCGGCGCGGTGACCGCACTGGGGATGGACAACGCCGAAGCCCTCCGCCTCATCCGCCCCGGCATCGATCTCCAGGCGGCGTACAGGGACCGCGAAAACGCCGGCCGGGGTGAATATCTGGACGACACCGACCTGTACCCGGACGTGCGGGATGGACTTCAGGCCCTACAGGACATGGGCCTACGTGTCTGCGTCGCCGGGAACCAGACGGCCAAGGTCGGCGATCTGTTGCGCGGACTACGCCTCCCCGTTGACGCCATCGCCACCTCTGCGGAATGGGGTGTGGCCAAGCCGGATGCCGCCTTCTTCGATCGCGTCGTCAAGCTCGCTGGGGCGGCCCCCGAGGAAACGCTCTACGTCGGCGATCACCCGGTGAACGATGTCGTTCCAGCCAAGGCGGCGGGCCTCGTCACCTGCCTCATTCGACGAGGGCCGTGGGGGCTTCTCTGGGGCGACGATCCGGCCGTGCCCGCCGACCTGCGAATCAACGGTCTCACAGACCTGCCGGCTCTCCTGGATACGACCGGACGGAGCCCTGATGCCCTCGGCTAGGAGAAGTAGCTCAAGCGCGGGAGAGCGCATCGCGGCGATCCGCAGCGCGCGCCGCATGACCCAGGGCGATCTCGCACGGGCAGCGAACATCTCGCTCAGCATGATCCGAAAGCTGGAACAGGGAAGCCGGAACCCGGGCGACAACGTTCTCGATGCCATCGCCGCGGCCCTTGGTGTCGATCCCTCCCAACTTCTGCACGGCACCAGCCGTACTGACAGTCGCGTCCACAGCACGATCCCCCTCCTGCGCCAGGTGATCACGACTTGTGATTTCCCCGACGAGGGTCCAGTGCGTCCCCTGCCTGAGCTACAGGTGGCCGTACGCGAAGCGGTCCGGTGTCGCTTGGAATCCCAGTACGTCCGGCTCTCTTACACGCTTCCTGATTTGATCGCGGAACTCATCCGAGGACTTCGAACGGCGTCTGGCCTCGCACCGCTACTGGTCACCTCGTACCGCGCGGCCGACGCGGTCGCCTACAAGTACGGCTATCTGGACCTGTCGGCCCGGCTGATCGATCTGATGCGCCAGACCTCTGTGCTCGTGGAGGACCCGCTGCTGGCGGCGTCGGTGGCATACGTTCGGACTGAAGTCTTCTTCGCGACGCACACCTATGAGGCGGGGCTACGAGCCCTCGAAGTCGAGATCGACCGCCTTCGCACGCGCAAGGACACGAGCCTCCAGTACATGGGCGTGCTGGGATCGCTGCACATGCGCGCTGCCGTCGTCGGGGCGCGGGCCGGCCAGGTGGAAGACGCCTTGAGCCATCGCGACGAGGCCTGGCGGCTCGGCGGCATGGTTCCCGAGAGCGTCTATTACGGGACGGCCTTCGGACCGGACTCGGTGCGCATTCACGAGGTCTCGCTCGCCGTCAGCCTCGGCGACAGCCACCTCCGACCTGCTCTGGACCTCGGGGACACCTGGGTACCACCGTCCAGCATGCCCGCCGAACGCCGGAGTGGCTTCTACATCGAGTTGGCGCGTGCCCGACTGTGGGCCGGCATGAGAGACGCCGCCTTCGACGCGTTGAGGAGCGCGCGCCGAATCGCACCGCAGCACACGCGTGAGCACCCTTGGGTACGCGAGGACGGCGAGACGCTCCTGCGCCTCCACCGTGCAAGCAGTGACGAACTATGTGGTTTCGCCGAATGGCTCGGCTTGTCCTGACCGCCTCTGCGTGACACACACTGTGTCACTTGTCGCTCACTCTGCGCATCAGCATGGGGATTGTCCAAGCCGGTGATGCAGGTAGGAGCCTCGGACCACTGCCTGCATGAAGCGGACCCGCCAGCGATGCCCTACATCGCCGACGGATCCCTGATCAGGATGGTGGTCCTGACCCATGACACACGATAGGGCTGTAGCCGCCGTTAGTCCGGTGTTCGCCGGGTGGCGGATCATGCGCAGCGACGCCGGGCGGTTCTGGGCGACCCGCGAGCGTCCGTTCCCCCGGGCCGTCGAGGACGCGGGCGCGCACCGCACGGTCGACGCCGACGACCTGGCAGGGTTGTGCCAGGCCATCGCGGAGCAGGAGAGCATCGCCGAGCGGAAGCGCCGGATCGTCCGGGCAACGCGGTGACCGCGTCCGCCGTCGATCTCGCTCCGCCTGATGTCCTCACGGACGAGGACTGCCCGGGGATCTCACCGCATCCGGCCGTGCCGCGCCCCGGGTGCACGGCGCTGCGGTGGATCGTGCAGGGCCTCGGCCCCGGCCGGGTCGTCGCATACACCTGCTCCTGCCAGATGACCGCCTACGAACTGGTCTCCTGCGCCGGCGTCTACCAGATCCACCGCCGCACCCTTCCCCGCCAGGGCGTGCCACCCCTGTCCTGGACGGCTGAGTGGTGGCGCCGCGGGGAAGCACACGAGTGGTGGCACCGCCTGCTCGCCGGCCAAGCCCGATGAACCGCCATTGTTTGGAAAGTAGGATGCGGATCATTGAAGAGCAGTCACGACTGCTCGCAATATGCAGGGTCAAAGGCATTAACGGGGACCTCATCGCGCGAGAAGCTCAACGTCCCAACGGCTTGGCGCGCCTATGGTCGGGCGACATCATCGAGTCCTCCCCCGAGGCGACCAAAACCAGAGCCCTCATCGCCAACAGCGCCCAAGAGCTCAATCGTTACGTCGACTCTGCCGTCAAGCAGGCCGAACTCGCGGCAGAAAGCCGCGGACGTCGTCGGAGCGCTTGACTATGGTGACGGTCAGGTGGAGTACGTCGCGCGCCCAGGTGAGCAGGCGCCCGGCGTAGCCGCCGTCCGCCCAGACCAGCGCGATGACAGAGAACTTCTCCCGCAGCCGGGCCAGCAGCGGATGGGCGGCGTCACGATCTTGGACGGAGGCGGCGGTGACGATCACGCACAACAGCAGCCCGAGCGTGTCGACCGCGATACCTGGTCACGTAGTTGATCGCGTCGAGTGTCGCGCGCAAGTCATGCACATCGGCCTGCCGGGGGCCTGGACCAGCTCGGCCATGACCGCCCGTGCCTCGCCTTCGACAACCACCCACTCGGCATCGGTCAAATCCGATGGATATGACGGCATCCGGTCATGACATCGGCATCCCGGTGAGATGCAACCACTGGCGCTCACGGACGCGGGCGTGTAAACAGACAACCACGGGCTCCTGGTTGCCGAGTTGTGTAGACAACACCTCAGCTATCAGGAGTCCGCTCCTGTCCGCAGGCGTATCGCTCGAAGATGCCTCGATCAGGGCATCCCCTCTCTTATCGTCTGTGTGGAAGGGTACGTTCTAGATCACCAGTGGGTGCGGGAGGACCTGCGAGTGTCCGGCGAGAAATTGAAGCCGCTTGAGGCGGGCGACCCGAAGAACGTCGGTGGGTACCGGCTGCTGGCGCGGCTGGGAGCGGGCGGGATGGGTCGCGTCTACCTGGGCCGCTCGAAAGGTGGCCGGCCGGTCGCGGTCAAGGTGATCCACCCGTACCTGGCAGAGGATGCGCAGTTCCGGCGGCGGTTCGAGGCGGAGATCGCCGCGGTGCGGCGGGTCGGGGGCATCCACACCGCGCAGGTGGTGGACGCCCGCGCCGACGCCGATCCGCCCTGGCTCGTGACCGAGTACATCGCGGGGCCGTCGCTGCACGAGGCCGTCGGCGAGCACGGCGCGTTCTCCGCGGCGGCGGTCGCGAGGCTCGGCGCGGGCCTGGCCGAAGGGCTGATGGCGATCCACGAGCGGGGCGTCGTCCACCGGGACCTCAAGCCCGGCAACGTGCTGCTCGCCCAGGACGGGCCCCGCATCATCGACTTCGGCATCGCCCGCGCGCTCGACGCCACCTCGCAGACCACCCGCACCAGTGTGGTCGGCACGCCCGGGTTCATGTCGCCCGAGCAGCTCCGGGGCCGCGAGGTCGGGCCGGCCAGTGACGTGTTCTGCCTGGCTGCCGTGCTGGCCTTCGCCGCCACCGGCCGGCGGCCCTTCGGCGATGGCCCGATCGAGGCCCTCGGCTACCGCATCGCCAACGAGGAACCCGACCTGACCGGCGTGCCGGAGCCGCTGCTCCCGCTGGTCGCGTCCGGCCTGGAGAAGGATCCGAAAGACCGGCCCGGCCTCGATGCGTTCCTCGAACGTTGCTCCGCGCTCGCCGAGGGCGAGGACGCTCGGCTGCCGGAGCCCGTCAGCACGATGATTGCCACGCGAGTGGCGGAGACCGAGGTGCTGGCGCCCCCGCCGCAGGACGCGCCGGGGGACGGCCAGCGGTTTCCGCCGCTCGGACGAATGAAGCTCCCGGTGGCCGCGGCCGCGGTCGTGAGCCTCCTGCTGGTCGCTTTCGCCGCGTGGGCCATCGGGGACAAGAGAAACGCGCCGGCCATCTCCAAGGCCATCTCCACTCCCCAGCAGACCCCGACTTCCCCGACACCCGCGCCTCAGCCGTCCGAGACCCCGAACGCCACCGACAGTGCCACCCCCACCCCCACATCCGATCCCACCCGCAAGGCGTTCGAGAAGATCTCCGCGGGCGACTGTCTGGACGCCTACGAGCGTCTGAACGGCGAGTGGAGCAGGAGCAAGCCGCGCGCGGTCAGCTGCGGCCGCTCCGACGCCTACATGAAGGTGCTCAAGGTGGTCGACGACGACTCCGAGTGCGTCAGGTACAGCGGCGACGATGTGGACGGGGAAGGGTGGTGGACGTACGGCGAGAGCTACGGCGAGGACACGAACGAGATCGCCCTCTGCGTGCAGCGGCAGTTCCGCGCGGGTGAATGTCTCCTGGCCAGAAAGGGTGAGGAGAACAAGGTGCTTATCAGCAACTCCGAACTGCTGAAGGTGTGGCCATGCAGGGCCGGCTCCGCTCCACAGGGGTGGGACTTCGTCCTCCGTGTCACCGCGTACACCAGCGGTGCCTGCCCGCCGGGCGGCAGAAGGGTCAACTGGGAGATTCGAGGCCGCACCCTCTGCACCCGCCTGATTTGACCACGTCCGCCACCACGGCACCGGCACCAAACTTCGACGGCACACGCTCAATGTCGGCGGCGGAGGATACGGTTGGCCCGTGGAACTCTCCCCCCAGGTGGTGCTCGGCCTGCGGCTGTCCAGCCTGCTCCTCCGCTCGTCGCCCGGCGATGCCAGGCGGACGACGGGCGTGGCCGAGGTGGTGACCTGGCTCGGGGCGATGCAGGCGCAAGACCTGGCCAGCGGTCTGTGGTCGTTCGGCGTGCGACTGCCCGGACTCACCGCCGCCGACGTCACCGACGCGCTGGAGCGGCGTGAGGCGCTGCGCACCTGGCCGATGCGCGGCACCATCCATTTCGTGCCGCCCCGCGACGCCCGCTGGATGGTCGAACTGATGGGCGTCCGGGTGCTGAACGGCGCGGCGCGGCGGCGCGAGCAACTCGGCCTCTCGGAGGAGAGCGCCGTACAGGCCATGGAGGTGCTGGGCGCGGCCCTGGCCGGCGGCGGGCGGCTGACCCGGTCGGAGTGCCTGGCCGTGCTGGCCGGCAAGGGCATCGACACCGGTGGCCAGCGCGGCTACCACCTGCTGTGGTACGCCAGCCAGCGCGGCCTGCTGTGCATCGCCCCCAACATCGGCAACGAGCAGAGCTTCGTCCTGCTCGACGAGTGGGTTCCCGACCCGCACCGGCCGGAGCGCGACGAGGCGCTGGGCACCATCGCCCTGCGCTACTTCCGCGGCCGTGGACCGACCACAAGGCAAGACTTCGCGGGCTGGACCGGCCTGACCGCGGCCGACGCCAAACGCGGCATCGCCGTGGCCGGCGACGCGCTGGCCAGGGTTACCGTCGGCGGGGTGGAGGCCTACCTCGACGCCGCGCTCCTCGACACCTCCCCTCCCCCGGCCGGCGACGACGAGCTGCTCGTGCTGCCCGGGTTCGACGAATACCTGCTGGGCTACAAAGACCGCTCGCTCATGGTCGCCGACGAGCACAAGGCGGCCATCATCCCCGGCAACAACGGGATCTTCCAGTCCACCGTGGTACGCGCCGGCCGGGTCGTGGCCATCTGGAAACGCACCCTCACGAAGAGCGTGGTACGGATCGCCGTGCAGCCGCTCTCACCGCTCCGCGGAACCGACCGGGCAGAGGTCGAGCGGGCGTTCGAGCAGTACGCGCAGTTCGTGGAACGCACCCCGGAGGTGCGCTGGCCGTGACCCGGCGGCCGAGCGCCTCCCGCCGCCGCTGACCTGCTTCGCCGTCTGCGGCGGAACGCGGGCAAGTCAGGGGCGTCGAAGGTAGCGAGGGGCGCCCTGGGGATCGTCGCGCGCCCCGACTCCATATGCTTTCCCCCTGCCCACAATGGAGGACAGCGAGCGCATCCTTCAGGTGGGCGGAGTCAGTGGGTGCTGAATCCGCCGTAGCTGCCGCCGTAGTCGCCGCCACCATGATCGGTAACGCCCGGATTTGTCGGCCACGAACCGATCGGGCTTGACCGGCCGCCGCTGACCTTCGGCTGTGTGGGTGGCTTCGGGATTGGCGGGAATGGGTTGGGGCGGCGAGCGCGGCGGGCGACTTCGACGATTCTCCACCTGTGGGTGTCGTTTTCAGCGCAGTAAGCGCGCAACAAGCTCCCGTCGGGGTCCGCGCGGTCGTAGTCCTCCCACTGTTCGGTGACGAACAGAAACGCGAGCAGTTCGTTCTCGTGGGCCGGCCGGTAGCCGGCCTCAACCGCCGCCTGCACCGCAGCCGCCTTGCCCCGCAATGCGTGTTGGCACACGGCCTCGCGCACAGGCCCTGGCTCCAGTTCGCGGAGCAGCCGGCGGCACCGGTCCTTGAGCTCGCGCCCGAGAGGTAGCTGTAGCGCCCTGTACAGCTCCAGCAACGCGGCCATCGGGTTACGTTCGAGATGCATGGTCAGCATCTCGAGACGGTCCTGCAAGATCGCCAGCAGGGCTGCTTCCCCGCTCCGGTCATAGTGATCGCTCGACCGGCTCAGCAGGTGTGGGTTGGCCAGCAGGATCTTCATGAGGGCAGTCGGCCGCCCACGGTGCCACAGCCGTCGCCCAAACCCTCGATCGTGCAGGCAATCGCGAAAGCAGCGCAGCAACTCGTCGAGAAGGTCGGGCTGATCGGTGCTGGACAGCAGGCTGCGTAGTTGGGCGCGGAAACGTTCATCGGTGGAGTGCAGGGCCTCCTGCACCACATAATCCGCGTACCGCCACCTGCCACCGCCGGAACGGGCCGAGCCGAGTAGACACACCAACCGTACGGCCGGCACGTACGCACATTCCTGCACAGGGGCAAGCAGGAACGTTTTCGCGGCCGGTGGAAGGTCAGGCCTCGCGTCATGATTCCAAATCAGGCGCCGCCCGTCCCATTCGCTCTCCTTGCTCTGACTGACTCGCCAGATGGCGTACAACGTCTCGTAGCGGTAGCCCGGGTCGGCGGCCAAAGCCTCCATGGTTCTGCGCGCGTGCTGGGCGACCCGTTCGTCCCTGGCCGAGCACATGATCCAGACGAGCACCTCGCATGAATACACCCGCGGGTGAGCACAGATCCATCTGGTTGCTGCCCGAGCGGACAGTCCTCGGCCATGCAGCGCGAGGATCTCCAATCCGCTCCTGGTCCGAAAATCGATCACTTCTTCAGAATTGACCTTCCTACCTGTCAGCGGTAGCGACGAGGCTCTTCCTCGATGGCGAGGCGAAGGACCGCCTTGCGCGATGACAGCGACAGGACGGTGATGCCGATCTCGCCGACCCGTCAGCAGGGTGGATTCCGTCGCCCGCCGATCTTATTCCTGCATGGCCGGGACCGGTCCCGGCGCGACGACAAAGCCCGGGAATGGAAGGGGGCGGCGCGAAATACGGCGGACAGGGGCCGCGCCGCGGCGCTGACCAAAAGTGTCGGTTGCGGATCATCAGCTGACGTCGATCAGTGACAGGGTTATGAAGTACGTACATCCACGTCAAGAACGAGCATCGGAGAAGTCGTGACCGGAGCCCCCCACAAGCGCGACGAGTCGGCGCCCACTCGCCCTAGGGAAGTGACCCTGGCCTTGGTCCTGTTCGTCGTCTCAGCCCTGTTCGCTGGGCTGACTATCGTGCACTTTTACCAAGCCGCGTTCGCCGGCCTGTACCTCCTGCTCTACCTTTGGTTCGCGGTCCGCGCTGCCAGAGGCCGGCAAGGCAGCCGGATCGGGGTGACGATCACAACGGCAGTGGCCTGGATCATGCTCGCGCCCATCCTCTGGGGGGCCTTCTCGGCTTCCATGAACGAGGTCTACGCACTCGAGTACGCCATGCTCGGTCTGCTCGGCATGAGCGCGGGCACCGTCGGGGTCATCCTGCTTTACACGCGGAAGGGTAACGCGCACTTTGTCCCGCGATGACCTATCCGGTCGGCAGGTAGCGGATCACGGCGTGTCGCTGACCTGAGGAAACATAAGTGTCAGCCGGCTAAGACGGAGCCGGCGCTGACCTCACGATCCGGCCACAGCTCATTCAGAAGCTCATCAAGAACAACTAGCGTGGTTTCATCGGTCAGTCGAGGAAGGACACCGCCACGTGTTCGATCGGCAGGAGAAGCTGTTCACAGCGGGAGCTGACCAGGGCGACCTGTTCGGCGGGGGAACCGAGGCTGAGGTGGGGCAGGCCGCCGGTCCGCCGGTGAGTGAGGCGCGACATCCGCTCGACGTGCCGCAGGACTTCCCGCCGGTCACGTCGTTCGAGGTCAGGGACGCGTTCCAGAAACTGGTCGAGCGTGACCTGCTCGGGCCGTACGAGGGCGACCTCGAGGAGCTGCCGCTGCGGTCGATGGGGCCACGCGAGCGCTACCTGGTCGGCATGCTGGGCCCGAAACCTTCGCCGAAGCGGGTCGCCGAGGACGCCGGCGAGCTGCCGGAGACCGAGATCGGCGCGGAGGGCGACGGCGGCGAGAGCGAGCTGCCGCAGGTGCTCACCCCGCAGAACCTCGGCCGCCTGTGGGCGTCCTCCATGGGCCTGTCGTTCGCCGTCCCGGCAGACCTCGGCGAACTTGTGGTCACCGCTCGCTGGGGCGAGTACGCCAGGGTGGAGACCCAGGTGGAGGATGCCAAGGGCCGGCAGCAGGCCACCCGGGTCTGGGGCCGGAAACAGGTCGAGCACCCCGAGCCCGTCCGGCTCGACCGGCCGAACCAGAAGATCCCCCTCACCATGGCACGTGCCGATGACCCCGGCGTCCTGCTGGCCGTGACCGTGCGGCACCAGGGCGACGGCCGGCTCTCCGGCGTTTTCGGCCATGCCGCTCGCCGAGTATGGCCTGACGTGGGTGAAACCCGCAGTCTCGCTCGCTCGTCCCTTTCCCGACGGGTCAGCCGCGACTCTGATGCGCTCCGCCGCGGAGACCTCGGCGTCGCTCGGCGGAGACGGTGAGACCTACAGCCGCATGGTAAGGCCCTTCTTGGGGCGGTGGACCATGCGAGACCCTCGTTAGGCGCAAAGTGCGGATTTCAACAGGGCCTTCTCCGCGGATCCCGAGTCGCCGGAGAACGGCGTGGTCGACAGGGTGATCTGCCGGGTGCCGTCCGCTGAGATCAACGACGCCGTGACGTATCCGGGGGTTTCGCCGGTGTGGCCGTACGCGGTGCCGCAGGGCAGGTGAGTCACCTCCAGGCCCATCCCATAATCACCCGAAGGGCCGGGATGCTTCATCTCCTTCAGCTGGGCGGGAGGAAGCAGCTTGCCGCCGAGCAGGGCGCGGTAGAACCGGTTGAGGTCTCCGGCAGTGGAGATGATCTCACCGGCGGCGCCGGCTATCGTCGGGTTGAACCTGGTGACGTCGACGCGGGTGAGCTCGCCGTGCTTCTTGACGGCCACGTACCCGTGGGCGTGTGGGCCTTGCACTTCGGGTGAGGCACCCGGGAGCCAGGTGCGAGCCAGGTCCAGCGGGCGCAGGATCCGCTGCTCGATCTCCGTCGCGTACGGTCTGCCGGTCACCTTCTCAATGAGCATGCCGAGGACGATGTAGTTGGTGTTGGAGTACTGGAACCTGGTGCCCGGGCGAAACTCCAGAGGAAGCCTTTCGGCCTTCTCCACCAGTTCTCTCGGGGACCAGGTGCGATAACGCTCCTTGGGGATACCGGCGTCATCGACCATGTCCGTGGTGTACTCAGGCAGGCCGCTGGTGTGCTGGAGCAGCTGTCTCACGGTGATCGTGCTGTCGTCGCGAAGGAGGCCGGGCAGCCAGTGGTCGATGGTGTCGGACAGTCTCAACCTTCCTTCGCCCACGAGTTGGAGCACGACAGTCGCGGTGAAGGATTTGGTGATGCTCCCGGCGCGGAAGTTTGCGGTAGCCGGTGGAGGCTGGTCGCCGTTCGCCTTCGCCAAGCCGCTGCTGCCTGCCCATATTTCGTCACCGTTACGGACCTCGGCGACCGCGGCGGTCGAGCCGCCGCCGACGACAGCGTCCAGGATCGTGTTATAGGGCGTCCGTGTTCCAGAACGCCGGTCGGCCAAGGCGGCACCTGCCGTAAGAGCCAGTATGGACGTGATCACACAGATCACGATGCCCATTCGTCTAACCATCTGCTTCTCCGGTCTTGGGAGATCCCGTGTCTCGTTCGAACCAAGATCGGCTCCGGACCAGAGGGGAGATCTGAGGACTGACCCCGCCATCTATCAGCGGCCGCCTGCACCCCTTCGAGGGCTGAGGCGATCAACGAGCGACAGCGGATCCTCCACGCTGGGCAGCCACCCCTCAGTGATGTAGGCAACGAGCTTCAACGACAGATCAACATTCCGGGGGGACTGACCGGAGGTCGGCGTCCGGGAGTTCCTTGGACGCGCTGAGCAAGGGAGGGGACGCCTGGCCGAAACCGATCGACAAATAGTACCCACCATGTTGTCCGGTTCCAAACCCGCGGTTTGGATATTGTTGCAGGTCAACGCACCCGACAAGCCGATCGGCAGCCTCTTCAGTGGTGCGTCCTTTGCCCGGCTTCCCAGAGGGGGCACCCTCACCGCCGACCGCTACACAGGCCAAGGCCCGGCGGAGCAGCGACCACAAACCCCCGGCAGGATTGTGCTCGGGAGCGTAGGCGCTAAGCCGGACGATGCGTAACCAATCGGCGTTTCGGCGGCGAAGTCGGCGACCTGGCCTGCCAGATGCACGTTCACGGTGTCCCAGCGCCACACCAACGGCGCACCCGTCGTAGCTCGGCATCCAGCCGCGCCCACTGAGCGGCCGACAGCTTCTCCCTCGGCACCGGCACCTTCGACAGCAGCGCCGGTCTGCCGCCCTCCCGCCATGCCTTCCGCCAGCGGGTCACCGACCGCTCGTGCACCCGTAACCGCGCCGCGACCGTCCTGGTCGGCTCCCCGGCCTCGAACCACTCGGCCGCCTGCAGCCGTACACGGTCCCTCCGCTCCTGCTCCGCTGGCGTGTACCCACCCCTATGCCCGTACCGCATGCTCCGGTCGTACAGCACCGAACGCGATCCGTCACGAGGCTGGGACTCTACGCTTTCAACCGGTCTAGGTGTGCGGGCCGTCGAGCGCGATGGGAGCGGCGCCGCGAGCGGCGCGGCCGCTTGCTCGCGGGCTCCGGCTTCACGCAAGGCTGATCAAAGATGGCGCACGCCACGGCCGCCCACACCAGATATTAGAGAGCCCTCTCAGCGCCGCTTACTCTGATATGAGGAACTTCATGATGCAATGGATTGCGACCAGGCATCATTCCGGTCGTGAGTGATCTGGAGATTAGCAAAAATTGAATCAGCAGGGAGTTCATGAGGGAACTGCCGAACATACCCAGCCCAAGCCCTAAAATTTCTCCAAGTGCACGCCATCGGAGCCTCGATCAACGCGGCCTCAGGGCACTGCCCATGCCGTAGCGCACGACTCTCGTGGTGCGAGAGAAAGGCGCTGCACGCAAGGAGGACCGACCGTGGATCTGGATGATTGGGAATCTCTGCAAGGACGAGAAGCTGGCTACCCCGAGCAGCGGCATCACGCATATCCCGCCAGTCGATTGTGCGACTGGCGGCAAAAAGTCATCGTCGCATGGTGCGCAATCTGCGCGCTGCTACTGTCCTTTCATTTCATTGCGACGTTCCTATACCTCGCCCCATCGAATCCGATCAGCGAACAGAGCGCCTCAATCCTCAATGGCTACATCAAGCCGTACTTTCATCAGAATTGGGAGCTATTCGCGCCTGATCCAGTCGATTACAACACTCGAGTTCTCGTTCGTGCAAAAGCTCGCGATTCGACCGGTATAGAGAAAACCACCGACTGGACGGACATCAGCAAGCCTGGGATAGACAAGGTACGGGGCAGCCTTTTCCCCGCACGCCTCTCACGACTCGTCATCGGTGGCTACCAGATGATGACCGAAGCTGGCGTCGAGCCGGCGGCGACTAGTCCGAAAACAGAGGATGCGACACCAGATGGCGCTGGCCCTCCTGATCCAATCGCTCGCCGGCAAGCGGTGCGCCATATGAGCGCTATCGCGACGCTAGCGGCGCGCGCCCAATGGGGGAATAGGATAACCGCGGTGCAGGTGCGGATCTCCAACCATGTCGTTCCTCGGTTCTCAGACCGGAACTGGAGTGACGGCGGGAACAGATATCACAGAGACTTCGACTGGTGGCCGCCGTCGCCCGTGACGAATGAAGCGGTTAAGCTCTGGAAAGAGGCCTTTGGGTGAGGGATAGCAGCAACCGCCAACAGATTCGACTATGGCAAATATATCACCATATACAGGGGTGCATCCTCAACAGAGTAGAGCGAGCCAGTAGCACTCGTTACGGGCTCTATGGTTTGGCTGTCCTCCGCATCGGATATGGGTTGGTCCTCCTGGGCCTGCTGCTGGTCGACTATGAGGATCGCCGTCTGCTCTGGGGACCCGAATCACCATGGACGAAAGATCTCCTCGAAGAGCGCCTGGCCGAGAAGGGCACCTTCTCGATATTCGCGCTCGCAGGCTCCAGCGAGCAATTCGAACTGCTCTTCCACTTCTTCATCATACTCTCGGCTCTTTTCATGCTCGGCTGGCGGACACGTCTGATAACGCCAGCGCTAGCCGTCATGTTCTGGTCTTGGCGTGAACGTCAACCATGGCTGCTCGATGGCGGTGACGATCTCATGCTTCTCGTGCTCATCTATCTCTCCTTCGCCGACCTTTCGGCACGCTGGTCGATCGATGCCAGACGGGCGAAGAAGAGAGCTCTCCATGCTGTGTCAAGGTCTCCGACGGCCCTCGCGAGCGACGTCCGGTGGCGCATGGCCACAGTCCTGCATAATGTTGCCCTCCTGGCCACTCTCCTCCAGGTGAGCATCCTCTACGTGAATACCGGCCTCCTCAAGGTGCAGGGCGATTTCTGGCAAGAAGGAACGGCACTTTATTACGCCCTTCACATCGAAGATGTCCAACCTTTTCCGAGTCTCAGCCGTGCGATCTATGACAACGTCTTCCTAGTCACCGTTGGGACCTATGCCGCCGTCTTCATCCAATTGACATTTCCACTACTGATGCTGAACGGACTGACGAGGCGACTGGGGATAGTTGCAGTGACTGGCATGCACCTCGGTGTTGGCATGCTTCTGGGGCTTACCTCATTTTCTTTCATCATGATCGCCACAGATTTGCTCTTCATTCGAGATTCTACCTACGAGCGATTCGCCTCGTGGACGCGAGCCGTAAGGGTCCGATACCTTCGGCATGCCACAGCGTCGACGTAAGCACACTTCGAATCGCACGCATGACTTGGCGAAGAAGTCCTTCGCAAGATTTGGAAAGATAAGGGTGGCGCCGCGGCACTTAGCCAGATCAGTGGGGCGCCGAGGTCCATGGGCTTTATCTGCACGCCAATCGCCGATCCGCGGGCCCCATGACCCCATTTCTGAGTCCGAACGGACATAATCGTCCAGAAATGTGTGACGGGGTGGATGCCGGGAATATGTCGACATGTCAGTTCCTGGGTCGCGATCACCATGGTCGCAGTTCTCCATCTGGAGGAGCCCATGCACAACAACCGACTCCCGCTAATCGGCGCGGCGTTTCTCGCCACGCTCACACTCCTGCCATCCGGGATGGCTACAGCCGCCTCTGCGAACTCCGTCCCATCGTCGAAAGTAGAAGTGGCCTCAGCCGCTCAGACGGAGCTCTCGAAGGGCAGGCCGCCCTGCTGGCGCGACAGAAGTGGTCACTGGCGCTGCAAGAGCGACCGGTGGCGCGGCGACCGGTGGCGCGGCGACCGGTGGCGCGGCGACCGGTGGCACGGCGACCGGTGGCACGGCGACCGGTGGCGCGGCGACCGGTGGCGCGGCGACCGGTGGCGCGGCGATCGATGGCACGGCGATCGATGGCACGGCGACCGGTGGCACGGCGACCGGTGGCACGGCGACCGGTGGCACGGTCGGTAGAGAGACCGCAAACTCGTCAGCCAACGAGACAATCAGGCTACTGTGCTCGGGCGGTGAACCGGCGATCGTCATCAAGCCATGGCGAGCGTAATCGCTAACCCGCGCACCACCACACAACATCGCGCAAAGGCTATTGCCCGGCCCCTGAGGACTCGGGGCCGGGCAATAGCCTTCATAATGCCCGGCCAGGCGCATAAAAGCTGCCGAACCACCCCGACAAGAGTGCGGCTGAAACAGCGACATCAGCCGTGGCGCCTCACAGCAGTCTGACAGAGAGGGGTCCGTCGATGCGCAGCGCCTGCATCAGCAGCAGACCACCGGCGTGGGGAGACCAACCCGCGGCCGTCGGCGGACACGGTGATCTCGCGGCGGGAAGCGATGGAGTTCTGGTGCGCGCCGGCCGGGTCGTGGCCACCTGGAAACGTACCCTCACGAAGAGCGCGGTCCGGATCGCCGTGCAGCCGCTCACACCACTCCACAGCAGTGATCGGGCGGAGGTCGAGCGGGCGTTCGAGCAGTACGCGCAGTTCGTCGAACGCACCCTGGACGTACGCTGGCCGTGAGCCCGCCCCTGCTTGGGGCAGTGCCGACCGGCCCCTCGCCTCCTGGCGGGGGTGGTGATGGAGGTTCTTCGGTGCAGTAGACCAGCCCGTTGCACTCTCGCGAATACGCCACTCGGCTCGCACCGGCCAGCCGTTCAACGAGGAGACTCGAGCCGTGCCGGACGCCGAGGGCACCCTGGGCGGCCTGATGTCCCTCGCTGTGCCCGACGAACTCGTGCGGCTCACTCGCCGCGCGCTCACGGAGTCCAGTGCCTTGCGCCGGAACTCCTGCCGCCACTCAAGATCCGCACGGTCCTCGTACGCGATCGTGAGCGCTTGCCCATAATCAGTGGCATTGAGCGGCACACCTCAGACAGCAGAAAGACCTGCGTTGCCGCAGGTCCTTACTGGAGATCGTGCGTGCCCCCTGCAGGATTCGAACCTGCGCACCCGGCTCCGGAGGCCGGTGCTCTATCCCCTGAGCTAAGGGGGCTCAACAGGTGACAAGGCTACCAGTATCCGGGGACCACTCCGCACCAGATAACACTCCATGAACGCATCCGGCGAAAGCCACCCGTGACCGGCCAGCTACAGGTTAGCTTGGCGGCCGTGGGCGAGGTTCTTGGGAAAGTACTGGTCGTAGACGATGACGAGGTCATCCGGCAGCTCATCGCGGTCAACCTCGATCTGGAGGGGTTCGAGGTGGTGACCGCCACCGACGGACAGGACTGCCTTGATCAGGTGCTGGGCGTCATGCCCGACGTCATCACGCTCGATGTGATGATGCCGCGCCTGGACGGGTGGACGACGGCGCAGCGGTTGCGGACCGATGAGGCCACCCGGCATATCAAGGTGGTGCTCATTACCGCCCGGGCGCAGGACGATGACAAGGTGCGCGGCCGGGGGATCGGGGTGGATGCATACCTGACGAAGCCGTTCGATCCGGCTGAGCTGATCCAGGTGGTGCGGGATCTGGCGGCAGGAGCGGCGCCGGCTTGTTGATCGGGGTTCCGGCCTCCCCCTGATAGTCGGGGTTTCGGCCTCCCCCTGGTCCCGACGCCCTGTTCCCCCTGGTCCCGACGCCCTGTTCCCCCTGGTCCCGAGGCTCGGTCCCCTCTGGTCCGGGTCCCGGGCTCTCTTGTCGGGGTCAGGGAGGGGCCGGGGGCCTTCCTGGGTCCGGTCAGGTCTGGCGTAGGCAGAAGGGGTGGCCTGACGGGCTGGTGTAGACGTTGGAGGTTGCGGACGTCCGCAGGCGGCGGGCGCCGGCGTCCAGGGCCTGACGGTCGGCGGTGGTGAGGTCGGCTGTTCGCAGGTCGATGTGGAGCTGCTGGGGAACCCCCGGGTCCGGCCAGGTGGGAGGCACGTGGCCGGGAGCCAGCTGGATCACGATGACCGGGAGGCCGTCGGGCTGGAGGAAGTGGTGGGTCGGCGTGACGGTGAGTGTGCCGCCCAGCAGCCGGTGCCAGAACGTGCTTTCCGGCTCCAGGTCGGCGGTGTCGATGATGATCGAGGCGAGGGTGAAGGGCATGGTCACACCACCGGGATGATGCCGCCGTCGACCCGAAACTGGGCGCCCGTGAGCCATTTCGCGCGGCGCGAGGCGAGGAACGCGATCAGTTCCGCCGCGTCCTCCGGGTCGCCGGGGCGGCCCATCGGGATGTTGAGGCGGTCGGCGATCTGCTGCTGCAGCTCCTGCAGTGAAAGGTGAATCGGACTCCGGTAACACTACAGCAAACGGAGTCTGATTCACCTTAGGGAGGTGCTGGTGACGTCCTCACGTCCGATGCGCGCGGATGCGCGGCGCAACCGCGAGGCGCTCCTGGCCGCGGCGCGCGAGGCGTTCCTCGGCGGGGAGGCCGAGATCCAGGTCGAGGAGATCGCGCGGCGGGCCGGGGTGGCGGTCGGTACGCTCTACCGCCACTTCGAGACCCGCGAGGCCCTGGTGGAGGAGGTCTATCGCGACGAGGTCGCCACGTTGTGCGGCGCGGCCGATGAGCACCTCGGCCGGTACGCCCCCGAGGAGGCCCTGCGGCGGTTCCTGCTGCTGCTCGTGGAGCACGCGGCGGTGGGCAAGGGCATGGCCGTGGCGCTGGAGAGCATCATGGCGACCGATTCGCCGGTCTTCGACGAGGCTCGTACGCAGATGGCGCAGGCTCTCGATCGGCTGCTTGCGGCGGGCGTGGCGGCGGGGACGCTGCGTGAGGGTGTCGGCGGGCGTACGGTGCTGCGCGCGCTCGGCGGGGTCTGCGGGATGCGGGCCACGGCGGGGTGGAAGGACGAGGCCGTACGCATCACGACGATCTTCTTCGACGGCCTACGCCGCTGACCAGGCGCGGAGCTTGTGGGGGTTGCGTACGGCCCAGATGTTCGTGATGCGGTCCCCCGCCACCTCGAACGCCATCACGGCAACCGTCCGGCCCTCCCGCTCGGTCACCAGCCCGGGCCGGCCGTTGACCATCCGTTCCGTGAGCGAGAGCGCGGGAATCATGTCCGTGATCTCCAGGGCGTAGCGGGCGATCGCGGCGGCGCCGCGGATCGGCTCGAGGACGGCGGGCACCAGGCCGCCGCCGTCGGCGGTGAGCGTGGCGGCGGGGTCGAGGATGCCGATGAGGGCGGCGATGTCCTGGGACTCCCAGGCCCGCTTGAAGGTCCTGACGACGCCGGCGCGCCGCGCGTTCGTGGTCTCGGGCGGCTGGGCGGCGGTGATGCGGCGGCGGGCGGAGGAGGCGAGCTGGCGGCAGGCGGCGGGCGTGCGGCCGACGATCTCGGCCACCTCGGCGAAGGGGTAGCGGAAGACGTCGTGCAGGATGAACGCCACGCGCTCGGCCGGGCTCATCGACTCGACCACGACGAGGAAGGCCATGCTGAGCGACTCGTCGAGGGTGACGCGATCAGCTGGGTCGGCGGGGCCGGCGGTGATCCAGTCCGTACGTTCGGGCAGCGGCTCCGGGATCCACTCCCCCACGTAGCGCTCGCGCCTGGCCCTGGCCGAGCCGAGCAGGTCGAGGCAGATGCGGCCGGCGACCTTGGTGAGCCACGCGGCCGGCACCTCGATGGCCTGCCGTTCCTCGTCCGGCATGGCATACCAGCGGGCGTAGGTCTCCTGGACGACGTCCTCGGCGTCGGCCAGGGAGCCGAGCAGGCGGTAGGCGAGGCTGATGAGCTGGCGTCGTTCGCTGATCAGGCTCGGGTCAGGCGTGGTCATGTCGTGGCCGGTCCCCTCGTGTGCCGTGGGTCTTCACCAAGGATGACGACATAGGGGGCGGAGATGTGAGGCTCACATTTCGCCCGGCTGCGTCGTCGGAGTCCCGTACGAACATCCGAGGAGAGGAATTTGTGATGTCCGAGTCGCGACTGCCCGACCCCGCCCGGTTCATCCCCGAGGTGGGCGAGATCGCCGGCGCGATGGCGAAGGCCGTCATGAACGGGACGATTCCCCAGACCACCGTGCATCTGGTGCAGCTGCGCGCCGGGCAGCTGGTCGGCAACACCTACCACACGGTGCGGCAGACCGGCGAGCTGCGGGCGGCCGGGGAGGTGGAGGAGCGGATCACGGCGGTGGCGTCGTGGCGGGACGCCCCCCATTTCACGGACGCGGAACGGGCGGCGCTGGAGCTGGTGGAGGCCGTGCTGACCCCGAACCCGTACGGGGAGCGCGTCCCCGACGAGCTGTTCGCCAGGGCGGCCGTCCACTACGACGAGAAGGCGCTGTGGACGCTGACCATGGCGATCGCCCAGATGTGCTTCTTCATCCCGGTCGCGCTCATCGCCAAGCCGGTGCCAGGAAAACCCTTGGGGCAGAACTACACGCGATAGTGTGCCCGGATGATCCGCATTCCGGAGGGGTTGGCGCAGGGTACCGTCGCGCGTGAGGGTGAGGCTGGGGCGGCGTGGATCGCCGAGCTGCCCGCGATCGTGACCGAGCTGACAAAGCGGTGGGGGTGTGTGCCGGACGGCGAGGTGCTGCACGGCGGCGTCGGTGTGATCGTGCCCGTGCGGCGCCCCGGCGGCGGAGCCGCGGTGATGAAGGTGTCGTTCCCGCATCCGGGCAACGTGCACGAGCCGGACGCGTTCGCGGCGTGGGGCGGGCGGGGCGCGGTCATGCTGTACGAGCGGGCCGACGACCGCTACGCCATGCTGCTGGAACGTGCCGACACCCGCACCCTGGCGACGGCGGGGGACGTGGAGGAGATGGTGACGGTGGCGGGCGTGCTGAGCCGCCGCCTCGCCGTCCCCGCTCCGGATCACCTGCCGCGCCTGCACGACTGGGCCGGCGCCTGGGAGGAGGAGCTGCGCAGGGACGCGGCCGAGCTGCCGCACACCATGCCGGCGTACGTGGTGGACGCCGCCGTGGCCACCGTCCGCGAGGTCGGGGCGCGGCAGCCCGGCATCCTCATCCACGGTGACCTGCATCCGGGCAACATCCTGCGGGCCGAGCGGGAGCCGTGGCTGGCCGTCGATCCCAAGGGCTACGCCGGCGACCCCGCCTATGACGTGGGACCGCTGGTCAAGTCGCTGGTGCTGAAGCTGCTTGAGTCGGGCGACCTGGGCAAGGCGCTGCTGCGTACGCTGGACGTCTTCGCCGAGACGGCCGAGGTGGACCGCGAGCGGGTGCGGCGGTGGGCCCAGTTCCACGCCGTGCAGGGCGCCTTCCACGGGCGCAGGCACGGCTTCAGGGTGTCCAGGGCGGGCGAGGTGGACGACCTGGCGCCGCTCCTCGACCTGGCCGATCAGCTGGCGGCGCTGCTCACGGAGTGAGCCCAGGTCACCAGGGTGTCGTACTGACGTTCCAGGCCGTGCTCGCGCGTCCCCAGCGGGTCCTTGAAGAAGAACGCCAGCTCCGCGAGCGGCCCGTACAGGCCGGCGCGCTGGTCGGGCGCGGTGGCGAGCGGGCTGGGCCGGATCTCCTCCTCCGCCGCCCGCAGGTCGCGCTCGACGAGCGCGGGCAGCCCCGCGGGCACCACGCGGGCGTCGACCAGCTGTTCGGCGCGCTTGAGCAGCGGAGTGTCCACCAGCTCGTGCCCGCCGAACACCAGGTCGCCGAATTCCGTGAGGGGCACGGAGGCGAAGTCGGGCCGCGCGGTGACGCACCCCGTGGGCGCCACCAGACCCGCGCGCATGGCGGCGGCTCCCAGCGTCGCCGTCGTGCCCACCGACCCCCGTGCTCCTATGAGCCAGATCCCCGTCCGCACCGTCCGTCTCCCGTCCCCCCGTGTGGCATGTCAGGGGGAACCTAGGCGGCGCGGCCATACCTCGGCTATATGTCCAGCGGCTCCGCCCCCGTCAGGCGGCGCCTCGCAGGTTGAGCACGTCCGGGTGGTCGAGCCCGGAGTCTCCGGTCAGGATCGCCTGGTGCACGCGCTGCAGCTCCTCCCCCGGCGCGACGCCCAGGTGCTCGGCGAGGATCTCCCGTCCCTGCTGGTAGACCTGGAGCGCGTCGGCCGGCCGGCCGCAGCGGTAGAGCGCGATCATGAGCTGGGTCCTGAGCCCCTCCCTGAGCGCGTCCTCGCTCACGAGGCCGGTCAGCTCGGGTACGAGCTCCACGTGCATGCCCAGGGCCAGCCTGGCGTCGATGTGCCGCTCCAGCACCGTCCTGCGGCTCTCCTCCAGGCCGGGGAGCTCCGCGGCCGACAGCTGCCCGGTCACGTCGCAGAGGGCGGGGCCGCGCCACAGCGCGAGCGCCCTCCTGAGCGTGCTCTCCGCCTGGATGAATTCTCCGGCGCCGAGCCGGCGGGCGCCCTGGTCGGCCAGGGTCTGGAATTTCCGGTGGTCAACTTCCCATTGTCCGGTGACCAGCTGATAACCACTCCCTTCACGAGTGATTTCCAGGCTGCCTTTCTGCAGCCGGTGCCGGAGCCGGGACACGTACGTGCAGATCTGCGCGCCCGGTGTCGTGGGCGGCTGCTCACCCCACAGCAGGTAGCTCATTCTCTGATCAGAAAGCGGCCTGCCCTCGGCGAACAGCAACGCAGCCAGCACGGTGCGTAACTTGGCCCCGTCCAGCGGAACGGTACGCCTGCCACTCCAGGCCTCGACCGGCCCCAGGAGCCGGAACTCCATGTGGCACCCCCTTGTTTACCGAAATGCTCCAACACTCCAAGATTGCCATCTTCCGATAAGGAAAGCTGTAATCGAGGACAATCTTTCGCTTGACAAATCAAAATCACGAAAAAAGGTCGCCATCACAGGGAGCGACGGTCCGTCGGATAAGCGTGACCGGCATTTATGAAATATACCGGAATTATGTTCCGGCAGGGGTGGTGAAACCGCAGGCCATCGGAGAATATGACGTTGACTCATCTCCCGGCGACGGCCCGCGGCTTTCTGACACGTGAAGTCAGGAGGGCGACGGTGGTGAAACCGCCACCCGAATTCGGGGGCATCGGCCTACGCCGGGGGTAGGTCTAGGCCCCCCGTTCCGCGCGCCAGGGCCCGCTCAGCCGGCGCCCCACCCGAGCATGAGCCGCTGCTCCTCCTCGGTCAGCATGGGCAGCCGGGAGAGCGGCGCGTCGGGGTCGGCGACGGCCGCGGCCAGCAGCACCCGCAGGTTGCTCACCAGACGTTCGACGGTCGTCCGGTCGAACAGGTCGGTGTCGTACGTCAGCGCGCCCGCGATCGTCCCGTCCGTCTCGTGCAGTTGCAGGTCGAGGTCGTAGCGGGAGGCCGGGTGCGACAGCGGATGCGGCGCCAGCACGAGGTCGCCGAGGTCGAGCACGAGCGCGTCCGCCGAGCGCAACCCGAACAGCGACACCCCTTCCGGCCCGCGCGCCTGCCGGAACCTGACGCGGTGCGACTTCTGCATGCCGAAGCTGACCTCGCACAGCGGCGGGCGGCTCGGGTCACGCTCGGGGTTGAGCAGGTCCACCAGCACCGCGAACGGCAGGTCCTGGTGGTCGAGCGCGTCGAGCACGCCGTCCCGTACGCGCCGCACGAGCAGGCGGAACGACGGCGGCCCCGCGAGGTCGGCGCGCAGCACCACCGAGTCCGCGAAATAACCGACGACCTGGCTGAAGGCGGCCTGCTCCCGGTGCGCGGTCGGGGTCGCCACCCGCAGGTCGGCCTGCCCGGTGTGCCGGTAGAGCAGGGTGTAGAAGCCCGCCAGCAGCACCACGAACAGCGTCGCCGCCTCGGCGTCGGCCAGGCGGCGCAGGGCGGCCGACAGCTCGGCGTCGAACGACACCGGGCACCGGTCCCCGCGCCGGCGGCGGACGCGGGGACGCGGCCGGTCCGTACGCAGCCCCAGGTCGGGCAGCGGCCCCGCGAGCCTGCTACGCCAGTAGGCGGCCAGCCGCTCGCCTTCGGGACCGCCCAGCAGAGCCGCCTGGCGGCGGACGTAGTCGGTGTAGCGGGCGCCCACCTCCGGCAGGTCCGGCGGCTCGCCGCGCAGCCTGGCGGTGTAGAGCACGCCCAGCTCGTCCAGGCACTGGAAGGCCGACCAGGCGTCCAGGGCGATGTGGTGGCCGTTGAGCAGCAGGACCTGCCCGGCGTCGCCGCGGTCGTACAGGTGCCAGCGCAGCACCGGGCCCTCCGCGAGGTCGAACGGGCGCATCGCCTCGCGGGTGAGCAGCGCGGCGAAGGCGTCCTCGCCGAGGTCGCGGGCGTCGTACGACTCCAGCCGCACCTGCCCGGCCGACGGGTGCACGCGCTGGAACGGGATGCCCTCCAGCGCCACGTACGTCGTCCGCAGCATCGGGTGCCGGGCGGCCAGGTCGGCGAGCGCGCCGTCGAAGGCCGCCCGATCCAGCCGGGTCAGCACCCGCCACGCGGACGGGACGTTGTAGGCGGGATTGCCGGGATCGACGTGGTGCATGAACCACATGGCCTGCTGGCCGTGCGAGAGCGGGAACAGCTCGTCGCCCTTCGCACGGCGCAGCAGCAGGTCGCGTACGAGCGCGCGTTTCTCCTCCGGCGCGAGCCGGTCGAGCAGGTCGGCGATGCCCGTCACGCGGTGCTCTCCCCACCGGCCAGCAACTGTCCGAGCACGGCGTCGAGGTCGCCGTCCGACAGCTCGTCGA
Organism: Nonomuraea sp. NPDC004580; assembly: GCF_040609855.1. Lineage (NCBI taxonomy): Bacteria > Bacillati > Actinomycetota > Actinomycetes > Streptosporangiales > Streptosporangiaceae > Nonomuraea > Nonomuraea sp. NPDC004580. The sequence goes on along the minus strand of NZ_JBEXLH010000001.1, from coordinate 489,082 downwards.
CCTGCTCGGGGCGCAGCTCCGGCACGGTCACCGGCCGGGCGGCCTGAGCCGGGGTGCGCGCCTCGGCGCCACCGGACTCGGCGGCCTGGGCCGGGGCGTGCGCCTCCGTGAGGCCGGACTCGACGTACCTCGCGATCTCCACGATGGTCGCGCCGCCGAGCAGCCGGGCCGTCGAGACGACCACGCCCGTGCTGGACTCGATGGCCTGGCGCAGCTCCATCGCCATGAGCGAGTCCACGCCCAGCGACGTGGCCGACGCCTCCGCGTCGAGCAGCGCGGGATCCGTCCTGGTGATCTTGGCGATCTGCCGGGTGACGTGCTCGACGAGCAGGCCGGCGCGGCGGTCCGGCGCGGCGGCGAGCAGCTCGTCCTTGAGCCCCTTGCCGTCCTGGCCGGCCCGGTCCGCGCCGGAGTCATCGGGGACGGCCAGCAGGTCGCGCAGCAGCGAGCCGCGCCCGGCCGAGGGCAGCAGCTCCGCCCAGCGGCCCGGCTCGAACCGGGTGATCGCCACCTGCGCGGGCCCGCCCGCCGCCAGCTCCCGCAGGAGCGCGTCGAAGCCCTCGTCGGGGGTGCAGCTCGGCAGGCCGCGGTCCTCCAGCCGGCCGCCGCGGTCGGGGCGGGCCGCGAGCCCGATGTCCGACCAGGGGCCCCAGTTGATCGTGGTGGCGGGCATGCCGTGGGCGCGCCGGTGGTGGGCGAGCGCGTCCATGGCGGTGTTGCCCGCCGCGTAGTTGGCCTGGCCCGGGTTGCCGAGCAGGGCCGCGACGGAGGAGAACAGCACGAAGAAGTCGAGCGGCGCGCCGGCCGCGAGCCGGTGCAGGTTCCAGGAGCCGAGCGCCTTCGGGCCGAGCACGGTCGTGAAGTCCTCCCAGGTGAGCTGGGCCAGCGTGCGGTCGGCCAGCACACCTGCCGCGTGCACGACGCCGCGCAGCGGGGGCGCGCCCGCCAGGGCCGAGGTGACGGCGCGGGCCAGGTCGGCGTGCCTGGCGACGTCGGCGCGTACCACGGTGACGGCGGTGCCGGCCGCGCGCAGCGCGTCCAGCTCGGCGGCCGTCTCCTGGCTCGGCGCGCGCCTGCCGAGCAGGATCAGGTGTCCGGCGCCCTCGCGGGCCAGGGCCCGCGCGGTGCCGAGGCCGAGCGCGCCCAGGCCGCCGGTGACCAGGTAGCTGCCGTCCGCGCGGACCGGCAGGTCGCCCGACGGCTCCGGCTCCATGGACACCAGCACCTTGCCGACGTGCCTGGCCCTGGCGAGGCGGCGGAACGCGGCGCCGGCCGCCCGTACGGGGTGCACCTCCCTGGGCAGCGGGCTCAGCCGGCCGTCCGCGAGGCGGCCCATGAGCCCCCGCAGCGCCGCGCCGACCTGCTCGGGCCGGTGCAGGAACAGCGCCTCGACGTCGAGCGAGCAGAACGACAGACCCCTGCCGAAGTGCGCGAGCCCGAGCTGGGTGTTCTCCTCGATGTCGCGCTTGCCCAGCTCCACGAACCGGCCGCCGGGCCGCAGCGCCCCCAGGCCCGCCTCGATGGCGTCGCCGGACAGCGAGTTCAGCACGATGTCCACGCCCTCGCCGCCGGTCAGCTCCCGCACGTGCGCGGCGAAGTCCACGGAACGGGAGTCCATGACGTGCTCGATGCCCAGCTCGTCGCGCAGGTAGGCGCGCTTCTCCTCGCTCCCGGCGGTGGCGAACACCTCGGCGCCGGCCGCGCGGGCGAGCTGCACGGCCGCGAGGCCCACGCCGCCGCTCGCCGAGTGGATCAGCACCCTGTCGCCCGCGCCCATGCCCGCCAGCCGTTCCAGCCCGAAGTACGCGGTCAGGAAGACGATCGGCGCGGTCACGGCGTCCTCGAAGCTCAGCGTGCCGGGCAGCGGCACGACTACGCGGGCGTCGGCGTGCACGTGGGAGGCCACGCAGCCGCGCGAGGAGTCGGTGATGGCGACCACCCGCTGCCCCACCGACAGCCCTTCGACGCCCGGACCGAGTGCGGTGACGCGGCCCGCACACTCGATGCCGAGGGGCAGGGCGGCCGTCGTGGCGGCGGGCAGCACGCCCATGGCGCGCAGCACGTCCTTGAAGTTCAGCGCCGCGACCGCCACCTCGACCTCGACCTCGCCGGGCGCGGGCGGCTCCGCCTCCGCGGGGGTGAGGCGGAGCCGGTCGAGCGGGCCCGGCGCGGGCATCTCCAGCCGGAACCTGCCGCCGCCGCGCAGCAGCTCGGCGCCGCGCACGGTCTCGTCGTCGTCCTGTACGGGGTACGGCAGGCGTCGCATCCTGGCCGCGTACCGCTCGCCGTGCCGCCAGGCCACCTGGTCCTCGTCCTCGGCTGCCAGCTCGTCGGCGAGCGCGTCGGGGCGGCCCTGTTCGAGGTCCACGAGGGTGCAGCGCAGCTCGGGGTGCTCGTGGGCGACGGTCCTGCCGAAGCCCCACAGGGACGCCGGCACGATGTCGGGCAGCTCGCCCTGCCTGACCGCGACGGCTCCCGTGGTGACGATCCACAGCCGGGTCGATGTGCCGGCCAGGGCCTGCACCAGGTGCAGCGCGCCGCCGCAGGCCAGGGCGAGCGCCCCGGCCAGCACGTCCGCGTCCGACGTCGCAGCGTCCTGGGCGGTGGCCGCTCCCGTGTACGGGGCGCGGTCCTGCTCCCCCATCCTCCCCGTGTCGCCGGGGAGCAGGGCCCAGGCGTGGATGACGCCGTCCAGGTCGAAGTCGGCGGCGGTGTCCGTGAGCAGGCGGGCGAAGTCGGCGGGGGCGGCCGGGTCGATGACGTAGTGGTCAGGGGCCACGCGCTCGTACGCCTGGCCGGGGTGGACCCTGACACAGGTGTGGCCGCGGGCGGTCAGCGTCTCGTGCAGCGTGCCGCCGGGAGCGTCGAGGAGCAGGAGGCGGCGGGTGGTCTCCTCGCGGGGCGGGGCGGGCAAGGGCTGCCAGGCGATCTCGTAGCGGGCCTCGGTCATCTTTCCCGTGGCGTCGTCCGTGCCGCCCAGGCGGCGCATCGCCAGGCCGTCCACCTCCAGGACGAGTGTGCCGTCCGGGTTCCACACCTTGAGGTCGGCGCGGCCGTCGGCGCTGAGGCTCGCGTGGGCGAGGCAGCCGTCGGCGGGCGCGCCGTGCAGGCGCAGCCGTGTGAGGCCGACCGGCAGGTACGTGTCCGTGCCCTCCGGCAGCGTGGCGAGCACGGTCTGCAGGCAGGCGTCGAGGATCGCCGGGTGCACCACGTGCGGGTCGCCGGGCGAGGTCACCGTGCCGAAGCCGGACAGCTCCGCCCACGCCTCGCTCCCGACAGGAGCACGGTGCACGCGCTGGATCCGCTGGAACCTCGGCCCGTAGCGCAGGCCGCGCGCGGCGCACTCCCGGTAGAAATCGTCCGCGCCGATGACCGTGCAACCCTCGGGCACCGCCGACGCCCGCACGGCCGGTTCTGTGGCGGGAGCCGGGCGGAGGCGGCCCTTCGCGTGCAGGGTCCAGGCGCCGTCGCCCTGGTCGCTGTAGATCTGGAAGGCGCGCTGCTCCCCCGTGCCGGCCAGCGCCAGCTGGACCTGGGTGGTGCGCTGGTCGGGCAGGGTCAGGGCGGCGGCGAAGATCAGGCCGGTCAGCTCCACCGGCTCGCCGCCCGATGCCGCGAGGGCCATCTCCGCGTAGCCGGCCGCGGGGAAGACGGCCATGTCGTCCACGCGGTGCTCGGCCAGGTACGGCGTGGTGCGGACGTCCTGCCACGACTCCCAGAACTCGGTGCCGGGATGCGCGGCGAGCTGCATGCGGGCGCCGAGGAGCGGGTGGCCGGCCGTGCCGTGCCGGGGACGCCCGGCCGTGGCCGAGTCCTTCCACGGGAAACTGGTGTGCTGCCACGGGTAGCGCGGCAGGTCCACGTGCGCGCCCCGGCCGGGGAAGAGGGCGGGCCAGTCGGGCTCGTGGCCCGCCACGTACAGGTGGGCGAGCGAGCCGAGCGCCACCTCCACGCTCTCGTCGCGCCGCATCGACGGCAGCAGGAGCAGATCGGCCTCGATGCCGCGGCCGATCGCGCCGAGCACCACCGGGTGCGGGCTGATCTCCACGAACGTGTCGTGCCCCTCGGCCACCAGCCGTTCGACGGCCGGCCAGAACCGCACCGGCTCGCGCAGGTTCCGCACCCAGTAGGCGGCGTCCAGCCGCTCCGCCTCAGGGTCGGCGGTCGAGTGGAACGCGGGCCCGTCCGCGGCGGCCTCGCCGCCGACGCCGGCGATCTCCGTGCGCAGCAGGTCGCGCAGGGCGTCCATGTGGGGGCTGTGGGCGGCGACGTCGATGTCGATGCGGCGGCAGAAGACCTCGCCGCCCTCCAGCTCGCCCACGATCTTGTCGATCGCGGCCCGGTCACCGGAGACGACCGTGGTGGACGGGCCGTTGAGCGCCGCCACCGAGACCTGCCCCGCGTACGGCTCCACCAGCGCGCGGGCCTCCTCGTGGGCCAGGCCCACGACGGCCATGCCGCCCCGGCCCGCCGTGGTCGCCATCAGCCGGCTGCGGGCGCAGATGACGCGGGCGCCGTCGTCCAGGGAGAGCCGGCCGGCCGCGCAGGCCGCCGCCAGCTCGCCCATGCTGTGCCCGATCACGGTGTCGGGCACGATGCCCCACGACCGCCAGAGCGCGGCCAGCGCCACCTGCACGGAGAACAGCACCGGCTGCACCACGTCGATCGGCAGCGCCGTCATCCGCTCCGGCGGGCCGGACAGCAGCTCCAGCACCGACCATCCGCTCCACCGCCGCACGGCCGCGTCGCACCGCTCGATCGCGGCGCGGAAGACCGGCTCGGACGCGAGCAGTTCCGCGCCCATGCCGGGCCACTCGGAGCCCTGCCCGGGGAAGACGAACGCCACCTTGCCCGGCCGCGCGGGCACCCGGCCGGTGACCGTGCCCGCCTTGGCCCTGCCCTCCTTGAACGCGGTCAGCGCCTCGCGCAGCTCGGCGGCCGAACCGGCGTGCACGACCAGCCGGTGCGGCTCGTGGCTGCGGCGGGTGGCCGCCGCCCGGCACACGTCCAGCGCGGCGGGGCCGTCCGGCCTGGCCAGCAGTTCCTCGTACGCGCCCGCCGCGTCGGCCAGCGCCTGCTTGGACCGCGTGGACAGGGCGAGCAGCAGCCCGCGCGAGGGTCCGAGGGCGGGTTCGGGTTCGGTGGCGGCGGCGGGGGCGGCCTCCAGGACGACGTGGGCGTTCGTGCCGGTGATGCCGAACGAGCTGACCCCGACGGCGGCGGGCGCGTCGTCGGGCCACGGCTCCAGCTCCCGCTGCACCCGGACGGCGTGCCGGTCCCAGGCGAAGGCAGGGGTGGGCTCGGCGCAGTGCAGGGACGGCGGGAGCGTCCTGTGGTGCAGGCTGAGCGCGGCCTTGATGACGCCGGCGATGCCCGCGGTGCCCTCGGTGTGCCCGATGTTGGTCTTGACCGAGCCGACCTTGACCGGCCGGTCGGCCGGGCGGCCCGCCGCGAGGACCGCCGCGATGGCGGACAGCTCGACCGGGTCGCCGACGGCCGTGCCGGTGCCGTGCGCCTCCACGTAGTGCACCCGGTCGGGGGTCAGGCCCGCGTCGGCGTACGCGGCGCGCAGCACCTGCTCCTGCCCCGACTGGCTGGGCGTGCCGGCCGAGGCGCCGGTCTGGCCGTCGTTGTTGACCGCGCCGCCGCGTACCACGGCATAGACGCGGTCGCCGTCGGCCAGGGCCGCCGTCAGCGGCTTGAGCACGACCACGCCGAACCCGTCGCTGCGCACGAACCCGTTGGCCGAGGCGTCGAACGCCTTGCAGCGCCCGTCGGGCGCCAGCATGTTGCCCCGCGAGAACGACACGCTGATGCCGGGGTCGAGCAGCACGTTCGCGCCGGCGGCCAGCGCCAGGTCGGCCTCGCCGCGCCGGATGCTCTGGCAGGCGAGGTGCAGCGCCACCAGCGAGGAGCAGCAGGCGGCGTCGATGACCATGCTGGGGCCCTGGAGGGCCAGCGCGTGCGACAGCCGGCCGGCGATGACGCTGCGGGCGGTGCCGCGCATCGAGTACAGGTCGTTGTCGTGGGAGTCGGCCGACTCCATGCACTCGTAGTCGCTGAAGTGCACGCCGGCGAAGACGCCCGTACGCGAGCCGGCCAGCAGGTGCGCGGGCAGCCCCGCGTCTTCGAGCGCCTCCCACGCGACCTCCAGGAGGACGCGCTGCTGCGGGTCGGTACGCGCGGCCTCACGCGGCGAGTGCCGGAAGAACTCGGCGTCGAACTCGTCCACGCCGTCGATGAAGCCGCCCAGCCGGTTGTTGATCCGGCCCGGCGTGGCGGGCGTCGGATCGTAGTAGGCGCCGGCGTCCCAGCGGTCGGCGGGCACCTCGCCGATGGCGTCGCGGCCGTCGCGGAGCAGCCGCCAGAATTCCTCCGGTCCGCGCGCGCCGGGAAGCCTGCAGCCGATTCCGATGATCGCGACGAATTCTTCGTTGGAACGCACCGGGTGCCCCTTTTCCGTCGTTATCGAGGTCCGCTCGGCATTCTGTGCGGGCCCGCAATATGCCGCCTATACGCGCCGTTCCGCGCTTTCCTGGTACGCCACCAGCTCGACGAGGAACGCGGCCGGGCGGGGGACGTACATGAAGGCCACGGTCATTCCGGGCCGGGCGCCCCCGCACGGGGAGGCGTCCACCGGGGACAGCCCGCTCCCGCGCAGCCGGCGCAGCTCGGCCTCGACGTCGTCCACGACGAACGCGACGTGGTAGAGCCCCGGCCCCTGCCCGGCGAGCCTGCCCTCGATCGCCGAGTTCGGGCGGGACGGTGAGACCAGCTCGATGTCGGGGCCCTGGCCGGGCAGGCGCCAGAACTCACAGGTCACGCCATAGTCGTCGGCGACGCCGCCGTCCACCGGGGACAGGCCGAGCGCCTCCAGGAACGCGCCGGTGCGCAGCGGTTCCGGGGTGGCCAGGCCGATGTGGTCGATGCCGAGGATCATGCGGCCGTCGTCCGGCCGACCAGCTCGGTGAGGTCGCCGACGGTCCGTACGGCGTGGAACTCGCGCAGGTCGAGCGTGACCCGCAGCCGGCTTTCGAGCTGGGCCAGCGCCTCCAGGGAGCTGATGCTGTCCCAGTCGCGCTCGGCCAGGACGTCCTCGTGGCGCAGCCGCCCGGCGTCCTCGCCGAGTATCTCGGCGAGCACCTCGGTCACGACCCTGCTGACCTGCTCACTCATGTCCGCTCCGCTCGCTCGTCGTGATCCAGCCGGGCAGGTCCACCGTGCCGGTGGTCAGGTCGAGGACGAACGAGCCGTCCCCGTCCTCATCCCTGGTGAAGCCGGCCTGCGTCCAGAAGGCGGCGGCGACCCGGTTGCGTTTCGTGGGGACGTACCGGCCGATCAGGGTCCGCGCGCCGCTCTCGGCGGCCCGCTCGGACAGCCAGGCGGCGATCGCCGTCTCGATGCCGCGTCCCAGCACCCGGCAGCTCAGCACCAGGTTGAGCACCCGCCACGCACGCGCGCCGCGCTCGGCCCACAGCGCGCCCACGACGCCGTCGGAGCCGAACCTGTCGGACACCGTGACGGTCGCCACCAGGTGGTCGGGGCGCGCGGCCAGCTCGGCCGTCTCGGCCTCGCCGAACCTCACGCCGGTGAGGTTGAACTGGTTCGTCCGCGCGGCGAGCTGCGCCGCCCGCGCCACCGTGTACGGCGTGACCGGCGCGATCTCCACCTCGATCTTCAGCGCCCGCAGGTAGTCGGCGGCCGCCTCGAACCCGTCGGAGAACTCGGCCCGCTCCGCCCGCGCCCGGTAGAGGTCGGCGCGCCGCAGGTCGGCCTCGGTGAGCGACGGCGCGTCGAACCAGCCGGTCCGCAGCAGCCTCCTGACCAGGTGGGCGGGGTCGCCGGCGGCCGAGACGACGCCGATCTCGGGAAAGCGGTCGGCCACCTCGGCCCGTTCGACGTCGGTGTCGTCCACGAAGACGAACGCGGACGGCGGCAGGCCGAGCGCGTCCGCCACCCTGCTCAGGTTCTCCGCCTTCGACGACCAGTTGACCGCCCGCGCCGCGAACGCGTCGGCGCGCAGCAGCATCTCGGGGTGCCCGCTCAGCGCCTCCTCGACGGGCTCGGCGTCGTTCTTGCTGGCCAGGACGAGGATGACGCCCTGCTCGCGCAGCCGCAGCACGGCCCGCTGGAACGCGCTGTAGCAGTTGCCCGGGTAGAGGCCGCCCAGGTGCACGCCGCCGGCGCCGGCCTCGCCGAGCACGCCGCCCCACAGCGTGCCGTCCAGGTCGAGGGCGAGCACCTTGCGTGACAGGCCGAGTCCGGCCTGGACGACGCGGCGCACCTCGCGGGCCAGCACCAGCAGCGCGCCGTCGGTGTAGGGCAGGTCGCCGTAGCGGTGCATGCGGTCGTCGCGGGCCGCGTACGGCTCCTCCGCCAGCAGCCCGGCCAGGTCCACGACCTCGACGGCGGCGTGCTGCTCGGCGAGGGCGAGGAGGGCGGCGTTCAGCTCGTACCAGAGTTTCGTGACCTGGGTGCGGGCCTGGCGGCTCACCAGGCCGTCGCGCAGCTCGGCGGGCATGGGGACGGTGTGCAGGATCAGCGTCGGGCCGCCGGTGGGCAGGTGCCGGGTGAGGGCGGCCAGCCTGGCGCGTACGTGCTCCTCCAGGGCCGTGACGCCGGCGGCGGACCAGTCGCGGGGCAGGAAGAAGGACTCGTCCATGAGCGCGCTGACGAACCGCGGCGACGACCGGGCGAACGCGCCCGTCGCGAGGTCCCTGTCCAGTGAGCCGTGCTCCCCCACGGTCAGCTCGGGCAGCACGCCGGCGGCCACGAGCTGGGCCCGCAGGATCTGCTCGTACGGGCCGATCGTGGCCGTCGCCAGCACGGTCACCGGCACGACGGGCGCGTCATCCGCGCCGGGCGGTGGCAGTGCCGCCAGCAGGCGTCCCGCGCGGCGGGCCAGTGCGGGGTCGGCCGTCTCCAGCAGCGCCAGGCGGGTGCGCGGCGGCGGCATGCGGCGCTCGGCGACGGCCGTCCGCAGCTCCTGCAGCAGTGCGTCCATGATCAACCCTTCCCCGGACGTCCGGTCAGACCCTGATGAGGCTGCAGTACCAGCGCATGCCGATCGAGGTGCCGGTCAGTGCGGCGAGGTCGCCGGGCGCCAGCTCGCCCTCGTCCCAGCACCGCCCCAGGGCGAGAAGCTGGTCGGCGGCGCCCATGTGCCCGTGCGCGGCGGCCAGGCCGGCGTTGGTGCGCTCGGGCGGGATGCCGAACGGGCGGGCGACGTCGGCGATGGCGTCCTCGCTCTCGTTCAGCGCGAAGACGTGCGTCAGCTCGCCCGGGTCCACGCCGGCCCGCTCGCAGGCTCGCTCGATCACCTCGGCCGAGCGGGTGGCCAGCGCGTCCACGAAGGCGCGCAGCCGGCGCGGGCTCTTGTCGAAGTGGGCGTGCACCCGCTCGGTGCCGGCCGGGGCCGTGGCGGCCGACCAGCCGGGCGGCGGCACGGGGGCGACCGCGCCGCCGTAGTCCGTACGGAACCAGTCGCAGAACTCCGGGTCGGTGAACTGGTGGGTGGCCAGCCACCGGTTACGGGGATGGCCGCGCCGCAGCACCGCCGCGACCGCCCCGTCGCTGTGCACGGCCGTGTTGACCGTCATCCGGTTGCGGTGGAACTCGCTCACCCGGTTCACCGCGACGAACAGCACGGTCTCGATCTCCGGCTGGACGGCCAGCGTGCCCGCCACCGTGCCGAGGCCGGTCACGCCGCACGCGCAGCCCTCGGTGAGCAGCAGCGTCTGGACGCGGTCGATCTTCAGCTCTCTGGCCAGCGCCGCCGAGGAGTCCCAGTGCAGGTATTCGGGCAGCTCCGACACCGCCACCGCCAGCAGGTCGAGGTCGGCGGGGGCGAGCCCGACCCGGTCGAGCGCCGCCCGGCCCGCCCGCGCGGCGAGCTCGGTGCCCGTGACGCCGTCCTCGGCCCGGTGGAAGGTGCGGTAACCCATGCGCAGAATGCGTTCGGGGTCGGGCACGTAGTCGGCGGCGACCTCCCGCACGTCCTCGTCCGCTCCGAACGCGTAACCGAAACCGGCGATCCCGAACATCTTCCTCCCGCGCGCTCGTGCCGTCGCCGCCGATTATGGAAAATGCGTCTATACATCTCCGATAAATCAGCGCCATACGCGGTCACCGCACCCTGACGATTTCCGGGAACGAAGTTAGGCTTTCCAGCCGGAATTCTTTTCTTCGACACCGGGAAACGGATGGCATCATGTTGCCGAGCGAGCTCGAACGCGCCGTATACGGGGTCGTCGCGACCCCGGCCCTCCACGTGGCCGACCGGCACGGCGTCTTCACCCATCTGATCCGCCACGGCGGCGCCACGGCCCCGGCGCTGGCCGCCGCCTTGCGCGTCGACGCCGACACCCTCGAACGGGTGCTGCTGGTCCTCGTGGCCTTCGGCGTCCTCGGCAGGACGCCGGACGAGCAGTACGTCGTGCCCGAGCCGATGCGGCCGTACCTCGACAGGGACGACCCGCGCTGTCTGGGCGGTTTCGTGGAGCACCTGGCCACCGAGACCGTCGCGCGGATGGGGCGGCTCGACGCCTACCTGCGGGAGGGCAAGGCGGCGGTCGACCGGGACCTGCCGTCGCCGTTCGAGACCCTCTACCGCGACGAGGCCGCCACCCGCGACTTCCTGCGGGCCATGTGGGACCTCAGCTACGCGCCCTCGCAGGAGATCGCCGCCCTGGCCGGACTGGGCGACGTCACGCGACTGGTGGACGTGGGCGGCGCGACGGGGCCCTTCGCCACGGCGGCGCTCCAGCACGCGCCCGGCCTGCGCGCCGTGATCTTCGACCTGCCGCAGGTCGAGCCGTACCTGCGCGAATCCGCTCAGCGGCACGGGCTGGCCGGGCGGCTGGCGTTCGAGGGGGGCGACTTCTTCGCCGACGAGCTGCCCCAGGGCGACTGCATCGCCTTCGGATACGTGCTGTCGGACTGGACGGACGCGACGTGCGCGATGCTGCTGCAGAAGGCGTACCGGGCCTGCACGCCGCCCGGGCGGGTGCTCATCATGGAACGGCTCTTCGACGACGCCCGCACGGGGCCGCTGCCCACGTCCGTCATGAACCTGACCATGCACGTCGAGACCGAGGGCCGGCACCGCACCGCCGCCGAGTACCGCGCGCTGCTTGAGGCGGCCGGCTTCACCAACTGCGAGGTGCACAGGACCGGCGGCGAGAAGCACCTCGTCATCGGCCACCGCAAGTGACAGGAGCGGCCGGCCCCTCGGGGCCGGCCGCTCCCGCCGAGGGCTACTCGGCGCCGAAGCGCTGAGTGCCGGACAGCTCCGTGACGAACGTCGCCACCCCGCGACCGCCGTCACCGTTCGCCAGCAGGACGAAGCCGTCGCCGCCGGTGACCCGGCACATCGTCATCGCCCAGTAGCCGGTGAACTCGCCCACCGCGCCGAAGTCCAGCTCCTTCTCCGAGCGGTCCACCACCATGGACAGGCCGTAGAGGCTGCCCGGCGTGGCCGTGAGCATCTGCCCGGCCAGCTCCCGCGTGATCAGGGCAGGCTCGCCCAGGTACGCGCGCCGGATCTCCAGCTGCACCCGGGCCAGGTCCGCCGCCGTCGTCCACAGCCCGCCCGCGGCCGTCGCCGGGTGGATGAGGCCGAAGCCGTCGATCGGCGTGCCGAACGCGTCGTGGCCATGGGCGATCGGGCGTCCTGCGCCGTGCGGGAAGCCGGCCTCGTAGCCGCTGCCCGTCATGCCCAGCGGGTCGAGCACCGTCTCCCGTGCCAGGGCCGGGAAGCCGGCGCCGGTGACGTCCGTCAGGAGCTGCTCCAGCACCAGGTAGTTGACCACGTTCTTCTCGAACGTCCCCACCGGGCGGGCTCGGCGGACCGCCGGGGTGCGCGCCGGCGCCCGGCCCAGCAGCGCGTCCAGCACCGTGGGGACCGGCTCGCCGTCGCGGTACGGCGGGTACTCGGGGTCTCTGGCCAGGCCCGAGGTGTTGGCCAGCAGGTGCCGTACGGTGATCGGCGCGCCCTCCGTCCCCGGCACCCGCCAGGAGGTGAGGAGGTCGTTGACGTCGGCGTCCAGGTCCAGCCGGCCGCGCGCGGCCAGCGTGAGCGTGACCAGCGACGTCACCTGCTTGCTCACCGACGCCACCCGGAACACCGTGTCAGGCGTCACGGGGTCGCCGCGCCTCGCGTCGAGGCGGCCGTACGCGCTGATCCCGGCGATCCCGCCGTCCCTGATCACGGCCAGGCTGACACCGGGCACGTGATGCCGCTCCATGGTCGGCACCGGCGACGGGATCCCTGCCCCGCCGAGCTCCGCGACGACCTGCTCGGCCAGGGAGCGGATCGTCGCCTCGTCGTGGAGCGCGTACGTCCACGTCAGCCGGGAGCCGGTGACGTCGATCTCCAGGACGTACTCGCGGGGGGCGAGCGGGTCGCGAACCGCCGTGATCCGCTCCGGGACGAAGGCGCCCGGTATGCCCGGCTCGTACCCGAACCTGATCTGCGGCGCGGGCAGTGCGGCGAGCGCGTCGGCGACAGGGCCCGCCTGGCGCAGCAGCTCGTACCCCAGGCCCTCGTCCGGAACGGCGGCGAGCTGGCCCGCCACCGAGGCGAGCACCGCCGCGCGCTGCGGCGGCACCCACAGGCTCACCGGGAACCGGTGCGCGAACGGCCCGGCCGCGTCCTGCGGCGCGTGCCCCGCCCTGGCCTCCACGTCGAGCAGCACGCGGTCGCCGCCGCTCCAGCGGGCGAGCACGACCGCCAGCGCGGCCAGCACCTCCTCCCGCGACGGCACCGGCTCGGGCAGCGGCACGCTCAGCGACCGCACGCTCCCCGTGCCGGACGGGTGGTCCAGCGGGAGCGGGGGCGCGGGCATCCTGGTGAGCCAGTGGTGGGCCTGGGCCATCAGATCGTCAGGCTCCGGCAGCGCGGCGGCCCACCGTCGCAGCGTCCCGCCGTCCCCTTCCGGCAGCGCGGAGCCACGGCAGGCGGTCTCCAGGTCGCGCAGGAGGAGGAGCAGGGAGGCGCGGTCGGCGGCGAGCTCGTGCACGGCGAGGATCAGCACCGGCCGGTCCGCGCCCGTCGTGGCGAGCACGGCGCTGAGCAGCGGCCCGTGTTCCGGGTCGAGCCGCTCGTACGCGGCCGCCGCCGCCCGGTCGCCACCCTCGACCTGGCGGAACGACACCGGGATCGCGTGGTGGGCGGCGACGGCGTGCAGGGCCTCCGCCAGCGTCGCCGCGTCGACCCACTCGGGGACGGGGACGCTGAGCTGCCAGTGGTCGTAGCGGTGCCCGCCCGGCCTGGACAGGACCCGGCGCTGCGCCGGGGTCAGGGCAGGACCTGCCCCCGGCTCGCCGGCGCCGTCCAGGGCGGTGGCCAGCTCGGCGATGGAGCCGTGCTGGTAGAGCAGGCGCAGCGTCACCGGCAGGCCGGCCTCCCTGGCCTGGGTCATGGCCTTGAGTATCGTCAGCGAGTCGCCGCCGAGGTCGAAGAACCGGTCGTGCGCCCCCACGGGGTCCACGCCCAGCAGCCGCGACCAGATCCCGGCCAGCGTCCGCTCGGCCGGGGTGCGCGGCGCCACGAAGTCCCGCTCCGACGACCACAGGGCGGCCCGGTCGGGGGCGGGCAGCGCGCGCTGGTCGAGCTTGCCGTTGACGGTCAGCGGGACCGCCTCCAGCGGCACGAACGCGGCCGGCACCATGGAGTCGGGCAGCCGCTCCCCGCAGTACGCGGCCAGATCGGCGGCCGGCGGCAGCTTCCCGCCGCCGGGCACGCAGTACGCCACCAGCCGCCGCGCGGGCCCGTCGCCGCGCGCCACGACCACGCTCTCCCGCACGGCGGGATGGGCGGCCAGCACGGCCTGGATCTCCCCGGGCTCGATGCGGTGCCCGCGTACCTTGACCTGGTCGTCCACCCGGCCGAGGAAGTGCAGCGCGCCGTCGGCCCTGCGGCGTACGAGGTCGCCGGTGCGGTAGCAGCGGGCGCCGGGGGGCCCGAACGGGTCGGGCACGAAGCGTTCCGCGGTCAGGCCGGGACGGCCGAGGTAGCCGCGGGCCACGCCGGCGCCGCCGACGTACAGCTCGCCTGGCGCCCCTTCCGGGACCTCGTGCCCGTACGGGTCCAGCACGTACGTGCGGACGTCGTCGAGCGGCCGGCCGATCGGCACGCCGTCCACTGTCCCTCGGTCGGCGCCCAGGTCAGCCGGGGTGAGCGGCTGGTAGGTGACGTGGATCGTGCACTCGGTCGGCCCGTACGCGTGCGCCAGGTCGCACCGGTCGAGCCCCCAGGCGTCCAGGTCGGACGGTTCGAGCCGGTCGCCGCCGAACACCACCTCGCGCAGCGACAGCCGCGCCAGCGTGGCCTCGTCGCCGTCCGCCGCCCCGATCATCGAGCGGAACGCCACCGGCGACAGCGACAGCGTCGTCACCCGCTCGGCGATGAGCAGGTCGAGCAGGTCGCGGGGCGAGCGGGCGGTCTCGGTCGGGACGATCACCAGCCGGCCGCCGTGCAGCAGCGCGCCCCACAGCTCCCACACCGACACGTCGAAGGCGTAGGAGTGCAGCAGCGCCCAGGTCCTGTCGGAGCCGAGGGCGACCTGACCCGACAGGGCCGCGTAGAGGCGCAGCACGTTGGCGTGGGTGACGGCGACGCCCTTGGGGCGGCCGGTCGAGCCCGAGGTGTAGCACACGTACGCCAGGTGACCCGGTTCGGTCCCGCTCTCCGGGGGTGTCCCGGCGAGTGCGGCGATGCGGCCGGCGCCGGTGTCGAGCAGCACCTGCTCGACGCCCTCGGCGGTCACCGACGGCGCGAGGCCGGCGGTGGTGACGGCCACGGCCGCCCCGGAGTCGGCCAGCATGAACCGCAGCCGGTCGGCCGGCGACGTGGGCGGCAGCGGCAGGTACGCGGCGCCGGCCTTGAGCACGGCCAGCAGCGTGACGACCAGGTCGGTGCCGGGTTCGAGACAGACGCCGACCAGCGTCTCCGGGCCCGCGCCCAGCTCACGCAGCCGGTGCGCGAGCCGGTCGGCCCGCACGTCCAGCTCCCGATAGGTCAGCCGCCCGCCGGGGTCTCCACGGTGGACGACCGCGACGGCGTCCGGCGTCTCGCGGGCGCGCCGCTCGAACACCTCGTGCAGGCTGCGGGGCAGCGGGTGCTCGACCGCCGGGACGCTCTCGCGCGAGGTGCGCTCGGACGGCGGCAGGCAGGTGGCGCGGGCGTCGCCGTCCGGGTCGGCCACCATGGCCTCCAGCACCGCTCGATGCATCGCGGCCAGCCGGTCGGCGTTGCGCCGGCTCATGGCGTGCGTGTTGGAGCGCAGGATGAGGTACGTCGGCGTGGCCGGCACCCCGAGCGCGAACTCCGTCGGGTCCTCGCCCTCGGTGGCGGTGACGTCGATCAGGCCGGTGTCCACCTGGTCGAAGTCCTGATAGCTGAACGCCGTGCCGATGAGCCTGCGCCCGTCGCCCAGCTCCCGCTGGATGACCGGCATGGGGAACCTGCGGTGCGGCCACAGGGCCAGCTCGCCGTCGAAGGTCCGCCGGATGAGGTCGAGCCAGGTCCTGGCGCCCCTGTCGTACGCGAACGGCAGCGTGTTGAGGTGCATGCCGTAGACGCGCTCGCCGCCCTGGGCCTCCAGCCGCCCGTTGCACACCAGGCCGGTGACGAACTCGGGCTCCGAGGTGAGCGTGCCGAGCACCTTGAGGTGGGCGGCGAGCAGCACGCTCTTCAGCGAGGCGCCGGCCTGGGCCGCCAGGGCGCGCAGGCGTTCCTCGAGGTCGGCGTACATGAGGACGACGTGGTAGTCCTCGCGCGGCAGGTGCGGCTCGCCCCAGGCCGCGGGCAGCGCGAAGCCGGGCCTGCCGGTGACGACCTCGCGCCAGTAGGCACGGTCGTCGGCCGATTCGAGCGCGCGCAGCTCGGCGGCGATGAAGTCGGCGTAGCGGACGGACGGCGGCTCGACGCGGGGCGGCTCGGCGCCGTCCCTGAGCGCGCGGTAGTCGTCGAGCAGCTCCATGAGCAGGCCGTGGAAGCTCCAGCCCTCGCTGACGGCGTGCAGCACGGTGAACGACAGCCACCACGACGCGTCGTCCTTGAGCAGCGCGGTGATCCTGATCAGCGGCGCCCGTTCCAGGTCGAACCGGTGGGCGCGCTCCTGGGCGCGGAAGCTCCGCATGGCCAGCTCGCGACCGCCGTCGTCGAGGCCGCGCAGGTCGAGCACGCGGACCGGGATCTCGGCGCTCTCGTGGACGAGCTGCAGGGGCACGGAGTGCCCGGACAGCCTGATGGAGGTCCGCAGCGCCTCGTGGCGGGCGGCGGCGAT
The DNA here is from genome assembly GCF_040609855.1 of Nonomuraea sp. NPDC004580. Classification (NCBI taxonomy): domain Bacteria; kingdom Bacillati; phylum Actinomycetota; class Actinomycetes; order Streptosporangiales; family Streptosporangiaceae; genus Nonomuraea; species Nonomuraea sp. NPDC004580. The sequence continues at coordinate 472,793 of NZ_JBEXLH010000001.1, read as the reverse complement.
CCCGGCGGCGGCGCGCAGCGCGTCGAGCGAGAACGGGTGCGGGTCGCGGACGAGGAACGACATGGTGTTGTGGTAGTAGCCGTGCTCCTGCCCGGCCAGCATCTCCACGACCATGCCGCGCTGCACCTCGGACAGCGGGTAGGCGTCGGTGATACCGCCGGGGAGTGTGGCCAGGTCCGCGGCGGGCACCAGCGCGAACGGCTCGACCGCGCGCCGCTCCTCGCCGGCCTTCTCGCGCCCGGCCAGCGTGGCGGCCAGCTCGGCGACCGTGCGGTGCTCGAAGACGTCCTGGACGGAGACGTCCAGGCCCTGCTCCTGCAGCGCGCCCACCACGGTGACGGCCCTGATGGAGTGGCCGCCGCGCTCGAAGAAGTTGTCGTGCACGCCGATGCGCTCGTGCCCGAGCACCGTGCGCCACACCTCGGCGATCAGCGTCTCCAGCTCGTTGCGCGGCTCGACGTGGGCGGAGCCGCTCTGGGCGCGCGGGTCGGGATCGGGCAGCGCGTTCCTGTCCACCTTGCCGTTGGCGTTGAGCGGGATGCGGTCGAGCGGCACGAACAGCGCGGGGACCATGTAGTCGGGCAGCCGGGTGCCGCAGTGCGCGGCCAGCTCGGCGGCGGGCGGCAGGGCGGCGTCGGCGGGCACGCAGTACGCGACGAGCGACCGGTCCCCCGCCCCGCCCGTGCGTACGACGACCACGGCGTCCCTGACGCCGGGATGGTCGAGCAGCACGACGCGGATCTCGCCCGGCTCGACCCGATAGCCACGGACCTTGACCTGGTCGTCCACCCGCCCGGCGAAGCAGACCGCGCCGTCGCCGCGCACCCAGGCCCGGTCGCCGGTGCGGTAGAGGCGGCCTCCCGGCGGCCCGAACGGGTCGGGCACGAACCTGTCGGCGGTCAGCCCAGGACGTCCCGCGTAGCCGCGGGCGACGCCGGTGCCGCCGACGTACAGCTCGCCGGTGACGCCGAAGGGCGCCGGCCGCATGTGCTCGTCCAGGACGTACATGGTCATGCCGGGCAGCGGGCGGCCGATGGGGACGATCTCGTCCCGTTCCCGCTTCATGATCGGGTAGGTGCAGGTGCCGACCGTCGCCTCCGTGGGCCCGTACTCGTTGACCAGGCCGCCGGGACCGAGCACGCGCAGCCAGTGCTGGGCGGTGCTGCCCGGCAGCGCCTCGCCCGCCACCACGATCATCTCGGCCAGCCTGGCCGCCTGGGCGCCTTTGAGCTGGCCGGCGAGCACGTCGAGGTGGCCTGGCGTGAGCTTGATGAAGCTGTAGGGGCCGTGCTCGGCCAGCTCGCGGCCGAGCCTGGACAGGTCGAGGTCGGCGGGCAGCAGCCGGACCGGCTGGCCGGTGGCGAGCGGCGCCCAGACGTTCGGGACGACGAGGTCGAAGGCCACCGAGGAGAACAGCGGCGCGCCCGTGGTGCCCTGCGCGGCCAGCTCCTCCGCCGCCCAGCGCACGTGGTTGGCCAGGCCGCGGTGGGTGACGAGCACGCCCTTGGGCCGGCCGGTCGAGCCGGAGGTGAAGATGATCTGCGCGACGCCGTCCAGGTCCGTGCGGACGCCGGGCGAGGTGGCGGGCAGCCCGTCGAGGCTCGCGTCGGCGAGCTCCACGACCTCGATCTCGGTGAACGCGTCGGGCGTGTCGGTGACGACCGCCCGCGCGCCGGCGTCGGCCAGCATCGTCGCCATGCGCCCCGCCGGGAACGACGGGTCGAGCGGCACGAACGCGGCGCCCGACTTCCACACCCCGATGAGGCTCGCCAGCAGGTCGGGGCCGCGGGCGGCGAGCACGCCGACCGCGCTCTCGGGTCCGGCGCCGAGCGCGCGCAGCCGGTGGGCGACGCGGTTGGCCCTGGCGTCCAGCTCGGCGTACGTCCACGAGCCGCCGTCGAAGGCCGCCGCCACCGCGCCCGGGTTGCGGGCCGCCTGCCGCTCGAACAGGTCGAGCACGCTCGCGTCCACGGGGCGGGTGCGGGTGACGTTCAGCTCGGTGACGAGCCGGTCGTACTCGCCGGGCGGCAGCAGCACCGCGTCGGCGTCCCCGTCGGGGCCCTCGACGATGGACTCCAGCGCGGCCCGGTACATCGCGCCGAGCCGGTCCACCGCCTCCTCCGAGACGTGCTGCACGTTGGCGGTGACCATGAGGTGGCCGGCCAGGATGTGCACGCCCAGGCCGAACTCCGTCGGGCTGTCGTCGATGACCGAGTCGCCGTCGAACAGGTCGGTGTCCACCTGGTGGAAGTCCAGGTAGACGAAGCGGGTGTCGAGCAGCCGTTCGGGGCCCGCGTCGCGCTGGATCTCCGGCATGGGGAAGCGCTGGTGTGACCAGAGCTCGGTCTCCTGCTCGAACAGCCGGCGCGCCAGCTCGCCCCAGGTGCGGGCGCCCCGCTCGTACGGGAAGGGCAGCGTGTTGAGGTAGAGGCCGTGCACCCGGTCGGCGCCCGGCGCCTCCAGCCTGGCGTGGAAGACCAGGCCGGTGAAGAACGCGCGCTGGTCGGTGAGCGTGCTCATGACCTTCATGTGCGCGGCGAGCAGCATGCTCTTCAGCGGGACGCCCGCCGCGCTCGCCGCCGCCCGCAGCCCCTCCTCGTAGCCGGCCAGCGGGATGCGGATGCGGTACTCCCGCCTGGGCGCGTCCTGGCCCGCGCCGAGCCCGGCGGGCAGCGTGAACTTGGGGACGGAGGTGACGATCGAGCGCCAGTACGCCCGTTCCGCGTCGTCGGCGAGCACGGCCTGCTCGGCGGCGATGAAGTCGGCGTACCTGATGGCGGGCAGGTCGGCGAGCGTCGCCTCGGTCCCGTCGCGCAGCGCGCGGTAGACGGTGAGGATCTCCATGAGCAGCGAGTGGTAGCTCCAGCCCTCCAGGACGGCGTGGCACTCGGTGATGGTGATCCACCAGCCCTCGGCGGCGCAGCGGTGCGCGGAGACCCGGATCAGCGGCGGTTTCGCCAGGTCGAACAGCCGGGTGCGCTCGCAGGTGACGAACGCGCGCACGGCCGCGCGCTGCCCGTCCAGGTCGAGGTCGCCGAGGTCGGCGACCGGCACGCTCACCTCGACGTCCTCCGGACGGTGCACGAGCTGCATCGGCACCGAGTAGCCGGTGAGCGCGAGCGACGTGCGCAGCGCCTCGTGCCGGCCGACGACCGTGCGGGTCGCCTCGCGCAGCAGGTCGGGCTGCAGGGGACGGTCGTCGAGCACGCGGAAGGCGGTGGCGTTGAGGTAGAGGTTCAGGTCTCCGTCGGAGAGCATCTCGACGACCATGCCGGTCTGCAGCCGCGACATCGGGTACGCGTCCAGCACCCCGCCGGGCACCTTGGCCCGGTCCTGCTCCGTGAGCAGCGCGAACGGCCGCACCGGGGTCAGGCCGCCCGACCGGCTCTCCTCCTCACCGCCGCGCTCGTTCAGCCGGGCCGCCAGCGTGGCCACGGTCCGCGTCTCGAACAGGTCGGCGACCCTGACGTCCAGGCCCGCGTCGCGCAGGCCGCCCGCCAGCACGACGGCCAGGATGGAGTCGCCGCCGAGCTCGAAGAAGTCGTCGTGCACGCCGACGCGGCCGGTGGGCAGCGTCTCCGTCCACACGGTGGCGATGAGCTCCTCGATCGCGGTGCGCGGCGCCACGTACCCGGCTCCGGCGGGCAGCGCCGCGTCGCCCGGCGCGGGCAGGGCGCGGCGGTCCACCTTGCCCTGCGCGGTCAGCGGGATCTCGGCCACCGGCACGAACGCGGCGGGCACCATGTAGTCGGGCAGCGACCCGGCCAGCGTGGCGCGCAGCTCGCCGGGGTCGAAGGCGGCGGGGTCGGCAGGCACGACGTACGCGATGAGCCGGGCCGCGCCCGGCACGTCCTCGCGGGCCACGACCACCGCGTCGCGCAGCCGGTCGTCGGCCCGCAGCCGGGCCTGGACCTCACCCGGCTCGACCCGGTAGCCGCGGATCTTGACCTGGTCGTCGATGCGGCCCAGGTATTCGAGGCCGCCGTCCGGCCGCCGCCGCGCGAGGTCGCCGCTGCGGTAGAGCCGCGAGCCCGGCGGGCCGTAGGGGTCGGGCACGAAGCGCTGCGCGGTCAGCCCGGGCCGGTCGAGGTAGCCACAGCCGACGCCCGCGCCGCCCACGCAGATCTCGCCGGTCGCGCCGAGCGGCACGACGTTGCCGCGCTCGTCGAGCAGCACCACCCACAGGTCGTCGATGGGCCGCCCGACGGGGGACGCCTCGGCGGGTTCGAGGTCCCGTTCCGTCACCTCGTAGTGAGTGACGTGCACGGTCGTCTCGGTGATGCCGTACATGTTGACCAGGGCGGGCGCGGCGAGCCCGCGCCGGTCGGTCCACGGGCGCAGGTCGGGCATCTCCAGCCGCTCGCCGGCGAAGATCACCAGGCGCAGCGCGAGCCGGTCCACGCGGGGGTCGCCCTGCGCGGCCAGGCGCACCAGGCGGTAGAAGGCGCCAGGCGTCTGGTTCAGCACCGTCACCCGCTGCTCGACCAGCAGGTCCATCAGGTCGTCCGGCGATCTCGCCGTGTCGAACGGCACGATCACCAGCCGGCCGCCGTGCAGCAGCGCGCCCCACAGCTCCCACACCGACACGTCGAAGGCGTAGGAGTGGAACATCGGCCACACGTCGTCAGGGCCGAACCCGAACCGCTCGCGGGTGGCCGTCAGCAGGCGCAGCACGTTCGCGTGCGTCAGGCACATGCCCTTCGGGCGGCCGGTGGACCCCGAGGTGTAGATCACGTAGATGAGGTCGCCCGGCACGGAGGCGGGGTCGAGGTCGGTGTCCGGACGGCTCTCGATGGCGGCGGCGTCCCGGTCGAGGACGATCACCTCGCCGCCGTGCACCCGCTCGACCAGCTCCAGGTGCTCCGAGCGGGTGACGACGACGGGCGCGCCCGCGTCCGACACCATGAACGCCAGCCGGTCCGCCGGGTACGCCGGGTCGAGCGGCAGGTACGCCCCGCCCGCCTTCAGCACCGCCAGCAGCGTGACCACCAGCTCGGCGCCGCGGTCGAGGCAGACGCCCACGAGCGACCCCGCGCCGACGCCGGCGCCGCGCAGCCGGTGCGCCAGCCGGTTGGCCCGCGCGTTCAGCTCGGCGTAGGTCAGGTGACGGCCGCCGTCGGTGAGCGCGACCGCGCCCGGCGTGGCTCTGACCTGCTCAAGGAACGCCTCGGGCAGCGTACGCGGGTCGGCGGGCCGAGGCCGCACCGGGCCTGTGGCGACCGCCAGCTCGTCAGGACCGAGCAGGTCCAGGCGGTCGACCGGGGTGTCGGGGGCGGCGGCGATGCCGGCCAGCAGGCGCACCAGGTTCGCGGCCGTGCGCTCGATCGTCTCCCGGTCGAACAGCGCGGTGGCGTACTCGACCTGCCCGATCAGCGACCCGTCGGGCGCCTCCTGGAGCTGGAGCGTGAGGTCGAACTTGGAGATCCGCCAGGGCGCCTCCAGCGACTCGGCCCGCACGCCCGGCAGGTCGAGCGCGGCGGCCTTGGGCTCGTGCATGGTGAACGCCACCCGGAACAGCGGGGTGCGCGAGCGGTCGCGGGCCGGCTCCAGCTCGTCCACGAGCCGGGAGAACGGCATGTCCTGGTGGTCGAGCGCGTCCAGCACCGCCGCCTGCGTGCCGGCCAGCAGGCCCGCGAACGTCTCGCCCGGCCGCCACCGGCCGCGCATGACGAGGCTGTTGATGCCGTAGCCGAACATGCCCTGCAGCTCAGGCCTGTTGCGGTCGGAGACCACAGTGCCGACGGTGACGTCGGTCCTGCCGGTGTAGCGGGCGAGCAGCGCCTGGAAACCGGCCAGCAGGACGGTGAACAGCGTCGTCTCGCGGCCCCTGGCGATCTCGCGCAGCGCCGCGCCGAGCCGGGCGTCCACCTCGATGGGGACCGCCGCGCCGCGCCAGTCCCGTACGTCGGGGCGGGGCCGGTCGGCGGGCGGCTCGGTCGGGACGAGGTCGGCCAGCTGCTCGCGCCAGTAGCTCAGGGTGCCGTCGAAGGCGCCGTCGGCGGCCCTGGCCCGCTGGTGGGCGGCGTAGTCGGCGTACTGGAGCGGCGGCTGCGGCAGCGAGCCTGGAGCGCGGTAGAGGGCGCTCAGCTCCTCCTCGAACAGGCGCAGCGACCACTCGTCGCACGCGATGTGGTGGAAGACCACCACCAGCAGGCTCAGCTCGTCGGCGACGCGCACCAGGCGGACCCTGACCGGCCACTCCTCGGCCAGGTCCATGCTGCGGGCCACCTCGTCCTCGGCGATCCGCAGGGCCCGTTCCTCGTCGCCGCCGCGCAGGTCGTCCACCCTGAAGGAGACCTCGCCCGGCGGGTCCACGAGCTGCACCGGCTCGGCCCCCGCCACCGCGTAGCGGGTGCGCAGGATCTCGTGCCGGGCGGCGATCTCGTCGATCGCGCGGCGCAGCGCCGCCACGTCCACCGGGCCGGTCAGCCGCAGGATCATGGGGACGAGGTATTCGGGGCTGTCCGGTTCGAGGCGGTTGAGGAACCACATCTGCTGCTGCCCGTACGACAGCGGCAGCGGCGCCTCGCGGTCGGCCCGCGGGATCCGCGACCGGCCGCCGGCCCGGCGGCGCAGCAGGGCCTCCTCGCGCTCGATGTCGATCTGCGTCATGCCCGCTGCTCCTCTACTACCGTCGGTTGCTGGTCCGGTCCCGCGCCGGCGAGCGCGCGGACGGCCTCGGCCAGCCGCGCGACCGAGGGGCGCTCGAAGATCAGCCGGACCGGCAGGTCGAGATCGAAGTCCTCCTGCACCTGCGCCATCAGCGTGAGCGCCAGCCGGGACGTGCCGCCCAGGTGGAAGAAGTTCTGCATCACGCCGACCTCGCGGCCGAGCAGCTCCGAGCAGCGCTCGGCGAGCAGCCGCTCGATGGGGCCGCGCGGCGCGTCGGCGTGCGCGCCCAGCTCACGCAGCGTCGCTCCGCCCGGTGCCGCCGCCAGCAGGCGCAGGTAGTGCTCGGCCATCCTGGCGATCGTGGGCTCGTCGAACAGGGACGTGGCGTACTCGATGATGCCCTTCACGCTCCCGTCGGGAGCCGTGTGCAGGAACAGGGTCAGGTCGGTCTTGGCGACGCCCCAGACGTCCCGCAGCGGGTCGAGGTCGCCGCCGCCCGAGACGGTGACGCCCTCCTCCATGAAGTTGAACATCACCTGGTAGAGCGGGGTCCGTGACAGGTCACGCGCCGGGGCCAGCGCCTCCACCACCCGCTCGAACGGCACGTCGCGGTGGGCCAGCGCGCGCCTGTTGCGCTCCCACACGGCCTCCATCGCGGACTCGAAGCTCATCTCGGGCTCCAGCGCGCACCGCACGACGAGCGTGTTGTGGAACGGGCCCGCGACCCCGGCCAGCTCCGGCCTGGTCCTGCCCGCCGTGGGCACGCCGAGCGGCACGTCCCACTGTCCGCTCCAGCGGGCTAGCAGCGTGCAGAACGCCGTCAGATACGCCGCCAGCGGGGTCGTGCCCCTGCGGCGGCTCAGCTCCGCGAGGCCGTCCGAACAGGCGCGCGGCACCTCGAAGGTGAGCGTGGCGCCGCGCGGGTCGCGGACGGCCGGGCGCGGGTGGTCCGCGGGCAGGTCGAGCCTGGGCAGGCCGGCCAGCTCCTCGCGCCAGAAGGCGAGCTGCGGCTCCAGGAACGCCTCCGTCATGCGGTCGCGCTGCCAGACGGCGTAGTCGGCGTACTGGACGGGAAGCGGCGGCAGCTCGGGCTCCCGGCCGGCGGCGAGTGCGGCGCACAGCTCCCTGATCTCGGCGCCGAGCAGCACCGACGACTGTCCGTCCGAGGCGATGTGATGCACGGCCAGCGCCAGCACATGGTCGTCGCTGCCCTGGCCGCGGACCAGCAGGGCGCGCCAGACGGGGCCACGGACCAGGTCGAAGCCCTCACGGAAGGTGCCGGCGAGCAGCTCGGCCAGCGCGGCGGGGTCGTCTGGGCGGCCGGCCACGGGGAGGGTGACCGGGGCGGGGTCGTCGACGACCTGCCGGGGCTCGGCGCCCTCCATGCGATAGCGGGTGCGCAGCACCTCGTGCCGGGCGACGAGCGCCGTCATGGCGCGTTCGACCGTCGCCGTGCCGAGGTCGGCGGGCAGCGGGACCAGCAGCGGCGTCACCCACTCGGGGTTGCCCGGGTCCATCCTGTCGAGGAACCAGAGCTGGTGCTGCTCGACGGAGAGCGGCAGCGGCCGGTCCCTGGGCGCGCGCGGCACCGTGGCGACCGGCTCGGCGGCCTCCTCGACGAGCCGCGCCTGCTCGGCCACCGTGCCGGCGGCGAACAGCCGGTGCACGGCCACCTCCCGGCCCATGGCGGCGCTCAGCCTGGCCGCCAGCCTGGCCAGCAGCAGCGAGGAGCCGCCGCGCTGGAAGAAGTCGTCGTCGGCGCGCACGCCGGTGACGCCGAGCAGGTCCTGCCAGACGCGGGCGACGGTCTGCTCGGCGTTCGTGAGCGGCCTGGCCGGGCCGTCGGACGTCGCGTCGAAGTCAGGTGCGGGCAGCGCGGCCCTGTCCACCTTGCCGCTGGTCGTCAGCGGCAGCGCGGCGAGCGGCACGAACAGGGACGGCACCAGCGCGTCGGGCAACCGGTCACGCAGGTACGCGCGCAGCGCGGCGGCCTGCGGCGGTTCGCCGTCCCGGCCCACGACGTACGCGACCAGCCGGGCCGCTCCGTCGGCCCCGGGACCGGCCGTCACGGCGGCCCCGCGCAGGCCGGGATGCGCCAGCAGGACCGACTCCACCTCGCCCGGCTCGATCCGCACGCCGTTGACCTTGACCTGCGCGTCGATGCGGCCGTCGTAGTCGAGCGTGCCGTCGGGACGCCACCTGACCAGGTCGCCGGTGCGGTACATGCGGCTGCCCGGCGGGCCGTACGGGTCGGGCAGGAATCGTTCGGCGGTCAGGGCGGGCCTGCCCAGGTAGCCGCGGGCCAGGCCGACGCCGCCCGCGTACAGCTCGCCTGGGGCTCCGAGTGGCGCGAGTGCGCCGCCCTCGTCGAGCACGCGCAGCCTGATGCCGTCGATCGGCCGCCCGATCGGCACCCGGCCCGCGCTCTGCCCGGGGTCGGCCAGGTGGGCGGTCACGTCGATGGCGCACTCGGTGGGGCCGTAGGTGTTCCAGATCGTCACGGGGAGCCGCTTGCGTACGAGCTCGCACAGCTCGGCGTCCAGCGGCTCGCCGGCCGAGAACAGCAGCCGCAACGACCCGCACTCCCGCCAGCCCGGCTCGTCCACCAGCAGCCGCAGCAGCGAGGGCACGACCTGGAGCACGGACACGTCGTGCGCGGCGACCGCGCGCAGCAGCGCCGCCGGGTCGCGCTCGGCGCCGTGCGGGGCGAGCACCACGGCGCCGCCGCTGATGAGCGGCGCGAAGATCTCCCACCCTGCCGCGTCGAACGTCAGCGTCGTCTTCTGCAACACCCGGTCGGCCGGGCCGAGCCCGTGCTCCCGCACCGTCCACCTGACCCGGTTGGCGATGGCGCCGTGCCCGATCAGCACCCCCTTGGGCCGGCCGGTCGAGCCGGACGTGTAGATCACATAGGCGAGCCGGTCGGGGTCGGCGGCGACGTCCGGCGCCGTGCCGGGCTCCCCGTCGAAGACGTCCATGGCGACCCGCACCGCACCGTCCGGCAGCACCAGGTCCCAGTCGGGACCGGGGTCGACGCCGGAAGCGGCGGTGGGGCCGGCGCCGGAAGCGGCGGTGGGGTCGGTGCCGGCGCCGGAAGCGGCGGTGGGGTCGGGGTCGGTCAGGACGAGCGGGGCGGCGGTGTCGGTCAGGATCCAGTGCGTGCGGTCGGCGGGGTGGCCGGGGTCGAGGGGGACGTACGCCGCCCCCGCCTTCCACACGCCGAGCAGGGCGGCCACCAGGCCGGCGCCGCGCCGCAGGCAGACGCCGACCGGCGTCTCCGGCCGCACGCCCCTGGCCAGCAGCCCGTTGGCGACCTGGTTGGCGCGACGCTCCAGCGTCGCGTAGTCCAGCTCCCGCCCGCCGTCCACGACGGCCACGGCACCGGGTGTCCGCGCCGCCTGGGCGGCGAACAGGCCGGGAAGCAGGCCCGGAGACAGGCCCGGAGACAGGCCTGGAGACGGGCGCGGAGACGGGCGCGGAGACAGGCGCGGCTCGACGTCGCTCATCTCACCTCGGCCTCGTCCATGCGGGTACGCAGGCTGAGCGGGCGCATGTCGGTCCATACGCGCTCGATGTGGGCCAGGCACTCCTCGCGGGGCCCCCGCGTGCCCTCCTGACGCCACCCGGCGGGCACCTCACGGTCGGCCCACCAGATCGAGTACTGCTCCTCGTCGTTGACGACGACGAGGTAGGTGTCGTTCTGCTCGCCGGACACCGGCTCACCTCTTCCGATCGTGACGGATGTCAGCCCAATGGCGTCACGATCGGGTACGACCCAATATCTGCCCTATACGCGGGGCGGCTCAGGCGTTGAGGTAGGCGAGCACGGCCAGCACCCGGCGGTTGTCGTCCTCCGACACCGGCAGGTCCAGCTTGGCGAAGATGCTGGTGGTGTATTTGCTGATGGCCTTCTCGCTGATGAACAGCCGCTGCGCGATCGCGCTGTTGGAGCGGCCCTCGGCCATCAGGGAGAGGATCTCGCGCTCGCGGGCGGTCAGCCGGGCCAGGGGCGTGTCGGCGCCCCTTCCGCCGAGCAGCTTGGCGACCACCTCGGGGTCGAGCGCGGTGCCGCCGGCGGCGACCCTGCGGATGGCCTCGACGAACTGGTCCTCGTCGAACACCTGGTCCTTGAGCAGGTAGCCGACGCCGCCCGCCTGGTCGGCGAGCAGTTCGCGGGCGTAGAGCTGCTCGACGTACTGGGACAGGACGAGCACGGGCAGGCCCGGCACCCGCCGTCTGGCCTCGATGGCGGCGCGCAGCCCCTCGTCGGTGAAGGACGGCGGCAGCCGCACGTCGACGATGGCGACGTCGGGCCGCAGCTCGGTCAGCGCCCTGAGCGTGCCGGGGCCGTTGTCGACGACCTCGACGACGTCGAAGCCGTGGGCCGTCAGCAACCGGGTCAGGCCGTCGCGTAACAGGAACTGATCCTCGGCTACGACAACACGCACGGAACCTCCAGCACCACGATCGTGGGACCACCCGGGGGGCTGCTCACGACCACGATGCCGTCGAACGCCGACAGCCGTCTCTCCACCCCGCGCAGCCCCGACCCCGCCGAGGCGTCGGCCCCGCCGATGCCGTCATCGGTGATCTCGGCGCGCAACACGCCGCGGTCGTACCGTATCCGAACGGCGACCCGGCTCGCCACGGCATGTTTGATCACGTTGGTGAGCGCCTCGGAGACCGCGAAGTAGACGGCCGACTCGACCGGCGCGGGGGCGCGGCCGGGCAGCTCGACGTCGGTCTCGGCGCGCAGCGGCAGGTCCATGGCGAGCGCGCGGACGGCGTCGGCGAGCCCGCGGTCGGCCAGCACCGGCGGATGGATGCCGCGGACGAGGTCGCGCAGCTCGGTGAGCGCCTTGCCGGAGCTCTCGCGGGTCTCCATCAGCAGCGCCTCGGCGGCCTCCGGGTCCTCGCGGATGAGCCGCTGGATCGCGGTCAGGTTCATGCCCAGCGCGAGCAGCCTGACCTGGACGCCGTCGTGCAGGTCGCGCTCGATGCGGCGCAGGTCGGCGGCGTTGAAGTCGACGGCCTCGCTGCGCGACTCCGTCACCGCGGCCAGCCGCCGCTCCAGCTGCCCGCGGGTGGGGCCGAGCAGCGCGGCGGTCAGGCGGGCGTGCGCGTCGAGCGTCCAGGGGGCCGCCCAGAGCCCGGCTCCGAGCACGGCCAGGCCGAGCGGGACGGCGAGGAACGCGCTCGGCACGTCGGCCACGGTCAGCAGCAGGAAGTGCGCGGGCCCCGCGCCGACCTGCTGGTCGATCAGGGGGTAGGTGATGGGCAGCAGGACGCCGTACAGGCCGTAGAGGACGAGCAGCGGTGACAGGGCGGCCAGCGGCACGCCGAGCAGCACGTTCAGCGGCAGCCACGCCAGGTCGCGCCACGTCGCCCGGTCGGTGACGATCCAGCCGGACAGCCTGACCTGGCGCAGCGGCCAGAACTCACCGGTCGTGCCGGGACGCGGCAGGTACGGGCTCTCCACCGCGACCCCGAGCCGCTCGGCCGCGGACCCGCGGAAGAACCCGGCGAGCGCGCGTACGGCGATCATGACGAGCGGGACGAGCAGCAGCCCGAGCCCGCCCGCCAGGATGGCGGCGAACGCGCCCACGCACAGGCCGGCCAGGATGAGCCCCGACAGCCCCGCGAGCGCGCGGACCCCGGCCCGCCGCACCTCGATCCACCGGTGACGTAACGCCTCCCGCACGGCGCTCACCCCGTTCCCGTGTGTTCCCGTGTCGCACGACGGCCGTCGCCGTCCCTGACACCAGTCTGCGCGGCGAGGCCGCCGCGCACAGGCCGGGCAGGCCCCTTTTCCCGGTGGGTCCAGTCCTACCGCCCAGCCCTACCGCCCAGCCCTACCGCACGGTCCTCCCGGTGAAGAGCTGCGCCTGCGTGCCGGCCGGATTGCCGCCCGGGCTGTCCTCCGGGTACGGCTGCGACAGGAAGGCCCGGTCGAGCTCCCTCGGGCTCCGCCTGAGCCACTTGCGGCTCTGCTCGCGCACGACGTGGCGGGGCAGCGGCGGGTTCCACTCCTTCTGCGACGGCTTCGCGATCGACTGCAGCCCCCAGCCGAGCCCCACCATGGGGTCGATGATCTGCCACTTCCACGCGTCGATGCCGAGGAACGTCTGCGCCCGCAGGATCGCGTGCCAGATGTGGTAGCCGGCCGGCGCGGGCTGGCCGTTCATGGAGTGCACGCCCTCGATGCGCGGGTCGTACAGGACGCCCTGGCCGAAGTCGGCGAACGCGCTCGCCAGCCGGTCGCGGCTGTGCGGGTGGTGCAGCGGGTAGAAGCGGTCGAAGACCTCGAGCTGGATGCGGGAGACGACGCGCAGCGGCTCCTTGATGGGCGTGACGAGGTTGACGTAGCCGGCCGGGTACGACGGGGACCGCATGTCCTCCATCCAGGCCAGCACCATCGCCAGCTCGGCGTCACCGCCGTCGAAGTACGCCTTCACCGCCGCCCAGGCGTCCTTGAACTCCTGGCTCGCCTCGTGCCAGGTGGCCAGGTCGAAGGCGTACCAGAACTCGTTGGCCCACCGGTCGCCCTTCATGCCGGGAACCGGGGGCAGCCGGTGCCCGGGGGTGGCCGCCGCCTGCCCGGCGGTCGCCGCGCCGATCACGGTGGCCGCCGCCGCGCCCGCCGACACGCCCAGCATGCGCCGCCTGTCCATCATGCCTGTCATGGAGGTTTCCTTTCGGTATGTCGGCCCGTGGGCCGTCCTGATCGCTCAGTTGAGCGGGGAGAAGACGGAGCGGGCCCTGACCCGCTCGTCGATCGGCGGCATCGCGAGCGGCACGGGATGCGGGAACAGCCGGCCCTCCGCGTCGAAGATCCGATCGTGGTAGAACCCCGACAGGTACGGCGCCCCCACCGTGCCGCCGGACCCCATCACGTCCTTGGGGAGATAGCGGTGCGCGAGCCCGAGGTGCAGCCGCCGCCACCGGAACAACGCCTCGTCGAGCTCCCGCGCGGCGGCGAACACCGGCCGCGTCTCGTCCGTCTCCTCCAGCCGCTGCAGCAGCGACCTGAGCGGCTGGAAGTGGCGGTTGAGGTAGAGCAGCAGGAAGGCGTTCTCCTCGATGCCGCCGAGCGCCTCGACCTTGCGCGGGTGCACGCCGAGCAGGTGGATCTGCAGCGTCTGGGCGGAGGCCATCTGGATGGCGCTGGCGTTCTCGGTGTCCTTGCGGAAGCCGAGGAAGCTCTCCACCGACATCGTGCGCCGCAGCACCAGCATGATGTCGATCTGCAGCAGGGCCAGCTCCGTCGCGAGCGCCAGGCACCGCACGGCGGCGCCGTAGCCGCCGGACTCCAGCCAGGTGTTGGCGGCGACCGTACGCGCGAGGATGCCCGACGTGGCCGCCTCCGTGAGGTGGATGACGCGCAGGAAGACGTTCTCCTCGTGCTTGTCGCTCTGCGGCAGGTTGATGAGGTATTCGAGGATCCGCGCCCGCCCCGCCTCGCCCAGATAGTCCTCCCAGCGCGACGGCGGCGCGGGCCCGGGTTCGAGCAGCGCGGGCCACGGCCGCATGGCCGCGCGCAGTGCCTCCAGCCGGCGCAGCCGCTCCTCCGACTCGCGTGGCGTGGGCAGGTCGAGCCGGCCCCACGTCTCCTCGCCGCGCACCGTGCGGCGCTCGTAGCCGAGCCAGGAGTCCACCAGGTACTTCAGCGCCTGGCGGCAGTGCCGCTCCACCACCGCGTCGCTGGCGTGCCTGCGGGTGCCGAGCGCGTGGTTGAGCAGCCTGACGTTGCTGTACGGCTGGTAGCGGGTGCCCCTGGGGCCCTCGGGTCCGCCGGGCTCGACGCCCTCGCCCGTGCGCGCGGCCAGCTTCCACTCGCTCTGCAGGGCCAGCTCGGCCAGCCTGAGCACGCGCAGCTCCCGGCGGTCCAGCGTGGCCGGCGAGCCGGTCAGCAGGGCGTGCAGGTCGACGTACAGGTCGGCCATCCGGCCGCGCAGCGCCGGGTCCAGGTAGCGGCGTCCCGCGACGCGGGCGGCGGTGACGTACTCGGCCACGTCGAAGTCGAGGACGGTCCTGACGATCGTGGAAGTCTTCACGAAGCCTCCGGAGCAGGAGTAGCGGGATAGGTGTCGCCGAGGTCGTGGAAGGCCTCGATGCGCTGCTCGCATTCGAGCGACACCAGCCGGGCCCCCTCGCGCAGCAGCCGCGCGGCCGTCCCCCCTGCAGGCGGCGGCCCTACGGGGGCGCCGTTCGCGGGCGGGGCGGGCAGCGGTTTCGGGGTGGGCAGCGGTTTCGGGGCGGGCAGCTCGCCGCGGCCCAGCGCGCCGTTCAGCAGCGTCGCGGTCGCGGCGGCCCGCTCGATGACGTCCTGGCCGAACCCGGCCGTCTCGGTCGCCCCCACCGCGAGCACCTCCGCCACCTCCATCCAGTACGCCTCCGAGGCGGCTCCGTGCGGGCGGGCGGCGCGCCAGGTCGTTTCGGCGAGCCCGGCCAGCTCGGCCAGCTCGGGCACCAGGTGCGGCTGGTAGAAGGTGACCAGCCGCCCGAGGCAGCCGGCCGCGAGGAACATCTCGACCAGCTCGGCCGGCTCCCCTTCCGGCCCCACCGACACGAACACCGCGCCGATGTACGCCTCCTGCCACCGGGCGCAGTGCCCGGCCAGCGAACGGGCGCCTGCGTCGGCCCGCACCAGGAAGCGCCGCTGGTGCGCGGCCGGCGGCTGCCCAGGGTCACCGCCGCCGTCACGTGCCGGCTGCGCTGACCGCGCTGGCTGCGCTGACCGTGCTGACCGCGCTGACTGCGGCTCTTCCACGTCTCCCGCCCTCCGACGGCCGATCCGTCAATCTCGCAGGAACGATAGGAAGGACCCCCATACCTGCCCTATACGCCCGGATCTCGTCAGGACCCGGTCAGGGCGGCCTCGACGTCGTAGCTCTGGATCCAGCCGACGTCCTCGACCATCGAGCCGAGTCCATTGCCGCGCGGCGCGGCGGGCCTGGGCAGCGGGGTCGAGCAGGGCACCCTGGCCGGTTCCTGCGCGTGCAGCCGCAGGGAGCCGCCGCCGCGCGAGCCGAGCTGCACCCGCGTGGTGTGCGGGCGGCGTACCTGCTCGTAGCGGCGCAGGGCCGCCTCGGGCCAGCCGGGGCCGCGCGGCGCCTGGCCGAGGCAGAGCGCGAGCGCGGCGGCGTCCTCGATGGCCTGGTTGGCGCCCTGGCCGTGGTGCGGCAGCATCGGGTGGGCGGCGTCGCCGAGCAGCGTCGTACGCGCCGTGCTCCACCGCTCCAGCGGCGCCCTGTCGCGCAGCACCCACCGGCCGACCGCGTCGATCGCGCTCACGATGCGCCGCACGTCGGGCTCCCAGCCGGTCAGTGCCCGGGCCACGGCCCGCGCGTCGCCGTACGCGCTCCACGACTCGGCCTCGCCCTCCCCGTCCTCGGGCACGATCGAGACGAACGTGAGCAGCCGCCCGCCGGCCACGGGATAGCCGAGCAGCCGCGAGGCGGGCCCGAGCCAGACGAACATGGTGTCGCGGGCCAGCCCCGGCAGCGCGTCTAAGGGCACGACCCCGCGATAGGCGACGGACCCCGACGAGACCGGTGTCTCGGGCCCGGCTACGGCGCGCCTGACGACCGAGTGCACGCCGTCCGCGCCGATGAGCACGTCCGCCTCGGCGGCCGGCCCCCGCTCGAAGCTCAGCCGCACGCCGTCCGCGTCCTCGGCGAAGCCGGTGCAGCGCCGCCCGAGATGCAGGTGCCGCTCGGGAACCAGCCCCGCGAGCAGCCCGAGCAGGTCGGAGCGCTGGACGGTGTAGTACGGGGCCCCGTGCTCATCCGCCCACGCCGCCCCCATCGGCTGCCTGGCGAAGACCCGGCCGTCGTCGAAGCCGCGCACCTCCAGCGCGGCCGGCCGCACCGCGACCGCGTCCAGCCCGGCGGCCAGGCCGAGCCTGTGCAGGATGCGGCTGCCGTTGGAGCCCAGGTGCAGGCCCACGCCCGCCTCCCGCAGCGTGGTCGCCTGCTCGTAGACGTCCACGTCGAAGCCCTGCCGCAGGAGGGTCGCGGCGGCGGTGAGCCCGCCGATCCCGGCCCCCAGGACGGCTATGCGTGGTGTTCTTACCGACATCACTTTCCCCTTCTGTTCTGTGCGCGAGCCGTGGGCTCGCCGCGTAGCGCCGGGCTCAGCGCGGCCACCGCCGCGAGCAGCGCCATGGCCGCGCTCATGCCGAGCACGGTGCGCGTGGTCCCCGCCGCGTCCAGGAGCAGGCCGGCCGCCAGCGAGCCGGCGGCTGCCGGGCCCATCCCGACCAGCAGGGCGACGCTGGTCACCCGCCCGAGCAGCGCGTCGGGGGTGACCTGGACCAGCCGGACGTGGCCGGAGACGTTGATCGCGCCGCCCGCGTACCCGATGAGCGTGTAGAGCAGCGCGAGCACGGGCGGCGACGTGCTGACGGCGAGCGCGGCGATCACCAGGGACCACAGCGCGAAGGCGCCGATCACCAGCGGGCGCAGGCCCGCCCTGCGCGCCCACCAGCTCCCGGTGAGCGCGCCCGCCATGCCGCCGAGCCCGCTCAGCGCGGTGATCACGCCGACGAGCGCGACCGGGCCGTGCCCGCGCACCACGATCTCCATCAGCGCCAGCGTGACGGCCTGGAAGACGACGTTGGACGCCGACAGCAGCAGCACCAGCGTGCGCAGGAACGGCCGGGCGAACAGCCACGCGGCGCCGGTCCGCACCGCGCGCAGCGGCGGCTCGGCCGCCGGGCCGCGGCTGTCCTGGAGGTCCCTTCTGATCATGAGCAGCAGCAGGAGCGAGACCAGATGGGCGGCGGCGGCGAACAGGAACGGCAGCGTGCGCCCGGCCGCGAGCAGCACGCTGCCGACGGGCTGGCCGAGCAGCGCGGCGCCGCGTGACCTGGCCTCGTTCCTGCCGAGCGCGACGGGCAGCTCGTCCGCGCCGACCACGTGACGCACCGCCGCCTGCTCGGCCAGCGCGTGGACGACGCAGAGCGCTCCGTGCAGGAAACCCGCCACCGCGAGGTGCGCCGTCCAATACGCGCCCGCCAGCAGCGCCCCGCCGACGGAGCCGGTCACGAGGACGCAGCCCACGTCGCACCAGAGCATCAGCCGGCGCCGGTCGAGCCGGTCGACCAGCACCCCGGCGGGCAGCTGGACGACCAGGTTGGGCAGCAGCACGGCGGCCATCACCAGCCCGGCCACACCGGGCGAGCCCGAGTGCCAGAGCGCCAGCAGCGGGTACGTGATGCCGCCCACCCGGACCGCGAGGTGGTTCAGGCCCGCCCCGGCCCACAGCTTCAGGAAGTCGGGGTTGCGCACGCCGCCGCGGGCGCTCACCCCGCCCGACACCACTCCAGCACCGCCATCGCGCTGTGCAGCTTGCCCGCGGCCTGCTCGAAGGCGATGGAGGCGGGGCCGTCGAGCACCTCGGCGGTGACCTCCTCGCCGCGGTGCGCCGGCAGGTCGTGCATGAAGACGGCCTCCGGGTTGCCCTCCCACAGGCGTTCCGTCACCTGGAACGGCTGGAAGGTCCGCCGCCAGTCGGGGTCGGGCTTGCTGGTCCCCGTCGTCTGCCAGCGCGTGGTGTAGACGACGTCGAAGCCCTTGGCGGTGCCCTCGTCCATGTCGTGCCGCTCGGTCACCGACGAGCCGGTGCGCCGCGCCCGCTCGGCCGCGCGGCCGAGCAGCTCCTCCGGCAGGCCGTAGCCGGGCGGGGTGCGGAACTCCAGCTCGACGTCAGAGAAGCGGGCCAGCGCGAGCGCCAGGGCGGTGGCGGTGTTGTTGCCCTCGCCGACGTACAGCACGCGCAGGCCGTCCACGGCGCCGAAGCGGCGCTGCAGCGTGACCAGGTCGGCCAGCGCCTGCGTGGGGTGCTCGTCGGAGCTCATCGCGTTGATCACCGACATGCGGTCCTGGTCGGCCCAGCCGCGCATCTCGGCCGGGTCGTCCGCCGTGCGCGCCACCAGGGCGTCCAGCATCAGGGCGAACACCTTGCCGGTGTCCTGTGTGGTCTCGCCGGTGTTGGTCTGCAGGTCGTCCGGCCCGTACGCGATGATGTGCGCGCCGAGGCGCAGGGCGCCGCTGGCGAACGCGGTCCTGGTCCTGGTGGAGGTGCGGCGGAAGTACACGCCGACCACCTGGCCCGCCAGCGGCCGGGCGGCGCCGTTGCGGCCGGTCGCGAAGCCGGCGCCGCGCTCGACGATGTGCCGCAGCTGGTCGTCGGTGAGGTCGTCGATCGAGATCAGATGCCGCATGCGGCCTCCCCTCCTTCGGGGGCGACCGCGTCGTCCGCGCCCGGGGCCGCCCTGTCTGGGCTCTTCCACAGGTGGGACACCTCGCCAAAGTGCTCGGTGACCCATTCGTCCGAATAGACGGTGTCCAGGTAGCGGTCGCCGCCGTCCGGGAAGATCAGCACGCAGTTGGCCCCGCGCGGCAGGTGCGGGCCGCGCTTCTCCAGCGCCGCGACCGTCGCCCCCGACGAGCCGCCGGCCAGGATCGCCTCCCGCAGGATCAGCCGCCGGCAGCCGACCACGCATTCGAGGTCGGAGACGTGCACGACCTCGTCGGCGAGCCGCCGGTCCAGCAGCGCGGGCGCGACGGATGCGCCGTGGCCCGAGATCAGCCGGGGCTCAGGCTCGCCGTCGAAGATGGCGCTGCCGACCGCGTCCACGCCGACGACGGTGGTGCCCAGCGCGTTGCCGCGGGCGTACTCGGCGCAGCCGCGCAGCGTGCCGAAGGTGCTGACCGAGCAGAACAGGTAGTCGACCCGCCCGTCCAGCGCGTCGGCGATCTCCCTCATGGTCGTCGCGTGGGCCTGCGGGTTGAGCGGGTTGGCGTACTGGTTGGGCCAGAAGGCGTGCTGCTCGGCGGCCATGATCTCGCGCACCCTGCGCAGCCGCGTGGGCAGGTATTCGCCCGTCTCGCGGTCGCGCTCGGTGACCACCTCGACGCACGCCTCGTACGCCTTGAGTATCTCGATGTTCTGCCGGGTCGTCTTCGGGTCGACCACGCACACGAAACGCAGGCCGAAATAGCGGCAGATCTGCGCCAGCCCGATGCCGAGATTTCCCGAACTGGATTCGACGACCACCGACCGGCCCGGCACGATTTCTCCGCTGTATATCTTCCCGACGACCATGTTGAGTGCGGTGCGGTCCTTGATGCTGCCGCCCGGATTGAACCGTTCGAGTTTTGCGAACAGGTTCACCCCCGTGTCCGCGGACAATCGGTCCAGTCTGATCAGCGGCGTGTTCCCGATGGTTCCGAGTATTCCGTTCACCCCGCGACTCTGCTCTCTCAGCACATTTCCATCGTGCCGGGGCGAGCTATACGCGGCTTATATCTCCGGTGCCCTCCCCGCGCCGAGCTGGGGTGACGCGTCGCCGGCGGATTCGGAAAGAATCGGATGCGATAAATGGCAGCGACATTATGTGACACGCCGCTATATGGCGTCTATATTTGCGGCGACCCTGGACAGGCCAGAGCCGCACACCTAGTCTCGGAAGCCATGGGCGGCGAACGGGGGCGACTGCCGGTGCCCGGGCGTCGCGCCGGTCGAAAACAACCCGCGATCGCGGTCGTGCGAACCGTAGCAGAGTCCGCGCGCAAGACCGGCAGCCGCCCGTACATCCACCCACGACAAGGGGGATCCATGTTCACGAATCGACGTGGATTGCTTGACATGGAAAATTCGCGACTGGAGTTCAGGGTTCTCGGTCCGGTGACCGCGTGGCAAGGGGAGCGCGAGATCGCGCTGCAGGGGTCGAAGCAGCGCACGATGTTCGCGGCGCTGCTGTTCCAGCGGGGCCAGGTGGTGTCGGATCTGCGGCTCGGTGAGCTGCTGTGGGGTGACCGGCCGCCGGCCACCGCCAGCGCCCAGATCCATACCTACGCGTCGCGGCTGCGCAAGCAACTCGCGCCCGCCGTGACGATCCGGCGGCACCACCCCGGCTATCTGCTGCAGGTTTGTCACGGTCACCTCGATCTGGAGCTGTTCGAGTCCAGGGTCAGGTTCGGGCACAGCGCGCTGCGCCTGGGCGGCTACGAGGAGAGCGTCAACTGGTTCCGCTCGGCGTTACGCCTGTGGCACGGCCCCGCGCTGTCGAACGTCACGGAACACCTCATCCAGATCGAGCGCCCGCGCCTCGAAGAGGCCCGCCTGACTGCGCTGTCTTCGCTCATCGACGCGGAGCTGGCGCTCGGCCGGCACACCCGGCTGATCCCCGAACTCGTCGACCTGGTCATCCAGCACCCCCTGCAGGAACGCTTCCGCGCCCAGCTCATGATGGCCCTCGACCAGGAGGGCTGCCGCGAGGAGGCGCTGTCGGTCTATCAGGAGGGCCGGCGGCTGCTCGCCGAGGAGCTCGGCGTGGACCCGAGCCCCACCCTGCGCTCCGTCTACCAAGCGC
The DNA here is from genome assembly GCF_040609855.1 of Nonomuraea sp. NPDC004580. NCBI lineage: Bacteria > Bacillati > Actinomycetota > Actinomycetes > Streptosporangiales > Streptosporangiaceae > Nonomuraea > Nonomuraea sp. NPDC004580. The sequence continues at coordinate 451,801 of NZ_JBEXLH010000001.1, read as the reverse complement.
TGCTGTCCGGAGAGAGCCCGAAAGTCGCCGTCCCCACCGGCGCGGAAGCCTCCTAACGGATCATCACACGTCACCCGGGAGCCGACATGGATCACGAATTACGCTATCTGCACGCCAACGCCATCATCGAACCGCTGGTGGACCGCTTCTACGCCTGGATGCACACGTTCACGCCGGTCCAGGCGTCGATGAACCTGGCCTTCCTCCAGGTGCCGCTGCTGGAGTCGTACCTGGAGTCGCCTCCCGCGCACGTCGCCGCCTGCGCCAACCCTGAGCTGCGCGGCGGCTACTTCGTCAACGTGCCGGAGAGCCGGGCGGACGAGGTGAAGGCGCTGGTCGCGGCGATCAGGTCGGAGCGCGCGGCGATGCTGGACTTCGCCGAGTCGATCGCGCAGGCCGAGCAGCTGCTGGAGGAGAACGCCACCGGCTTCGACCTCACCCCGCTCTACGCCAAGCTGCCGCCCGCCCTGTCCGGCCTGGTCGAGCTGGTCTACGACACCTACAACCAGCCGTCGCTGCGCTTCCTCGAGCCGCTGATCTACCACAGCCCGGCCTTCATCGAGGCGCGCCAGTCGGTGCAGCTGTCGCTGGAGACCGGGATCGAGCGGCCGTTCATCCTCAGCACTCCGCGCCTGCCGAACCCGGGCGTGGTGGACCTGCCGCTGCCGTTCCGGCACCAGGGCATCGACGCGCTGTTCGGCGCCCGGCTGCGGCCCACCACGCCGGCCGCGCTGCGTGAGGCGCTGGAGATCTCCGACGACGAGACCGCCGCGGGCCTCGCCCGGCTGCTCGCGCCCGAGCCTCCCGGGCGGCCGGAGCGGCACATCGAGTCGGGCGGCCGGGTCCGCTACTTCGGCCACGCCTGCCTGGTGCTGCAGTCGCCGGAGGCGGCGATCATCACCGACCCGTTCATCAGCGGCGACTCCACGGCGTCCGGCCGCTACACCTACGACGACCTGCCCGACCACATCGACCTCGCACTGATCACGCACGGCCACCAGGACCACATCGTGCTGGAGTCGCTGCTGCAGTTGCGGGGCCGCATCGGCACGGTCGTGGTGCCGCGCTCCTCCGGCGGCAACCTGTCCGACCCGTCGCTCGCGCTCTACCTGCGCCGGCTCGGCATGGACGTCACCGAGGTCGACACCTTCGACGAGGTGGCCTTCCCCGGCGGCGAGGTGGTGGCCGCGCCGTTCCTCGGCGAGCACGCCAGCCTCGACATCCGCGCCAAGTCCACCTACTGGATCCGCCTGGCCGGCCGGTCCGTCTTCGTCGGGGCCGACTCCTCCGGCGTGGACCCGGCGCTCTACCGGCACGTCCGCTCCCACCTGGGGACGGCCGACATGGCCTTCCTCGGCATGGAGTGCGACGGCGCGCCGCTGACCTGGCTCTACCAGGCGCTGCTGACCCGGCCGGTGCCCAAGCGGATGAGCGACTCGCGCAAGCTCTCCGGCTCCGACGCCGCGCAGGCGGCCGACATCGTGACCGAGCTGGGCACCCGCGAGGCGTACATCTACGCCATGGGCGAGGAGAGCTGGCTGGGGCACGTCATGGCGACCAGCTACAACGAGAGCTCGTACCAGCTGCAGCAGATCGACGAGTTCCTGAGCTGGGCGAAGGCGCACGGCGTCACCGCCGAGCACCTGCTCGACCAGCGCGAATGGCGCTGGTGACCGGTGCGGTCCGCCGGTCGTCCGGCCGGCGGACCCCGCGTGTGCGGTCACCTCAGCCCCCTGTCCGCGCCGACTGACCCACCTCGATGAGCGGGCGTGGCGCGGGCTCCGCCTCCCGCAGCCCGAACCGGGCGTGCAGGCGGCGCAGCGGCCCCGGGGCCCACCAGTTGGCCCGGCCCATCAGCGTCATCACCGACGGCACCAGCAGGCACCTGACGAGGGTGGCGTCCACCAGCACGGCCACGAACAACCCGATGCCGATCTGCTCGATGTCGCCCATCCTGGCCATGCCGAACGTGCCGAACACCACCAGCATCAGCAGCGCGGCCGAGGTGATGATCCGCCCGGTGTCGCGCACGCCGGCCCGGACCGCCGCGCGGGTGCCGAGGCCCTCGTCCACGTGCTCCCTGATCCGGCCCAGCAGGAACACCTCGTAGTCGATCGAGAGACCGAACGCGAAGGCGAAGATGACCGCGAGAGCGAACGGATCCAGCCCTCCGACGGTCAGCGTGTCCAGCGCACCGGACAGCCAGCCGTCCTGGAAGACCAGCACGAGCACCCCGAACGTGGCGCCGAGCGAGACCACCGCCATGGCGACCGCGGTCAGCGGCACCAGGATCGACCCGCTGAGCAGGAAGAGCAGCACGAGCATCGCGGCGGCGGTGACGCTCAGCGCCACCGGCATGCCGTCGCGCAGCAGCGCGTTGACGTCCACCAGCTCGGCGGCCTGGCCGGCGACCCAGATGCGGAAGTCGCCGGGCCGGTCCGCGCGGACCCGCTCGACCAGCTCGCGGGCGGGCGGGCCCTGGGTGTCGCCGCGCACGGCCAGCGCCACGGACGACAGTCCAGGGCCGTCGGGCCGCGCGGTCTCCACGCGGACGACCGCCGGATCGCCCTTCCAGCGCTCCGCCCACTGCTGCAGCCGCTCCGGCTCGGTCCGCGCCAGCACGAGCACGGCCGGCCGGTCGGTACGCCCGTACTTCGCCGCCAGCACGTTCGTCACCTGCACCGACTCCAGGTCGGGCGGCAGGATCTTGGTGCCCGACAGGGCGAGCTTGGCGTTCAGCATCGGCGCGCCGAGCGCCACCAGCACGACCACGATGCCCACCGCGACCAGCACGGGGAAGCGCTGCACCCGGCCGATCAGCCGCTCGAAGAACCCGCCGACGCGGTCCTCGCCGCGCAGCGCCCGCCGCGAGGGGTGGATGCGCCCGCCGAACAGCCGCATCAGCGCGGCCACCATGGTCAGCGCGGTCAGCATGGCGACCAGCGAGACGGCGGCGCCGCCCGCGGCGACCGCGCGCAGACCGACGGCGTTGAACGCCATGAGCCCGGTCAGCGCCGCCGCGACCGTCAGCGCGCTGAACATCACCGTGCGCCCGGCCGTGGCCCAGGTCCGCTCGACCGCCTTGGCCCGCTCCTCCAGGCTGATCCGCGTGCCCCCGGCCGCCGCGGCCCGCCGGTACGGGCGTACCAGCTCCTCGCGGTACCGGCCGACGAGCAGGAGGCCGTAGTCGATGCACAGGCCGAGCCCGAGCAGGGTGACCACGGTGGTGACGTTGCCGTCCAGCGGGATCACCTGCGAGATGGCCAGCAGCACCGCGAAGGCCGCGCCGACGCTGACGATGGTGGTGATCAGCGGCAGCCCGGCCGCGACCACCCCGCCGAAGACGATCACCAGGGCCACGAACGTCAGCGGCAGCGCCTTGAACTCGGCGTCCCGCATGTCGGTCTGCGCGGCCATCTTGGTCTGGTACCGCAGCCAGGCGTCACCGCCGATGCGCACCCGCGCGCCCGGCAGGCCGTCGCCGGCGCTCCTGAGGGCGTCGGCGACGCGTAAGGCGGTCGCCTCCTCCCCGGTTCTGGAGATCCCGGCGGCCATCATGACGCCGCTGCCGTCGGAGGCGGTGCGCGGCTCGTCCACGCCGGTGACGCCCTCCAGCCCGCGGACGGCGGCGGCGGTACGGGCCAGCGCGGCCCTGGTCGCCTCCGCCTGCGGGTCCACGCCCTCGACCAGCAGCACGACCTGCGAGCCGCCCTCGCCCAGCAGCTGCCTGGCCTGCAACGACTCGGAGACGTTCTGCTGCTGCACCGCGGACATCCCGCCGACGACCGACCCGGCCGCGGCGAAACCCGCCACCATCAACAGGAGGGAGGCGATGAGCACTTTCCAGCGGTGCTGGAAGCAGAACTTCCCTATCGATCTCGTCATGCACCCACGATGCCCGCGCCCGGCAGGGCCGTCAGTGGAGCGATGCCCTGACTTCCGGTGGGCCTAGACCTATTTCCCTCTCACGTTCCCCTCTCACGTTCCCCTCTCACGTTCCCCTCTCTCGTTGCCTCTCATGAACAGGAGCCCGCACATGGATGCGTCACCGTCCTTCGCCGTCATCCCGGGAGCGCAGGTGCACCGCGCGCTGTCGGGTGACGAGACCGTGGTGATCGACGTGGTGCGCCGCGCGTACGAGCTGCACGGCGCCGGCGCCACCGTCAACCCCGACTCCTTCTTCCTGCGCTTCCCCGACCGGCCCTCCTCCCGCATCATCGGCCTGCCCGCGTCGGTGGCGGGCGACGTCGGCGTGCACGGCATCAAGTGGATCTCCAGCTTCCCCGGCAACGTCGCCACCGGGCTGCCCAGGGCGTCGGCGGTGCTGGTGCTCAACGACGCGGAGACCGGCTACCCGTTCGCCTGCCTGGAGAGCTCGATCATCAGCGCTTCGCGTACGGCGGCGTCGGCGGCCCTGGCGGCGGCCGAGCTGAGCGCGGCGCGGGGGCGGCTCCCGGCCCGGGTGGGGTTCGTGGGGACGGGACTGATCGCCCGGTACATCCACACCTATCTGGTGGCGGCCGGGTTCTCCTTCGACGAGGTGGGCGTGCACGATCTGGTGGCGGGGCACGCGCGGGGGTTCTGTGACTATCTGGAGCGCGCCGGGGCCGGCAAGGTCCGGGTCCGCGACACGGCAGAAGAGCTGATCCGCTCGTACGAGCTGGTCGTCTTCGCCACCGTCGCCGGCGAGCCGCACGTCACCGACCCCGCCTGGCTGGCGCACGACCCGCTGGTGCTGCACGTCTCGCTGCGCGACCTGTCGCCGGAGATCATCGTGTCGGCGTGGAACGTGGTGGACGACGTCGAGCACTGCATGAAGGCCGGCACCTCGCCGCACCTCGCCGAGCAGCTGACCGGGCACCGGGGCTTCGTCGCGGGCACGCTGTACGACGTGCTCACCGGCGCGCTGCGGCCGCCCGCCGACCGGCCGGTGATCTTCTCGCCGTTCGGTCTGGGCGTGCTGGACCTGGCCGTCGCCAAGCACGTCTACGACACCGTCCGCGACGCGCGGGAGCTGGCCACCGTCCCCGATTTCTTCCACGAGCTGACGCGCTACGGCTGACCTCAGCCGATCGGGTCACGGCCGTCGCCGGAGGCCTCTCCGGCGCTTCGAGTGAGGGCTGGGACGGAATAGGCTCATGCGGTAAGTCTGGCCGGGGCGAAGGTTAGGGGACCGGGTGAGCAAGTCCTTCGTGCACCTGCACGTACACACCGAATACAGCATGCTCGACGGCGCGGCGAAGCTGAAGCCGCTGTTCAAGGAGGCCGAGCGGCTGGAGATGCCGGCGATCGCGATGAGCGACCACGGCAACATGTTCGGCGCGTACGAGTTCCAGAAGGTCGCCTCGGGCTCCCCGGTCAAGCCGATCATCGGCATCGAGGCGTATGTCGCGCCGGAGAACCGGTTCGTCAAGAAGCCGGTCTTCTGGGGGCAGCGGGCCGAGACCGGCGTGGCCGACGGCGAGGGCGGGAAAGACGTCTCGGGCGGCGGCCGGTTCACCCACATGACGATGTGGGCCAAGGACGCCGACGGGTTGCGCAATCTGTTCCGGCTGTCGTCGCTGGCGAGTTTCGAGGGCTACTACTCCAAGCCCCGCATGGACAAAGACCTCATCTCGCAGTACGCCTCGGGCATCATCGCCACCACCGGCTGCCCGTCGGGCGCGGTGCAGACCCGCATCCGCCTCGGCCAATATGACGAGGCCGTGCGGGTGGCCGGCGAATACCAGGAGATCTTCGGCAAGGAGAACTACTTCCTGGAGCTGATGGACCACGGCATCGACATCGAGCGCGAGGTCCGCGACGACCTGCTGCGGCTGGCCAAGCAGCTCGACATCCCGCTGCTGGTCACCAACGACTCCCACTACGTCACCGAGGACCAGGCCGACGCGCACGACAGCCTCCTGTGCGTCGGCGTGGGCAAGAACAAGGACGACCCCAACCGCTTCCGCTTCAACGGCTCCGGCTACTACCTCAAGCCGGCCGACGAGATGTACCGCCTGTTCCCCGAGCTGCCCGAGGCGTGCGACAACACGCTGCTGGTCGCGGAGATGATCGGCGACTACGGCGACGTGTTCGCCCACGTCGACCGCATGCCCGACTACCCCGACGTGCCCGAGGGCGAGACGCAGGAGTCGTGGCTGCGCAAGGAGGTCGAGCGCGGCCTGGAGATGCGCTACGGCACGCCCGTCCCCGCCGAGGTGACGGAGCGCTACGAGACGGAGATGAAGGTCATCGGCCCGATGGGCTTCTCCTCCTACTTCCTCGTGGTGGCCGACATCTGCCGCTACGCGCGCGAGAACGGCATCCCGGTCGGCCCCGGCCGAGGCAGCGCCACCGGCTCGATCGTGGCCTACGCCACCCGCATCACCGAGCTCGACCCGCTGGAGCACGGCCTGCTGTTCGAGCGGTTCCTCAACCCGGAGCGCATCAACCCGCCCGACATCGACCTCGACTTCGACGACCGCCAGCGCGACCGCATGGTGGCCTACGTCACCCAGAAGTACGGCAGCGAGTACACCGCCCAGGTCAACACGTTCGGCACGATCAAGGCGAAGGCCGCCGTCAAGGACTCCAGCCGCATCCTCGGCTACCCGTTCGCCATGGGTGACAAGATCACCAAGGCGATGCCGCCGGACGTCATGGGCAAGGGCGTGCCGCTGGCCGACCTGTTCAACGAGGAGCACCCTCGCTACATCGAGGGCACCGAGATCCGCGCCCTCTACGACTCCGACCCCGACGTCCGCAAGGTCATCGACACCGGGCGCGGCATCGAGGGCCTGATCCGCGGCACCGGCGTGCACGCGGCGGCGGTCATCCTGTCCTCCACGCCGCTGCTCGACCTGATCCCCATGCACATGCGTGACAAGGACGGCGTGGTCATCACCGGGTTCGACTACCCGTCGTGTGAGGACATGGGCCTGGTCAAGATGGACTTCCTGGGTCTGCGGAACCTGGGCATCATCGACCACGCCATCAAGATCATCAAGCAGAACCGCGGCATCGAGCTCGACACGCTCACCATCCCGCTCGACGACGCCACCACCTACCAGCTCATGGCCAGGGGCGACACGCTGGGCGTGTTCCAGCTCGACGGCGGGCCCATGCGCTCCCTGCTCAAGCTCATGGAGCCGACCCGGTTCGAGGACATCGCGGCAGTCCTCGCCCTCTACCGGCCCGGCCCGATGGCGGCCAACGCCCACACCAACTACGCCCACCGCAAGAACGGCCGCCAGGACATCGAGCCGATCCACCCCGAGCTGAAAGAGGCGCTCGAGCCGATCCTCGGCCCCACCTTCCACCTGCTCGTCTACCAGGAGCAGATCATGGCGGTGGCCCGCGAGCTGGCCGGCTACTCGCTCGGCGGCGCCGACCTGCTGCGCCGCGCCATGGGTAAGAAGAAGCCCGAGATCCTGGCCAAGGAGTTCGAGAACTTCCAGGCCGGCATGCGCGGCAACGGCTACTCCGACGAGGCCATCCAGGCGCTCTGGGACGTCATGCTGCCGTTCTCCGGCTACGCCTTCAACAAGTCCCACACCGCCGGCTACGGCCTCGTCGCCTACTGGACCGCCTACCTCAAGGCCAACTACCCCGCCGAGTACATGGCCGCCCTGCTCACCTCCGTCGGCGACGACAAGGACAAGGCGGCCGTCTACCTCGCCGAGTGCCGCAAGATGGGCATCCAGGTGCTGCCGCCCGACGTCAACGACTCCCAGCTCGACTTCGTCGCCGTCGGTGACACCCAGGTCCGCTTCGGCATGGGCGCCGTACGCAACGTCGGCGAGAACGTCGTGGACGGCATCGTCAAGGCCCGCACCGAGAAGGGCCGCTTCACCGACTTCAACGACTTCCTCGCCAAGGTGCCGCTGACCGCCTGCAACAAGAGGGTCATCGAATCGCTGATCAAGGCGGGCGGGTTCGACTCGCTCGACCACCCGCGCAAGGGCCTGCTGATGATCCACGAGCAGGCCGTCGAGTCCGTCATCGACATCAAGAAGAACGAGGCCCACGGCCAGGACTCCCTGTTCGGCGGCCTGGCCGACGACGGCGACGACGAGGTGTTCTCCATCGCCGTGCCCGAGGGCGAGTGGGACAAGAAGACCAAGCTCGACTTCGAACGCGAGATGCTCGGCCTCTACGTGTCCGACCACCCGCTGGCCGGCACCGAGCGCCTGCTCGCGCGCAACCGCGACACCACCATCGCCGACCTGCTCGACAGCGGCCGCGAGGACCGCGGCGACGTCCAGGTCGCGGGCCTCGTCACCAAGGTCGACCGGCGGGTCAACAAGGCCGGCAACACCTGGGCGATCATCACCGTCGAGGACATGGACGCCGCCGTCGAGTGCCTGTTCTTCCCGCGCAACTACGAGCTGTACGGGCCCGAGCTGCGGCCCGACATCGTGGTGTCCGTACGCGGCCAGATCAACAACCGCGACGGCGCGATCAGCGTCTTCGCCCAGGACATGACGCTCATCGACGTCTCCGGCGTCAACAGCGAGAACGGCGCCCCGATCACCCTGCAGCTCCGCGAGGAACGCATCACGCCGAGCCTCCTCGACGAGCTCCGCCAGGTGCTGAAGACCCACCAGGGCCAGGTCCCGCTCCAGATCAACCTGCGCCGGCCGGCCGGCAAGACGATGGTCATGGCCCTGCCGGAGTGGCCGGTCAACGCCGCACCCAGCTTCGCCGCCGACATCAAGGCCCTCCTGGGCCCGGAGGCCATCTCCCTCTGACGGTTCTCGCCGCCGCCCTCACGAAGGGCGGCGGCCCGGCGCTTCAGCCGGTCTTCGCCAGGAGGGCGAGGACGTCGGCGGTGGTGCCCGATGCTCGTGGCCACGCCCGTGAGCACGATGTGGGTCACGCCCCGGCCGCGGTACGCGGGCCGAGGGTGGCGACGGCCATGATGGGTTACATCAGCGGCGGCCAGCAGTGCGCCGATGTCCATAAAGGTGCGCAGCAGCCCGTCCGACGAACCCATGCGGTCGGGGTCGGCCTGATCCTGCGGGCGGGCGCGGGCGCCCCGGCTCGTGAGGGCGCGGTCCCGTGCTCACGATCGTGCTCTCGTAGAGGGGGGCGACTGTCCGGAGAGATACCTCTTTCAGGTCATCCTCTCAGCGGCTGAAGCGCGGCATCCCACTCCAGCAGCTGGTCGAGCATGGTGTTCAGCCGTTCCTCATGCCCGGCGGCGGGCCTGAAGTCGGAGAAGTTCTCGAAGTCGGTGGCGACCGAGAGCGCCACATACATCTGTACGGTCGCCACCCGCAGCGTCGCCAGGATGTCCCGCAGGTGCCCGACGGACCGCACCCCACCGTCCACCCCATAGCTGACGAACCCGGCCGCCTTGTTCGCCCACTCCTCGTACAGGAAGTCGATCGCGTCCTTGAGCACGCCGGGGATCGAGTGGTTGTACTCGGGCGTCACGAAGACGAACGCGTCCAGCGGCGCCACGGCCGCCGACCAGCTCTTGGTGTGGTCGTGGTGGTATACCCCGGCGGCCGCGGGGGTCGGCTCGTCCAGGTGGCGCAGGTCGTAGTCCTGCAGATCGAGCACCTGGTACTCGGCGTCGCCGCGCTTGGCCGCCAGCTCGTGCACCCAGCGCGCCACCGCCTCGCCGTTGCGTCCGGGACGCGTGCTGCCCAGGATGATGCCCACCTTCGGCATGTCAACGTTCCTCTCTCAAAGGGTTTTCCGCCCGCTGACCACCGTAGGCAGTAGTGCTGAGATGGTGAATGCGCTGGTGTCCACGTTTTATACGTCAGCGTCTACGCTCTTAGACTGCATGCATGGATCTCCTGAGCGACGTCGTCGCCCTCATGCGGACCGGCCGCCCGATCTCGGCCCGCATCTCCTGGCGCGCCCCCTGGAGCCACGCGTTCCCCTCCGCCCCCGGCTCGGCCAGCTTCCACATCGTGCTGCGCGGTTCCTGCTGGTTCGCCCCGAGCACGGGCGAGCCCATCCCGCTCAGCGTGGGCGACGTGGTGTTTCTTCCGCACGGCGACGCGTACGGGCTGACCGACGACCCGGAGAAGCCGCTGCCACCGCCCGGCGGCTGCAGCCACGACGACCCCGAGCTGTTCACCTCGGCGGGCATGGGCGGCACGGGCGCCGAGACCGTCACCCTGACCTGCGGCTACCGGCTGGACGTCCGCGTGTCGCACCCCATCCTGCGCTCGCTGCCGGCCGTGATCCACCTCCCCGCGACCCTCGGCTGCCGCCCCGAGCTGCGCGCGGCCGTCGAGCTGCTGGCCGGCGAGATCGACAACCCGCGTCCAGGCGCCGACACGATCGTGGCCTCCCTGCTCGACGCCGTGCAGCTCTACGTCCTGCGCGCCTGGTTCAGCTCCAACGAGCTCTGCACGTGCGGTGGCTGGGCCGCCGCGCTCTCCGACCCGGCCATCGGGCCCGCGCTCGACGCCATGCACCGCGCCCCCGACCGCCGCTGGACGGTCGAGTCGCTGGGCGCCCAGGCGGGCCTGTCGCGGGCCGGCTTCGCCCGTCGCTTCACCGAGCTGGTGGGGATGCCGCCGCTGGCGTACCTGACGTCGTGGCGGCTCGCGACGGCGGCGCGGCTGCTGCTCGAGTCGGACGCGCCGGTCTCCGAGGTGGCCGAGCGGGTCGGTTACGGCTCGGAGTTCGCGTTCGGCAACGCCTTCAAGCGCGAGTACGGCGTCGCGCCCGGCAGGTTCCGCCGCCAGGCGCCGGCTCCAGGTGGTGACGCGGCGTAGGACGTACTCGACGGGCCATAGCCAGGACATGCCGTGGCATCACAATTGGTGGGGTCTTTGGGGCAGAAGGTGAGGGGCTGCCCCACAATGGGGGGATGGCATACCCTCCGCAGCCGCAGCCCCCGCAGCCTGGCCCGTGGGGCGGCGCGCCAGGCCAGGGGGCGCCGCAAGGGTACGGCCCCCCGCAGCCCTACGGCCCACCCCACCCGAACCAGCCGGGACAGCCGGGACAGCCGGAGTACGGCCAGTCGCCATACGGCCCTCCACAGAGCTATGGCCGGCCCCAGCCTGATCACGGCCAGCCTGATCACGGCCAGCCCGGCTACGGGCAGCAGGGCTACGGGCAGCAGGGCTACGGGCCGCCCGGCCCGGGTGCCACGCAGCCCGGTCACCATCAGGGCGCCAACACCCAGCCCGCCTACCAGCAGCAGGGTTACACCCAGCCGCCCTACGGCCAGGGCGGCCCTCCCTACGGGCCTCCGGCCGGTTCGAGCAGCGGCAAGGGCGTCCTCATCGCCGTCCTGAGCCTGGTCAGCCTCATCGTGCTGGCTCTGGCGGGCGTCGGCACCTACCTCTACCTGAACCGCGACGACCCCGCGGCCAAGGTGGCCCTGCCCACGACCTCGTCCACCCCGAAGCCCTCGAAGACCGAGGAGAAGACGCCCAGCCCGTCCCCGTCCCCCACCACGACCTCGTCCAAGAGGCAGGTCCAGCCCGGCTCCCCCATCACCGACGACGAGTTCGACGACTGGAACTTCGCGCTGGGCACGGTCAAGTTCAAGGCGGACAAGGTCGCCGGCTGGACCTACGACACGTGCACCCCGGTGGACGGCAAGGGCGGCGTCCTGCGCAAGAACAAGTGCGAGCGCGCGGTCCAGCTCGCGTACTCGGCCTACAACGGCCACCTCAAGGCGGTCCAGCTGATCATGGAGTTCCCCAGCGACCAGGCCGCCAAGACCACCGCCGACCGCCTGTCGAAGCTCTCGTCGGACGCGGTCACGTGGCGCCAGGACAAGGCGCACTCCGACTACGTGTACGGCAAGATCCTCTCGGGCGCGTCCAGGAAGTACGTGGTGGTGACCATCGTCACCGCCGACAAGACGGCCGGGGAGAAGGCGCCGGGCTTCCACGCGTACCTGCAGACCGACCACACGTCCTACTTCAGGATCCGTGACGCCACGATCACGAGCTGACGACTCCGCCCCGTCGTCATTGATCCACTTTCGCGCCGATAACGTCGGCTTCATGTTCGACCACCTCCCCCGCACCGAGGGGCGTCCATGATCGGCGCCATCGCCGACGACTTCACCGGCGCCACCGACGTGGCCGTGGCGATGCGCCGCCGCGGCCTGCGTACCGTCCTTTACTTCGGGCTGCCGCCCCAGGGCACCGAGCCGCCCGAGCACGACGCCGTCGTGATCGCGCTCAAGACCCGTACGATCCCCAAGGCCGACGCGGTGGCGCGGTCGCTGCGCGCGCTGCGGTGGCTGCGGGCGCACGGCGCGGCGCGGCAGGTCTACTTCAAGTACTGCTCGACGTTCGACTCCACCCGTGACGGCAACATCGGGCCGGTGCTGGACGCGCTGGCCGACGCCATGGAGGTGCCGCTGGTCGCGATGACGCCCAGCTCGCCCGAGCACGGCCGCACGCAGTACAACGGCTATCTGTTCGTCGGTGACGTGCTGCTGGGCGAGTCGCACATGCGCGACCACCCGCTCACGCCGATGACCGACTCGTACCTGCCGCGGCTGCTGGAGGCGCAGAGCGCGTACCGGGCGGGGGTGGTGACGCTCGGCCAGGTACGCGGCCACGCGGTCCAGCAGCGGCTGGCCGAGCTGCGCGAGCACGGCGTGCGCTACGTCTTCGTGGACGCCCTGGAGGACTCCGACCTGGAGGTGGCGGGGCGGGCGCTGGCGGGGGCGCGGCTGGTGGCGGGCGCGGCGGGCCTGGCCGGCGGGCTGGCGGCGGCGCACGCGCGTGCCGAGGGCGGCGAGCCGCCCGCGCCTGAGCCTTCCGGGCCCGCCGTGGTGCTCGCCGGCAGTTGCTCGGCCCGTACGCTGGAGCAGGTCGCCGTCATGATCGAGGCGGGCAGGCCGGCGTACCGGCTGGACGCGCTGGCCGACCGCGACCCTGCCTCGCTGGCCCACGGCGCCCTGGCCTGGTACGACCGGCTGCCGCCCGGCGCGGGCGCGCCCCTCATCTACTCCTCGCTGGAGCCGGTGGCGCTGCGCCGCGTCCAGCAGACGCTCGGCACGGAACGCTCGGCCGGCATCCTGGAGCAGGCGCTCGGAGCCGTCGCCCGCGGCCTCGTGGAGCGGGGCGTCACCCGGGTCATCTCGGCCGGCGGCGAGACCTCGGGCGCCGTGGTGAGCGCGCTCGGCGCGCCGGGCGGCGTGATCGGCGCGGAGGCGGCGCGCGGCGTGCCATGGATCCACACCCCGAACGGTTTCTCGCTGCTGCTGAAGTCCGGCAACTTCGGCGAGCCCGGCCTGCTGCTGGAGGCGTCCCGATGACCTTCGAGAAGGAACGCCTGAGCATCGTGGCCGCCGCCCGCTCGCTGTTCGCGCGCGGCCTGACCCACGGCAGCACCGGCAACCTGTCCGTACGCGTCGGCGACCGCGTCCTCGTCACCCCCACCGGCTCCAGCCTGGGCACGGTCGAGGCCGCCGACCTGTCGCTGATCGACCTGAGCGGCGCGCACGTGGGCGGGCCGAAGCCGTCGAAGGAGGCGTTCCTGCACGCCGCGCTGCTGCGGGCCAGGCCGGACGCGCAAGCGGTGGTGCACACGCACTCCACGTGCGCGGCCGCCGTGTCCTGCATGGACGGCCTCGACCCGGACGACGCGCTGCCGCCGCTGACCGCGTACTTCGCGATGCGGGTCGGCCGGCTGCCGCTGCTGCCCTACTACGCGCCCGGCGACGCGGCGCTGGGCCCGGCAGCGGAGGAGAAGGCGCGTACGCACCGGGCGCTGCTGCTGAGCAACCACGGCCCGATCGTCGCGGGCGCGAGCCTGGGCGCGGCCCTGGACGCCGTGGAGGAGCTGGAGGAGACCGCCAAGCTCTTCCTCCTCCTGCGCGGCGTGCCGACCCGCCCGCTCACCCCGGAGCAGCGCGCGGCACTGGGCGGGTGACCGTCTAGGGCAGCAGGCCGATGCGGCGGGCGGTGGCGGCGGCCTGGGTGCGGGTGGAGACGCCGAGCTTGCCGAGGATGTTGGACACGTGGACGCTGACCGTCTTGTGGGCGATGAACAGCCGCTCGGCGATCTCCCTGTTGGTCAGCCCCTCGGCCACCAGCCGCAGCACCTCGGCCTCCCTGGCCGTCAGCTCACCCTGCGGGGCGGCGCTCTGCCCGCCGGATGAGCCGAAGCGGGCGCGCCGCCCGAAGTCGAGCAGCGCGCTCTCCAGCGGCACGGCCCGCAGCTTGCCCGCCGCCTCCCTGGCCTGCTCCCACTCCGCCTGGGCCGCGTCGCGCTCGCCCGCCGCGAGCAGCGCCTCGGCCAGCCGCCAGCGGGCCCGCGCGGCCTCGTAGACGAAGCCGTAGTCGAACGCCTCGACCACGCGCCGGCACAGCTCGACGTCGAGCCGCCCGTGCACGCGGTGCCACTCGGCCTCGACGCGCAGCGCCCACGCGCGGCCCTCGGGCCCGAGGTGGCCGCCTCCGCCGGTGGGGCCCGACTCGACGGCCAGCCTGGCCTGGGCGCGCAGGTCGTCGGCGCCCTCGGTGGTGCCGAGCTCGGCCAGGGCCCACAGGCCGATGGCGGCCATGCGGACGTTGCCCGACTCGCCGGGCATCTGCGCCGGGAGGACCGCGCGTACGTGGTCGAGCGCTGTGGCGGGGTCGCCGTGCCACAGCGCGTGCTCGGCCGCGAGCCCCCGCGACATGTAGGAGGCGAGCGGGTCGGACCAGAACGGCCGCAGCCAGCTCAGCCGCGACTCGACCACGGGCAGGTCGCGTGCCACCTCGACGAACAGCGCGAACGACGACAGGATCGCCTCCGGCACCGTGCCCACCCTGGCGCCGAACCCGGCCGCCATCGTCTCCGCCGCGTCCCACTCGCCGGCGACGTAGTGGATGAGGAAGCGCAGGAACCGCAGGTCGGTGCCGTAGGTGCTCCACATGAGCCCGGTGTCGGAGGCCAGCCGGATGCCGTCGTCGGCCACCTCGGCGGCGTGTTCGAGCACGCCCTGCTCGTAGTGGATGCGGGCGTGGTGGAAGCGGGCCCGCAGGTCCATCGCGAGGTCGCCGGTGGGCCCTGCCGTGGCCTTCTCGACCAGCTCGTGCGCGCGGTGCATGTCGCCGCGCAGCTCGACGGACGTGGCCAGCGTGAGCAGCGCCCCGACCTCGGCGTCTCTGGCGCCGGCCGTGCGGGCCAGCTCGAGCGCCTTCGTGGCCAGCTCTTCGACCTCTTGGTGGCGCGGGCCCCACAGCAGCGCGCGGGCGTGGGTGGCCATGGCACGGGAGAGCGCCGCCGGCTCGTCCGCGCTCTCGACGGCGCGCTCGGCCACCTCGGCCGCGGTGGCCTCGTCGTCGATCTCGTAGAGGTAGTAGGCGAGCCGCTCGCTCACCTCGGACGTCTGCGGCAGCACGCGGAGCTGCGCCACGGCGCGGTGCTTGTCGCCGCTGTCGGCGGCCATGACCGCGCTGCGGAAGGCCAGCTCGGCCCGGCTCGCCCCGGCCAGCCGGGCGGCGTCCTCGACCCGCTCCCACAGGGACAGCGCGCGGTCGTAGTGGCTGTGGGCTTCTGCGGGCGCGCCGAGCCGCTCGGCCGCCCTGCCCGCCTCGACCGAGGCGGCGAACGCGCCCGCCAGATCATGACTGGCCAGGTGGTGATGGGCCAGCTCGGCCGGCGAGGTGAGCAGGCGGGCGAACGCGGCGTGCAGCCGGGTGCGCTCGCCCGGCAGCAGGTCGGTGTAGACGGCCTCCTGGAGCAGGGCGTGGCGGAAGGCGTAGCCGTGGCCGCGTACTTTGAGCAGGCCGCGCGAGACGATCTCCCTGACCGCCTCCTCGAACTCGGCGAGCGGCAGCCCCGACACCTCGCGCAGCAGGTCGTCCTCGACCCGGCGGCCGGCCACGGCGGCGGCCCGCAGCACCTGCTGCCCGGCCTCCGACAGCACCTCGACCCTGGACAGCAGCAGGCTGGCCAGCTCGTCGGGCAGGCTGTCGCCCTCGGCCATGGCGGCGTGGAGCTCTTCGGCGTAGAACGGGTTGCCGTCGGCCCGGGAGACGATGAGCCCGAGGCTCTGCGCGTCGATCTCGCCCAGCGTGGCGACGTAGTCGGCCATCTCGCCCGCGCCCAGCGGCCCCAGCTCCACGCTCGTCACCGTGGGCAGCCGCTTGAGCTCGGCGAGGACGGGCCTGAGCGGGTGGCGGCGGTGCAGGTCGTCGGTGCGGTAGGTGCCGACCACGCAGACCCGCTCGCTCTGCAGCATGCGGCTGAGGAAGACCAGCAGGTCACGGGTGGAGCGGTCGGCCCAGTGAAGGTCCTCGATGACGAACAGCACCGGCTGCACGTCGGCCAGCAGCCCGAGCAGCGAGCCGAACAGCCGCTGCTGGGTGAGCCCGGCGGACGGCGCGCTCTCCGTGCCGGGCAGCAGCTGGCCCAGCATGGGGTGGGCGGCGGCGGCCTCGCGCACGACGGGCTCGGCGCCGCGCAGCGCGTCGGCCAGCGGCAGGTAGGGCAGCGCGTCACCCAGCTCGGCGCACTGGCCGACCAGGACGTTGAAGCCGCGCGTGCGGGCCGCGGCGGCCAGCTCGGCGGCGAGCCGGGTCTTGCCGATGCCGGCGTCTCCACCGACGAGCGCCACGCCGGCCACGCCATCGGCGGCCGAGCTCAGCGCCCGCAGGAGTCCGGCCAGCTCAGCAGAGCGCCCGACGAGTAGACCATTCACGTCTGCAAACTATGCCACGCTCGCCCGACCACAAATTGGTCCACGGAACGCCCACGGGATTGGCCCTCCTGGACGGACCAAACCCGGCCTAGATTGCTCTTCCGTGATAGCTCCCTCCACCTTCGCCGTCTTCGTGACGGCCAGCCTCGCCCTGGTCCTCATCCCCGGCCCCAACCACCTCTACATCACCGCGCGCGGCCTCTCCCAGGGCCGGGCGGCCGGCCTGGCCAGCGCGTTCGGCGTGGAGGCCGGCACGCTCGTGCACATCGCGGCCGCCGCCCTGGGCCTGTCGTACGTCATCGCGCAGTCCGCCACGCTGTTCGCCGTCATCAAGTGGGCCGGCGTCGCCTACCTCGTCTACCTGGGCATCCGCGCGTTCACCGCCAAGGACCAGCAGGCCGGCCCGCCCGAGCCGCAGCCGCTGGGCAAGGTGTTCCTCGAAGGCGTGCTGGTCAACGTGCTGAACCCGAAGGTGGCGCTGTTCTTCCTGGCGTTCCTGCCGCACTTCGTGGACCCGGACGCGGGCTCGCCCGCACTCCAGGTGGTGGTGTTCGGCCTCACGCTGCTGCTGCTCGGCCTGATCTCCGACATCCTGTACGCCGTCACCGCCGGCGCCCTCTCCCGCCGCCTCACCCGCGCCGCCAAGACCCTGAAGTACGTCAGCGGCACCGTCTACCTGGGCCTGGGCGTCCTCACCGCGTTCGCGGCGAGAGAATGACCTTCATGGCACCCAGGAAACAGCGGGAGATCTTCGACGCGACCCTGCGGCTGGTGGCCGAGCGGGGCTATGACGGGCTGACCGTCGAGGGGGTCGCCGAGCGGTCGGGGGTCAACAAGACCACGATCTACCGGTGGTGGCCGTCGAAGGCGGCGCTGCTGGGGGCGGCGCTGGTGGAGTCCGACGTGCTGGGGTTCACCGTGCCCGACACAGGGAGCCTGCGGGGTGACCTGGTCGCGCTGGTCGAGGGGGTGCGGCGGCTGCTGACCGAGCCGCCGGGCAGCGACATCGCCGTGGCCGCGCTGGCCGCCGCCGTACGCCATCCCGAGCTGGACGGGCGGCGGTTCTTCGCCGACCGGTTCGCCAGGGAGCGCGCGGTCTTCGAACGCGCGGCGCGCAGGGGCGAGCTGCCCGGCTCCGCCGACCCGCTGCTCATCATGGACCTGCTGGCCGGGGCGGTGTGGATGCGGGCCGTGCTGCGCGGCATGAAGGTCGGCGACGGCTTCGCCGCCGAAGCCGTCGCCCTGGTGCTCGACGGCGTGCACCGGCCAGGCTGACCCCATAACGCCCGCTGGTCAAGCCGGCTCGTGGCGTGCGCCGGCGCGGGCGCGCGTGACCCTCGTGCCCCTGGGCCGGGCAGGTGACCGGCGCGGGTCACAGCCCCTGGAGTGAGCGCAGTTCGCTGACCACGTCCGCGGCGGACGGTGCGTGGCCGGGGTCCACGAGCCACTGCAGCATCAGGCCGCTCACCAGGGCGAGCGGGACCGAGCCGCCCATCCCCTCCCGTCCCAGCCGCTGGCCCTTCGCGAGGTGCTCGCGGACCTCGGGTGAGCGTTCGGCCTGCACCGCGGCTTCGAGCTGAGCCACCCACAGCGCCCGGTGCGTGGTGAAGCTGTCGATCAGCGCCTGCCAGTGCTCCTCAGACCGGTCCGTCGGGGCCCGGCGGGCCAGCTCTTCCGCGAGCTCGTCCACGGCCTCGACCAGGGCCTGGGTGAGCAGCGCCTCCTTCGAGCCGAAGTGGTAGCCGATGGCGGCGTGGCTGACGCCGGCGGCCGCGGCGATGTCGCGCACGGTCGTACGGGCCCACCCGCGCTCGATCAGGCAGCGCTTGGCGCCCGCCAGCAGATCCTCCCGGTTTCCCATGCCCGGCAGCATACCGAGATATTTGCCCAAATGGTTTGACCAAATGGACAAGACGCGCGTACAGTCGGGCCCCATGACGACGGTTCTGATCTCGGGCGCCAGCGTGGCCGGCCCCGCACTCGCGTACTTCCTGCACCGCCACGGCTGCTCCGTGACCGTGGTCGAGCGCGCCCCGCATCTGCGCGACAGCGGCTACGGGGTGGACTTCCGCGGCCGGGCGCTCGACGTGCTCGCGGACATGGGCGTGCTCGACGAGGTCCGCGCCCACGAGACGATGATGCGCGGCACGACGATGGTGGACGAGCACGGCGAGGTGCTCGCCGAGCTGCCCAGCGAGACGTTCGCCGGCGAGCTGGAGGTGCCGAAGCGCGAGCTGACGAGGATCCTGCACCGCCGCACCGCGGACGACGTGACGTACGTCTTCGACGACTCCATCACCGCGATGACCCAGCACGACACCGGCGTCACGGTCGCGTTCGAGCGCGCCGGGACCCGCGACTTCGACCTGGTGATCGGCGCCGACGGCGTGCACTCCATCGTCCGGCGGCTGGCCTTCGGCCCGCAGCCGGGCGCGCTGCGCCACCTCGGCATGTCGGGCGTCGGCTTCAGCGCCCCCAACCACCTCGGGCTCGACCACCGCTCGCTGATCCAGACCTCACCCGGCTCGGCGGTGCTGCTGTTCGGTCACGACCCGGCGGCCCCGCTCACGGTCAGCCTCTCCTTCGCCACCGACGGCCCTGACCTCGACCACCGCGACCGCCGTACGCAGGAACAGGCCGTACGCGACGCGTTCGCCGGACGCGGCTGGGAGGTGCCGAGGCTGCTGGAGGCGATGAGCGCGGCCGACGACCTGTACTTCGCCTCCTCCTGCCAGGTCGTCCTGGACGGCTGGTCGCGCGGCCGGGTGGCGCTGGTCGGCGACGCCGGCTACTGCGCGGCGCCCACCAGCGGCATGGGCACCTCGCAGGCCCTCATCGGCGCGTGGACCCTGGCTCGGTGCCTGGCCGAGTCGGGCGGCGACCACGCGGCGGCCTTCGCCGCCTACGAGTCGGAGCTGCGGCCCTACGTCGAGGAGAACCAGGAGAGGGGCAGGGAGGCCGCGGCGATGTTCGGCGCGCAGGCCGCCCCGATCGAGTGAGGCCCGGTCGAGTGAGGCCCGGTCAGGGCGCCTCGGCCAGCGCGGACGGGATGCGGTCGAGCACCGGGTACGGCACCAGCCCGTACGCGTAGAAGTCGACCGCCATCGCCCCCGCCGCCTTGGCGCCGCGTGCCTTGGCCATCAGCCGGTCGGTGGAGTCGCTGTCGGGGTGGCCGGGCCGCAGCACCGCACGCACCTCGCGGTCCTTGCCCACGGACCGCAGGTAGGCGCCCACGTCGTCGGCCACCCGCGCCGCGTCCCGCGCGTACGCCAGCACCCCGAACGCCGGCACGAGGTCGCCCAGCGCCACCAGGTCGACGCCGAACTGCCAGGCGTCGTGAGCGGCCAGGCCGGGGGTGGGCAGCCCGTCGGCGTATCCCTTGACCGCCCCCGTCGAGTCGATGAACACCAGCTTCGAGCCCTCGTCGGCCACCGCCGACGCCACCTCGGAGACCAGCGTGGTGACGGTCTCGGAGCGGGCGCGGGCGTAGGCCACCACGTCGGGCCCCGCGTACGCGGTGAGCGCCGCCCTGGTGACCTCGCCCTGCGCGGGAGGGTCACCGTCGAAGACGCCGCCCACGATGCGGGCGCACTCCTCCCGCGCCACCTCTGCGTCCACGCCCAGGTCGGTCGCCCGGCGCAGGCAGTAGTCGCAGAAGCAGAGCCCGAACAGGTAGGCATCCATCGGCCCGAGCGGCACGAACGAGCGCTGCGGCTTGAGCGGCCTGAAGTGCAGCGACTCGGCCACCACGCTGTCGGCCCCGAGCCGCGCCACCGCCCTGGCCAGCGCCACGGCGTAGTCGCGCACGTCGGGGTGCGCCGGGCACAGGTCGGTGAGCGAGCCGCGGTCGCCGAAGCAGTCGCGTACGGTCACGTCGGGATGGGCGGTGCCGAGGGTGGCGTTGCGCAGGAAGACCGTCCAGGCGTGCAGCTTCATCGACCGCTTCGCGCACGCCTCGGCCAGCCCGTCGAGCGCGTCGGTGTAGCCGGGCACGGGCCGCAGCCGCAGCCCGTCGAACAGCTCGGGCGGCGGCGTGAAGTGGGTGCCGTCGTGGCGCAGGGTCAGCCGGGACAGCCCGTGGGGGGTGACGTCGCGTGAGGCGTGGTGGACGGCGCCGACGGTGACGCCGGACACGCCGTAACCGCTGAGCCTGTCGAGCACCCGCTCGACGCCCTCGCCGCGCAGGTCCTCGACGAAGACGTACACCGAACTGTCCACAGCCGCGCCTCAGGCGCCCTTGTGCGCGACGAAGTCGATCTCGACCAGGATGTCCATCAGCTCGGAGCCCACGGTGGTGCGCACCGGGTACGGCTGGTTGAAGTAGGACTTGTAGACCTCGTTGTAGGCGGCGAAGTCGCGCTTGACGTGCTGGAGGTGCACGGTTGCCTTGATGACGTCGTCGTAGCCGAGCCCGTGGGCGGCGAGGATCGCGCCGAGGTTGCGCATCACCTGGTGGGTCTGGGTGGCGACGTCGTCGCCGACGACTTCGCCGGTGTGGGGGTCGAGCGGGCCCATGCCGGAGGTGAAGACGAAGTCGCCGACCACGAGCCCCTGGGAGTAGGCGCCGACCGGGGCGGCGCCCTCTGTGGTCCTGAGCTCCTTTTTCACGAGATCTCCCTAAAAGTTGGTGCGTATCGTGCCAACGACACGGTAATCCCGGTCCACCAGCGGTAGCACGCGCCACTTGTCGAAGGCGGTGCAGGGGTGGGAGATGCCGAAGGCCAGCAGATCGCCCGGCTTGAGCCCGGCGGCGCGGACCACGGTGTGCTGGTCCTGCATCTTCATGATCGTGACGCCGCCGCGGCGCGGGATCGGCAGGCCCTCGTCGTAGGGGGCGTCGCGCTTGCCCATGCCGACGATGGCCAGGCCGGGCTCGGGGGTGGACAGCACGTGCGCCCACACCTCCAGCGCGGGGCGCAGCTCGCCGTCGATGCGGTTGAACGGGGTGCGCTCGCGGTAGAAGCCGTCGTCGTGGGTGACGTACGCGCCGCTGCGCAGCAGGATCCGCGCCTGGGTGGCGACCAGCTCGCGGCCGATCACGTCGAACCACTGGCTGCCGCCGACGGTCAGGATGGGACGCTTGAGCCGGACGTACTCGACGGCGTCCTGCAGCGCCGCCAGATACTTCCGGACGTCTTCCGCGCTGTTCAGCCCGCCCTCGTAGCCCGCCACCCCGGCCAGCTCCACGCCTGGCGTGCGCTGCGCGTACGCGGCCACCTCAAGCAGCCGCTCCAGCGAGCGGCAGCCGGCCCGGCCCCCCTCGTGACCCAGCTCGACCAGCACCCGGAACGGCCGTTCTCCCGCGTGCCCGGCGAGCAGGTCGAGCCCCGCCTCGGAGTCGGCGAAGCTCAGCAGCTCGAACCCGGGGTCGCGGTCCAGCTCGGCCGCCGCCCAGGCGAGCCCCGCGGGATCGACCACCTGGTTGGCCACCATGACGCGGCCCACGCCGAAGCCCCTGACGGTCGCGGCCTGCCGCAGCGTCGCCACCGTGAGCCCCCACGCGCCGGCGGACAGCTGCATCGCGGCGATCTCCGCTGACATGTGCGTCTTGGCGTGCGGCGCCAGCTCCATGCCGTGATCGCGGGCGAAGGCCGCCATCGTGGCGACGTTGTGCTCCAGCGCGTCGCGGTGCACCACCATGGCGGGAAACTCAAGGCCGCCGTCGAAGACCGACTGACCGAGGATCGCCGGCACCACACCCCCTTCGTCCGGGTCCGACCCTATCCCAACCAGGCTCTCCGGCCGCGCGCTCACGGCCGCAGCGCCCGGCCGGGGGTGGCCCCGGTCAGCTCGCCGCGCGTCAGCACGGGCACGCCCGAGACCAGCACGTCGTCCACGCCCTCGGCGAGCGTGCGCGGCGCCGGGTAGGTGGCGAGGTCGGTCACCGTGGCCGGGTCGAACACCACGACGTCCGCCGCGCAGCCCTGCCGCAGCAATCCCCGGTCGAGCAGGCCGAAGCGGCGCGCCGGGTGGGCCGACAGGTGCGTCACCGCCTGCTCCCACGTCCAGTCGCCCAGCTCCCTGACGTGCCTGGCCAGGAACCTGGCGAACGCGCCGTGGCCGCGCGGATGCGGGTGGCCGCCCACGTAGATGCCGTCGGAGCCGCCGGTCTGCGAGGGGTGGCGGAGCATGCGGCGTACGGACTGCTCGCCCTGCGGGCCCTCGTCGGGACGGGCCGTGACCACGCCCGCCTCCAGCCGCGTCTCCGTCAGCAGCCGCCGGCAGAACTCCGCGGGCGAGACCTCCGCCCGCTCGGCCGCCGCGACCATCGTCAGGCCCTCGGCCCACTCCAGCCCCGGCGCGTGCGAGACGGTCAGGCGCGGCCAGACGGCGTCCAGCGCCGGCCACCAGTCGTCCAGCACGCCCGAGCCGATCATCTCCATCGCCGCCTCCGGCTCCGCGCCCGGCACCGACGGCGGCAGCACGACCATCGCCAGGATCGTGTTGCCGCGCAGGTAGGGGTAGGTGTCGAAGGTGAGGTCGACGCCCTTGCCGAGCGCCTGCTCGACCAGCGGCAGCAGCACGTCGGCGGGTCCGTGCAGGTGGGAGACGTGCACCGCGGCCCCAGACAGCTCGGCGATCTCCATCACCTCCGTCATGCCCGTCTCGGCGCGCTCGCCGTAGGCGCGCATGTGGGTGACGTACGGGAGCCCGCCCAGCGGCGCGCACAGCGCGGCCAGCTCCGCCGCGTCGGCGTAGCGTCCCGGCAGGTATTCGAGGCCGCTGGACAGCCCCACCGCGCCCTCCGACAGGCCCTGCTCGACGCGGCGCACCATCGCGTCGAGATCGGAAGGCGCGGCCTTGTCGGGCGACGGGCCCATGACGTCGTAGCGGATCGTGCCGTGCGGCAGCAGGTACGCGGTGTTCAGCGCCACCGCCCCGTCATAGCCGTCGAGCAGCTCGCGCACGCTCAGCGGCCCGTCGGTCAGCGCCCCGTTGACCGCGGCGAAGTAACGCGAGGCGTAGGCCACCGTGGCCGCCGAGCCGGGCGCGAACGACAGCCCGTCCTGGCCCAGCACGAACGTCGTCACCCCCTGCCGCAACGCCGCCCGCTGCACCGCCGGATCGAACACGGCGGCGTCACCGTGGGCGTGGCAGTCGACGAACCCCGGCGCCACGAAGCGCCCGGTCGCGTCGATCACCGCGCCCGCCCCTGCCGGGTCGATCCTGCCGACCGCCGCGACGCGATCACCCGAGATCGCCACGTCCGCGCGGAACGGCGGGGCGCCCGTGCCGTCGAGCACCCGGCCGCCGCTGATCACTACGTCGAAGGTCACTCCAGGATTCAATCAGAGCCGCCGGCCCGCACCGCTCCGCAGTCCGGGTGATACCGCACAGGGCGCTCGGCCAGCAGGGCTCGCGCTTGGGCGCGGGCGAGGTTCCAGCCGTTCCACGGTTCGGGGTAGTCCAGGCCGTTGGCCTGGACGACGTCGTGCAGCACGCAGCTGCGCTGCGGCTCGGGCAGCCGGTCCAGCGCCGGGACCGCTTCGGCGCCCAGGTCGCCCAGGTAGTCGGAGTCGAGGTTGGTGACGCCGCGGATCTCGACCTGCGTACGCGCGACCTGAAGGTCGGGGTTCGCGAGCGAGAACAGGCCCAGGCTCAGGCCCGTGACCAGCACGATCGTCCGGGGCAGCCAGCCCGGCCTGCGGCCCGCCAGCCGCGCCGCGCCCGCCACCAGCACCAGCGCGAACAGCGCGCCCAGCCAGTACACCGTCGCCTGCACCGACAGCCGCAGCCGGGACAGGCCGTACGCGTCGGTGTAGAGGTTCATCCGGTGCAGCGCCGAGGCCAGCACCACCATGGTCAGCCCGCACAGGACGCCGAGCAGCGCCGCCAGCATCCAGCGCTCGCGCCGGTCCACCTTCAGCAGGCCCGCCGCCACGGCCACGATGCCCAGCACGAACACGCTGACCACCACGAGCTGGAAGAAGCCCTGCCTGGCGTACTCGGCGTAGGTCAGGCCCGCCGTCCGCAGCACCAGCGTGTCGCCGCCGAACAGGACCCTGATCTGCACCGCCACGAACGCCGCGAAGAGTAGGTTCACCCCCGTCAGCGGCACCAGCCAGATGCTCGTGCTGACCCGGAACTTCGCCCCCGGCCCCGCCGGGTCCGCCACCGGCCGCAGCGCCACCAGCACGACCGCGGCCAGCAACACGCCGAACAGCCCGAACAGGAAGATCCGCAGCGGGATCGTCTCCGCCCAGGCCGGGGTGGCGGTCAGGCGGTCCACGTACGAGGCGAACACCGCGTCGGCCGACGCGAACAGCAGCCCGAACACCAGCAGCAGCACCGCCGTGATGCCCAGTGCCGCCAGCATCGGCAGCACCCTGCGCCGCGCCGTCAGCCGCTTCATCGGCATCGCCAGGAACCACGGCACCGGGCCCAGCGCCAGCAGCACCGAGCAGCCGCCCCTGATCACGCCCAGCCAGCCCGCGCCCGCGCCCGACACGGCCAGCGCGCCCAGCCCCGCGCCCGCGATCAGCAGGAGCGCGACCAGCCAGTCCGCGTCGCGCACCGCCGCCATGGAGATCAGCCAGTACGCCGTCCCGCCCAACGCCACCGTCCACGGCGTCATCCGCCGCAGCATCGCCGGCAGCGCAGCCCCGCCCAGCACGACCGACACCAGCACCATCCCCAGCCCCACCTGCGCCTCAGGCAGCGCCACCGCCGCGAACACCCCCGCGCCGGCCGCCGCCGGCACCATCCACCCGGGCGGCTCAGGCAGCTCGGGCCGCGGGAACAGCGGCGGCGGCACGTACGGCGGCACATGGGGTGGCCCCCCACCCTGCCCCACAAGCACCTGCCCCGCCACCACCTGCCCTTGCGCCGGCTCCCGCCCACCCGCCTGCCCCACGCCGCCAGACGCCCCCGCGCCCTGCCGGCTCCCCACACCGGGTTGTGCCGCGTCCTTCTGACCTCCCGCGCCGAGCTGGGTCGCGTCCTGCGCACCCCCCGCATCGGACCGACTCGTCGCACCTTCCGCATCGGACCGACTCGTCGCACCGGCCGTCGCGGCCGACCTGCTCGCGGAGGCCGGGGGCTGTGCGGTGCTCTGGTGGTAGGCGACCTGACGCCGGTGATACTCCGCCGCCGCCGCACGCCGCCCCGACCCCGCCCCCAGGGCCGCACCGACAGCGCCCAACAGCGCGGTACAGCCGATGAGCGTCACGAGCGCCGCCATGTCACCTATGGCCACACTGGCCAGCACGGCGGCGAACATCCCCACCATGAACCCGACCAGCACCCCGACGCCCCCACCCGCGACCATCCGCACCAGCCCCCCGGCCCCGCCCCCGAACCCCGCCGCCGGGGCCCCCGCCCCCGAGTACGGCCGGCCGGCGCCGGCCCCCGCCGCATCGGAGGTCATGGCACCGGCGCCATGCGCATCCGCCTCGCCGTCCCCGGCGGCCAGTCCATCGACATGCGCGCCCGCACCTCCAATCTGAGCGTCCACACTTTCGGTCTGAACGTTCGCGGAACCGGCACCGGCCACAGCAGGGTCTGCCCCCGCGACACCAGCCACGGCAGGGCCTGTCTCTGCCGCATCAGCCGCTGGGGGACCGCCGGCCAGCGGGTCTTCTCCGTCCCCGGCGGCCGGGAGCGTGACAGCGGTCACGGACGGTGCGGCGGTGCCGTGGGGGAGGTCGGAGGTGTGGGCCATCGTGGTTCTCCCTGGTAAGTCGACGACCATGCGGCAGCCCGCGCAGTCGTCGATGCGGATGGCGCCCCCGTGCAGCTCGACGATCTCCTTGACGATGGCCAGCCCCAGCCCCGCGCCGCCGGAGTCGGCGGCTCGGCCGGTGTCGAGGCGGGAGAAGCGTTCGAAGACGCGTGCACGGGCGGAGGCGGGGATGCCGGGCCCCTGGTCCTCGACGGCGAGCCGGACGCCGGGCCCGACGGCGGCCCCGCGTACGGTGACCGTCCCACCGGGCGGGCTGTGCCGTACGGCGTTGTCGAGCAGGTTGGCCAGCACCTGCGCCAGCAGGTCGGGGTCGGCCCGCAGGACGAGGTCGTCAGGGACGGCCGGCCGGATGGAGACGTCCTCGCGGGCCAGCGCCGCCTCGCGCACGGCCTGCTCGACGAGCGGCGCGAGCGCGACGGCCTCGGCCTCGATGAGGCGCACGCCGGAGTCGAGCCGCGACAGGTCGAGGAGCTGGGCGACGAGCCGGCCGAGCCGCTCGGTCTGGGCGAGCGCGGTGCGCATGGTGACGGGGTCGGCGGCGGAGACGCCGTCCACGACGTTCTCGAGCACGGCCCGCAGCCCGGTGATGGGCGTGCGCAGCTCGTGGCTGACGTTGGCGACCAGCTCGCGCCGCTGCCGGTCGACCTCGCCGAGGTCGGCGGCCATCGCGTTGAACGCGCGGGCCAGCTCGCCGACCTCGTCCCGTGAGGTGGCGCTGACGCGCAGGCTGTAGCCGCCCTTGGCGATGGTCTGGGCGGCGCGGGCCATCTGGCGCAGCGGTTTGGTCATCCCCATCGCGAGGACCTGCACCATGATGAGGGCGAGGACGACGGCGACGGCGATGCGCAGCTCGCGGGAGAGCCCGGAGTTGATGCCGACCTCGTTCACGACGAACGCGGTGCCGACGGCCAGCACGATCACGATGCCGAGCTTGACCTTGATGCGGCCGAGGAAGTCGAGGGGGTTCATCGGCCGACCAGGGCGTAGCCGACGCCGTGCACGGTGCGCACGACGTCGGAGCCGAGTTTGCGGCGCAGCGCGCGGACGTGGCTGTCCACGGTCCTGGTGGCGGCGGCCTCGGAGAAGCCCCAGACGTCCGACAGCAGCCGGTCGCGCTCGAAGACGTGCCCCGGCCGCTCGGCGAGGCGGCGCAGCAGGTCGAACTCGGTCCTGGTGAGCTGGGCCTCGGCGCCGCGCACGAAGACGCGGCGGGCGGCGGTGTCGATCTCGACCTCGCCGACCCTGATCACGGTGTCCTCGGCGGCGAGCTGCGCGGCGCGTTCGACGCGGCGGAGCAGGGCGTGGATGCGGGCGACGAGCTCGCGCATGCTGAACGGCTTGGCCAGGTAGTCGTCGGCGCCGACGCCGAGCCCGACGAGCACGTCGGTCTCCTCGCCGAGCGCGGTGAGCATCAGCACGGGCACGGGCCGCGCGGCCTGCATGCGGCGGCACACCTCCAGCCCGTCGAGCCCGGGCAACAGCCGGTCGAGGATGACCAGGTCGGGTTCCGCCTTGCCGTACTGGATGAGGGCGTCCTGCCCGTCGCCCGCCACCCTGACGTCGAACCCTTCGGCGGCCAGCCTGTTCCGTACGGCCAGCGCGATCGTCACGTCGTCCTCGACCACGAGGATGCGTCGCTGCTCTGCCACGTACGAAAGCCTAGAAGCGGGCTGTGCAGACGACACTGCCGAAGTCGTGCACAATCCGTGCAGAATTGCCGGATGGAAACCACCGCTTATCTCGCCCGTCTCGGCCTGCCCTCGTTGCTCGGCGCTCCCCCCAGCGCGGAGGCGCTGCGGGCGCTGCACGCCGCGCACGTCGAGCGGGTGCCTTATGAGGCTTTGGAGATCTGGCTGGGCCGGCCCACGACGGTCGATCCCTTTGACTCGGCCGCGCGCATCCTCAGGGGGCGCGGCGGCTACTGCTACCACCTGAACGGCGCGTTCTCGGCGCTGCTCGCGGCGCTGGGTTACCGGGTGACGCGGCACGTCGGCGGGGTGCAGCTGCGGAACTCCGAGCCGGGGATCACCGCCAACCATCTGGTGCTGACCGTGAGCGACCTGCCCTCTGTGGACAATCCGGGCGGCGAGTGGCTGGTGGACGTGGGATTGGGTGACGCTCTGCACGAGCCGCTGCCGCTGGTCGAGGGCTCTTACAAGCAGGGGCCTTTCACGTACGGGCTGCGCCGCTCGGAGGTGGCGCCCGGCGGGTGGCGGCTGGAGCACGACCCGAGTGGCTCGTTCCAGGGCATGGACTTGGCGCCGGAACCGGCGGAGATGTCGGCGTTCGCTGCGATGCACGAGCATTTGACGACGTCACCGACGTCCGGGTTCGTGCGGGTCGCGGTGGTGCAGCGGCGCGACGCGTACGGCGTGGACTGCCTGCGCGGCCTGACCCTGACCCGCTACGGCAACACGTCGCTGTCGGTGACGCTCGACTCGGCGCGCGACTACTACGCGGCGCTGTCCGACATCTTCGGCCTGCCGCTCGACGACGTGAGCGCGCAGGAGAAGGACGCCCTGTGGAGCAAGGTGCACGCCGCGCAGGAGGCCTGGCTGGCGGCCGGCACCTCGTGATGGCCGAGCCCTGTCCGTGGCGCTATCGTGCACTCAACATGGGTGAGACCAGGAAGCTGAACGGTCGCTACCGCCTGCTCAATCCGCTTGGCACGGGCTCCCTGCGCCTGGCCTTCGACGAGGCGGAGCACCGCGACGTCGCGGTCAGGCAGTTGCGGGTGCCGCCGGAGCTGCGCGAGGCCGCCCTGTTCGAGGCGCGCAGGGCGAGCGGGCTACGGCACCCCTTCGTGGTGCGGGTGCTCGACGTGCTGATCGAGGACGGCGTGCCGTGGCTGGTCATGGAGTTCGTCGCGGGCACGTCGCTGGAGCAGGTCGTACGCTCCCGCCGCCCGCTCCCCGTCGCCCAGGCGGCCAGGGCGGGCGTGTGCCTGCTGTCGGCGCTGACCGCCGCCCACGCGGCCGGCATCGTGCACGGCCGGGTCGATCCCGGCAACGTCCTGCTCACCACGACGGGGCGGGCGGTGCTGAGCGGCTTCGGCCATCCCAGCCTGAGCATGCTGCCGTCGGCGGACCTGTGGTCGCTGGCGGCCACGCTGCACTTCGCGGTGGAGGGCCGCCCGCCCGGCCAGGTGCCGGCGGAGGGCGCCGACCCGTTCAGGTCGCTGCTGCGGGCCATGCTGCACCCGTCGGGGCCGCCGTCCATGGAGGTGGTGCGCGAGACGCTCGACCGGCTGGCGGTCGATCGCCCGCTGGACGTCGTGGTCGCCGCCGCGGGCCCGCTGCCGCCTGTCCAGGTGGCGGCGATCGGGCTCGACGTGCTCGACCGGCTGGCGGCATGGGGCGAGTTCCACGGCGGGGTGCAGCCGGGCAACGTGCTGATCGACGCGTTCGGCCGGGCCAGGCTGATGCCGTTGCTGCGGGCGGGAACGCTCCCGGCGTACTCGGCTCCCGAGGGCGCGGCGACCCAGGCGGCGGATCTGTGGTCGCTCGGCGCGACGCTCTTCATGGCCGTCGAGGGCGCGCCACCCGCGCCCGGCGCGGCGCTGACCCGCGCGGGACCGCTGGCTCCCGTGCTGTTCCGGCTGCTCGCCGCCAACCCGTTGGAACGTCCCACACTGGACGAACTGCGCCGCGACCTGCGTGAGATCACCGGCGCCCGCCCGTGATGACCGTTGTGCAACAATTGAGATACATCGCGAGACGGAACCAAGGCGCCTGGTTCACACGTTGGACAGGCGACGCAGAATGTGGAAAGAGGCGGAGCGCGCGCTCCGCGTTCGGAGGGTTTCGAGGATGTCGCCAATCCAGAAGTATCTGATCGGCGCGGGTGCCGCGGTCCTGCTCTCGTGGTGGCTCCTGCCGGGATGGGTCACCCTGCTGGTCCTCCTCGGCCTGGTCGCCGCCCCGGTGGTGGGCTACCTGATGCTCGACCCGTCGCAGCGCGAGCGCCTCAAGAGGGCACGCAGGCGCGGCATCGGCCGCTGAGTCACCGCCGGGCGGCGGAGGCCGTCACGCCTCCGCCGCGGCCGGCGCGTTCAGCACGCGCTGGGTCACCCTTCGCTCCACGTAGAAGGACAGGAACGGCACCGTGCCGCCGAGCATGACGCCCAGCAGGTACGGCCACGACCAGCGAGCCTTCATGCCCAGGTTCATCGCGGCGACGAGGTAGATCATGTAGAGCCCGCCGTGAATGGGGGCGACGATCTTCGACAACGCCTCCTGGCCGAAGCCGTAGCGCAGGACCATGCCGACGCAGAGCACGAGCAGCATGACGCCGACGATGTAGGCGAGCACCCGGAAGGGTTTGAGAGCCGATTCCACCGTTAACCTTCCAGAACCATCTCAGGGGACGACGTGCCGCGGTCCCTGTCGCGCCGCACCGCGTCGCGCACGAAGTGGAACCACATGAAGACGGCGAATCCAGCGAAGATCCACCAGTTGGCGGCATAAGCCAGATTACGCCAGGTCAGCTCTCCTCCGACCACCGGTGGATCGACCTTGACCTGGGTGAGCGGGCCCGAGGGCGGCTGGGCCACGACGTAGCCGGTGCGGACCTGCCGGCCTGACCACAGGTTGACCAGCTCGCCCGTGGAGACCGTCTGCACCTGGCCCTGCGGCAGCCCCTCGGCCCGCCGCTGCACGCTGTCGGTGCCCTGTTGGGGACGCAGCCGGCCGGCCACCGTGACCCGGCCCTCCGGCACGGACGCGATCGCGGGGTCGCTGTCCTTCGCCACCCAGCCGCGTACGACGGGCATGAGCG
The DNA here is from genome assembly GCF_040609855.1 of Nonomuraea sp. NPDC004580. NCBI lineage: Bacteria > Bacillati > Actinomycetota > Actinomycetes > Streptosporangiales > Streptosporangiaceae > Nonomuraea > Nonomuraea sp. NPDC004580. The sequence goes on along the minus strand of NZ_JBEXLH010000001.1, from coordinate 420,731 downwards.
TGCCGTCGTCGAGCCTGAGCGGCGTCAGCACCCAGTAGCCGTGGCCGCGCGAGACGTTGCCGCCCGGCGCGTCGACGTCGGCCCGCCGGTCGGCGACCAGGAGCTGCCCGCCGGCCTCGTAGACGCCCTCGGCGGTGACCTTGCGGCCCACCGACTCGCCGCTCATCTGCGCGCCCACCTGGGCGAGCGTGGCGACCGCGACGGGCGCGGGGTCGGTGGCGGACCGCGGCTTGCCGGAGTCCTCGAACACGCCGAGCTGCCAGCGCCCGAGCAGGATGAACGCGACGAGGACCCCGATGGTGAGCAGGTGCAGCCCCAGGAGACGGGGCGACAGCAGGGTCCGCAGCATGCTTCAAAGCTATCTGCCGGGTGAGGCGGTCCCCTAATCAGCCCGGCCCAATGGTTCCCACCAAAAGCCGCAAACGACGCAGAGGATAACGCTAGGCTGCTGCCCATGTCTGACCAGCACATCGATCCGGCGGGCAACACCCAGGCCTTCCGCGCGTTCGCGAACGCGCGCGAGCAGGAGGCCGCAGCCAAGCCGAAGAAGTCGCCGCTCGTCCCCATCATCGCGGTCGTCGCCGCCATCGTCGTCGTCGGCGTCGTCGCCTTCCTGCTGCTCCAGTAGCCAGCCGACCGCATCACCCGCCGCGGAGGCCGTGGCGGGGATTCGTCGTTCCCGCAGGTTCGGCCCGTACTCTGGACCCGGCCAGGGCATCCTCTCTATGTTGGATGCACAGTCCAATAGGCGGACCCGCCGGGAGGGCCAGTGAGCGGACCAGGCATCGTCATCGTCGGTTCCGGCTTCGCCGGGATCTGCATGGCCATCAAGCTCAAAGAGGCCGGCTACCACGACTTCGTCATCCTGGAGAAGGCCGGCGAGCCGGGCGGCACCTGGCGCGACAACACGTACCCGGGCTGCGCGTGCGACGTCCCGTCGCACATGTACTCCTACTCCTTCGCCCTCAATCCGGGCTGGTCGCGGATGTTCTCGCCGCAGGAGGAGATCCGCCGCTACCTGCGCGCCTGCGCCGCCGCGTACGGCGTCACCCCGCACATCCGCTACGGCCGGCGCGTCACCTCCCTGGAGTACGACGACCCCACCCGCACCTGGACGGTCACCACGGAGGACGGCGAGACGCTGCGCCCGCACGCGGTCGTCTCCGCCATCGGTGCCCTCCACATCCCGAAATTTCCGGACATCCCCGGGCGCGCGTCCTTCACCGGCCCCGCCTTCCACTCCGCCCAGTGGGACCACTCGATCGACCTGACCGGCAAACGCGTCGCCGTCATCGGCACCGGCGCCTCAGCCGTCCAGTTCGTCCCCAAGCTCGCCGGCGCCGCCCGCCACCTCACCGTCTTCCAGCGCACGGCCCCCTGGGTGCACCCCAAGCCCGACTTCGCCTTCCCGCCCACGGCCCGCCGCCTGCTGCGCCTGCCAGGCGCCGCCAGGGCCCTGCGGTACGCCATCTACTGGGCCCTGGAGACCAGGGCGCTCGGCTTCGCCGTGCACCCGCGCCTGATGAAGGCGCAGGAGCGGCTCGCGCTGCGCCACCTGCGCGAGCAGGTCCCCGAACCCGAGCTGCGCCGCGCCCTCACCCCCGACTACGTCATCGGCTGCAAGCGCATCCTGCTCGCCGGCGACTACTACCCGGCCCTGACCAGGCCGGACGTCTCCCTGGTCACCGACGCCATCACCGAGATCAGGCCACGCTCGCTGGTGGACGCGGCCGGGGTCGAGCACCCGGCCGACGCGATCGTCTACGGCACCGGATTCAAGGTGGTGGACGCGCTGACCGAGCAGCACATCACCGGCCGCGACGGGATGAGCATCCAGGACGCGTGGAAGGACGGCGTAGAGGCGTATCTGGGCGTCGCCACCGCCGGGTTCCCGAACCTGTTCTTCCTGCTCGGCCCCAACACCGGGCTCGGACACAACTCGGTGGTCTTCATGATCGAGGCGCAGGTCCGCTACGTGCTGGAGTGCCTGCGCCTGCTCTCCCGCACCGGCGCCAGGGCCATCGAGGTGCGGTCCGAGGCGCAGCGCGCCTTCAACGAGCGGCTGCGCCGCCGGCTCGACCCCCTGGTCTGGAACGCCGGCGGCTGCCACTCCTGGTACCTGGACGAGCACGGGGTGAACCGGACGATCTGGCCGGGTTTCAGCTTCGAGTACTGGGCGCGTACGAAGCGGATGAAACCCGGCGCCTTCCAGCTCATCCCGTGACTCACCGGCGCGTGGAGACCACCATCGCGCTGCCGCCGCCGCGCCTGGTCGGCTCGGCCACCGCCTGGACGCGGCCCCTGCCGAGGAACTCGAGCGCCGTGGCGGCCCCGATCTCCGGGTTCGGCGCGAACTCGTGTCCCTGAGCCTCCAGCTCGGCCTGGTGCGCGGCCAGGAACGCGGGCTCGGCCTGGGTCTGCTCGGTGTTGCGCTGGGTGGCGCGCGGCGCGGCCAGCGCCTCGGGCAGGTTCATGCCGAAGTCGTAGCAGTTGAGCAGGATCTGCAGGACGGTCGTGATGATCGTGGAGCCGCCGGGCGAGCCGACCGCCAGCACCGGCCTGCCGTCGTCGAACACCAGCGTCGGCGCCATCGACGAGCGCGGCCGCTTGCCGGGGCCCGGCAGGTTCGGGTCGCCGGGTGCGGGGCCGAAGGTGAAGTCGGTCAGCTCGTTGTTGAGCAGCACGCCGCGGCCGGGCACCACGATGCCGTTGCCGCCGGTGGACTCGATGGTCAGGTTGTAGGCGAGCACGTTGCCCCAGCGGTCGGCCACCACCAGGTGGGTGGTCTCCGGGCCCTCCTTGGCGACCGGGGTCGCGGCGCCGGTCGGCTGCTCGCAGGCGCCGTAGCGGCCGTCGGGGTTGCCCGGCGCGGCCGGGTGGGCCATCGCGGTCTGGCCGATCAGGCAGGCGCGCTCCTTGGCGAAGCCGTCCGACAGCAGCTCCTTGAGCGGCACACGGGGGATGTCGCCGACGTACGCGCCGCGGTCGGCGAAGGCCAGCCGCGACGCCTCCAGGTATTCGTGCAGGCCGACCTGCGGCAGCGCCTCCAGGATGTTGAGCGCCTCACCGACCGTCGAGCCGCCCGAGGAGGGGGGCGCCATGCCGTACACGTCCAAGCCCTTGTACGAGACCTTCGTCGGCTCGCGCAGCGGAGCCCGGTAGGCGCGCAGGTCCGACAGCTCCATCAGGCCGGGCCTGACGTTACGGGTGCTGCCCGGCGTGACCGGCGGCTTCTTGACCGTGGCCACGATCTCCTGGCCCAGCCTGCCGCCGTACAGCCAGCCGGGGCCCCGCTTGCCCAGCTCCCGGTAGGTGGCGGCCAGCTCGGGGTTCCTGAACACCGAGCCGACCGGCGGCGGGGCGCCGTTCGGCAGGTAGAGGCGGGCGGTGGAGGTGAAGTCCTTGAAGCGGCCGGCGTTCGCCGCCGTCTGGTCGTGGAAGGTCTGATCGACCACGAAGCCCTTGGACGCGACCTCGATGGCCGGCTGCAACGCCTGCTTGAGCGAGAGCGTGCCGAACTTCCTGAGCGCGACGTCCCAGTTGGCCACCGTGCCGGGGACGCCCGCCGACAGGCCGCTCGTGACGGCCTCGTCGAACGGGATGCCCTCAAGCGACCTGCTGGTCATGGCGCGCGGCGCGGTCTCCCGGCCGTCGATGGTGAAGACCTTACGTTTCCTGGCGTCGTAGTAGACCATGAAGCCGCCGCCGGCCAGGCCCGCCGAGTACGGCTCCGTGACGCCCAGCACGGCGCCCGCGGCGACCGCGGCGTCCACCGCGTTGCCGCCCTTCCTGAGCACGGAGATGGCGGCCTTGGTGGCGTCGAGGTCGACGGTCGCGACGGCGCCGCCGTACCCCTCGGCGACGGGCGCCTTCTGGGGCTGGTGGGGCTGCTGTTGAGCCGCCGCGGCGGGCGCGGACGCGAGGGAGAGGAGGACTGCTGCTGCGGAGAAGATCGCACGGCGCATGGTTCCCACGATGACCCAGCTACGCCCGTTGTGGTAGGGCCTGGTCACACATCAGGGTGATGCGCTGGTCAGAAGCTTGACTTAGCGTGGTCCCGTGCGTAGGAAGTCCGGCTTCGACCCCTATCTCGCCCTGATCGTGGCCGTGGCCCAGATGGTGATCGCCAGGGGCGCGTCCTGGGGGCAGGCCGGCTGGCGCGAGCCGCTCGACGGCCGCGCGTTCGCGCTGCTCGCGGTCGGTCCCGTCATGGTGCTGCTGCACCGCCGTTTCCCGCTGCTCACCACGATCGGCGCGCTGGTGGCGTGCGACGCGTTCCTCATCGCCGGTTACGCCTACGGGCCGACCTTCATCAGCCCGTCCGTCCTGCTGTTCCTCCTCGTCGTACGGGGCCGGCGGACGATGGCCTGGAGCATGGCAGGGCTGACGCTGCTGTCCTTCATCGGCTACGCCTGGATGACGGGCACCAGGGACTTCTTCCACAGCGGCGCCATCATCACCGCGGTCATGCTGCTGATGGTCGTGGCCGAGCTGGTCAGGATCGTGAAGGAGCGGCGGCTCGAACGCGAGCGCACCGCCGAGGAGGAGGCCAGGCGGCAGGCCAGCGAGGAGCGCCTGACCATGGCGCAGGAGCTGCACGACGTGCTCGCGCACAACATCTCGCTCATCCACGTCCAGGCCAGCACCGCGCTGCACCTCATGGACGCCAACCCCGAGCAGGCGAGGACCGCGCTGGCCACGATCAAGACGGCCTCCAAGGAGGTGCTCGGCGAGATGCGCTCGGTGCTGAACGTGCTGCGCGAGGGCGCGCCCCGCTCGCCCACCGCCGGGCTCGACCGGCTCGACGAGCTGGCCGAGCGCTCGGGGCAGCGGGTGACGCTCGAACGTGACGGCGTCAGGCCGCTGCCTGCGCAGGTGGAGCGGGCGGCGTACCGGATCGTGCAGGAGTCGCTCACCAACGCGGGCCGGCATGCGCCGGGCGCCGACGTGCGGGTGCGGCTCGAATACGGTCAGGACGAGCTGGTCATCCGGGTCACCGACACCGGCGCCACCAGCCCCGCCCCGCTGTCCGACGAGGGCAGCGGCAACGGCATCCCCGGCATGCGCGAGCGGGCCTCCGCGCTCGGCGGCAGCCTCGTCGCCGGTCCCAGCGGAGCCGGGTTCCAGGTCGAGGCCCGGCTGCCCCTACCCGAGGAGAGTTCATGATCAAGGTGCTGCTGGCGGACGACCAGGCGCTGGTCCGCGCGGGTTTCAAGGCGCTGCTCGACGCCCAGCCCGACATGACCGTGGTGGCCGAGGCGTCCGACGGCGCGGAGGCCGTCAGCCTGGCCGCCGAGCACCGCCCCGACGTGGTGCTCATGGACATCCGCATGCCGGGCACCGACGGCCTGACCGCCACCCGCCGCATGCCGCAGGGGCCGCGCATCATCATCCTGACCACGTTCGAGCTGGACGAGTACGTCTTCGAGGCGCTGCGCGGCGGCGCCAGCGGCTTCCTCGTCAAGGACACCGAGCCCGCCGAGCTGATCCAGGCCGTGCGGGTGGTGGCGGCCGGCGAGGCGCTGCTGTCGCCCAGCGTGACCCGCCGGCTCATCGCCGAGTACGCCTCCCGCGCCAAGGAGCCGGTCGCCGCCGACGGCCTCGACCAGCTCACCGAGCGCGAACGCGAGGTGCTCGCCCTCGTCGGCACCGGCATGACGAACGACGAGATCGCGGCCAGGCTGTTCATGTCGCCCGCGACGGCCAAGACGCACGTGAGCCGGGCCATGATGAAGCTCCACGCCCGCGACCGGGCCCAGCTCGTCGTGATCGCCTACGAGTCCGGCCTGGTCAAACCCGGCTGGCTCTGACGGCGCTGCCCCCGAACCAGCGCTCGGCCGCTCCTCGGCCCCGTCGGCGCCCGCCCAGGCCACGTAGCCGTCGGGGGCGGATGAGCAGCGTGTCGGCGGGCGGGTCGTCGCAGGTCGCCCTGATCACGCGTACCCAGTCGTCGTTCCCCATGGAGTGCGGGACCCGCCCGCGCAACCGCCCCGCGACCTGACCTCCTCCGGCGACGGCCGCCCGCGTTAGGGGAAGATATTCGGTTGAGCGGAGGCCGGGGGGTTGAGAAGGTCGAGGGATGGGGCGCAGCTTTGACGACTTGGTGCAGGAAGCCGGATCCGTCTCCGTGGCCGGATGGGACTTCTCCTGGCTCGACGGCAGGGCCAGCGAAGAACGGCCGTCCTGGGGCTACTCGCAACTGCTCGGCGAGCGCATGGCCACGGTCAGGAGCGCGCTCGACGTGCAGACCGGCGGCGGCGAGGTGCTGGCCGGCGTGCCCACCCTGCCGCCGGTGACCGTGGCCACCGAGTCGTGGCCGCCCAACCTCAAGCTGGCCGCCGCCCGGCTGCGCCCGCGCGGCGCGTGGGTGGTGGCCGACGACGACGAGCCGCGCCTGCCGTTCGCCGACGCCGCCTTCGACCTGGTCGTCAGCCGCCACCCCGTGCAGACGTGGTGGACGGAGATCGCCCGCGTGCTCCGGCCCGGCGGCGCGTACTTCTCCCAGCAGATCGGCCCGCGCACCGCCGGCGAGCTGACCGAGTTCTTCCTCGGCCCGCAGCACTCCCACACCCGCGACGTCGGCGCGGCCAGGGCGGCGGCCGAGGCGGCCGGGCTGGAGGTCGTCGACCTGCGTTCCGAGCGGCTCCACATGGAGTTCCGCGACGTCGGGGCGGTGATCTACTTCCTGCGCAAGGTGATCTGGATCGTGCCCGGCTTCTCCGTCGAGCGCTTCCACGACCGGTTGCGCGAGCTGCACGAGCTGATCGAGTCGGAGGGGCCGTTCACGGCCCACTCGGCCCGCTTCCTCATCGACGCCCGCAAACCGATCGGTTGAGGCGCTTCCCCGGTCTACCCCCGGCGTCGTACGCGACCGCGGCCTGAACACTCCCCCGGGCGCAGTCGCGACAGAGCCCGGCGTGCGATTCGCCGCGGCCTCCTGCGCAGGACCCTTGAGTCACAGCGTTCGAAGGAGGAGAACATGCACACCATCGTCATGTCGGCGCCTCACTGGGGTCCCGCCGCGGGTTTCTGGCCGATCTTCCCCCTCACCTGGGGGCTGCTGTGGGTGGCGGCCATCGCACTCGCCGTCACGGGGTTCCGCAAGGGCTGGTGGGGGCCCAGGCGCTCGGCCGCCGCGACCCCGGGCGCGCCCACCGAGCCGACCGCCACCGCGGAGCGGATCCTCGCCGAGAGGTACGCCCGCGGGGAGATGACGGACGACGAGTACTTCGAGAAGATGTCCGTGCTTCGCGGCGGAGCTGCATAAACGTCACTCGGAGGCAAAGAACTGTCACTGGTCGCATTCATGGCGTCGCGTTACGTTTCGTATACGCCTTCATCGGAAGTGGAGACAAGAATGCGGTCCATCGCCAAGTTCTGCGGCCAGTGCAGCTGCGGCTGCCCCGAACTGTTCGTCGATCACACGGCGCCCGAGGAACGCCAGGTGGTCATCGTCGACGACTTCGGGCAGCGCGTGGAGATGAGCCTCGACCAGTTCGAATCGATCGTGGAGGCCGCCAAGAGCGGGTCTCTGGACAGCCTGGCGCTCGTACCCTGAGCGCGCAGGTCCTGACCCTGCTGGCCGGCGGGGCGGCCGCCGGTCTGCTCGCGGGCACCGCGACCTGTACGGCGGCGCAGGGCGGGCTGCTCATCGGGCTCGCCGACGGGCGCCGCGGGCGTGATCCCGCGCTGGTCGGCTGGTTCCTCGCGGGGCGTCTTGCCTCGCACACGGCGGCGGGGGCGCTGCTCGGGCTGCTCGGCTCGGCCGTCAGCCTGCCACCCCAGGCGCGGGCGGTGCTGCTCGTCGCGGCCGGCCTCACGGTCATCGCCTTCGCCGTCCGCCTGATCCGGCGCGACCGGGCACTCTGCACCGGCCCACCGTCAGACGCGGAGCCGGCGGCGGGCGCGACGCTTGAAGCGGGCGCGGAACTCAAAGCGGGCGCGACGCCTGAAGCGGGCGCGGAACTCAAAGCGGGCGCGACGCTTGAAGCGGGCGCGGAACTCGAAGCGGGCGCGGAGCTCGAAGCGGAGCCGACGGTCTGCGGCGAGTACGGGCCTGCCGGCGCCGAGCCCCGTCCCGCCTCCGGGCGGCGCGCGTCGCTGCTGGGAGCGGTCACCGTCCTCGTGCCCTGCGGGGTCACGCTCGGCATGGAGATGGTCGCGATCACCAGCGGCTCGCCGCTCGCGGGTGCGGCGGTCATGGCGGGGTTCGTGGCGGGCACCGCACCGGCGTTCGCGCTCCTCGGGTACGTCCTGCGGCGCGTCTCCAGGACCCGGCTGGCCAGGCTGGCCGGGGTGGTGGCGATCGTCGCCGGCCTGTGGACGGCGGGGACCGGCGTCAACCTCGGCGGCTGGCTGACCACCCCCGCCCCCGCCCAGGCCACCTCGCAGGGCGGCAGGCCCACGTCGGTGACCGTGTGGGCGACCCGCGAGGGCTACCGCCCCGCCATGGTCGACGCCCGGGCGAACGCCCCCGTCGAGGTGGTCTTCAAGGTGCTCGACCAGGGCTGCACCGGCACCGTGGTCATCGAGGGGCGCGACGTGGCGCTGCCCGCCACCGTACGCCTGCCGCCCCAGCCCCCCGGCACCCTGCGGTACGTCTGCGGGATGGGCATGTACACGGGCTTCATCAACTTCTCGTGAAGCCTTAGGGCGATTACGGTTCGCGATCGGCTGATCACGTGCCAGTCTGTCGCCATGGCCTGGCGAGGAGAGGTGGCGGTACCAGCACCGCGCGCAGGAGACGAGCCCGAGTTGCTGGCCGCCGCGCAGGCGGGTGACGCCCGCGCCGCGCACCGGCTGGGCAAGCTCTACGCCCAGCACGGCGAGCGGGCGGCGGCCAAGCACTGGTGGGAGCGGGCGGCCGCGGGCGGCAACGTCGACAGCGCGTACAACCTGGGCATCTGGCACGAGAAGCACGGCAGCCTGGAGGAGGCCGTCACCTGGTACGAGGCGGCGGCCAGCACCGGCGACGCCGAGGCGGCGACGCACCTCGCGACCCTGCTGCTTGAGCAGCGCGGCGACCCGGGGGCGGCGAGGGTGTGGTTCGAGAGCGCGGCGACGGCCGGGTCCCGGGCGGCGGCCCGGCGGCTGGCGCTGATGTGCGAGGAGACGGGCGAGCTGGGCGCGGCCCGCGAGTGGCATCGCAGGGCGGCGGCCGACGGCGACGTGGCCTCGGCCCACGACCTGGGGTTCCTGGCCTACTGCGGGGGCGACGACGCCGCGACCCTGCACTGGTGGGAGTACGCGGCCAGGGGCGGCCACGCCGAGTCGGCGTACTGCCTGGGTCTCTACCTCGACGCGAGCCGCGACCCCGAGGGCGCGGAGGCGTACTACCGGCTGGCCGCGCGCAGCGAGCATCCCGGCGCGGCGTCGCGCCTGGGCGGGGTGGCGCTGTCGCGGGGCGACCTGCGCACGGCGCGGGGCTGGTTCGAGCAGGCGGCGGCCTCCGGGCGGGCCTGCGACCAGCGGATGGCCGGGTTCGTCTGCGTGGAGCTGGGCGACACGGCGGCGGCCAGCCACTGGTTCGGCCGGGCGGCGGCGGGCGGCGACGCCGAGGCCGCCTACAACTACGGGCTGCTGCTGATCGCCGAGTTCGGCGACCTGGCGGGCGGGCGCCACTGGTTCCGCCAGGCCGCGCAGGCGGGGCACCACGAGGCCGCCGTCGAGCTGGGCGGCCTGCTGTCGGTGGCGGGCGAGCACGGCGAGGCGCAGGTGTGGCTGTCGGACCCGCCGCCGCCCGCGTGGGCGCGACCGGCCGAGCCCGAGCTGACGGCCAGGGCCGAGCTGGCCGCGGCGGCGATCGGGCGCGGCGGCGGCGAGCCGCCGGCCGTGGCCGACCTGGCCGAGGTGCTGAGCACGTGGGACGTCGTCACCCGGCCGCTGCACGATCACTCCGACGTGGTGGCGTGGCTGGTGGCGCGCAGCGGCGTGCATCTCAGCGCGGTGGAGCACCTGGCGTCGGTGCGCGGCACGCTGCTGCGTCCCGGCAGCGCGCCGTGGCCGGGTCAGGGCGAGCTGCAGCACGTCCTGACCACGGCCCGCGATTTGCGCCGCCGCCTCGGGGTCCGCTGACCTAAAGGACCTCGGAGACCGGCGTGTACGGCAGGCCGAGCGCCTGCGCGACCGGCTCGTTCGTGAGCCGCCCGCCGTGCGTGTTGAGCCCGCCGGCGAGCCCCGGGTCGCTCTTGAGCGCGTCGCGCCAGCCCAGGTTCGCCAGTTTGACCGCGTACGGCAGGGTCGCGTTGGTCAGCGCGTACGTCGAAGTGTTGGCCACCGAGCCGGGCATGTTGGCCACGCAGTAGAACACCGACTCGTGCACCTTGTAGGTGGGCTCGGCGTGCGTGGTGGGCCGGGAGTCCTCGAAGCAGCCGCCCTGGTCGATGGCGATGTCCACGAGCACGGAACCCGGCTTCATCCGGGAGACGAGGTCGTTGGAGACCAGCGTCGGGGCCTTGGCGCCGGGGATGAGCACCGCGCCGATGACGAGGTCGGCCCGCAGGACCTCCTGCTCGATCGCGTACGAGGTGGACACGACGGTCTTGAGCCGGCCCTGGTAGATGGCGTCGATCTGGCGCAGCCGGTCGATGTTGGTGTCGAGCACGGTGACGTCGGCGCCCATGCCGACGGCGACCTGCGCGGCGTTCAGACCTGAGACGCCGCCGCCGATGACGACGACCTTCGCGGGGGCGACGCCGGGCACGCCGCCCGGCAGGATGCCCCTGCCGCCGTTGAAGCGCATCAGGTTGTACGCCCCCACCTGCGGCGCCAGCCGCCCGGCGACCTCGGACATCGGGGCGAGGAGCGGCAGGGCGTTGCCCACCTGCACGGTCTCGTACGCGATGCCGGTCGTGCGGGCCTCGATCAGCGCGTCGGTGCACGGCCTGGAGGCGGCGAGGTGCAGGTACGTGAACAGCACCAGCCCCTCACGCAGCCGGTGGTACTCCTCGGCGATGGGCTCCTTCACCTTGAGCACCATGTCGGACTCGGCCCACACGGCGTCGGCGGAGTCGATGATCTTGGCGCCCGCGGCCAGGTACTCCTCGTCGGTGATCTGCGAACCCAGGCCGGCGCCCCGCTGTACGGAGACGTCGTGCCCGTTGCGCACCAGCTCGTGCACGCCCGCCGGAGTGGCGGCGACACGGTATTCGTGGTTTTTGACCTCGGCTGGGACGCCGATCTTCATTGCGGTGGTTCCTTTCGGGAACCGGCACGTCGTCGTACCGGATGAGAGGGTGTCATAGCCGTGCCCACGCCTCCGTGAGCACGCCGCGCAGGACCTCGCCGATCTCGTCGAACTCCTTCTGCCCGGCGATCAGTGGCGGCGCGAGCTGGATGACCGGGTCGCCGCGGTCGTCGGCCCGGCAGTAGAGGCCGGCGTCGAACAGCGCCTTCGACAGGAAGCCACGCAGCAGCCGCTCCGACTCCTCGGCGTCGAACGTCTCCTTCGTCGCCTTGTCCTTGACCAGCTCGATGCCCCAGAAGTAGCCGGAGCCGCGCACGTCGCCGACGATCGGCAGGTCACGCAGGTCGTCGAGGGTCTGGCGGAAGCGGGGCTCGTTGGCGGTGACGTGGCCGAGCAGGTCTTCGCGCTCGAAGATGTCGAGGTTGGCCAGCGCGACGGCGGCGGAGACGGGGTGGCCGCCGAAGGTGTAGCCGTGGGCGAACATGGTGTCGCCGTCCTTGAACGGCTCGAACAGCCGCTCGTGCGCGATCATGGCCCCGATCGGGGAGTAGCCGCTGGTCATGCCCTTGGCGCAGGTGATGATGTCGGGCACGTAGTCGAACTTCTCGCCGCCGAACATGGTGCCGAGACGGCCGAAGGCGCAGATGACCTCGTCGGAGACGAGCAGCACGTCGTACTCGTCGCAGATCTCGCGCAGCCGGTGGAAGTAGCCGGGAGGGGGCGGGAAGCAGCCGCCGGCGTTCTGGACGGGCTCGGCGAAGACGGCGGCCACCGTGTCGGGGCCCTCCATCTCGATGGCGCGGGCCACCCGGTCGGCGGCCCACCGGCCGTACTGCTCGGGGGTCATGCCGGGGACGCCGGTGATCTCGTCGGCGCGGTAGTGGTTGGTGTTGGGCACCCTGACCGAGCCCGGCACGAGCGGCTCGAACATCTGCTTGAACGCCGGGATGCCGGTGATCGACAGCGCGCCCTGCGGGGTGCCGTGGTAGGCGATCTGCCGGCTGATGACCTTGTGCTTGAGCGGCTTGCCGACGAGCTTGTAGTACTGCTTGGCGAGCTTCCACGCGGTCTCGACCGCCTCGCCGCCGCCGGTGGTGAAGAAGACGCGGTTCAGCTCGCCGGGAGTGTGGGCGGCCAGCCGCTGGGCCAGCTCGGCCGCCTTGGGGTGGGCGTAGGACCAGAGCGGGAAGAACGCCAGCTCCTGCGCCTGCTTGGCGGCGGCCTCGGCCAGTTCCTGCCGGCCGTGCCCCACCTGGACGACGAAGAGCCCCGCCAGACCGTCGAGGTAGCGCTTGCCGTGGATGTCGTAGATGTAGGACCCCTCACCGCGCACGATGGTGGGGATCTCGGACTGCTCGTAGGCGCTGTGTCGGGTGAAGTGCAACCACAGGTTGTCCTGCGCGGCTTTCAGGACGTCGAGTTCCGGCTGCGTCATGGTTATCTTCCCTCGTGTCTGAACTCCCCACAGTCTGCACGTTCACCTGCGGAGTTGCCAAGCGAATCGGTCGCAGCAATATGCATGAAAATCGGGATCCGCAGAACCCATCTGTAACTACGACGAAATCCGCAGGTAGATTAGCCCGCGGGTCAGGACCGCGACCCTGTCCCGTTTCCGCAGGACAGGACCGGTTGTGGTCCAATGAGACCGAAACTGCCGTGAGCGCCCGGTGACGGGCGCGACTGTTGAGAACGACCCCCGGGGGACCGTCCCGTGACTCCTGACCAGATCGAGAACGCTGTCTCCGCCGCGATGCCACAGGCCGTCGAGGAGCTCAAGCGGCTGGCCGCCATTCCCTCCGTGGCCTTCCCCGGGCACCCGCAAGAGCCGGTGTTCGCCGCCGCCAAGATGACGGAGGAGCTGCTGCGCTCCACCGGGCTGCCGCGCGTGCAGCAGGTGCCCGTCGAAGGCAGCTTCCCGGCCGTCTACGGCGAGGCCCCCGCGCCGCCCGGCATGCCGACCGTGCTGCTGTACGCCCACTACGACGTGCAGCCCGCCGGTGACCCCGCCGCGTGGCGCACGCCGCCGTTCGAGCCGACGCTGATCGACGGCCGCCTCTACGGCCGCGGCACCGCCGACGACAAGTCAGGCGTCATCTCCCACGTCACCGCCCTGCGCGCCTTCCAAGGGCGCTTCCCCGTCGGCATCAAGGTGATCATCGAGGGCCAGGAGGAATACGCCGGCGACCGCCTCGAGGCGTTCGTCGAGCGCAACCCCGAGCTGCTGCGCGCCGACACCATCGTGGTCGCCGACACCGGCAACCCGCGCGTCGCCGACCCGGCGGTCACCACCTCGCTGCGCGGCATGGCCGCGTTCACCATCGAGGTGCGCACGCTGCGCGAGCCCGTGCACAGCGGGTCCTTCGGCGGCGCCGCGCCCGACGCGCTGGCCGCCCTCATGCGCATGCTCACCGCGCTGCACGACGAGAACGGCGACGTACGCGTGCCCGGCCTGCCCCGCGGGTCGTTCCTCGGGCAGGGGCCGTCGGAGGAGGAGTTCAGGAGGACGGCCGGGGTGCTCGACGGCGTCTCGCTCGTGGGGTCGGGGTCGCTGGCCGACCGGCTCTGGTCGTCGTACGCGATCACCGTCACCGGCCTCGACGTGCCCACCGTCTCCGGCGCCATCAACGCCGTCCAGCCCGTCGCGCGGGCCAGGGTGACCGTCCGCGTGCCTCCGGCGAGCGACCCCAAGACCGCGATCGACGCCGTGGCCGACTTCCTGCGCCAGGTGGCGCCGTGGGGCGTGCAGGTGTCGTTCGGCGACCACACCGTGGGCGCCGGCTTCCAGGCCGACTCCGGCGGCAAGGCCCGCTCGGCGCTCAACCGCGCCATGGAGCGCGCCTTCGGCCGCCCGCCCAGGGACGTCGGCGCCGGCGGCTCGATCCCGCTGGTCAGCACCCTGCTCAAGCAGTTCCCGGCGGCCGAGATCCTGCTGTTCGGGGCGGAGGACGAGGAGGCCGCCATCCACGCGCCCAACGAGCGGGTCGATCTTGAGGAGCTGCGCCGGGTCGCCACGACGGAGGCGTTGTTCCTGCACGAGCTGAGCCTGCCGTCCGCGCTCGGGGTCTAACGCACGGGCAGGTCGTAGACGCGGCGGACGCTGCTGCCCAGCCTGGCCACGTCCGCCCCGTACACGTGCAGCGACACCCCCACCTCGTCGCTGGTGTTGCGCACCTTGTGGATGTCGCCGGGCGGGGCGAACCCGCTGACCTCGCCCGGGTGGTTGGCCGCCCGGCCGATCTCGATCAGGTGGTCGCTCATGTCGCGGTAGAGGATCTCGTCCTCGATGCCGCTCAGGATGCCGAACGTGCACCACGACACATGGTCGTGCACCGGGGTCTCCTGGCCGGGGCGCCAGACGACGCCGCAGATCGAGAAGCGGTCCTCGGCGTGCAGGACGTGCGAGACGTAGCCGCCCGGCGAGCCCTCGCGTTCGTGCGGCGTGAGCACGTCGAGGCCGGGCAGGTGGTCGCGGAGCAGGTCGGCGACCGCGAAGGCGGTGGGTCGTGCGCCGAGGTCGCGGGCGACGATGCGCGACACGCCCGTCACGAGCACGTCCAGCCCTGGTCGGGTGCCTGGTCCGGCGGTGGCCGTCTTCATGGTGAACCCCCTGCCGAGGTCCGTCCGCTGCCTTCCCTTCCACGGTCCCTCACCTCGACTGATAGGTCCAACAGATGTCTTGTGGTTGATCGATAGATATGCTTGATGAATGCTGGATGTCGCTCGCCTGCGCGTCCTCCTCGCGGTCGCCCGCAAGGGCTCGCTGACCGAGGCCGCCAAGGAGCTGCACTACTCCCAGCCCTCGGTCAGCCACCACCTGGCCAGGCTGGAGGCCGAGACCGGCGCCA
The DNA here is from genome assembly GCF_040609855.1 of Nonomuraea sp. NPDC004580. Classification (NCBI taxonomy): domain Bacteria; kingdom Bacillati; phylum Actinomycetota; class Actinomycetes; order Streptosporangiales; family Streptosporangiaceae; genus Nonomuraea; species Nonomuraea sp. NPDC004580. The sequence continues at coordinate 405,701 of NZ_JBEXLH010000001.1, read as the reverse complement.
AGCTCATCCAGCGCGCCGGGCGCGGCATCCGGCTCACCGAGGCGGGCCGGCTGCTCGCCGAGCGGGCCGCCGACATCATCGAACGCCTCGACGCCACCGCCGAGGAGCTGGCCGCGCACGTGGGGCTGCGGTCCGGGCGGGTGCGGCTGGCGTCCTTCCCCTCCGCGCTCGGCACGTTCATCCCCAAGGCCGCCACACGGCTCGCCGCCGCCCATCCCGGGCTGCGGCTCCAGCTCACCGAGGTCGAGCCGCCCGAGGCGCTGCGGCTGCTGCGGGCCGGGCGGGTCGACGTCGCCGTCATCTTCCGCTACGACGACACCGCTCCGGAGGACAACGGCCTCCACCTCGTCCACCTGCTCGACGACCCCAGCTACCTGCTGGCCGCCGACGAGCCCGGCGCGCCCGCCGACCACGCCGGGTCGTCCTGGATCGCGGGCTGCGACCGGTGCCGCAGCCACCTGCTCGACGTGTGCGCGAAGGCCGGCTTCGAGCCGCGCATCGGGTTCACCAGCGACGACATCGTGGCCGTACAGGCGCTGGTGGCCGCCGGCCTGGGCGTGACGCTGCTGCCCGGCCTCGCGCTCGCCGCCCACCGCCATCCCGAGGTGCGGGTACGCGAGGTGCCCGGCTCGGTGCGACACGTGTACGCCGCCGTCTACGGCGAACCACCTCATCCGCCCGCCACCCAGGCCCTCCTCACCGCCCTCACCCAAAGCCTCTCGAAAAGTCGTTGACGCCGCTCCTACGATGGCCTCATGCCGGACATCACCACCCTCGCCCTCTTCTGCGCGGCCACCCTCGGACTGCTGATCGTCCCGGGACCGGCGGTGCTCTACATCGTCACCAGGAGCGTCGCCCAAGGCCGGGGCGCGGGCATGATCTCGGTGCTCGGCGTGCACGCCGGCTCCCTCGTCCACGTGGCCGCCGCCGCGCTCGGCATCAGCGCCCTGCTGGCCGCGTCGGCCACCGCGTTCACCGTGGTCAAGTACGTCGGCGTGGCCTACCTGCTCTGGCTCGGCGTACGCAAGCTCATGCGCAGGGGCTCCACCGGCGACACGCCGGTGGAGCTGCCGGTGCAGACGCGGCGGCGGCTGTTCTGGGAGGGGTTCGTGGTGAACGTGCTCAACCCCAAGACGGCCATCTTCTTCCTGGCGTTCCTGCCGCAGTTCGTGCACCCGGAGGCCGGGCCTGTGGGGCCGCAGATCCTGCTGCTGGGGCTGCTGTGGGTGGTGCTCGGGGTGGCGTCCGACGGTGCGTACGCGCTGCTGTCCTCCGCCCTCGCCGGCCGGCTGCGCGGGTCGGCCCGTGCCCGGCGGCGGCTGGACGTGGGCAGCGGGCTCGTGTACCTGGGGATGGCGGCGTGGCTCACGACGGAGAAGGCGTGACAAGCCAGGAAATTTCCTGGCCATAGTGCGATAGTGAGTTAGATCAGCCGCTGATCAGGGGGAAGACACGCCGGGACGTAGCTGATAGGCGGACCCATGCACACGCCACCGCACAGCCTCGGGCTCGAACGGGTCGCCGAGGTCTTCTCCGGTCATGACGACGTCGTCGGCGTGACCGGCTCGGGGTACGCGATAGGTGCCGATCTCGTGCTGACCTCCGGGCAGGTCGTGGACGCGGGCGGGCCGTGCCACGTACGCCCGGCGTGGTCGGACCGCTGGCTGCCGGCCGAGCCGGTGTGGCGGGGCCGGGGCGGCGCGGACGCGGTGCTGCTGCGCGTGCCGGAACCCGCCTGGGCGACCCTGGCCGACATCGAGCACACGCGCTGGGGCCGCGTCGCGGGGGCGACGGCACGCTGCGCGGCGTCGGGCTACGGGCAGGCCGGGGAGCGGGGCGGGGCCCGCGCGCCTGAGACGGTGTCCGGGCTGGTGGACCCGCCCGCGAGCGCCGTGTCCAAGGCGTTGACGGCCCGCGTGGTCAGCCCCGGCTTCGAGACCCGCCCGGCGGCGCTCTGGCACGGACTGCCCGGCGCCGCACTGCTGGCCGAACCGGCCGGGCAGATCGTCGGCGTGGTCATCGGGTACGCGCCGCGCCGCCTCGACGTCGTCCCGGTGAGCGCGTTGCTGGCCGACGAACGCTTCCGCGACCTGACCGGCGTCGCCCCCTGGCGCCTCGAAACCGTCCCCGGCACCCCCGCCGTGGCCCTCCCCACTCTGCTGACCCCCGCCGTGGCCCTCCCCACGCCGCCGCCCCCCGCCGTGACCTTCCCCACCCTGCCGCCCTCCGCCCACAACCCCCCACGGGTACCGCCTGTCCCGGAGGTCCTGGCCTCACCGGTCGTCCCCCCGCCTGTCTCGGTGAGCGGCCACTGGGCGGACTTGACAGCCCGGTCTGCCGTGGTGCCGTTCCTGGGCCGGAAGGCGCCTCTCGCGGAGTTGCACGCGTGGGCCGCGGAGGCGGCGGCGTTGTCGATCGCCGTACTGACCGGACGAGGTGGCACGGGAAAGACCCGGCTGGCCGCCGAACTGTGCGCCGAGCTGGGATCGGCCGGATGGGACGCGGGATTCCTCCCGCTGGACACCCTCGCCGCCGTACTCTCCGCACCACCACCCAGCGACCTGAGAACACCTCCGTCCGGACAGGTGCTCCGCCTGGAGGCTTTGAGGCCGACACTCGTCGTCCTGGACGGCCCTGAGCCGTCGGCCCCCTTGGTGGGCGAGCTGATCCGCCGCCTGGCCCAGCACGGCCGCAACCCCCGCATACGACTCCTGCTGGTGGCCCGTGAGCCTGGCGACCCCGGCTGGTGGCGCCGCCTCGACACAGCAGCGGGCGGCCGCCTACGACGCCTCAACACCACGAGAATCCGGCTCAACACCCACCCGCTGACGCTCCCGGAGCGGGAAGACCACGCCCTGGCCGCCATGCGCGCCTTCACCTCAGGCCAAGCCGCACTCCCCGCCCCACCCCGCCTCGACGACCCGGAATACGGCCTCCCCCTCCACGCCCACCTGGCGGCCTTACTCCATCTGGACGGCGAACCCCAGATCAGCGGCGCAACCCTGATCGACCGCTTCCTGACCCGAGAGTCGGCCCGCTGGGCCCAGCTGTGGCAGCCCCACCCCGAGGACGAACAGCCGGGCGGGCCAGAGCAGCTCGGGCACTCAGCGTGGCGACAGGCGGTGGCCGTACTGCTGCTCACCTCCCCGCGCCCCGACGAACTCCCCGCCCTGCTGACCGCCGTCCCCAGCATCCGCGCCCGCAGCGGGGTCGCTGGGGAGGTGGCGCGGTGGCTGGTGCGGGTGGGGGTGCCGGCCCAGGGGTTCGATGTGGTGGGCGAGCAGCTGCTGGACGGGGCGGAGGATCTCGACGCGCTCGTCCTCGCCGTCCACGATCACGAGGCACGGACGACGGCGCACCTCGTACGGATGCTCGACGTGCTGCGGCTCGCCGCCGGCCGCGAGCGAGTCCGGGCGGCGCTGTGGTCGCTGATCGCCAGCCGCATCGGCCGGCTGGTCGCGGCGGCCGTGGGCGATCCCGGCAGCAGGCTGGGCGACGCGGTCAACGCGGCGCTGGTCCTGTTCGGCGGTGACCGGCAGCTCGCCGAGGCGGTGGCCGCCCTCCCCGTGGCGCAACCGGGGAACGCCGGCCCTGGGCTGCGTGACGGCGGGCTCGGCCTGCGGGCGCTGGACGTGACGCTCGCCGAGCTGACCGTGCGGCACCGGCGCGCGACCGGGGAACGGGTCGCGCTGGCCGGTGCCCTGGCGTGGTGGTCGCGGGGGCTGGCGGCCGTCGGCAGGGTGGGCGAGGCGGTCGCGGCGGCGGCGGAGGCCGTGGAGCTGTACGCCGGCGCTCCCCCGTACGAGGACGCGGTGGGGCAGGCGGAGGCGCTGTTCGGCCTGGGGGCGTACCTGCTGCTGGGCGGCGAGGCGGGCGAGGCGATCAAGCCCGCGAAGGAGGCGGCGACCCGCTTCCACGTCCTCGCCGAGGACGACCCCCGCTATGCCGGGCCTGCCGCCCGAGCCCAGTACAACGTGGCCTGCGCGCTGCTGGAGAGCGGCCGGCTGGAGGAGGCGGTGACGGCGTTCGAAGACGCCGGCGGCCACCCCGGCTTCGCCTCCCACCTGACCACCCTCCGCACCCTCGCCAAAACCGGCACAGGCGCAGGCCCCCACCCCAGCCCCACCTGGAACGCCCACGCCGGCCCAGGCGGCCTCACCGGGGAGGGCGCGGACAGCCCCGCTCCGCCCGGCGAAACCGGCCTGACGCGCGCGGGCAGCCAGAGGGCTGTCACCGGGTCAGGTGGAAGCGCCCCCGGGCATGAGGCGGTGGCGGGACCGGAGCCGCTGATGCCGTTCGATCAGGTCGGTACGGCTGAGGTGCTGCCTGAGCTGGCCGCCTGCCTGGCGGTGGCGGTCACCTCTGCGGTCAGGGGTGTCGCGCCGACGCATCGGGACGTGGCGCAGCGGCTGCACCTTGTCGCCGCCTGGCTGGAGGGCAACGGCAGGCCGGCCGAAGCGCTCGTTCCGGCGGGTGAGGCGGTGGCGCGGCTGCGGGGCCTGGCGGGTGAGGAGCCGGGGCTGCGGGCGATGCTGGCGTCGGCGGCCGGCCTGGTGGCGAGGCTGCACGCCAGGCTGGACGACCTGGACGCGGCCATCAGGGCGGCGGCGGAGGCCGTACGGAACCTGCGGGCCCTCGTGACGCTCGACCCCGCCGAGCACCGGCCCGCCCTGGCCGACCGGCTGCTCGACCTGGGCGAGTCGCTGCTGATCGACGACCGCCCTGAGGACGCGCTCGGGCCGTTGCAGGAGGCCATGGCCGTGCGGGTGGAGGCGTCCGAGGGGCACATGGCGACCCAGGCCAGGGGGCGGCGGCTGCTCGGCCTCTGCCTGGACGGGCTGGGCCGGACGGCCGACGGGCGGGCGCAACTGGAGATGGCGGCCGAGCTGTACGACGTGCTGGGCGTCGAGGACCCCTCCTACCGCCGGTACGGCCCCGAGGTGCGGGCCCGGCTGCGCAGGGGCGGAGAGGCGGACCGGCCCGCCGACGAGCCGTGGCTGCTGCGGATGGTGCTCGACCGGCCCGAGGAGGCCGTGGCCAGGGCGGAGCGGCGGCTCGCCGAGTGCAGGGAGGCGGTGGAACGCGCCGGTACGCCGGAGATCGAGCGCATCCATGCGTACCTGTCGGCGCAGGCGGACCTTGCCCGGGTCTGGGCGGACACGGGGCGGGCCGGGGAGGGCTTCGCGCTCGCCATGCAGGCGGCCGAGCTGCTCGAACGTCATGCCGCGCCCGCCGCCCCGCACGCCATCGCCGTGGGCATGGTGGCGGCGGCGCTGGGCCGTTCGCTGGTCGGCCTCGGACGCTACAAAGAGGCCATCCCCCACCTGCTCACCGCCATCGAGGCAAGCCGCCCGCAGGCGGGCGCCCAGGCCGAGCTGGGCGAACTGCTCATCCTCGAAGCCGTCGCCCTCTCCCGCGCGGACTGCCTCTCGGACGCGGAGGCGGCGGCCGACCGCCTGGTCGACCTGTACACGTCCCTGGTGGCCGAAGGGGCGGCCCGCCCGTCGGCTTTGGCCGGCGCCCTGCGGCTGCAGGCCGGAATCCGCTTCGCCCGCCAGAACCCCGAGGGCGCCCTGGCCTCCGTCGACCGAGCACTCGGCCTCCTGCCAGCACCGGGCGACGACGACGAACGACTCCTCTCCGCAGCCTGCCTGGAGCTGGCCGGCCTGTGCCTCGCCGACCTGCACGAACCCGACGCCGCCGAAGCCCGCCTGGCCGAGGGCACCACCGCGATGGCAACCCTCACCGCGCAGGCCCCGGACGCAACCCTGGAGGGGAGCCCCGCCGGGCGGGTGCCGGGTGAGTTCATGGGTGTGCATGTGCTGGCGCTGGTGCGGTTGGCGCGGTTGCGGGTGGAGCAGGAGGGGCCGGCGGCCGGGGTTGTGTTGTATGCGCGGATTCTTGATATTCGTCCGCTGCCCGGGGCGGATGCGCTCGATGCGCTCATCGGGGCGCTTTCCGGGTTCGCGGGTGAGGTGCTGGCGGCTGCCGGTCGGTTCGCCGACGGGGCCGAGCAGGATCTCGTGGACGTCGGCGGGCTGGTGGGGCCGCTGACCGCGTTCACCGAGGCGCTTGAACGTGAGGTGCCGCTCAGCGCGGAGGGCGGGACGGACGCCCACGACCGGTACGGCCGGTGCCTGACGGCGTTCGCTGCGGCGGCGGCGCGGGCGGGCGACGTCGCGAGCGCGGTGCAGGTGGCCGAGCTGTGCGTACGCGTGCACCGAGGGCTCGCCGCCGTCTCCCCCGCCCACCGCGAACCCCTCGGCCACGCCCTCGCCACCCTCGCCGCCATCGCGCGGCCCGCGTTGCCTGTGCTGGAGCAGGCCATTGCGTTGCTTGATGAGCGTGATCCGCGTCCGCTGGCCGAGACGTCGCACCACTACGCAGGTGCGCTGCTCGACCAGGGGCGGGCGGTGGAGGCGTTGGCGCATGGCGAGCGGGCCGCTGATCTGTGCGATGAGCTGGATGATCCGGGTGTCGCGGCGGCGGTGTTCGCGCGGCTCGGGTCCACGTTGGCCGCGCTCGACCGGCCGCAGGCGGCGCTGGAGGCGATCACGTGGGCGCTGGCCGAGGTGGACCGTGCCGAGGAGGCGGGTGGAGAGCTGCCGCTGGTGCGGGCGCGGGCGATTCAGGTGCGCGGGCGGGTGCTGAGGGTGTTCGGGCGGGGGCGGGAGGCTTTGGCGCACCTCATAGAGGCACTGACGTTGTTCAGACGGTTGCCGGAGCCGCAGGCGGCCGCCGAGACGGCCGCGCTCGTCGCGGACGACCTGCTGGCGGAGGGACGGCCTGAGGAGGCCGCCGAGTACGCTCGGATCGCCGCGGATCACCACGAGCCGGGCACCGTCCAGCAGGTGCTGGCCACCCAGCGGCTGATCAGGTGCCACATGATGCTGGGCGCGCTGGCCGAGGCGAACACGCTGGTCGAGGGCCTGATTCCGGCGGCCAGGAAGACGCCGGGCGACCTGACGTACCGGGCGATTCTGGCGGACTCGCTGGCGCAGAGCTCCGAGCTGCTGCCCCTGCTCGGCCTGGACGACGGCGCCGAGGCGGAGGCCAGGGCGCGTGAGGCGATCACCGTCTACGACCAGTTGCTGGCCACGGGCACGAACGCGCAGGCCCTGCACACCAGCAGGGCGGGCGCGTGCCTGACGCTGGCCGGGGCGCTCAGGATGCGGGCGCGGCCGGCTGAGGCGGTGCAGCCGCTGCGGGAGGCGGTGGCGGCGCTCGAACGGTTCTCGCCCGGCAACCCCATGCAGGCCGGGCTGCTGTCCAGGGCGATGCTCATGCTGGGTGACGCGCTCATGGAGGCGGGCCGGGCGCTGGAGGCCGGGCTGGTCTTCCATCGGGGTACGCAGGTGACCCGCGACCCGCTGTCTCGGGCGGTCGCGCACGCCCGGCTCGGCATGTGCCAGCAGGAGCTGGGCCGGGACGACGCCGCCGACGCCGCGCTGCGCGTCTCCGCCGACCTGCTGCGCGGCCTCCCCGGTGCCGACGCCCCCGCCGGCCTGCTCCGCGACGTGCTGCAGCGCAGGCTGACCCTTTTGGAGAAAGCCGGCAGGACGTCCGAAGCCCAGACTCTCCACGACGAGCTCCGCCACACGACCTGAGCCCAGGCCGAGCGCCCCCGGACCCGGCCCAGGCGGAAGGCTTTCAGGCGTTTTCGGCGGTTTCCCGAGCCCACCGGTAGTCGGCCTTCCCGGCCGGGGAGCGGACCATCTCGTCCACGAACGCGTACGTCCGAGGCACCTTGTACCCCGACAGCAGCGTCCGGCAGTGCGCGTCCAGCTCCTCAGGCGTCACCGGCACCCCAGGCCGGGGCTCGATGACGGCGGCCACGCGGTTGCCCCAGCGCTCGTCCGGCACCCCGGTCACCACCGCGTCGAACACGGCGGGATGCCCCTTGAGCACCGCTTCGACCTCCTCGGGGAACACCTTCTCGCCGCCGGTGTTGATGCACTGCGAGCCGCGCCCGAAGACGTTCACCGTGCCGTCCTTCTCGACGGTGGCGAGGTCGCCGGTGAGCAGCCAGCGGGTGCCGTCCTCGTCGACCACGAACGTGCGCGCGGTCTTCTCGGGGTCGTTGTAGTAGCCGAACGCCACCCGACCCGACCGCGCCACGGTGCCGAGCTGCCCTGAGCCGGGCTCGACGGGCCGGTTCTCCTCGTCGAGGACGGCCAGCCTGACGACGGAGTTGGGCTGGTAGCGCAGGCCCTTCTCGGGCGAGGAGCCGGCCACGCCGGAGGCGGTGTAGCCGGACTCGGTGGAGCCGAAGTTGTCGAGGATCATGACGTTCGGCAGCAGCTCCTGGAGGCGGTCGCGGACGGCGCCGGACAGGATCGCCCCGGTCGAGCTGATCACGAACAGCGAGGACACGTCGTACGAGCCGGTCGCCAGCTCCTCGGTGAGCGGCCTGGCCATGGCGTCGCCGGTGATGTTCACGGTGGTGACGCGTTCGCGCTCGATCGTCCGCAGGACCTCGGCGGCGTCGAACTTGCGGACGTACACCATGGTCGAGCCCATGAAGAAGGCGATGAACGTGGCCATCTGCGCGGCCCCGTGCATGAGCGGCGGCGCGGCCATCATCACCATCGGGTTGGCCTTGGCCGCCTCGTCGATGACCTCCTGCGGCGTGGTGCGCGGCTCGCCGTACGGGTTGCCGCCGCCGAACCCCATGAACAGGTCCTCGACGTGCCACATCGCGCCCTTGGGGAGGCCGGTGGTGCCGCCGGTGTAGATGATGTAGACGTCCTGGCCGGAGCGGGCGGGGAAGCCGCGGTCGGGCCGGCCGCGCTCCAGAGCGTCGCCGTACGTCACGGCCCCGCCGATCGAGGGCGGCCCGCCCACGGCGACGAGGTGGTCGAGCAGCGGCGCCTGCCCGGCGACGGCGGCGACCCGGGGCTCGAACTCGACGTCGTAGACGAGCGCCCGCAGGTCGGCGTCGCGGTAGAGGTAGAGCAGCTCGGCCTCGACGTAGCGGTAGTTGACGTTGATCGGCACGGCCCGGATCTTGAGCGCGGCGAGCAGCCCGGCGACGTACTCGACGCCGTTGTAGAGGTGCAGGCCGACGTGCTGTCCCGGCTCGATGCCGAGGTCCATGAGGTAGTGGGCGAGCCGGTTGGCCTCGGCCTCGAGCTCGGCGTACGTGCGCCGCTCATCGCCGCAGACGATGGCCGTGCGCTCCCCGATCGTGTCCGCGAGCCCCTCGAACAGGTCCGCGTGGTTGAACTCCATCAGGGTCTCCCCCGTCCGACGATCCACATCGCGAAGAACTGGGCTCCCCCGCCGTAGGCGTGGCCGAGCGCCGTACGGGCGCCGTCCACCTGGTGTTCGCCGGCCATGCCGCGCACCTGCAGCGCGGCCTCGGCGAACCTGATGAGCCCCGACGCCCCGATGGGGTTGCTGGACAGCACCCCTCCCGAGGCGTTCCACGGGATGTCGCCGTCGAGCGCGGTGGCGCCCGACTCGGTGAGCTTCCAGCCCTCGCCCTCGGCGGCGAAGCCGAGGTTCTCCAGCCACATGGGCTCGTACCAGGAGAACGGCACGTAGACCTCGGCCACGTCGATCTCCCTGCGCGGGTCGGTGATGCCGGCCTGGCGGTAGACGTCGGCGGCGCAGTCCTTGCCGGCCTGCGGGCTGACGGTGTCGCGCCCGGCGCGGAAGATCGGCTCGGAGCGCATGGCGGTGCCGTGCACCCAGGCGGGCGTGCCGGTGACGGCCGATTCCGAGGCCAGCACGAGCGCGCAGGCACCGTCGCTGGAGGGGCAGGTCTCCAGGTAGCGGATGGGCTCCCAGAGCATGGGCGTCGACTCGACCATCTTCTGGTCGATGCCGGGGATCTTGAGGTGCGCGTACGGGTTCCTCAGCGCGTTCAGCCGGTCCTTGACCGCGACGAGCGTGCCGATGTGCCCGGGCGCGCCGGTTCTGCGCATGTACTCGCGGATGTGCGGCGCGAAGTAGCCGCCGGCGCCGACCACGAGGGACGAGCTGAAGGGCAGGTGGGTGGACAGGGCCCAGGTGGCGTTCGACTCCGACTGCTTCTCGAAGGCGACGACGAGCACCCGGTCGTGCACGCCGCCCTGGACGAGTGAGGCGCCGACGATGGCGGTGGAGCCGCCGACGCTGCCCGCGGTGTGCACCCGCATCAGCGGCTTGCCGGCCGCGCCGAGCGCGTCGGCGAGGTACACCTCCGGCATCATCACGCCCTCGAACAGGTCGGGCGCCTTGCCGACGACCACGGCGTCGATGTCCTTGAACGTCAGCCCGGCGTCGTCGAGCGCCCGCTGCGCCGCCTCGCGGACGAGCCCGGCGAGCGAGACGTCGTGCCGCTTGGTGGTGTAGCGGGTCTGGCCGACGCCGATGACCGCGCACCTGTTCATCGCGCCTCCAGGACGGTCACGAGGTTCTGTTGCAGGCAGGGGCCGGCGGCGGCGTGCGCGACGGTGCGGCGGGCGGCGCCGTCGTGGATGCGCCGCGCGGCCTCGCCGATGCGGATGAGGCCGGTGGCCATGACGGGGTTGGCGGCGAGCGGCCCGCCCGAGGGGTTGATGAGGGTGTCGCCGCCGAGCTCCAGGGCCTCGCGCAGGATGACCTCCTCGTGCGGGAACTGGGCGTGCAGCTCGGCCACCTCGACCGGGCCCTTGGCGACCCCGGCGGCGCGGGCGGCGTCGGCGGCGGAGCCGGATCGCGCGAGGTCGCGCAGGCCGAGGTAGTGGGGCTCGATGCGGTGGGCGATGCCGGTGATGTAGGCAGGGCTGGGGCACAGCTGCCCGGCCAGGTCGCCGGCGGCGAGCACGACGGCCGCCGCGCCGTCGGTGACGGGCGGCACGTCGATCTTCCTGAGCGGCCGCACGGCGTAGTCCTCACCGCCCGGCTCCGGCTCGGGCAGGTCCAGCGCGTACGGGTTGCCGCGCCCGTCCGCCCTGCTCCGCCGGACGATCTCAGCCAGCTCCCCGGGGTCGGCTCCGACGGCGGCGGCCTGGAGCGCGGCGTAGGAGAGCTGGTCGAGGCCGAGCGGAGCCAGGTAGTAGGGGTCGAGCTGGAGGGTCATGATCGTGCGCAGGTCGCCGAGCGACGGCTTGCCGAAGCCGTAGACCAGCGCCGAGTCGACGTCGCCGTGCTGGAGGCGGACCCACGCCTCGTACAGGGCCCAGGCGCCGTCCATCTCGACGTGGCTCTCGGAGATCGGCGGCCAGGCGGCGAGCGCGTCGAGCGCCGACACGAACGAGAACGGCGCTCCCGCGAGGTAGTCGCAGCTGCCCGAGCAGGTGAAGCCGAACCTGGTGAGCCCGGTGCGCTCCTTGACCTCGTTGATGACCGGGGCGATCAGCTCGGGCTCGCTCAGGCCGGTGTCGTGATCGGTGTGCCGCGTCTGGGCGAACGCGACGATGGCCACATCTCTCATGACAGCTCCACATCGGGCTCGCCGGTGGGGGCGAACCAGCGGATGTTCGCCATGGACGCCGTGCGCTCGCTTTCGGGCACCCAGACCGCCTTGACGCGCATGCCCTGGCGCACCTCGTGGGCGGGCACGTCGCCGACCAGCGCGATCAAGGGGATGTCGGTGCCGTCGAGCAGGATGTACGCCGACACGAACGGCACCTGCGGGGCCCGCGGGTCGGGCAGGTTGTTGATGGCGAACGTGGTGATCGTCCCGGTGTCGGGCACTTCGAAGGTGTCGGGGAGGGCGCTGCCGCATTCGGGGCACGCCGCCCGATACGGCACGTACACCTTGGCGCAGCGCTCGCAGCGCCCGCCGAGGAGGACGCCGCGCTCGACCCCTTCGAGGAAGACCCGCAGCGCGCCGCCGGCCTGGAGGCGGTATTCGGCGCGCACGTCGGAGACGATGTGGGTGACCTCGGGGACGAAGTGCGACAGGTCGGTGATGTGGCCCTTGGGCCGGTCGCGCCACACCGGCCAGACCCGCATGCCCTGCCGCAGCGCCTTGGGATCGCCGGGGTCGAGGGCGTGCACGAGGTCGGTGTCGGCGCCGTCGAGGCGGATCAGCGCCCAGGCGAAGGGGCGGTCGAGCGGGTGTCCTGGCAGTGGCTCGTCCACCCAGGCCCACGTGGTGACCGTGCCGGCCGGGCCCACCTCGACGTAATCGCCGGTGACGGCTTCGCCGGTGGCGGGGTCGTACTCGAGGGGCGGCACCAGCACGCGGCCCTCCGCCGTACGCACGCCGACCAGGCGGCGGGCGCGTAATTCGCTGAGGAACCGGCCGATCACCGGCCCCGTCGTACGCGTGTAGCCGCCGGGGAACTCCAGGACGTGCTGCGCGACCAGCGGATCAGATGGCACGGTCGTGTCCCTCCCAGTACGGGGCGCGGAGCTTGCGTTTGAGCAGCTTGCCGTTGGGCTCGCGGGGCATCTCGGCGATGAAGTCGATGCTCTTGGGCCACTTCATCCTGGCCAGGCGGCCCTCCAGCGAGGCCAGCAGCTCGGCCTCCAGCTCGGGGCCCGGCTCGGCGTCCTGCGCGGGCTCGACGACGGCCTTGATCTGCTCGCCCCACTCCTCGTCGGGAATGCCGAACACGGCCACGTCGGCGACCTTCGGGTGGACCATGAGCTCGTTCTCGATCTCGGCCGGGTAGATGTTGGCGCCGCCTGAAATGATCATGTCGGCTTTGCGGTCGCACAGGTAGAGGAAGCCGTCCTCGTCCAGGTAACCGATGTCTCCGACGGTGAAGTGGTCTTTGAGGCGGTTCGCGGCGGTCTTGTCGGGGTCGCCTTTGTACTCGAACGTGGCGCCCATCATCTTCATGTAGATCGTGCCCGGGGTGCCGGTGGACACCGGTTCGCCCTGGTCGTCCACGATGAGCAGCTCGCTGATCGGCCACGCCTTGCCGACCGTGCCGGGGTGCGCCCTCCAATCCTCGGGCGTGGCGATGGTGCCGCCGCCCTCGGTGGCCGCGTAGTACTCGTACACGCAGTCGCCCCACCAGTCGAGCATCGCCCACTTCACCGGGACGGGACAGGGGGCGGCAGCGTGGATCATCCAGCGCAGCGAGGACAGGTCGTACGCGGTGCGCGTCTTCTCCGGCAGCGCCAGCAGCCGCTTGAAGTGGGTGGGCACCAGGTGCGAGTTGGTGATGCGGTGCCGCTCGCACAGCCGCAGCATCTCCTCGGCGTCCCACTTGTCCATGTAGACGAGCGTGTGCCCCATGTGCAGGGCGGTGCCGCCGAACTGGGTCACCGCCGTGTGGTAGCTCGGCGAGGTGACGAGGTGCGCGTTCGGTCGGCCCGGCGTCATGCCGAACAACGTGAGCAGGAACGTCATCAGCTCGGCCCCGTCGTCCGGGTCCATCCCGCTGAGCGGCCTTCTGACGCCTTTGGGCTTGCCGGTGGTGCCTGAGGTGTAGTGCATGGTCGCGCCGGCGGTGCGGCCTTCCGGCGCGGTGTCCGGCTGCCCGCCGGTCAGCTCGCTCATCGGACGGAACCCGCCGGCCTCGCCTCCTGTCAGGAACCGCCGCTCGGGCGCGATGGCCTCGGCGCCGCGAATGCCCTCGGCGAGGAAGCGCGGGTGCACGAAGAACGCCTTGGCCTCGCTGTCGGAGACGATGTACGCGATCTCCGGCCCGGTCAGGTGCCAGTTGACCGGTGTGTAGTACCAGCCCGCCTGCAGCGCCGCCAGGTAGAGGACGAGGCCGTCGGCGCCGTTGGGCACCAGGCCGCAGACGCCGTCGCCCGGCTGGAGACCGAGCGCGCGCAGCCCGTGCACGAGGCGGTTGGAGCGGGCGAGGAGGTCGCCCGCGCGGTGCTGGGTGCCGTCGGGGTCCACGGCCGCGATCCACTCGGGATCCGCCTGCGCGAGCCTCCAGAAACCGAGCGTGCCCATCTGATCTCCTCAGCTGTGGGCGGGCAAAACAGGAACCTGTTCTCGTTTGCTGGTGGGAGCGTATCCTGGGCCCAAGTTCGTAGCAAGCGCTTGATCTAGCGACTTCGGAGGCACCCGTGGAGCTCCTGCCGATCAGCACGCCGCACTGCCGGATCGAACGCGACGGGCACGTCCTGACCGTCACCATGAACCGGCCGGAGGCCCGCAACGCGCTCTCCTCCGACATGCTGATCGGGCTGGCGTCGGCGTGGGCGTACGCCTCCGGGGAGCCCGGCATCCGGGTGGCGATCCTGACCGGCGCCGAGGGCACGTTCTGCGCCGGCGCCGACCTCAAGGCCATGGGACAGCCGTCGAGCGACCCCGGCGTCCAGGCCAGGGCCGCCCAGATCCCCAACTTCCACTGGAAGGGCCTGCTCCGCGAGGACCTGCCGACCAAGCCCATCATCTGCGCGGTCGAGGGCTACGCCGTCGCCGGGGGCACCGAGCTCCTGGTGGGCACTGACCTGCGCGTGGTCGCCGAGTCGGCCACCCTGGGCCTCTTCGAGGCCAAGCGCGCCCTGTTCCCGATGGGCGGCAGCGCCGTCCGCCTCCCCCGCCAGATCCCGTACTGCCACGCCATGGACCTCCTGCTGACGGGCCGCGCCGTCACGGCCGCGGAGGCCCTGTCGATGGGCCTGGTGAACCGCGTGGTCCCGGACGGCCAGGCGCTGGCGGCGGCCCGCGAACTGGCGGACGACGTGGCAAGCTCGGGCCCCCTGGCCGTCCAGGCCATCCTCCGCACCTACCGCGACACCTTGGGCCTCCCGGAGCAGGAGGCCCTGAAGGTCTCGGACGAACTGGGCTGGCCCGTCATCGGCTCAGAGGACGCCAAGGAAGGCACCCGCGCCTTCCGCGAAAAACGCCCCTCTTTCTACCAAGGCCACTGAATGCTCTTATACTGATGTGAGTAGCACACCGAGCTACGCGGGGCTACAGTGAGGTGCATGTTGAAGATCATCAGTCAGCGTGAGCTCCGCAACAACTCCGCTGCCGTCATGGACGAGGTCGAAGCGGGTGAGGTTTTCCACATCACCCGCAACGGCATCGAGATCGCAGAGCTGCGTCCGCTTCCGCGTAGGCGCCGGCTCAGTGCGGAGGAGCTTGTTGCCAAGCACCGTCTCCTGCCAAAGGTGGACTACGCCGAGATGCGCCGCGAGGCCGACGAGTTCTTCGACGGCGAGGACCGCGTGGGCGACGACCCGTGGGAGCGGCACCATGGCTGATCACCGTGCCATGGGCGTCATCGATACGTGCGTGTTCATCGACCTCGCGGAAATTCCACCCGAGGCCCTTCCGAAGCAGCCGGAACTCACGACCGTCACGCTCGCTGAGCTGCACCAAGGCGTGGCCATGGCGAAGAACGAAGCGTCCCGGGCCGCCCGCATGGAGAAGCTCGGCATGGCCGCCGTCGATTTCGAGCCGCTGCCCTTCGACTCCAAGGCCGCGGCGCGTTATGGCAGCCTGGTCGCACTCACCCTCGCAGCCAAGCGAGATCCGAGGCCGCGGCGGATGGACCTCATGATCGCCGCAATCGCCTCCAGCCGGGGACTCCCCCTCTACACCCGCAACACGGACGACTTCGTCGGACTAGAGAGCATGGTCACCGTCGTGCCGGTGTGAGGTCAGTCGGCGGTGAGGCTGTGGAGGCGGTCGAGGGCTTCGGTGTACTCCGAGATCAGGTCGTAGACGACGTCCTTGGCCGGTTTGACCTGGTTCATGACGCCGATGATCTGGCCGGCGGGGAAGGTGGCCAGCTCGCTGGCGTCCGAGCGGCCGATGCGGCGCAGAGCGTCTGAGACGAGCATGAACTGCAGGGGCATCGGGAGCGTGCCCGGCGACTCCTCCGACTCCCATGCCTCGGTCCACTCGTTCTTGAGCAGGCGGGCGGGCTTGCCGGTCCAGCTCCGGGAGCGGACGGTGTCGCGGGAGGTGGCGGCGAGGATGCGACGCCGGGCCATCTCCGGGGTGTCGGCCTCCTCGACCGTGAGCCAGATCGAGCCCGTCCAGACGCCCTCGGCCCCGAGCGCCATCCCCGCGGCCATCTGGCGGCCGTTGCCGATGCCGCCCGCCGCCAGCACCGGTACGTCCACCGCGTCCACGACCTGCGGGATGAGCACCATGGTGGAGATCTCGCCAGTGTGCCCGCCGGCCTCGGTGCCCTGGGCGACCACCACGTCCACCCCGACCTCGACCTGCTTGAGCGCGTGGCGCGGGGTGGAGGCGAGGGCGGCGACCTTGACGCCGTGGGCGTGGGCGAGCTCGACCACGTCGGCGGGCGGCGGCCCGAGCGCGTTGGCGAGCAGCGCGATGGGGTGACGCAGGGCGACCTCGACCTGGGGGCGGGCGGTGGCGTCGGTCCAGCCGAGCAGCACCCGGCCCGGGTCGGCGTCCGAGGACAGGGGCGGCACGCCGTGCTTGGCCAGGAGGCCCTCGACGAACGCCCGATGCCCGTCGGGGATCATGGTCTGGAGCCGGCCGACCAGCTCCTCCGGCGCGAAGTCGGCCCCCTCGTACGAGGCCGGCATGACGACGTCCACCCCGTACGGCCGGCCGTCCACGTGGTCGTCGATCCACTTGAGCTCCATCTCGAGCTCTTCCGGGGTGAAGTAGAGCGCGCCGAGCACGCCCATGCCGCCGGCCTTGCTGACGGCGGCGACCACATCCCGGCAGTGGCTGAACGCGAAGATCGGGAGCTCGATTCCGAACATGTCCGTGACGCGTGTCCGCATGGCCCGACAATACGTCTGGAAAGCGGCGAACTGCAACGCGTTCTAGACCAGAACCTTTCGTCTGGTACTGGTGAGTAACCTGGAAATGAAACGCGTTCCGTCAAAGCGTCGAGTCAACGAAAAAGGGGCCCGTTCGCACGGGCCCCCGAAACACCGCGAATGTCACCCGGCGTCGGCCGGGCGGCGGCGCCCCACGATGACGCCGGCCACGACGAGCACGACACCGATCACGAGCAGCACCAGCGGGATGACGTTCCGCAGCAGGTTGATCATGTTCTTGCCGTCCTGGGCGTTCTTGACCAGGTCGTCGACCGTCTTCTCGGTCATCTTCGCGGTCGCGACGAAGGCCGCGGAGCGCTCGACGCCGTCCTGCGTCTTCAGCACCTCGTGCCGCTGCACCTCCTGCCGGACCGGAGACCCGGTGACCGGCTCGATCCAGAACGTCGTCTTGCCGTCGTACCAGCGGTCGACCTGCACGTCACCGGTGGTGCCCGTGATGCCGAGCACGTTGGCGGGCGCGCTGCGGGTCTCGGTCTTGGTCGGGGGCACGGTCTGCTCGAAGACGTAGACCGGCAGGCCGTTGACCTTGTCCTCGCGGACGAACGTGGCGTCGAACGCCTTCTGCGCGGTGGCGTTGAACACCTTGTACGTCTTCTTCTCCACGTCGAAGGGGAACTTGTAGACCTGCCCCTCCAGCGTGACCGGCGCCTTCTCGACGCTGGACCCGCAGCAGTTGAGCGCCACCCCGGTGTAGCGGTCGAAGGCGCTGCGCCGCTCGGAGATGTCGATCTGGGGCCGCTTGTTGGTCACGTCGTTGACGACCGTGGCCTCGTCCCAGACCACCCGGTCATTGGTGGCCTCCTTCACGTCACCGCGGGTGGTGACGATGATGTCGAGGTCACCGGTGAGCACCTTGAGGTCCTGCAGCGAGAAGTACTGGGCGTTCTTGGCCTCCAGCCGCGAGATGCCGAACTGGTCGGCCGGCGCGGAGATGACCTGGCCCGCCGCCCAGAACTTGAGCAGTGGCGCCAGCGCGATGAAGAAAGCCCCGAACCCGATGAGGACGAGCGTTGAGATGCGACCCATCGAGGCCTCCGCATTGTAGAACATGTTGTCGTTCGGTGCGATCGTCGAGCATCAAAGTATGACAGGGGGTGCGGCCCGTCAGCGGCGGGCAAACCACCGCAACCAAATCGATAGAAACAGGTTCTATCGTGGTTGCCGCAATCGGTGACGGGACATTGGAGCAGCGATGAAGGGCAGGGACGCGGCACTCGACGGCATCCGCGCGGTGGCCGCGCTCGGCGTCTGGCTGCTGCACGTCGGGAGCAACACCGGCGTGATGTACCGCGACGGCATGCTCCACTGGCTGATGAGCCGCCTGGGCATCGCGGTCCCCATCTTCTTCCTCCTGTCGGGCCTGCTCCTCTACCGCCCGTGGGCGCGCGCGGTGATCGAGAATACGCCACGGCCCCGGCCGCTCGGCTACCTGTGGCGCCGGGTGCTGCGCGTCATGCCCGTCTACTGGCTGGTGAGCGCGCTCGCCCTGTGGGCGTGGGCGTCGTACGACTGGACCGGCTGGCTGAAGTGGATGCTGCTCGCGCAGAACTTCTTCCCCGCCGACCCGACGCCCGACGGCCTCTACCAGATGTGGACGCTGCCCATCGAGATGTCCTTCTACGTGCTGCTGCCCGTGCTGGGCTGGGCGCTGCACCGGTGGGCGCGCGGCGGCAACAGGCCGGTGCGGCTGCTCGCCGGCATCGCGGTGCTGCCGCTCGTCTCGGTGGTCACCGTGGTCGTCGCCCGGCTGTCCGGGCAGCCGGACCTGGCCCTGCTGCTGCCGTACCACCTGGTGTTCTTCGGCTGCGGCATGGCGATGGCGGTGCTGTCGGTGTGGATCGGGCACAGCCGTGTGATCGACTCGCTGGCCCCGCAGCTGCTGGTGCTCGCCGGCCTGCTGTACGCGCTGCTCAGCACCGACCTGGCCGGCCCGCGCACGCTCGTGCTGCCCACCCTGGGACAGTCGCTGTGGCGGCTCAGCCTGGAGACGGCGGTCGCGGTGCTGCTGGTGGCGCCGTTCGCGCTGGCCTCCAGACCCGACTCGCTGCGCAGCCGGGTGCTCGGCAACCCCGTCGCGAGCTACCTCGGCCGCATCTCCTACAGCTTCTTCCTCTGGCACGCGCCCGTGATCACGCTGCAGCTCAAGCTGACCGGCGCGCAGCCGTTCCAGGCCGACTTCACCAGCGTCGCGGTGATCTCGTTCATCGTGACGATGCTGCTCAGCGTCGGCAGCTACCACCTGATCGAGGTGAGCGCGCTCAAGCTCAGCCGACACCGGTCAGCACCTGCCTCGCCGCCGGCAGCTCGCGCGGCGCTGCCGGCCGCGCCGGCTCCGTGACGAGCTGGCCGAACAGCACGCCGACCGCCGCGCATGACGCGAGCTGCGGCACGTGGTCCATAAGCGGGTCCATCAGCACCTCCACGTCGATCCCGTAGTCCCGCAGCGTCATGCCGGCGGCCAGGGACAGCGCCGCCACGCAGAACGCACCGGCCGCCGCCCAGTGCGCGGGCCATCGCCTGGCCCGCAGCAGCAGGGTCACCAGCGCCGCGCCGAGCACCGCCAGCATGCCGGGCCAGCTCGCCGTCCAGCCGCCGAACGCCAGCGCCGCCACCACCACGAGCGGCGCCCGCGGCCGCGACAGGCGGGCGGCCGAAGCGGGGGCGGTCTCGCGTACGTGCTCGGGTCGCGGCCCCCGCAGCACCAGGGCGGCGAGGGCGAGCAGCGCGATCCCGGCCAGCCCCAGCAGCAACGCGAGCCGGTAGAGCCGGTCGGGCAGGTAGTCGAGCCGGACGGTGCCGGAGGTGCCGGCGGGCAGCTCCCATGCCTGCTTCCAGCCGTCGATCCTGACCGGTTTGAGCGTCTCTCCGCCGATGCTCGCCCGCCAGCCGGCGTTGACGTTCTCGTTGACGACGAGGAAGGCGTCCTTGGGCGCGCTGACGGCGACCTCGCGCTGCGACGGCGTCCACGTGCTCGGCACCGCCGAGCCCTCCACGCCGGCGGGCCGCTCGGGCAGCGCCCCGACCACCAGCGCGTCGATCGCGTAGGGGTCCCAGCCCGCCACCCGCACCCGGTTGTCCCCGGCGGCGAGCGGCGCCCTCGCGCAGCCCGTGATCCGCACCGGCCGCTGTTCGAGCAGGTCGGCGTGGGTGCCGGTGACCCGGGTGGGGACGCTGCGGCCGTTCACCTCGATGGCCGGGCCGAACCCGCACGCCAGCCGCAGCGGCACGTCGGCGGGCCGCCCCACCGGGTCCACGCCGGGGATGACCAGCTCGGTCACCTGCAGCCGCTGCGAGAAGGGGGTGAAGCGGAGCTTGAGCCGGCTCGTCTTCATCGCCTTGAACGTCAGGATGCCGTGCTCGTCCACCCGCCCGCCGCGCACGGCCCCGCCGTCGCCGGTGACGATCACGTCGAGCGGCGCCTGGTCGCCGCCGGGGCGGCCGATCTGGACGCGGGAGATCGTCTTCCTGCCCCGCCACGCCACGGTGAGCGTGGGCTCCTTGTCCTCGGCGTCGGGGATCCACGTCGTGCTGTCGTCGGCGTCGAACGCCGACCTGGGCGCGACCACGGCGTCATCGCTGAGCTGGGACGAGCCGGTCACCGTGCTCAGGTCCGCACGGATGCGGGTGTAGCGGTCGATCAGGTCGGGGTCCCGCAGGACCGCCGTTCCCCGCACGGTCACGCTCGAAGCCGCATCGGCGCGGAAGGTCCGGTCGAAACCGGTCTCCTCGCTCTGCTCGGCCAGCGCGACCTCGTTGCAGACCCAGCGCTGCGGGTTGCGCATGCAGGCGGGCCGCTCGTCGAGGCCGCGATCCATGACGTACGCGTCGCCGCCCTGGCCGGGCAGCCGGATCGTGCGGCCGGCCGTGACGCCGGGGATCGACAGCTCGACCACGCCGATGCGCTGGCCGTACGTCCACGTCTCCGACGCCGTGCCGGCCACCTTGAGCCGCACCCAGCTCGCCGGCCCGTCCGGCACGCGCAGCCGCTGCGGGTCCGTCGTACGGGCGACGTCCTGCACCAGGCTGCCCGACTCGGTCTCCACCGCCACACGCGAGACGGCCTGGCCGAGCAGCAGGTCGGGCGCGAACATGACGTTCACGTACGGGATGCGCATCCGTCCCCGCAGGTCCACCCGCAGCCACTCGCCCTGCGGGGCCCTGGTGCCGTCGGTCTCCCAGCCGGTCTTCGTGTTGCCGTCCATGGCCGCGTACGGGCCGCGTCCCGCGCTGCTGATCCCGGCCGGCGCGTACGGGTCCGCGACCGAGGAGGAGGCGCTGATGCCGGCGATGCCGTCGTACTCGGCGACCGCGGCCTCG
Source organism: Nonomuraea sp. NPDC004580 (assembly GCF_040609855.1). NCBI lineage: Bacteria > Bacillati > Actinomycetota > Actinomycetes > Streptosporangiales > Streptosporangiaceae > Nonomuraea > Nonomuraea sp. NPDC004580. The sequence continues at coordinate 384,722 of NZ_JBEXLH010000001.1, read as the reverse complement.
TCGAGCCAGCCCTTCTCCAGCAGGTCGAGCGCCCTGACCCCGTCGAAGTCGCGTTTCTTGCCGGCCGTGAGGGTCGGAGACCGGTTCGTCCGCAACTCGCCGAACGAGCGCTCGCGCAGCCGCAGCGCGTCGCTGACCACGGAGGGCGCCTCGCGGGTGCCCGCGTCGCCGTTGACCAGCACCGGCTCGTCGCCCAGCAGGCCGAGGTCGCCCATCGCGAGCAGCGAGTCGGGCCCGCCGCGCACGGCCAGCGCGTCGGCCGCAGGGCGGACGGTGACCAGGTCGGCGGCGTCCGACACCTCGTACAGGTCGAGCGCGGGGAAGGCGGGGTCGAGCGCGTTGACCGCGTCGTCGGTCTCCCTGTCGCCGACCGGCGCGCCGAACGAGCGCACCTTCGTGATGCCCGGCGACTCGCGCAGCGCCTCGTAGACGCGCGACGGCCAGGCGCCCTGAAGGTTCTGGCGGATGAGGTCGTTCCTGACGAGCAGGTAGCGCACGCCGAGCCGGCGCAGCACGGTGGTCACGCCGGCCGAGCCGTGGCCGGAGGTCAGGCGCTGGTCGATGGCGTCGAGCAGCCGGGTCAGGCCCACCGAGCCGGGCGGCTCGATCTTCCTGGTGGTCCAGCGGGCCGTGGTCAGCGCCTGGAGCGGCTCGTCCATCGGGCGGCCCCAGACGTACTCGCCGAACTTGGCGCCCGGCACGAGCAGCACGCCGTCGTCACCCGCGTTGGTGTCCAGCCAGGCGGCGGCCTCGCGCCAGTGGGCGGGCACGTCCTCGAAGGCGCCGGGGGCGGCCAGGCCCTGGTTGAAGACGGGCACGACGAGCGCGGCGCAGGCGGCGACGGCCACCGTACGGACCGGCATCCTGGCCTTGACCAGCAGGTGCGCCAGGCCCATGGCGAGCGCGAGCCGGACCAGCGGGTCGAACTTGCGCAGGTTGCGCAGCGGCGCGAGCGGCCCGTCGAGCAGCCAGCGCACCGGCTCGGCGGTGACCGGCTCCAGCGCGCCCGCGTGCCCCGCGACCAGCGCCACCACGCCCACCACGAACACCGCCACCAGGAACCCCCTGGCCGGCAGGTCGCGGCGGGCCAGCCCGGCGAGCCCGAGCGCCGCGATCACGCCCGTGACGACGACCATGGAGGCCGCGGTCGCGATCCTGAACCCCGGCGGCTGCTCCAGCACGCCGTTGAGCGGCAGGTAACGCACCCAGTCGGAGGCGCCGCGCAGCACGTTCGTGAGCGAGGTGACGGCCGTGGTGGTCCCCGCGGTCTCGGTGTACGGCAGGAACGAGAACGCGTACCGGCCGACCAGCAGCAGCGGCAGCGACCAGAACAGGGTGGCCACCGCCACCGCGCCCGACCACCAGCCGAGCAGCCGCCAGCGCGGCACGGGACGCGGCCTGGTGAGGATGTAGAGCACGGGCGCGACCAGCACGGCCAGCACCGCGACGGCGTTGACGCCGCCGCACAGCGCCACCGCCAGCGCCGACCTGATGGCGCCGCGCGCCCGCTGGCCGGTCTCCGACGCGGTGAGCAGCGGCAGCAGGATCCACGGCAGCATCGCGGCGGGCAGCCACTCGACGGAGATCTCGCCGATGATCGACAGCGTGCGCGGAGCCAGCGCGTACGCCAGCGCCCCCGCGATCCTGGTGCCGGGCGAGCCGATGCCGAGCCGCCCCGCCAGCCGTTCCACGCCGAGGAAGGCCACGCACATGAGCAGCGTCAGCCAGATCCGCTGCGTCACCCACGGCTCGACGCCGGCCAGCTCGCCCAGCGCGAAGAACGGCCCCATGGGGAAGATGTAGCCGGCCACCTGGTTCTGGAGCTGGCCGAAGTGCTGCAGGTCCCACAAGTGGGCGGCGCGCTCCAGCCAGCCGACCGGGTTGAGCGCGAGGTCCATCTTGGTGTCGGAGATGAGGTGGCCCGGCCGGGTGGTGAAGGCGAGCAGGCCGAAGCCGAAGCAGCACAGCAGCAGCCACAGGCGGCGCCGGGCGGCCTCCCCGACGGGGCGCCCCGCCCCGGTCCGCCGCCCGGCCACCAGCTTGTCGGTGGGCAGCCGGGTGGGCAGCAGCGTCCTCATCCGCCCGGTCGCGGGCGGCCTGGCGGCTGGGGTCATGGGCGCTCCCCGCCGCCGCTGGGGCCGCCACCGCCGGCGCCGGGGTCGCGGCCGAGGTCGCCGCTCAGGCCGCCGAAGGCGGGGTCCGCGCCGGGGTCGTCGCCGCGCAGGAGGGCGGTGAGGCGGGCGGCGGTGCGGTCCCAGGAGAAGCGGTCAGCCCATTCCCGACATTTCACGGTATAAGTGTCGTCCAGCTCGTCGAGTGCGGCGGCGATCCCCTTGGCCAGCCCGGTCCCCTCGGGCCGCAGCCACCCGGTCTCACCAGGCCGTACGGCATCACGCAGCCCGTCCACGTCGAACGCCACGGTCGGGACCCCCAGCGCGGCGGCCTCCAGCACGCTCAGCCCCCAGCCCTCCCCCTGGGAGGCGCTGACGTGCAGCCACGCCCGCGCGACCAGCCGCGCCTTGTCGTCCTCGGGCAGGTAGCCGTGCAGCGTGACGCCCTCGGGCAGCCGGGCCCGCAGGGCGTCCTCCTCAGGTCCTCTGCCGATGACGTCCACGACCAGGCCCGGCCGGTGCTCGCGCAGCTCGGCGACGGCGTCGAGGAGCAGGTGCACCCGCTTGTGCGCGACCAGCCGCCCGAGGCAGACCACCCGCGGCTCAGGGCTCTTCGCGACAGGCCCAGGTCGAGCGACACTGACCCCGTTCGGGATGACGTGCACCGGCCCGCGCCACCCGAGCCGCTCGCGCATGGCGCGCGCGGTGGACGGCGAGACGGCGACACTGGCGTGCCGCCGGTAGCTCCACCGTGACACCGGCCCCTCCAGGAACCGCCCGAACGCCGCCAGCCACCCCGGCATGTGCACGCCGAACTGCCGGTCGTGCACGTGGTGCACCACGCACACCACCCGCGTCCGCCGCCGCACCACCCAGGGGGTGAAGAACGGGATGCCGTTCTGGCAGTCGAGCACCGCGTCGAAGCGCCCTCCGCGCAGCAGCAACCAGGCCAGCACCAGCGGATAGACGGTGAAGACCCCGCCCATCCGTACGAAAGTCACGCCTTCCACCCGCTCGCGGCGGCGCTGCCCTGGAGCGCGCGCGGTGACGTACCACACCTGATGGCCGGCCCGCGCGAAACGGCGGGCCGACTCCCAGGCGAAGGTCTCGGCGCCACCCGCCTGGGGATGCCAGGGGTCACGCCAGTTGACGACGGCGATCTTCACGGATATCCGACGGGGTCGAGCGGCGGCTCCCACGCCGGCCGGGCGGCGGAGCCGGGTTTCGTGCGCAGCCGCAGCCAGATCCGGCCCAGCTCCAGCACGATGCCGAAGGTGTGCTTGGCCGGCGAGAACCGGGACCCCGGCATGTCCCGCCAGCGCACGGGGATCTCGCGGACCCGGCCGCCCCGCTCGACGCAGCGCGCGAGCAGCTCGACGTCGAAGGCGAAGCCGGGCGTGCGCAGCAGCTCGGCGGTCTCGCGGGCGAGCACGCCGTCGAAGAACTTGAACCCGCACTGGGTGTCGCTGACGCCGCGGACGAGCGCGCCGGCCAGTGCGCGGAAGCCGTACGCGCCCAGCTCGCGAATCCGGCTGTGCCGGTTCTCCACGCGCGAGTCGCGGTGCGCCCGCGAGCCGATCACCACGCGCTCGCCGGACAGCAGCAGCCCGAGCGCGTGGTCGATGGCGTCGAGGTCGGTGGCCATGTCGGCGTCGCAGAAGCCGACGAAGGGCGCGGTGGTGCCGATCAGCCCGGCGCGGACGGCGGCGCCCTTACCGGGGGTCGCGCAGCGGGCGAGCCGGACGGGGACGGGCCCGCGCGGCCAGCCCGAGACGATCTCGGCCGTCCGGTCGGTGCTGGCGTTGTCCACGACGATGACGGAGGTGGGGAACGGCATGCGGGCAAGCTTCGCGCACAGCTGCAGGAGCCCCCCGGGTAGTCGTCCTTCCTCGTTGTACGCGGGAATGACGATCTCGAGCAGTGGTCGCCGACTCGCCCCCTCGCCCCCAAGCGGAGAGGGTGCCATGGCGCTGGGGGTTACCGGTCGCCGTAGTTGTAGAGCGGCTGGTTGACCGGCGTGGCCGTGGCGCCGGTGAAGGAGACCGTGGTGACCGTGGCCACGAGTGCCGCCACGGCGACGCCGATGATCGCTGCTAAGAGGATCTTGATCACGGGGGTTCCTCCTGAAGCGGGCGGGTGGTGCGAGCGTCCCCAAACTTAGAACCAATTCTTGCTACTGGGAAGTAGCTAGGCGAAACTCTAACAAAGCCGTTGACGAGGGTACCGATCGAGGTCAGCGGGCCGCCACCTGGCCGTCGAACCGATACAAGCGCAGGTCACCGGTATCGACTAGGACCTCCGCGCTCCGTAGCCACTGGTCGAAACGATGTCGTTCCGCACCTGTCCCCGCGTCGACCATCACATAGCGAAATCCTGCCGCGCGGAGGTCAGGCGAAGGTCCTACTAGTACGCGTTCTACCTCCTGGGCACGGGGATCCTCGCTGCCGACGACCAGATCGCCGACCCGTACGGCGTCGTTGGTCACCACCCGCCGCCCCGCCACCGCGAAGAAGCGCTGGGCCGGGTCGAGCACCGCCCGGTGCCCGTTCCACGGGAAGCGCCGGTACGACTCGAACGGCAGCACCAGCACCTCGCCCGGCTCGGGGTCCCGCCTGATCACCTCGCGCGCGGCCGTCCAGCCGTCGGGGTAGCGCACGGCGTCCAGCCGCCCGAGCGCGCCCCACGCGAGGGTCGGCAGCACCGCGACCGGCACCAGCACCAGCGCGCCCACCCACGCCCTGCGGCCCGCCACGTGCTCGGTCAGCAGCCCCAGCCCGAGCGCCGCGACGAGGGCCAGCGGCGCCACGTACTGCTGGGCGTCCCTGAACACCCCGAACCCGCCCCACACGCCGATCAGCCACGCGAACGCCGCCCGCCCAGGCCCGCTCACCCCCACGGACGCCACCGCCAGCCCGACGGCGGCGGCCCCGGCCAGCCCCCACTTGTGCGGCAACCGGCTGCCCAGGAACGCGACCACCCCCGCCAGCGTCAGCACCAGCCGGGCCACCGCGCCGACGAAGCTCTCGTAGCCGGGCGGCACCGCGTACGCGTTCCAGATCCCGCCCAGCGCCAGCAGGCTGCCCACCGCGCCGAACGGCGTGTCCGCCCTGGCCGCGAACGCGGCGACCCCCACCGGGTCACCCTCGATCCCGTACGGCCGCAGCGCCGTCACCACCAGCCACGGCAGGCTGAACAGCGCCAGCACCACCGCCACCCGCGCCACCGCCTGCCGGCGCGGCACGGCGGCGGGCAGCGCGGTGATCGCGGTCACCGTCATCGCCGCGAACCCGCCCACGGCGGCGGGCAGCATCGCCAGGGCGAGCCGCCGCCCCGACCACACCGCCCGCACCATCCAGGGCAGCCCGGCGTACCCGAGCAGCAGCGCCCACTGCCCGATGAGCAGCCGCTCGGCGACGTACGGGTTCCACACGTAGAAGGCGCCCGCCACCAGGCGCGGCCCGAGCGAGTCCGACGGCACCAGCAGCGCCGCCCCCGAGCAGCCGAGCACGAAGATCCCCAGCAGGATCGCCTTCTGCACCAGCTCGGCCGGCAGCACCTGCGCCAGCGCGGTCACCACGGCGTCGCTCGGCACCACCCGCGCCGCCCCGCCCGCCAGCCCGAACGTGAAGCGCGAGAACTCCGGCTCAGGCACGAACACCATGTCCTGGACCAGCACGAACCCCCAGCCCAGCGCCGGGCCGAGCGCCACGCAGCCGAGCACCAGCCCGAGCAGGGCGGCGGCGAGCCCGGCACGGGCGGGGTGAGACATCCCGCTATGACATCACAACCGGGACACGATCATTCCATCGCGGCCGGTCCCGTGATTACGCTGCGCCCGGGGGAGGACGGGGATGACGACCATGTGGCAGCGGTTGCGCGAGCGCGACGCCGTGCTGACCGCCGGCCTGGTGATGGTCGCCGTGCAGCTCGTGTGGAAGTACGAGCTGGTCAGGCGGACGTTCTTCCGCCAGGACGACTTCCACTACATCATGCGCGGCCAGGAGAGCGGCCTCACCTGGGACTACCTGATGTGGGTGGACGTCGGCCACCTGCTGCCCGGCGGCTTCGGCATCTCGTGGGCGATGGCCAGGCTGGGAGGCTACAACGAGCTGCTCGCCCATGCCACCACGATGACGCTGCAGGCCGGGGCGAGCCTGGCGATGCTGCGGCTGCTGTGGGTGTTGTTCGGTCCACGGCCGGTCATCCTCGTGCCGCTCGGGCTCTACCTGATCACGCCCATGACCGTGCCGTCGCTGTCGTGGTGGGCGGCGGTGCTGGAGACGCTGCCGCTGCAGCTCGCGCTGCCGATGGCGCTGGCCTCCCACGTGCTCTACGTGCGTCATGGGCGCGCCCGGCATCTCGTGGCGGCGTGCGCGTGGACGGTGTTCGGGCTGCTGTTCTTCGTCAAGGCCGCGTTCATCCCCGTGCTGATGCTGGTGGTGACCGTCTTCTGGCTGGCGCCGCGCGGGTGGTGGCGGCTGTGGCGGGCCTGGGTGCCGTACGCGGTGATCCTCTCCGCGTACGCGGCCGTCTTCTTCACCGGGCTCTACGGCTCCGTGCAGCTCAACGACGCCACCCAGACGCCCGAGCTGCCCGATGCGGGGACGGCGGCCGAGTTCGCGTGGGTGCTCGGCGTCCGCGCGCTGGTGCCGTCGGCGCTGGGCGGGCCCTGGCAGTGGCGGCCGATCGGCGACGACTACGCGATGGCGGCCACGCCGGAACCCCTCGCCTGGACCGGGCTGGCGGTCGCGGCTGTCGTGGTGGCGGTGTCGCTGCGGCACCGGCGGCGGGCCTGGGCCGCCTGGCTGACGCTGCTCGGCTACTTCCTGCTGGCCGACGTGGTGCCGGTGCTGCTCGGCAGGATCGAGGTGCTCGGACCCGGCGTGCTCGGCCACGAGCTGCGCTACCTCGCCGCGACCGCCACCGTCGTGGCGCTCACCGCCGGGCTCGCCTTCATCCCGCTCGACGGCGAGGAACGTCCCTGGTCACGGCCCCTGCCTCGATGGCGGCTCGGCTGGGTGCCGCTGGCCGCCGTCGTCGCCGCCGGCTCGGTCTGGTCCGTCGCCGCGTACGCCGACCGGCCGCTCGGCCGGACCGTGCGCGACTACGTGCGGACGGCCGAGCGGGCGCTGTCCCAGGTGCCCTCGGGGACGGTGGTGCTGGACACGTACGTGCCGCCCGAGGTCGCCGCAGCCGTCTTCTTCCACGAGTACGCCCGGCACTCCAAGCTCCTCGGCGTGCCCCGCCCGTGGCCGGTCAGCTGGGTCGACGAGCTGAACGGGCCGCTGCGCGAGCCGCTGACGTTCGACGCGCGCGGTCGGCTGCGGCCGGTGACCGTGCGCGGGCTGCGGGTGCCGCAGCGCACGTGCGTACCGGTCGGGGCCGATGAGGTGCGCTTCCGGCTGCCGGCGCCGCTGCCCGGCGGCGTCCACACCGCCCAGATCTCCTACCTGAACGCCGCCCCCACCACCCTCGCGGTCCGGCTCGGCGCCCCGGGCCACGCGCAGGCCGCCGCCGGCAAGGACCTCGGCACGACGTACGCCCAGGTCCACGGCCAGGGAGCCGACCTGTTCCTGCGCGCGCTCGGCCCCGGCGCCTGCGTCGGCGAGATCAGGATCGGCCGCCCCGCCCCCGACGAGGACGGCCCGGCCATCCCCCTGGGGGGCTGACCGGGCGTCTCCCCCGCTACTTGCCGGGCTCGGGGTCCCTCGGCAGGCCCAGCATGCGCTCGCCGATGATGTTGAGCTGCACCTCCGTGGTGCCGCCGTAAATCGTCATGGCGCGGGTCGCGAGCACCGCCCTGTTCCAGTAGCCCGCGTCGCCCAGCTTCATGTCCGCGGCGACCACGGCGGACGTCCCGAGCAGCTCGACCGCCGTCTCCGACACGTGCTGCGCGTGCGAGGTGGACAGCAGCTTCCGTACGGAGGCGTCCGCGCCCGGCTCGCTGCCGGCCAGCTGCTTGAGCGTCACCCGCAGCGACAGCGCGTTGATCGAGTGGCCCTCGCAGACCACCTCGGCCACCCGCTGCTTCTCGGCCGGCGTCAGCTCCCTGCCCAGCCGTCCGGCCAGGCCCAGCAGGTCGGGCACCGACGCGCCCGTGCCGCCCGAGCCGGACGACAGCGACACGCGCTCGTTGGACAGCGTGTTGCGCGCCACCTTCCAGCCCTGGCCCACCTCGCCCACGACCAGGTCGTCCGGCACGAACACGTCGTCGAGGAACACCTCGTTGAACAGGTTCTCGCCGGTCATCTCCGTCAGCGGCCTGACCGTCACGCCCGGCGCCTTCATGTCCACCAGGAAGTACGTGATGCCCTCGTGCTTGGAGCCCTCGCTGGAGTTGCGGGCGATGCAGATGCCCCACTCGGCGACGTGCGCGACCGACGTCCAGATCTTCTGGCCGTTGAGCTTCCAGCCGCCCTCGACCTTCTCCGCCTTCATCTGCAGCGAGGCCAGGTCGGAGCCCGCGCCCGGCTCGGAGAAGAGCTGGCACCAGATCATCTCGCCGCTGAGCGTCTTGGGCAGGAAGCGCTGCTGCTGCTCAGGCGTCCCGTACGCGACGATGGACGGCACCACCCAGGCACCGATGATCATGTTGGGCAGGCGTACCTTGGCGGCCTTGAGCTCCTGCGCGAGCAGCACCTGCTCCAGCGGCTTGGCGCCCCGGCCCCACGGCTTCGGCAGGTGCGACATCACGAAGCCGCGCTCGGCCAGCGCCCGCTTCTGCTCCTTGCCCTCCAGCCCGGCGATCTCCGCGATCTCGGCCCGGATCGACTCGCGCAGCTCCTCCGCGCCCTCCGGCAGGTCGATCTCCATCTCCCGCGCCACGCCCGCCAGCGCCAGCTCCGCCACCGTGCCCGCCCACTCGGCCGACGAGCCGAGCAGCGCGCGCAGGGTGAGCGCGCGGCGGTAGTAGAGGTGCACGTCGTGCTCGAAGGTGTAGCCGATGCCGCCGAATGTCTGGACGGCGTCCTTCGCGCACTGCACGGCCGCGTCGGGGGCCATCACCCCGGCGACGGCGGCGGCGAACTCCAGCTCCTTGCCCTCGGCGCGGGTGGCGTCCCAGACCGTGGCGCGGGCCTGCTCCAGCGCGACCAGCATGCGCGACAGCTTGTGCTTGATGCCCTGGAACTGGCCGATCGGGCGGCCGAACTGGACGCGTACCTTGGCGTACTCGGAGGCGGCCGTCACGCACCACGACGCCAGACCCGCCGCCTCTGCCCCCAGCAGGATCGCCGCGATGCCGCGCACGTCGGAACGCTGCACGCCGCCCAGGATGCCCGACGCGGGCACCCGCACTCCGTCCAGCTCGACCTTGGCGACCGGCCTGGTGAGGTCGAGCGACTTCAGCTCGGTGACGGTGGCCGACGCGGCCTCGACCAGCACCCACTCCTCACCGTCGTCGGTGGTGACGGGCAGCACGAGCGAGTCGGCCAGCGAGCCGCCCAGCACGGGCTCGGCGGCGCCGGAGACGACCAGCGAGCCGTCCTCCGTGCGCGTGCCGGTCAGGCTGCCGGTCAGCGCGACGGCGGCGGTCAGGGTGCCGTCGGCGTACTGCTCCAGGTGCTCGGGGCGCTTCGACGCGCCGATGACCGCGCTGGCCAGCACGGTCGGGACGTACGGGCCCGGGGCCATCCGCTCGGCCAGCGCCTCGACCGCGACGGCCGCCTCCAGCAGGCCGTAGCCGGAGCCGCCGCGCTCCTCGGGCACGTGCAGGCCGAGCAGCCCCTGCTCGGCGAGGCCCGACCAGAACGGCGGACGCCCCTCGGTGCCCGCGCGCAGCAGCTCCGAGGGGATGTTCCGCTCGGCCCAGCCGCTCACCGACTCGCGGAGCGCCTCGTGCTCCTCGCTCAAACCGATCGCCATTACTCATCCTCCAGCCAGGTCCGAGTCATGCCCAGAACCATATTCTAGAGGATGCTTCTGCCTCTCGGTCAGAGTGGACGAACCTGCTCCGCGAGCGTGTTCAGATCGCGCCAGCGGGCCTTGTTCGCCTCCGGGATCGACGCCATCAGCATCGCCGGCTTCGTCTTGCCGACTTCGATCACCGTCACCATCGCCTGTGCCACCTGCTTCTTGCCGCCCGAGGTGAAGGTCACCTTGTAACCCAAGGTCCAGCCCTTGCCTACCGGGACCTTCTTCGACGCCGTCCACTCGTCCAGCGTCGCGCCCTTCGGATACTGGGTGCGGATCGTCCAGCGGGCCGCCTGCGTCGCGATCGCCCGGTAGTCGCCGTTCGACGACGGCTTCTTCTCCGGCGCGTCACCCGGGAGCATCGCCGAGGCGACCACCGTGTGCGGCACCGCGACCTTGCCGATGCGCTGGGCGATCGAGAACGGCGAGAACGACTTCGCCGTCCACGGCGCGGCCAGCCTCGGGTAGCTGATGCCCGACTTCTTGTCGGTGATCGTCCCTGTGACCGCGGACGCCGTGCCGGAGAACGCGGCGTACTTCTTGCTCGCCGGAACGGGCGGCAACACGATCGGCGTCTCGGTCACCGTCGGGCTCGCCGACGCGGAGGCGGACGGCGTCGGCGTCGTAGGCACCGGCGCCACCTGCACGACCTGCTCCTGCTCCTGATTAGGCACATCCCCGGAGAACACCACGAACACCAGCAGAACAGCCAGAACCGTCGCAAGAATGGCCCCGAACAGGTAAATCACCTTGATCGGAATATCCCCGAGCCCGCGCCGCCTGGGCGGCGGGGGCACCAACGCCTGCACCCCCGGCTGCCCGAACTGCTGCTCCCGCCCGGCGACGGGATGCGCCCCCGGCCCGGCAGGCGGCACAGGATGGGGCCCTGAGCCCGGCATCGGCCCCGCATGAGGACCCGGCGGCGGCACAGGATCAGCCCCCGAATGCGGCCCAGGCCCGATGTGGAGAGCCGCCCCCTGCGGTGGGACGGGATTGCCCCCCGAGTGCGGCTGAGGCCCCGGATACGGCCCAGCCCCACGCGGCGGCACGAGATTCGGCCCAGCCCCAGGCGGCGGCACGAGACTAGGCCCTGACTGCGGCCCAGGCCCGGCATAGGCCCCCACCCCCGGCGGCGGAACCGGATGAGGCCCCGCCTGCGGCCCAGGCCCGACATGCGGCCCAGCACCCGGCGGCACGGAATAAGGCCCGACACGCGGCGGCACCGCGTTCGGCCCGACACCTGGCGGCACGGGGTTCGGCCCAGAGCCCGACGTGGGCGGCGCATAAGGCGGCACACCCCGCACCGGCTTGGCATCGGGCTTGGTGATGGGCGCAACCTTCCGCCCAAGATCCTGCGAGGGCACCGAAGGCGGCGCCACACGCCGCTGCTCCTCCTCAGCCGCAGCCCCTTGCCCAGCCTCAGCCCCCGCCGCAACACCCTGCGACGCAGCCGAACCACCAGCCCCCTGCCCGGAACCAGCCCCCTTGCCCGCCCCAGCGCCTTGAGCCTGACCCGCGCCCTTGCCAGAGGCCGCACCCTTGCCCGACGTCGCACCCTTAGCAGGGGCGGCGGGCTTGGCCGGGGCGGCAGTCTCGCCCGACGCCGCACTCTTACCCGACGCCGCGCCCTTCCCCGCTCCAGCACCCTGCACAGAACCGGCACCCTTGGGCGGGGCGGCAGCGTCACCCGATGCCGCGCTCTTACGCGGTGCCGCGCCCTTCGCCGAAGCGGCGCCCTTACCTGGAGTCGCGTCCTTCGCCGGCCCTGAGTCCTTTGCCGGGGTTGCGCCCTTCGCCGGCCCGGAGTCCTTGGCGGAGGGCTGGGAGTCCTTGGCCGGGGTGGAGGGCTTGGTGCCGGGGGGTGGGAGGGGGATTTTTACCGTTTCCTCGGCGGGCAGGACGATCTTGCGGAACGGGGTGGTGGGTGGGTCATACGTAGGTGTCTGCTCGCCGTCGTCCGCCATGGCCATGAGGTTACGTCACCGACGAGCACGATATTTCCGCTATTCCCCCAGCAGAATCTAATTCTGTAATGTCAGCGAACATGAGGGGTTTCTACGAGATCGCGGCCCACGACCCAGAACGCCCCGCCCTCCTCGGCGACCAGGGCACGACCTACGGCGCGCTGCTCGACCGCGTCAACCGCGCCTCCAACGGCCTGACCTCGCGCGGCGCGGGACCGGGCGACTGCGTGGTGACCGTGCTGAAGAACGGGCTCGACGCCCTGACGATGATGCTGGCGACGTACCAGATCGGCGTCTACCTCGTCCCCGTCAACTGGCACTTCACCACCGAGGAGATCGACTACATCGTGGCCGACTGCCAGGCCAAGGCGGTGATCTCCCCGGACGCGCTCACGGTGCCCGAGCTGATCGAAGGCCGGCCCGCCACGCCACCGCCACTCCGCAAGGCGGGCTCGATGATGCTCTACACCTCCGGTACGACAGGCCGCCCCAAAGGCGTCCGCCGCCGCCTGCTGGACCTGACGCCGGAGGAGCTGTACCCGATCCTGATGCGCAAGAGCTGGCGCCACTTCGATCTCCCGATCGACGGCGTGCACCTGGTGTGCTCGCAGCTCTACCACTCGGCCCCGTACGGCCAGGCGATGATGGCGCTGCAGTTCGGCCACGCGATCGTGGCGCCGGAGCGGTTCGAGGCCGCCGCCACGCTGGAGCTGATCGAGCGGCACCGGGTGACGAACGCGTTCATGGTGCCCACCATGTTCCACCGCATGCTGGACGTACCGGACAGGGAGAAGTACGACCTGTCGTCCCTCACCCACCTCTACCACGGCGCCGCCCCCTGCCCGCCCGCCACCAAGAAGGCGATGATCGACTGGCTGGGCCCGGTGCTGTGGGAGTATTACGGCTCCACGGAGGCCGCGGTGGCGACCATGGTGTCGTCGGAGGAGTGGCTGGCCAGGCCGGGCACGGTGGGCAGGGCGCTGGACGGGATGACGTTCACGATCATCGGCGAGGACGGCGAGGAGCAGCCGGCGGGCTCCCCCGGCCTGGTCTACATCGGCGGCATCAACCGGTTCGAGTACCACGGCGACCCGGGCAAGACGGCCTCGACGATGCGCGGACGCGCGTACACGCCGGGCGACATCGGCTACCTCGACGAGGACGGCTACCTGTTCCTGCTGGACCGGCGTACCGACCTGATCATCTCCGGCGGGGTCAACATCTACCCGGCGGAGGTCGAGGCGGCGCTGCTCGAACACCCCTCGGTGGCCGACGTCGCGGTGATCGGGGTGCCCGACCCGGAATGGGGGCACAAGGTGGTGGCCCTGGTGCAGCCGGCCGCCGGGGCGACCGCGGGGGACGAGCTCACGGCCGAGCTGCTGCGCCACTGCGCGCCCCGTCTGGCCAGGCTCAAGCACCCCCGCGTGATCGAGTACCGCGAGTCGCTGCCCCGCACCCCGACCGGCAAGCTCAGCAGGAGAAATGTCAGGGAGGCGTATCTTTCGGGGTGAGCTGGGCAGTTCACCTTCCCATGAGGGAGATCGCCGCAGGACTGGCCGCCGCCGCAGTGCTGCTGACAGGCTGCGGCCCTCCCCCGACCACGACAGGCACCACCACACCCACCGTGACCGGGCCCACCTCGCCGTCCCCGGCGACGTCCCGTCCCGTCTCGCCGCAGGGCCTGGAGGCGGCGTACGAGAAGGTGATCGCGGACGTCCTGCCGTCCATCGTGCAGATCAACACGAAGGTCGGGCTCGGCTCGGGCATCGTGTTCGACCGCAGCGGACACATCGTCACGAACGCCCACGTCGTCGGCCAGGCCACGCAGATGACCGTCACCATCGCCACGGGCGGGGCGCCGCGGTCGGCCCGGCTGGTCAGGTCGTTCCCCGCGGGCGACCTCGCGGTGATCAAGGTGGACAAGGCGGACGGGCTGCGGCCGGCCAGGTTCGGCGACTCGTCCAAAGTGCGGGTCGGGCAGATCGTGCTGGCCATGGGCAACCCGCTCGGGCTGTCCGGCAGCGTGACGAACGGCATCGTCTCCGCACTCGGCCGTACGGTCACCGAACCCCAGGACCCCGGCTCCCCCGGCGCCACCATCGCCGGCGCCATCCAGACCTCCGCCGCCATCAACCCGGGCAACAGCGGCGGCGCGCTCGTCGACCTGTCGGGCAGCGTGATCGGCATCCCGACCCTGGCCGCCACCGACCCGCAACTGGGCGGCGGCGCCGCGCCCGGCATCGGCTTCGCCATCCCGAGCAACACGGCCACCGACATCGCCCGCCAGATCGTCAAGAACGGCAAGGTCACCAACAGCCACCGCGCCGCCCTTGGCATCCGCGGCAGCACGGTCATCGGCCCGGACGGCCAGCCCGCCGGGGTCGGGGTGGCGACCGTCGAGCGCGGCGGCGGCGCCGAGAAGGCCGGCATCCGGCCCGGCGACGTGATCACCTCGATCAACGGCAAGCCCACGAACACCATGGCCGCCCTGGCGGAGATCATCACCACCCTCCGGCCCGGGGCCCGCGCCAAGGTGACCCTGATCCGCGCCGACGGCACCGAGGAAACCGTCACCGTCACCCTCGGCCAGCTCCGAGCCGACTGAGCCCGGCCCACCGAGGGAGCGACGCAGGAGGGGGTGTGGTGTCAGCGATCCCGCTGAGGGGTCCGGGAGGGTCACTGTTTTGCGGTGAAGATGATCTCGACGCGGCGGTTCTTGGCGCGGTTGGCCTCCACCGGCTTGCCGTCCACCACGTTCGGCAGTTTGGGGCGGCTCTCGCCGTACCCCTGCGCCTGAAGGGTCACCCCGGCGTCGGCGAGCAGCCCGCGCATGGCACTCTCGACCGACTGGGCGCGGCGCAGCGACAGCGTACGGTTGTAGGGGTCGGTGCCCTGGTCGTCCGTGTGCCCCTCGATCTTGACGACCCCGCCGGCCCCCTCCGTCCGCACCTTGCGCGCCACCTTGGCGAGCCGGTCGCGCGCCTTGGCGGTGAGCTGCCACTTGTCGAGCGCGAACAGCACGTCGCTGGTCACCGCCACGGTCACCTGGCGCCCTTGGGTGGTCTCGCTCTCGGTGCCGTCCATGGACTCGACCTCGCCGATGATGTCCTCGACGGGCAGCACGAGGTCCTCGACGACCCCGGTGGCGTCGGCGGGCACGCCGGGCGGGGGCGTCGGTGACAGCGCGGGCAGCAGGGTGACGGCGAGCGCGACGCTAAGAGATCGGAACATCGCTGAGCACGCCGATCATCGGCATCTCGACGTTGACCTTGGTGACGTCGGGCGGCGGGGCGGCGAAGACGGCGTACAGCGTGGACGCCTCGCCCGACTCCAGGAACTGCCCCTGCGTGCCCGAGCACACGCACTCGGCGTCCTGGCCGGTGCCGTTGCGCGCCACCCGGTAGCGCTTGGCGTTGACGGGGTCGATCAGGGAGACCTTGGAGACGGTGAAGTCGAGCGGCCCCCTACCCATGCCGTTGTGCAGGTTGACCTTGCCGTCGGTCGCGGTGACCGTCCAGGTGAGGCTGACCGTCTTGCCCTGGCGGCGCAGGGAGGTGATGTCGACCCGGGCGGTGCCGTACATGTCGCCCGCGCCCGTCTTGGCCTCGCGGGTGGCGATCACGGTGGTGTCCTGGGCGGGCGCCTGCTGGGCTGACCCGGTCGGCGGCGCCTGGGTGGGCGTCTGGGGCGGCGTCTGGGGTGGCTGGGCCTGCTGGGCGGACTCCTGGGCGGCGGTCTGCGTCTGCCGCTCCTCGCCGCCACCGGCGCCGGGCGGGCCGGGGATCATGCCGCAGCCCGCCAGCGCGAGAGCCGCGACAACCGGCGCGAACAACTTTCGCATCGTGTGGTCACCTTCGTCGTCGGGGGTTGTGAGCCTCACCTTAGGGAGGCGCCGTTCAGTATCCGCATAGTCGCGTCATATGCGCAGATCACGCCGCTTCTGAAGCTCGTACGCGAGCCGTTCGGCCTCGGCCCTGCCCTGGCTATCGCCAAGGGCGTCAAACTCTGCCATAGCTCGCATAACGGTCTCAACCGCCGCGTCGAAGTCGCCCCCGGCCGTCAGCACCTCGGCCAGCACCAGCAGCGCCACCGCCTCGGGCAACCGGTCGCCCAGCCGCCGGTTGACCCGCAGCCGCCGCTCCACGCACTCGCGCGCCCGCGCGATCCGCCCCTCCCGCAGGTGCAGCCTGCCCAGGTCGAGCAGCGCCTCCGCCGCGCCGCGCGGATCACCCAGCTCCTCGTACGCCGCCAGCCCCGCCCCCAGCATCCCCTCGTCCCCGCGCAGAGCGCCGAGCGCGCGCAACGTGTCCGCCCGTCCCCGCCGGTCGCCGTGCTCCTCGAAGACCTGCAGCGCCCGGACGAACGCCCGCTCCGCCTCGCCGCCCCCGCCGGGACGCGCCGCGTGCACGAGGCCGAGCCTCAGCGTGACCCGGGCCAGCTCCAGCCCTTCGACCAGTGGCTGGGCCGCCCGCAACGCCGCCGCGGCCGCCTCCGTACGCCCCTCGGCCCTGTGCAGGTCGGCCAGTCCGCGCAGCAGCAGCGCCTCGCCCTCCCGATGCCCTGCGGCCCTCGCCGCGTCGAGGCCTGTGGCGGTCGTGGCGTGCCAGTCGTCGTGGTGGGCGTTCAGGGCGAACAGCGGCGTCAGGTAGAAGGCCAGGCGCCAGGCGGCCTCGTACAGACCGGACTGGAAGAAGTCGTGCACGGTCGCCACCAGGAAGCGGCGCTCGGCGCCCAGCCACCGCGCCTCCTGCCGCAGCCGGCCCGTCTCCAGGCCGGCGGCGGGCGGGCGCACCTCGGTACGGCCGGTGCCCGGCTCCGCCGGGAGCAGCGCGGCCCTGGCCTGCCTGGTGCGCTCCAGGATCTCGCCCGCCAGCGAGGCCAGCACCGGGCCTGGACCGCCGTCCTCCTCGGCCAGGCGTTCCGCGGCGTACAGGCGGGTGAGGTCGTGCCAGCCGTACCGCTCCTGGCCTGCCTCGTCGAGCCCGCGCGACTGCAGCAGCCCCGCCTCCACCAGCGGTTCCAGGTCGGCGCCCGCCACCCAGAGCGCGAAGTCCCGCGCCGACAGGGCGCCCAGGCGGCGCAGCAGCAGCCGTTCGGGGTCGGGCAGGCCGCGGTAGCCCAGGGCGAGGCTGCCGCGTACGGCGAGGTCGCCCGCGCTCAGCTCGTCGAGCCTGCGCCGCTCGTCGCCGAGCCGGCCCGCCAGGTGGTCGAGCGTCCAGCCCGGCCTCCTCGCCAGCCGGGAGCCGGCGATGCGCAGCGCCAGCGGCAGGTGACCGCAGAGCCTGACGATGCGCAGCGCGGCCTCAGGCTCGGCCTGTACGCGCTCTGCGCCTGCCACGCCGGCGAGCATCGCGACGGCCTCGTCCTCGTCGAGCAGCCCCAGCTCGTACGCCCGCGCCGCCTCCAGCCCGGCCAGCGGCGACCGGCTGGTGACCAGGGTGATGCTGCCCGGCCCTGTGGGCAGCAGGGGGCGCACCTGGGCCTCGTCGGCGGCGTCGTCCAGCACGACGAGCAGCCGGCGGCGGGCGGTCGTGCTGCGGTAGAGGCGTACCCGGTCGTCCAGCCCCGGCGGCACCGCGCCGTCGGGGCAGCCGAGCGAGCGCAGCAGATCCTCCAGCACCGCACTGGGCGGGCGGGAGCCGAGCGCGGCGTACAGGCGGCCGTCGGGCCGGTCGAGCGCCGAGGCCGCATGCACGGCCACCGCCGACTTCCCGCACCCCGGCGGGCCGTGCAGCACGAGGTGGACGGGTGTGGTGGCGCTCTCGGCGGCCGTCCGCGCGATCCAGCCGAGCACCTGCCGCCGTCCAGCAAAGTCAGAAATATCCGGCGGCAACTCATCCACCCACCCACCCAGACCCGCGGGAAAGCCCATATGTCCGACGGGAGACCCGCCCTGACCAGCGGCGAAGCCGCGCCGGTCGTCAGGAAACCCGCCTTGACCAGCGGGGAAGCCGCCGTAGCCAGGCGGCTGATCGCCGTCCAGTACCCGCTGGTGGGCGGCCACCAGCTCGTCGCCCGGCTCCAGCCCCAGCTCGTCCACGAGCGTCCGCCGCGCCTCCTGGTACGCCCCCAACGCCTCCGACCTGCGCCCCGCCTGGTGCAAAGCGTCGATGAGCCGCACCCACGCCCGCTCCCGCAACGGATGGGCACCCGTCAGCGCCCGCAACTCACCCACCACCTCGGCGCCCCTGCCAAGCTGCAGATCCAGCTCGACCCGCTCCTCCACGGCGGTCAGCCGCAGCTCCTCCAGCGGCACCCCGTACGCGCGGCGCAGCACCGACGACTCCACCCCGGCCAGCGCCTCCCCACGCCAGAGCCCGAGCGCCGTACGGAACACCTCGGCCGCCCCCGCCACCTGCCCCGCCGCCCGCGCCCGCCGCGCCTCGGCGACCAGCCGCTCGAACCGGTGACAGTCCACGTCGTCCGGCTCGACGTCGAGCAGGTAACCACCGGCCACGGTACGGATCCCGGTCACCAGCTTGCGCAGCGCGCTGACGTACACCCTGAGCACCGACTCCGCCGAAGCCGGCGGCCGGTCGTCCCACACCACCGACAGCAGCCGCTCGACCGGCACCTGCTCGCCCGCCGACAGCAGCAGGGCGGCCAGCAGCGTACGGTGCTTGGCCGGGCCGGGCGGCAGCCCACCGTCGATCCGCAGCGGCCCCAGCAGGCCGAAGCGCACGCTCACGTGCCGGCCGCCGGCCTGGCGGCGAACGACTCGAAGCTCACGTGCACGCTCTCGCCGGGCGCGGACGCCGCATGCACACCCGCCTCGCCAGGCCCGTACGGGGAGTCGCCGTCGGACACCTGCGCCACCAGCCGCTCGTTCACCCAGAGCCGCAGCCCGACCGTGTCCCCACCGCCCCCGCACTCGGCGACGACCCGGTAAGTGGCCGTCTTCGGCACGGCAGTGGGCCCGTGAAGGGTGACGCCGTCGGTGCCCGTACGCCGCTTGACGATCGACACCTTGCCCGTGCCGTCGACCCCGAACTCGTACCGATCACCCGACCGAGCCGACCCATGACACCACACGCCATACGCACCGGCCCCACTTCGAAGCCTGGCTGTGGCGCTGACGACCACACCCTCCTTCGGCTCCGCCACGGGCGCCGACTTCCACAACCGCCATCCGGGCTTGACGCTCAGCTCGTAACCGGACCCGGCCGGCCGGGCACTCCCACCCTCGGACACCCCGGTGTCCCAAGCATCGAACCCGGCCTCATACGGCCACCGAGGCGCAGCAAGCACCCCAGGCAACGTCACGGCCGCAACAACCCCGGCGACCACCATCCCACCGGCCACCACCCAAGGCCACCGCCGCCTCCGCGCTCGCCCAGAGTGCGCAGCGGCCTTGAGGACCGGAGAGCCTCCGGCGCCACCATCCCCGGGGCTCAGCGGCTCAGCGCCACCCCATCGGCCGGCGGCATCGCCAGCGGCCTCCGTGGCCGGGTGCAGGGGGACGGAGCCGGTCCATGTGCGTTCCACGACCTCGGTGGCCGCCGCCAGCCGCGTCCCCCCGACCAGATCACCCAGCAGCTCCTGAGCGGAAGGCCGCACCCGGGGATCCTTGGCGAGGGCCCGCCGCACCACCCCCTGGATCCCCTCGTCCAGCCCGTCCAGCCGGACCTCGTCCTGCGTGATCCGGTACAGCACCTCGGCCGGCGCCCCGCCGCCGAACGGCAGCCGCCCCGTACCGGCGAACACGATCACCCCGCCCCACGCGAACACGTCGGCGGCGGGCGTCAGGGGCTCGCCGCGCACCTGCTCGGGCGACATGAACGCGGGCGTCCCGAGCAGCGCCTGGCTGGCCAGGCTGTCGTGCCCGGCGAGCTGCGCGATGCCGAAGTCGATCACCTTGGGCCCGAGTGGCGACAGCAGCACGTTGGCCGGCTTGAGGTCACGGTGGATGACCCCGGCCCCGTGGATGGCGCTCAGCGCGGTGGCGATGCCGACGGCCAGCGCCTCCAGGTTCCCGCCGGACAGCGGCCCCTGCTCGCGCACGGCCCGCGCCAGGTCGGGCCCTTTGACGTATTCGGTGACGAGGTAGGCCACGTCACCGTCGAGGCCGGCGTCCAGCACGGGCGCGGTGCAGAACCGCGCCACCTGCCGCGCCGCCGCCACCTCGCGTTCGAAGCGCCGCCGGAAGGCCGGATCCCTGGCCAGCGCGGGGTCGATGAGCTTGACCGCGGCCAGGCCGCCGGTCGGCGTGGTGGCGAGGTGGACCTCGCCCATGCCGCCCCGGCCGAGCAGGCGCCGCAGCGCGTACCCGCCTATGACCCGGTTGTCGTTCATCGCAGACACATTAGCCAGATCCGGGCACTCACCCGGCGGCCTGGGACAACCGGTAGCGGGAGGGCGAGATGCCGTACCGGTCGATGAAGGCCTGCCGCAGCGTCTCCGCCGAGTTGAACCCGCAGCGCGTGGCGACGGCGGCCATCGGCAGGGACGTGGTGGCGAGCAGGTGGGCGGCGGCCTCGGTGCGTGCCTGGCGGACGTACCGGCCGGGGGTCTGGCCGAGGTGCTTGAGGAAGAGCCGGGTGAGGTGCCGCTCACTGACCCCGGCCTCGGCCGCGAGGGCGGCGGTGGCGAGGTCGTCGCGCAGGTGGGTAGAGATGTGCTGGACGATCCGCCTCACCAGGCTGTTGGCGGGCGAGGGCGGCTCGACGAACATGCTCATCTGGACCTGGTTGCCGGGCCGCTGGAGGTAGGTGACCATGTTCCTGGCGACGGTCCTGGCCAGCTCGGGGCCGTTGTCCTCCTCGACGAAGGCGAGCGTGAGGTCGAGCGCGGCGGTGATGCCGGCGGAGGTCGAGACGTTGCCGTCGCGGATGAAGATCGGGTCGGGGTCGACGGTCACCCCGGGGAAGCGGCCGGCCAGCACGTGCGCCTCCTTCCAGTGGGTGGTGGCGCGCCGGCCGTCGAGCAGCCCGGCGGCGGCCAGCACGTACGCCCCGGTGCAGACCGAGGCCACCCGCCTGCTCTCCCTGGCCAGCCGCCTGACGTGGGCGACGACGAGGGGGTTGGCGGCGGCGTCCTCGTGGCCGATGCCGCCGGAGATCAGCAGCGTGTCGAGCGGCCCCGTGACGCGTTCGAGCGCGAGCTGCGCGTCCAGCCGGAGGGCGGTGCCGGTGGTGATGGGGTGGCCGCCGGGGGTGGCGACGCGGTATTCGTAGTACGGTAACGCGCCGTGCCAGTTGGCGCTCTCCAGCGTCGTGGTGACGCAGGCGATGTCGAGCAGCTCGGCCGCCTCGTACGCCACCACGACGAACCGTCGTCGATCCATGGCACGACTGTAGGTCCGAGGGACAAGGAACCCAAGTATCCGGACCTGCCGGACGGCTTCCCTTGGGCCCCGCCACCGCTCAGGGCGACAGTCGAAGCATGACGACGACGACCACCACCACCACCACGCCCACGGGGCGCCGCTGGGGCAGGTTCGCCCTCCACTACGTCGAGATGATCATCGCCATGTTCGCCGGCATGTTCCTCATCGGCATGCTCCGCTCCGCCGTCGGCCTCGGCGTCTCCCTCGCCGAGCAGCCCGAGCTCTGGTACCTGGCGATGGCGTTCGACATGTCGATCGGCATGGGCGCCTGGATGCGGGTGCGCGGGCACCGCTGGACGCCCACGCTGGAGATGTGCGCGATCATGTTCGCGCCGGCCGTGCCGCTCTTCCCGCTGCTGTGGACGGGCGTCATCGACGGCGACGTGCTCATGCTCGTCTCGCACGTCGGCATGTTCCCGCTCATGCTGGCGGCGATGCTGCTCCGCCTCGACGAGTACGCCGGGTGCCGCCATTGAGCGCCTTGCGGTAGCCGTCCAGCACGTCCTGTCGCAGCAGATGCCCGAACCCGGCCCGCCGCAGCCGCATCCCCAGCGATGGCTCGCTGATGCGCGGCGCGGCGGCGTCGAGCGTGCCCGGCCGGCCCGTCCGGAGCCCTGCTACCGATCCGGTGCGTACCTTGCCTTGATTTCTCCGAGCTTGAGCTGCCTGTCGCGGATGTCGGTGATCAGCACGTACGCGACCAGCAGCAGCCCCAGGCAGAGCACGTCGGCCGCCCACCACGGGATCTCGGCGAGCAGCAGGTAGCCCTGCCCGTCACTCAGCTCTCTGATCACCACCGTGACCACCGCCACCACGACGGTGACCAGCGCCCACGTCCACCAGCGCGGCAGGCTGCCCTTGTTCCACAGCCGCACCCGCCAGTTCATGAACACCGCGAGCACGCCCAGCAGCGCGCAGAACCCGATCAGCCACCACGGCAGCGCGAACGCGGTCTGCTCGGAGATCTGCTCCTTGGTGGCGCGCAGCTCCGCCTCGGCGGCCCGCCGCGCCTGCTCCGACTCCTCAAGCTTGCGTTCGAGCTGCGCGATGGTCTGCTGGCGGCGCGGCGGCTGCGCGGACTCCTCGGTGGGCAGCATCCGCGCGACGACCGTCAGCATGATCGCCACGAAGGACAATGCCAGCACGATCGCCATGAACAGGTCGATGAACCGCAGGTCGAGCGGCGGCGCGAACGACCGGCTGGCCTGCTTCCTCACTGCTCCCTCACCAGCGTGTACTTCTGCGGCTTGCTCTCGGCGGCGCTCCGCCGCTCGACCGCCGTGCGCAGCGCGTCCAGCCCCTTGATCAGCTCCTCGGTCCTGTCACGCGACTGCGCCAGCTCCTGCGTCAGGCCGCGCAGCTCGGACCCGGCGGGCGCGGCCGGCGCCGCGCCCTTGCCGCCGGGGAGCCGGGCCAGGTAGATGAGGAACACCTCGTCGGCCGCCGCCACACTGGCCCGCTCCGACCGCTCGATCAGCGTCATCGCGCCGAACGCGAGCACGCTCAGGAACAAGGCGATCATGGTGACGCCGAACGCGGAGGCCAGCTCGGGCAGCACGTGCTGCTTGAGCGCGGTGATCAGCACGCCGGGGTCGCCACGGCTGTCGAGGGCGCTGGAGAACGAGCCGACCATCGCGGCCATGGTGAGGGCCGTGCCGATGAAGCCGAAGACCGGCAGTGCCCAGATGAGCGCGTGGTCGATGTGGTGCTTGTTGGCCATCTCCCCGTCGTCGAGCGCGGAGCGGGCGGTCAGCACCGCCTCGGCGTCGCCACCGGCCTCCGCGGCCTCCCTGAACAGCCGCAGACGCTTGCCGACCAGCGTGTCATCGCTCGGCCGCACCGACTGCACGCTGGCCGCGGCGCGTGCCGTCGCGGCCGCCTCGCGGCGGATGTCCGGCACGGCTCGCACGATCCGCAGCACGGTGGTGAGGAACACCGCGAAGATCAGCGTCACCACCAGCTCTGCCGCCCCCGGCGCCGTGGTCGCCCCCACGAACTGCAGCAACTGCCGGACCATCCCCGTCATCAGCAAAACCGCTGACACCAGCAGCCCCACCAGCGGCGCGAACCCCGAATGGCGCCAGTCGAACCTTGACACGCTTCAACCCCACTCCAGCACAGGAAAATGTCAAAGCACACCTTGGCACACGTAGTGCAATGAGTAGTGACGGAGTGGCAGATCTGTGACCAGACCGGTCCTTAAACGCACGAAAGCCCGGCTCCCTACGGGAACCGGGCCTGTCGCGAGACTGGTGGAGGTGGCGGGAATCGAACCCGCGTCCTTCAACCCCAAGTCAGGGCTTCTCCGGGCGCAGCCTGCTGTGCTTTTCTCAGCCCCGGCGATCACGCAGGCGAGTCGCCGACGGGCTCAGCCACTGTTTGATTTCCCGCTCTCCCCCGTGGCCGGGTCGAGCGGTGGAGCCTTCTAGCGATGCCAGATCCCGGGCCGAAGGCGCTCCCGGGCTGACAGTGGTTTCGCTGCTTAGGCAGCGAGCGCCAGGGAGTCCCTGGCAGCCACAGTGCTCTTGGAATTGGCACTTGTTGTTTGCGGTCACAGGATTAACGAGGTTATGTCCGCAGTCCTCGGCCCGCTTCACCTGGCTTGCAAGGCCAAAGTCGAAGCCAGTCACCCCCTGTGCAGTTGTCAACCGTCACCGCCGACCCCGCGAGGGGCGGCGCAACAGGAATGTACATCGGACAACACCCTCGGCGCCAACTTAATTCCCCACGGCGTGACCGCCACGGCTCATGCACCCACCCATGCCGAAACCCCCGGGAGCCCGGCACTGAGGCACGTGCTCCCGGGGGCCGACCGGCAGGGTCGAGCCGGTCCGGACGGCAGGACTTCCCCCGAGATGAAGTCCTGTCTCATCACGGCGACTGGGACCGCAACCCCCCGAGCGGGCCCAGTCACTCAGTAAGACGC
The DNA here is from genome assembly GCF_040609855.1 of Nonomuraea sp. NPDC004580. Taxonomy (NCBI): domain Bacteria; kingdom Bacillati; phylum Actinomycetota; class Actinomycetes; order Streptosporangiales; family Streptosporangiaceae; genus Nonomuraea; species Nonomuraea sp. NPDC004580. Next base: position 360,485 of record NZ_JBEXLH010000001.1, on the reverse strand, counting down.
GACCGGCCGCCCGGATGGTTGCTCACCGTGCGGACATTTTCACACTCAGTCCGCAGCACCGCCGACAGCGCCGCTCACAGCGCCGCTCACAGGGCCGTGAGCGGCTTCATCCGGCGGCGTCAGTTCGCGAGGCCCGCGAAGAAGTCGCCCGCCACGGCCCTGGCGTCGTGGTTCTTCGCCAGCACCGCGATCGCCACGTTGCCCTGCCAGCCGACCCACCAGGTCATGCCCTCGGGAGCGGTGGCCGTGATGCCGTAGACCTTGCCCTTGCCCGCCTGCGCGGGCGTGCCGGCCGCACCGGCCCGCATCATCGTCTGCAGGGTCGCGCGCACCTTCGGGTCGAGCTGCTGCGGCGCGGGCTGGGTGACCGGCGGCGCCGTGGCGGTCGCGTCGGGCGTTCTGGGCTCGGTCACCAGCACGGGAGGCCGCCAGGTGCCCGAGGCCACCGCCGCGGCCACCAGGGCCATGCTGAGCGGGCTCACCTGGACGTTCTGGCCCGCGATGGCCTTGGCCTTGTCGGCGTCGCTGGACAGCTTCGGCAGCTTGCCGCTGAACGACTTCAGCGGCAGCCGCCACGGCTGCTCCAGGCCCAGCGTCTGGGCGCTCCTGAGCAGCCCCTCGGCCGAGACGCGGCGGGCCAGCGAGGCCAGCGCGGTCACGCAGCCCTTCGCGAAGTTCTCCTGGAACGTGGCCGACGCCGGCAGCGGCGTGCTGTGGGCGGCGTTGGCGAACTTGGCGCCGCCCACCGTGCGCTCCTGCGGGCAGGCCAGCCGCTGCTTGGGGCTCACCTGCTCCTTCAGCAGCGCGTCGGCGGCCACGATGGAGAACGCCGTGCCGGCCGGGAACTTGCCCGCCAGCGCGTGGCGCTCCTGGTGCAGCCCCTTGGTGCCGACCGCGAGGATCTCGCCGGTGTCGCGCTGCACCGCCACCAGCGCGCTGGTCTGGGTCTCGGCCACGGCCTGCTCGGCCGACGTCTGCGCGGTGCGGTCGATCGTGGTCTTGACCGAGACGTTCTGCCGCCCGGGCCACTCCTCGAGCTGCGCGACCTGCCGGCCGCTCTTGAGGTCGAGGGTGATCACCTTCGTCTCGGTGGACCCCGTCAGATAGTCCTGGTACGCCTGCTGCAGCCCGCTCCTGCCCACCGAGTCACCGGCCCGCTGCGGCCCGCCGAGCTTCTGCTCGGTCTCGGGCGTGAGCGCGCTGACCGTGCCGACGATCTGCCGGGGCGCGTCGGGGTTGACCGGCTGCTCCTGCGCGTCGATCTCGATGCCGTCGATCGCGCCCAGCTTGTCCTGCATCGACTGGTAGCGGGAACGTCCGAACGTCACCAGCGGCACGAACTTGTCGGGCGGCGACGACCTGACCCGGCTCAGCAGTCGGTCTTGGGCGTAGCCGGTGACGTCGGACAGCTTGGCGACGACCTCTTCGGCCCGCTCGCCCAGCTTGTCGGGCACGACCCCGGCGACGTAGAGGACGGTGTCGCTCTGTAGCGGGTCGTTGGCCCGGTCGAGGACGGGCTGGCGCGGCTTGGGCTCGGTGTCGACCGCGAAGCGCTGGCCCTCCTTGAGCTGGGGGTGCAGCACCGAGGGCGACCAGCGGACCTTCCACGCGCCGTCGACCAGGTGGAGCGGGAGCTTGCTCTCGTACTCCCAGAGGGGGTTGTTCTCCCCCAGGTCGACCTCGGCGTGGAAGTCGGCCGTGGACTCGTCGCCGGCGACGCTGATGCTCGTGATCTTGAAGCGGAAGGAGGCGGCGTCGAGCTCGAGCTTGGCGTCCTCGAGCGCCTTGCGCACCTTGCCGGGATCGCCGTCGGTGCGCCCGGCGGCCAGCTCGTAGTCCTCCGACTGCCACCCGACGAGGAAGTCGCGCACCGCGTCGTGCGGCGACGACTCCTCGAAGCAGCCGGTCAGGGTGGTGCTCGCGACCGCCAGCGTGGCGGTCGCGGCCAGGATGCGGCGGGCGCGCCGCATCGGTCGGCCTCTCATCGATCGCATCGGTCGCAGTGCCGCCGTCTCATCGGTTGCGGTAGCGCAGCGCGCGGGCCATCTCCCGCTTGGCCTGCTGCTCCGCCAGCGACTGCCGCTTGTCCCAGTCTTTCTTGCCGCGCGCGATGCCGATCTCGACCTTCGCCCTGCCGTCCTTGAAGTAGAGGGTCAGCGGCACGATCGTCAGCCCGCCCTCCTTGGTCTTGGCGGCGAGCTTGTCGATCTCTTTCCTGTGCAGCAGCAGCTTGCGCTTGCGCCGGGCCGCGTGGTTGGTCCACGTGCCCTGCGAGTATTCGGGAATGTGCACGTTGAGCAGCCACGCTTCGTTGCCGTCGATCATGGCGTAGCCGTCGACGAGCGAGGCGCGGCCCTCGCGTAGCGACTTCACCTCGGTGCCCTGCAGCACGAGACCCGCCTCGAAAGTGTCCTCGACGTGGTAGTCGTGCCGAGCACGTTTGTTCTGGGCGATGACCTTCCGCCCGGTCTCACGTGGCATGCTTCGACTTTACCGGCGACCGGGGCGCCCGGCGCCCATGCGCACCGCTACACCCTCAGATAGCGACGTAGCGTCACGAACGAGGCCAGGATACAGATCACGACACCGATGATCATGGTGATGGTGATCGTCTGGGCCAGGTCGTTCCAGCCGAGCTGAGCCGTCGCGCCACCGAAGAAGCCGACGATCTCCTCGAACAGGAACACCTTCGCGCAGATCAGGATGACCGCCGCGAACACGCCGCCGACGAGGCCGGCGATGACGCCCTCCATGACGAAGGGCAGCTGGATGTAGAGGTTGGAGGCGCCGACCAGCCGCATGATGCCCGTCTCACGGCGCCGGTTGAACGCCGACAGTCGCACCGTGTTGCCGATCAGCAGCGCCGCCGCGAGCACCAGGATGATGGCGACCGTCAGCGCCGCGAAGGCGAGCTTGTCGAGCATGGCGAAGAACGGGGCGATGAGCTGTTTCTGGTCCATCACCTGGGCCACGCCCGGCTGGCCCGTCACGGCCTGGATCACCGGCTGGTAGTTGTCGGGGTCCTGGAGCTTGATCCGGAAGGACTGCGGCAGGTCTTCGACCTTGGTCGCGTCGACCAGCGCCTTGTTCGTGGACGAGAACGACTGCTTGAAGTTCTGGTACGCGTCGGCCTCGTCCTCGAAGAACACCTCCTTGACGCCCTTGGTGCCCTTGATGTGCGACTCGAGCGCCTTGATCTGCGCGGGCGTAACCGCCTTGCCCTTGCACTCCGGTATGGCCGTCCCCTTCTTGCACAGGAAGACGGAGATCTCGACCTTGTCGTCCCAGTAGCCCTTCATCAGGCCGACCTGGGTGTTGATCATCAGACCGACGCCCAGCATCGCCATGCCGACCGCCACCGTGATGATCACGGCGATCGTCATGGTCAGGTTGCGACGGAGGCCGATCCAGACCTCGGAGAAGATGAAATTCGCCCGCATGTCTTGTCTGCAGCTCCCTGTCAGTACGCCTGGCCGTACACGCCACGCGACTGGTCACGGACGATCTTGCCGTCCTCCAGCTCCACGACACGCTTACGCATGGAGTCGACGATGGCCGCGTCGTGCGTGGCCATGACGACCGTGGTGCCAGTCCTGTTGATGCGGTCGAGCACCTTCATGATGCCGATGCTCGTCGCGGGGTCGATGTTGCCCGTGGGCTCGTCGGCCAGCAGGATCATCGGCCGGTTGACGAAGGCGCGGGCCATGGCGACGCGCTGCTGCTCGCCGCCGGACAGCTCGTCGGGCATGCGGTGCGCCTTGCCTTCGAGGCCGACCAGCTCGATGACCTCGGGCACCACCTTGCGGATGAACCGCCGCGGCTTACCGATGACCTCGAGGGCGAACGCCACGTTCTCGTAGACGTTCTTGTTCGGGAGCAGCCTGAAGTCCTGGAAGACGCAGCCGATGCGGCGGCGCAGGTGCGGCACCTTGAAATTGGAGAGGCGGGCCAGATCTTTGCCGGCGACGTGGATCGCGCCGGAGTTTGGCCGCTCCTCCTTCAGGACCAGACGCAGGAACGTGGACTTGCCTGATCCCGAGGGACCGACGAGGAACACGAACTCACCCTTGTCCACGTCAACGGATACGTGGTCGAGGGCGGGCCGGTTCTGGTTCGCGTAGACCTTGGTGACATTATCGAAATGGATCACGAGAGCATCACGGCATGCCAGTCTAGGGGTCAGGACGGAAGCGAGGGTGGCATATGCCCACTTCCCGCCAGGCGACCATCGGTTACGTCTTCTTTACTGATGATCGACGTTCCGATTGGCCAGACGACAGTCTAGGGGGAAGACTGGCATGGAACGTCCATAACGGAAACAAAACGATTGTGCGGCTAGACTTGGGGCTGTCATGAGTTGCGAACACCTCGTATGCGCGCAGTGCGCCCACCCCGTGATCGAGGGACGCTGCCCCCTGTGCCGCGCCAACCGGGAGCGGATGCACAACCACGGCTTCGCCGGGTTGTCACCCGCCCTCATCGGCGTGCTGCTCGTCGCCCTGCTCCTGCTGACGCTGGCGGCCGAGCACCTATTGCTCGGCGCCTGACTCCTGGCGCCGCATCCACCGGATCTCCGACTCGATGAACTCGTCGAGGTCGCCGTCGAGCACCGCTGACGGGTTGCCGGCCTCGGTGCTGGTGCGCAGGTCCTTCACGATCTGGTAAGGGTGCAGGACGTAGTTGCGGATCTGTGTGCCCCACGAGGTGGTGGAGGCACCGCGCAGCTCCGACATCTTCTCGGCCTCCTCCTGCCGCTTGCGCTCCAGCAGCTTGGCCTGCAGCACGTTCATCGCCGTGGCGCGGTTTTGCAGCTGGGAGCGCTCGTTCTGGCAGGAGACCACGATGCCGGTCGGGAGGTGGGTGATGCGCACCGCGGAGTCGGTGGTGTTGACGCCCTGGCCGCCCGGGCCGCTCGACCGGTAGACGTCGACGCGGATCTCGTCCTCATTGATGTCGATGTGGTCGGTCTGCTCGACGACGGGCACGATGTCGACCCCGGCGAACGAGGTCTGCCGCCGCCCCTGGTTGTCGAAGGGGCTGATGCGGACCAGCCGGTGGGTGCCGTGCTCGCCGCGCAGCGTGCCGTAGGCGTAGGGAGCCTTGATCGTGAACGTGGCCGACTTGATGCCGGCCTCCTCCGCGTAGGAGGTGTCGTAGACCTCGGTCGCGTAGCCCTTGCGCTCGGCCCAGCGGAGGTACATGCGCAGCAGCATCTCCGCCCAGTCGGCCGCGTCGACGCCGCCGGCCTGGGAGTTGATCGTGATGAGCGCCTCGCGGGCGTCGTATTCGCCCGACAGCAGCGTGCGGACCTCCAGGGCGCCGATGTCGGAGCGCAGCGACTCGAGCTCCTTGTCGGCCTCGGCGCGCGTGTCGTCGTCGGCCTCCTCGGCCGCCAGCTCGTAGAGGACCGCCAGGTCGTCGAGGCGCCTGGCGACGCCGTCGACCCTGTTGAGCTCGCCCTGGAGGTGGGAGAGCCGGCTCGTCACCTTCTGGGCCTGGTCGGGGTCGTCCCACAGGTCGGGGGCGGCAACCTGCTGCTCCAGCTCCTCGATCTGCTTGCGCATCGCGTCGAGGTCGAGCACGTCCTGGATGCTGCGGAGCGTGCCCCGAAGCTCGTTGATCTCTTCTGCCGGATCGATGCCTGCCACGTCTCCCAAGGGTACGCGACCCACGCGGGCCCGAATAACATGGCGAGGTGCGTGCATACGGTCGGCGGAAGGTGCTGGCGCTCGCCGCCGGCCTCCTCGCCGCGGTGACCGCCTGCTCCGGCGATGCCCGCCCGGCCCCCTCGACACCTGCCGCGGCCACGTCCACGCCGTCGAAGTCGCCCGAGCCGCCGGCGGTCACCCGGGCCGAGGCGGCCGAGGAGTTCGCCGCCTACACCCGCACCGACGACCTGCTGCGCGACGTGCCCGGCGACTTCCAGGGCCGGCTGCTGCAGGTGCAGGACATCACGACGGGCGGTCAGTGGCAGCTCATCCAGGCCGCCTACCTCTCCTCCGGCTACACCCCGCCACGCCACCAGTGGGGCTCGCCCACGTTCTACGTCCCCCGCTTCGACGAGGGCGCGGGCTCGCCCTGGTTCAGCGTGCTGGTGACGCGCGACGACGCGCCGACGCTGCTGACGTTCGTCAAGTTCGACCGCTGGCGGCTCAGCTCGGCGGCCGAGCTGCTGCCCGGCCAGGAGCTGCCGCCCATCGAGCTCGACGACGAGGGCTACGCCACGGCCGTGGCCGCCGACGACAAGAGCGTCACCATCAGCCCGCAGTTCATCGGCCCCGTCCACGCCAGCGTGGCCGAGACGGGCAAGGCGGGCGTCACCGACGGCCTGCTCGCGGCCGGCCCCTACACCACCGAGGTGGCCGAGCAGATCGCCGAGCGCCGCGAGAGCGCCAAGAGCGACGGGTTCAGCTACGACTCGATCTTCAGCGCCGACAACTTCGCGGTTTACGCCCTGCGCACCGAGGACGGCGGCGCGCTGATCCAATACTCGCTCTCGCGCACCACGTCCACCCAGACGAAGACGGCCGAGGACGACTACATCCCGGTGCCCGACTCGGCGCGCTGGGCCATCAGCTCGCCGGTGCTGCGCCGCTCGCTCAAGCTGACCGAGACCCACCAATACGCCACGGCCGTGCCGCCGCTGACGAAGCCGGCGCCCGCGCCCGTCATCGCCCACGACGGGGCGCTCACCCGCGCGTCAGGACAGTAGGCGGGGAGTAGGCGAGGAGTAGGCGGGGCGGGCCGGCGAGCCCGCCCCCGCGCTTCTCAGGCCTCCGTGTGGGGCAGGTTGCTGGCGGCCACCAGCGTACGGATGGCGCGCAGCGCGACCGACAGCGTGGCGAGGTCGAAGTTGTCGCTCTCCCAGATCTCCGACAGCGTCTGCCTGGCCCTGGCGACCGCCGCCGAGTTGGCCTCGGTCCAGCGGGCCAGCCGCTCTTCGGGCGACAGCCCGGGGCGGCTGTGGGCCAGCACGTCGCGGGTCAGCGAGGCGTGCGCGGCGTACAGGTCGTCGCGCAGCGCCGAGCGGGCCATTGAGTTCCACCGGTTGTCGCGGGGCAGGGCGATGATGCGCTCGCGCAGCCGGGAGAGCTGGAGCCGGTCGGCTAGGTCGAAGTAGACCTCGCCCACCTCGTTGACCGGGCGTCCCGTCAGCGATGAGATCTCCACGAGGTCGAGCGTCGAGTACGCCGGCACCATCGCGGCCACCCGCTCGGCCAGGTCGTCGGGCACCCCGCGGGCCACGAAAGCGTCGCGGCGCTCCTCGAAGGCGGCCAGGTCGGGCCCGGTGAGCAGCTTGGGTATGTGCCCGGTGATCCCGTTGACGCCCTTGTCGAAGAAGCTCACCGACCCGGCGAGGTCGAGCGGCGGCCGCCGGTTGACCAGCAGCCACCGGGCGCCCCGCTCGGCCAGCTTGCGGGCCTCCAGCAGCATGGCGATCTGGGTGGCGGTGTCGACCTCGTTGTCCAGCGACTCCACCGCCCGGTGGAAGCCGGGCAGGTCGAACACCTCGCGCGCGACCAGGTAGGCCCGCACGATGTCGGGCGTGGACGCGCCGGTCTCCTCGCCGAAGCGGTACATGAACGTGGTGCCCGCCGAGTTGACCAGCTCGTTCACCACGCGGGTGGTGATGATCTCGCGGCGCAGCGGGTGCGCGTCCATGTACGGCCTGAACCGCTCGCGCAGCGCGGAGGGGAAGTAGTCGACCAGCCACGACGCCAGGTAGGGGTCGTCGGGCAGGTCGGAGCCGAGCAGCTCGGCGTCGGCCACCAGCTTGGTGTAGGCGAGCAGCACCGAGAACTCGGGCGAGGTCATCCCCAGCCTGGCCTGGCGCCGCTCGGCGAGGGTCTTGTCCGACGGCAGGAACTCCAGCTCCCGGTTGACCAGCCCGTCGCGTTCGAGCTTGCGCAGGTAGCGGGCGTGGATGTGGAGCATCTCGACGGCCTGCGTACGGGCCGCGTCGAGCACCACGTTCTGGGCCTTGTTGTCACGCAGCACCAGCTCGGCGACCTCGTCGGTCATCGAGGTGAAGACCTGGTTGCGCTGCTTGTCGGTCAGCTCGCCGTCGCGGACGACCTGGTCGAGCAGGATCTTGATGTTGACCTCGTGGTCGGAGGTGTCGACGCCGGCCGAGTTGTCGATGAAGTCGGTGTTGACCAGCCCGCCGTTGAGCGCGAACTCGATGCGGGCGAGCTGGGTGAAGCCGAGGTTGCCGCCCTCGCCGACGACCTTGCAGCGCAGCTCGGACGCGTTGACCCTGAGCCCGTCGTTGCCCTTGTCGCCGACGTCGGTGTGGGACTCGGAGCTGGCCTTGACGTAGGTGCCGATGCCGCCGTTCCACAGCAGGTCGACGGGGGCCCGCAGGATGGCGCTGATGAGGTCGTTGGGCGCCATGGACGCGATGCCGGCGGGGATGCCGAGCGCCTCGCGCATCTGCGGGGTGATCTGGATGGACTTGGCGGTGCGCGGGAAGACGCCGCCGCCCGGGGAGATCAGCTTGGCGTCGTAGTCCTCCCACGAGCTGCGCGGCAGCTCGAACAGGCGGCGGCGCTCGGCGTAGGAGCGGGCGGCGTCGGGCGAGGGGTCGACGAAGATGTGCCGGTGGTCGAAGGCGGCCACGAGCCGGATGTGCTGCGACAGCAGCATGCCGTTGCCGAACACGTCGCCCGACATGTCGCCGATGCCGGCCACCGTGAAGTCGGTCGTCTGGACGTCCACGCCCATAGTGCGGAAGTGGTATTTGACCGACTCCCACGCCCCGCGGGCGGTGATGCCCATGGCCTTGTGGTCGTAGCCGATGGAGCCGCCGGAGGCGAAGGCGTCGCCCAGCCAGAAGCCGTACTCCTTGGCCACGCCGTTGGCGATGTCGGAGAACGTCGCGGTGCCCTTGTCGGCGGCGACGACGAGGTAGGTGTCGTCGCCGTCGTGCCTGACCACGTCGGGCGGCGGCACGACCTTGCCGTCCACGAGGTTGTCGGTGACGTCGAGCAGGCCGGAGATGAACATCCGGTAGCAGGCCACGCCCTCGGCGAGCAGGTCCTCCCGCTTGCCGGACCTGGGCGGCCGCTTGACGACGAAGCCGCCCTTGGAGCCGGTGGGCACGATGACGGTGTTCTTCACCATCTGCGCCTTCACCAGGCCGAGGATCTCCGTACGGAAGTCCTCCATCCGGTCCGACCACCTCAGGCCGCCGCGCGCGACCTTGCCGAAGCGCAGGTGCACGCCCTCGACGCGGGGCGAGTAGACGAAGATCTCGTACTTCGGCCTGGGCAGCGGCAGCACGCTGATGGCCTGCGGGTCGAACTTCAGCGAGATGTACGGCTTGCGCACGCCCTCGACGGTCTGGAAGTAGTTGGTGCGCAGCGTGGCCTGGATCATCTCCAGGTACGCCCGCAGGATGCGGTCCTCGTCCAGCGAGGCCACCTCGTCCAGCGCCCCGAGTATCTCCTCGTTGAGCGCCTCCACGAGATCGACCCTGACGTCCTCGCCGCGCCGCGGGTCGTGCTTGGCCTCGAACAGCCGCACCAGCAGCCTGGCCACCCTGACGTTGCCCTTGAGCACGTCCTCCATGTACGGCTGCGAGAACGTGCTGCCGGCCTGCCGCAGGTATTTGGCGTAGGCCCGCAGGATCTCGACCTGCTCCCAGGTCAGCCCGGCGCTGAGGATGAGCGCGTTGAAGTCGTCGGCCTGCACCCGGCCGGTCCACAGGGCGTTGAGCCCGTCCTGGAAGAGCCGCTTGAACTCGTCCCTGCCGACGCCGTCGGCCGGCGTGTAGCGCAGCCCGAAGTCGTAGATCCACGCGTTCTTGGTGCGCGGGTCGTTGTCGCGGTCGACCTCGTACGGCCGCTCGTCCACGACCTCGACCCCGAGCCGCTGGATCAGCGGCAGAGCGCGGGACAGCGAGATGGGCGAGCCGATCTTGTAGATCTTCAGCCGCCGCTCGCCCTCGGCCGCGTCGTACGGCTCGTAGAGGTTGATGCCGACCTTGTCGCCGTCGCCCGCCTCGACGAGCTCTTCGAGCCGCCGCAGGTCGACCACGGCCACCTTGGGCGGGAAGTCCGCCTTGTAGCCCTCAGGGAAGGCGGAGGCGTAGCGCTTGATGAGCGTGGGCGCCTCCTCCTCTGAGGTCATCTCGGTCAGCGCGGAGGCGAGATCGTCCTCCCAGGAGCGGGTGATGGCCGCGAGGCGGGCCTCCAGCTCCTCGACGTCGACGCTGGGCGCGGGCAGCTGCCTGCCGCGCTCGCCGCGCACCACGACGTGCAGCCGGGCCAGCACGGACTCGCCGATCATGGCGCTGTAGTCGAGCGACGTGCCGCCGAGCGCCTTGAGCAGCACCTCCTGCATCTTCAGCCGGATCTTGGTGGTGTAGCGGTCGCGCGGCAGGTAGACCAGGCAGGAGATGTAGCGGCCGTAGTCGTCGCGCCGCAGGAACAGCTTGACCTGCTTGCGCTCGCGCAGCCGCAGCACGCCGAGCGCGATCGGCAGCAGCTGGTCGATGGAGGTCTGGAACAGCTCGTCGCGCGGGAAGGTCTCCAGGATCTCGATGAGGTCCTTGCCGTCGTGGCTGTCGGGCGCGAGCCCGGCCTGGTCGAGCACGTCGGCCAGCTTGCGGCGCAGCACCGGGATGCGGGAGATCGACTCGTTGTAGGCCATGTGGGTGAACAGGCCGAGGAAGCGCCGCTCACCGATCACCTCGCCGTCCGGCGAGAACAGCTTCACCCCGATGTAGTCGAGGTAGTTGGCCCGGTGCACGGTGGCCTTGGAGTTGGCCTTCGTGATGATCATGAGCTGCTTCTCGCGCGCCTTGGCCCGCACCTCGGGGGGCAGCGCGGCGAAGCTCTCCGACCCGGCCTTGTCGTCGCGCAGGATGCCGAGCGCCGCGCCGGGCAGCGCGCGCAGCATCTCGCCCTCGTCGGTGTGCTCCAGCCGGTATTCGCGGTAGCCGAGGAAGGTGAAGTGCCCGTCGGCGAGCCAGCGCAGCAGGTCGAGGCTGTCCTCGACCTCGGCGGGCTCCAGCGGCGGCGGGTTCATGCTCAGGTCTTCGGCGGTCTGTACGGCCAGGGCCCGCATCTTCGCGAAGTCCTCGACCGTGTGGCGCACGTCGGCGAGCACCTTCAGCAGGCCGGCCTCGAGCCGCTTGAGCACCTCGGGGTCGGACTGCCGGTCGATCTCCATGTGGATCCACGACTCGACCAGCATCTGGCCGGTGACGTCCTCCTGGCCGCGGCCGAGCATGCGGCCGGTCATGTCGCGGCGCACCCGCATCTGCGGATGGACGACCAGGTGGGTGCCGACGTCGCGGCGGTCGAGCTCCATCGCGACGGAGTCGACCAGGAACGGCATGTCGTCGGTCACCACTTCGACCACGGAGTGGCCGGGGTCCCAGCCGTTCTGCTCGATCGTGGGGGTGTAGGCACGGACCACCGCCCTGCCCTGGGGGCGGACCTCCGCGAGCTGCCTCTGGGACATCGCGGGGCCGTAGACGTCAACGGGGTTGCGGTCGAGCAGGTCCTCCGGCGCGACGTGTCGATAGTAGAGCCGCAGGAAGGACAGCGCCTCCTCGGCGCTCATGTGCCCACTGCTCGCCGCGCATCTTTCCGCGGCTCGCTGGAGCAGCTCATCCTTGGCCTCGTCGAGCGGCATTTCGCTCTCACTCCTTTGTGAGGGTTCGCCATGGCTGTTCATAGCCAGGCCCTGAGTTCCCACAGCAGCGGGAAGTAGTGCAGGCGGGTTCTGCCGCGCAGGTAGGGAGCACCGGTCGAGCCGCCTGTGCCCGATTTGGTGCCGATCTGGCGTTCGACCATCTGGACGTGACGCATCCGCCACATCGCGGCGGTCTCGTCGTGCGTCAGCAGGTCTTCGGCCAGTTGCCACAGGTCGTCGTAAGACCCGCGGTCCCTCGCCACGGCCAGCAGCGAGTCCATGATCTCGCTGTCGGAGACCGGCAGGCCACGCTGGGAGAGGGCGGTCAGATAAGCATCCCACAGCGTGGGCTCCGTGAGCCTGCGGCGCAGCCGGGCGAGCTCGTCCTCGCCCGCGTGCCTGAAGGAGCCGAGATAGCGCTCGTCCTTCAGCCCCGACAGGAACTCCAGCTCCCTGAACTGGACCGACTGGAACCCGCTCGCGGGCGCCAGGCCGGCCCTGAAGGCCAGGAAGTCCTGTGGGGTCATCGTCTCCAGGACCTCGATCTGCTCGACCATCACCCGCTCGACCGCGTGCACCCGCTTGAACAGGTGCCTGGCCAGCCACAGCTCGCCCGCGAACATGGCGGAGCGCACCGATTCCAGCTCGTGGAGCAGCAGCTTGAACCACAGCTCGTAGACCTGGTGCGTGGTGATGAAGAGCAGCTCGTCTGGGGCCGCGGACTGCGGCCGCTGCTGGTCGAGGAGCTCGGGCAGGCGGAGGTAGTCGCCGTAGGAGAGCAGACCGCCTTCCTCGCCGAACCGCCGGCGTGGAGGGCCGGGCGCATCACCGTCGATGCCCACCGAACACCTCCCCTGACCGCCCGGCCACGTGCGGCCGGGCGTGACGCCTTGCCCTACCGATACCACCCGAAAAGGGGATAAACGTCAACGTGACATGGAGGACATCGGCGGGTCGTCGCCGGAGGTCGAAGAGGGGTCGTTCTTGAGCTCGTCGAGTTGCCCTGGCACCTCGGCGAGCTCGACCAGCTCCGCCTGACAGCGCTCGCACGTTTCGAGGTGGCGTTCGAACGCCTCGTGCTCCTCCTCATCGAGGACGCCGAGAGCGTAGGCGGCCACCTCTTCGTGCATCAGCCGGCTACCCCCTTGTCCCGCAGCAGCTCACGGAGAGCCCGGATGCCGTAGTAGAGCCGGGACTTCACCGTGCCCGGCGGGATCCCCAGAATCTCCGCCGCCTCACTTATCGTACGGTCTCGGAGGTAGGTCTGCTCAATGACTTCGCGGTGTTCCGGAGATAGGGACCGCAGCGCGTCAGCGACGACCATCGCCGATAACGCTCGCTCCGATCCATCCGGAACCGACATCATGTCGACTTCAGGCGGCTCGACCTCCTGCGGCCGGACGCTCTTCCGCCGACGACCATCAATGACTATGCGACGGGCCACGGTCAGCAGCCACGCCCATATGAGGCTCGGTTCCCATTGCAGTCTTGCCGAGTTTCGCCAGGCCCTGACGATCGTCTCCTGCACGACGTCTTCAGCCCACTGAAGGTCGTTACCTGTTGATTTGCGTACGTGGCGCAGCAGAGGGCCGCCGAACTCCTGGTAAAGCACCGCGATGCGATGCTCCGCCTCGGCATCCGCACTCTCGAACCTGCCGTCGAGGTGACCTAGCACGGGGCACATCTTTACACCTTCGTTATCCAAGCGGTAGCCACTCCGATAACTCCAGTCATTTCTAACTATCTCCGACCATACGTGAACCTTGGCGGGTACGCCCGCGTACCTCCGACCATGCACAGGCTTTTGCGCGGCGAGTTGTTCATGCTCGGCGGCTTCGTGGTTGCCGCCGCCGCGACGATCGCGCTGGTCATGCCCCCGGCGATCGACCCCGCGTCCGCTCAGTGGACGCAACGGTCGTCGGGCCCGCTCACGGCCGCCGACGTCGATCTGCTCATCAAGGTACGCCAGGCGGGCCTCTGGGAGATGCCCGTCGGCGAGTACGCCCAGACCCGCGCCGAGTCCCAACGTGTGAAGGAAGTCGGGAGGCTGATCAGGGACGAGCACAAGGAGCTCGACCTGATGGTCCGCCAGGCGGCGAAGAAGCTCGGCGTGGCCCTGCCCGACGAGCCCAACCCCGACCAGCAGCGCTGGATGGCCCAGCTGGCGGCGGAGAGCGGCCCTGCCTTCGACAAGGACTTCGCCAACCTGTTGCGTGACGCGCACGGAAAGGTGTTCTCCGTCGTGGCGGGCGTGCGGTCCGGGACCCGCAACTCCGAGGTACGCAAGCTGGCCCAGGAAGGCATCAACTACGTGATGCGCCACATGGCGTACCTGGAGTCCACGCGTCTGGTGGACCACCAGCGGCTTCCAGAAGCCCCCACGCCCTCACCCGCTCCACCCGTCGTCAATGGCGGTTGAAAAGAGGAAACGCACATGAGGAGATCCAGACGCATGGCCGCGGCCGTGTCGGCGCTGGCCGTGACGGCGACCGGCCTGGTGTCCGCGGCCGTCATCGGCGTAGGGCCGGCGGTCGCCGCGCCCTGCGACCCCGCCCAGAGTGGCCAGTCACCTCAGGGGCGGCAGTCCCAGCAGCCGGGCAGGAACCAGCAGGGGCAGAACCAGCAGGGACAGAACCAGCAGGGGCAGAACCAGCAGGGCCGTGACCAGCAGGGCCGTGACCAGCGCGACGACGACCGGTTCGGCCGCTTCGGCCGGCAGCAGGATCAGAACCAGCAGGAGGACCAGCAGGCGCCGCAGGGCGGCAGCGTCGCGGTGGACCCGCAGTTCCCCGACGACCAGGACGATCCCACCACCTTCTCGCGCCGCCGCCAGCCGACCAGATCGCCCAGCCCGACCCCCAGCCCAACCGCAAACCAGGGCAACCCGGACAATGGCGGCAATAACGGAGACAACGGCAACAACGGCAACGGAAATAACGACGGAGCCGACAACGGGAACAACAACGGCGACAACGGAAACGGAGGAAACAACGGCGATAACGGGAATGGCGCTAACAACGGGGACAACGGCAGCAACAACGGCAACGACCCGGGCAACGACAACGGAAACGGGAACGACAACGGGAATGGCACCGGCGACAACGGCGGCGACAACGGCGGTGACAACGGCGGTGACAACGGCAATGCCGACCCGTCACAGAGCCCCTCTCCCTCCCCCACCGCCGATGCCCCCTGCGCCGACCTCGGCCCGTTCGTGCAGGACTTCGTGGACATCCGCCAGGTCCAGCCGCGCCGCCTCGACGCGCGCGTCGGCGGGGGCGGCTCGCGCGGCACGTTCGACGCGCAGTGCGGCACCAACCGCAACGGCCACAACAACCCCGACAACTTCATCGTCGCCCCAGGCGTGAGCAACGGGGCGCACCACCTGCACGACTACGTGGGCAACCTCTCGACCGACGCGTTCTCGACCGACGAGAGCCTGGCGGCGGCGGGCACGACCTGCCGGCTCGGCGACCAGTCCACGTACTTCTGGCCGGTCATCAGGGACCGCAGGTCTGAGGCGAACGCCGATGACCCGGACGGCAACGTCGGCCAGGTGCTGCGGGCCCGCTCGGTGCAGCTGCAGTTCCGCGGCAACGCGAACTCCAGGGTCGTGGCCATGCCGAGGTTCCTGCGGATCATCACCGGCGACGCCAAGGCGGCCACCAACGGCACCGCCAACGCCCGCTCGGCCTGGACCTGCACGGGATTCCAAAATCGCATAACTACCGACAAATACCCGCTTTGCCCGCGCGGCAGCCAGGTCGTTCGTATCCTGGACTTCCCCAGCTGCTGGGACGGTCAGAACACCGACAGCGCCAACCACCGCACGCACATCGTCTTCCCCGACCAGAACGGCGCCTGCCCGCAGGGCACCAGAGCGGTACCCGCACTCCGCATGACCCTCACGTACGCGGTGCCGCAGGGACCCTCGTTCGCACTGGACGCCTTCCCGGAGCAGAAGCACAACCCGGTCACCGACCACGCTGACTTCGTCAACGTGATGCCCGACAGGCTGATGCAGAACGTCGTCAACTGCATCAACCGGGGCCGCCGGTGCTGACCTGACCGTCCGCCCGGACCATCGGGCTCCCAGCCTTCCGAGTCGCACCCTCACCCGACCTTGGAGGGAAACAGATGCT
Organism: Nonomuraea sp. NPDC004580; assembly: GCF_040609855.1. Taxonomy (NCBI): domain Bacteria; kingdom Bacillati; phylum Actinomycetota; class Actinomycetes; order Streptosporangiales; family Streptosporangiaceae; genus Nonomuraea; species Nonomuraea sp. NPDC004580. The sequence goes on along the minus strand of NZ_JBEXLH010000001.1, from coordinate 344,700 downwards.
CCACAGACGACACCCCAGGCACGCCCCCACCCTGCTGGACACCAGGAAGGTCCGGCTGGGGGCGAGCGCCTCGATCGCGGCCGTCCTGTTATCGGCGTTCGCGCTGACCAGGACGGAACGCGGCATCGCGCTGCTCGGCCAAGGGGTGGGCTTCCTCGAGTTCTACGCGGGCGTGTTCGCCCTGGTGCTGCTGACCGCGACCGTCGCGCTCGGCCTGCTCACCACGGAACGCGTCTTCCTGTCTCCGGCGAACCGGGTCAGGGCACAGCTCGCGCACCGAGCCACCGCGCTCATCGGGCTGGCGTACCTGATCACGCACATCACGCTGATGATCAGCCTGGGACACGTGCCGCCGGGGGCGGCGGTCGTGCCCATCGCCGGGATCTACGTGGGATTCGGCGCGCTGGCCTTCGACCTCATGGTCGTGGCCGTGGCGACGGGGATGCTGAGAGGTCGCTTCGCCGTACGGAGCAGGCCGTGGATGTGGCGGATCCTGCATTCCGCCGCGTACCTGGCCTGGCCCATCGGCATCATGCACGGACTGACGGCCGGCCGTCCGCCGGCCGGTTGGGTGGCCTGGTCGTACGTGGCCAGCATGGCGGCGGTCGGCGGTGCGCTGGTCGTGCGCGTGCTGGCCACGGTCCGCAGGCCGCCGATCGTACCGGAAAGAATCGAGGGGCCCGCCGTGACCTCCGCCGCGCCCATGGGCGTGCCCGCGGAACGGCCCGCCGCCAAGGCCCCCGGCAAGAGCAGGCAGCCCGCCGCGGCGGCGGCCCGCGCCGACGCGCCGGTCAGCCTCGCCGAGGCCAGGCGCAGGTACCGGGAGGCGGGATGACCCTGTTCGCACTCGTCCAGGAGGCTTCGTGATTCCCGCCCGCGTCCCACGGGTGCTGCGCATGGGTCCGGCCCGGCTGACCGCCGGGCTGGACCATTGCCGCCGTCTCGACCTGCCCGCCCACCGCACGCTCCACGGTCTCGTGGAGCCACGCGAACTGGGCGAGCTCATCTCGTACGCCAACGAGGTGGACATGCGGGGGCGGGGCGGCGCGGCCTTCCCCTTCGCCAGGAAACTGCGGGCGGTGGCCGACTCCGCCGGCACCGGCGAGAGCGTCGTCCTGGTCAACGGCGCGGAAGGGGAGCCGGCCAGCTCCAAGGACGCCATGCTGCTGACCCGCAACCCGCACCTCGTGCTGGACGGCGCGGTGCTGGCGGCCGAGGCGCTCGGCGCCCGCGAGGTGGTCGTCGCCACGGCCGGCGGCGAGGTCGCCGAGGCGTCCGTCGCCGCCGCCGTGGCCGAGCGCCGCGCCGCCAACGTCTCGGGAGGCGCCGAGAGCCGGGTCCCGATCAGAGTGGTCGGGATCAAGGAACGGTTCATCTCCGGCGAGGGCGGCGCGCTCGTCCGTGCGGTCAACGGGGAGGAGGGCATCCCGCCGGGCAGGAAGAAGCGGGCCGCGCAGAGCGGCGTGGACGGGCTGCCGACCCTGCTGTCCAACACGGAGACGTACGCGCAGTTCGCGCTGCTGGCCGAGTACGGCCCCCAGAAGTACGCGGAAGTGGGCACCACCAAGGAGCCCGGCACGATCCTGCTCACCGTCAGCGGCGGCGCCGCCAACGGCGCGGTGATCGAGGCGCCCACCGGCACCCTGCTGGCCGACGTGCTCGCCCTGTGCGAGGCGGAGGCCGGCGACGGGGTGCTGATCGGCGGTTACCACGGCGCGTGGCTGTCGGCCGAGGCGGTCGAGACGGCCGTCATCTCCCGCGAGGGCATGAAAGCGGCAGGGGCGACCCTGGGGGCAGGGATCATCGTGCCGCTCGGCGAGTCCACGTGCCCGCTGGGCGAGGCGGCCAGGGTCGCCTCGTACCTGGCGGCCGAGTCGGCCGGCCAGTGCGGCCCCTGCCGGCTCGGGCTGCCCGACGTCGCCAGGGCCATCTGCGCGCTGGCCGAGGGCACCGGCTCCGTGGACGCGGTCCGCCGCGCCGTACGCGTCGTGGAGCGCCGCGGCGCCTGCTTCCACCCCGACGGGACGGCCAAGTTCGTGCTGTCGGCGCTGGACGCGTTCGAGGACGAGATCGCCATCCACCTGGAGCACGGCTCCTGCGGCCGTCCGGTACGCGGCGTGCTGCCGATGCCGGAGCGCGAGCCGGAGCCCGAGTACCGGCTGGAGGTCGACTGGTCACGCTGCCAGGGGCACGGCCTGTGCGCGCACCTGCTGCCCGAGTTCGTGGACCTGGACGACTACGGCTTCCCGTCGTTCAGGCAGATCCCCGGCTTCATGGCCAAGGACGCCAGGCGGGCGGTCGACATGTGCCCGGCGCTGGCGTTGCGCCTGGCGCAGACCACCGGCGACGGCCCCAAGCCGGCCGGTTCGCCGCTGCGGCTGGTCAAGGACGGCGTGCTGAAGAAGGCAGGGGACAGCGTGCCGCGCCTGAGCCGCGTGGGCGGCATCCCGCGCATCTCGCGGGTGGGCGGCACGGCGTGAGCTGACGAGCCCGGCGGGGTTCACCGCGTCTCATCGGGAACGCAACCGAGAAAGGCGCGGCGCCCCGCCGGGCTTCGCCCTGCCCGGACGTCCGCGCCGGGAATGGCGCGATGGCTCGCGGAAGAATAGCCCGATATTTCGAGAAATTTCACCGTAAGGCGGGTCACATAATTTTTCCCCGGACGTGCACCGGCTCGCCGATCTTCACCATCTGGTACAGCCGCTTGGACGTCTCCAGCGGCACCCGCACGCACCCGTGCGAGGCCGGCTGCAGCGGCACCTTCGACGAGCCGTGCATGGCGATGGCCCCCGTGAAGTACAGGGAGTTGTACATCGACCCCAGCGGCCCCGTCGTCCAGCCGGGCGCGCGGCGCAGCACGCGGAAGTCCCCGGTCGGCGTGATGGCGTTGCCGCACCGCCCGTTCTCGCAGTAGCGCACCTCGGCTCCGGTGGAGACGTGCGAGATCAGCGCGGGCCTGCGGTCGCGATAGACGGTCAGCAACTGGTTGCGCAGGTCGATCTCCACCCGGTCGGGCGCGCCGCCGGGCACCAGCACCTTGTGCCTGACCGGCTTGTCCAGCGCCGCCAGCAGCTTCGGCCCGACCTCCTTCCTCGGCATCATGCGCTTGTGTTTCTGGAACGCCCAGACGGCGAACTTGGTCTGCTCGTCGTACACGCCGTTGATCCGGCCGAAGTAGTAGCGCCCCCTGTGCAGCTTGCGCTGGAGCGTGCGGACGGCCTCGCCCCTGTGTCCCGGGCGCAGCAGCACCGGCTTGCTCCTGACCTCCTCGGCCTTCTCGACCTTCTCCGTCTCCTCGCTCGCCGGCCGCTCTGCGCTCTCCGCGGGTGGCGGGGCGGCGGGACGGACGGTGACGGCGGCGGCGGGCAGCGGGATCGCGATGAAGGGAAGGACGCCGGCGGACAGAGCGAGAACGGTGAATGTCTGAAGCTTTATCGTCATAAATCGACGCCTACCCAGACAGCAGAGAATTCATGGTTTTGTTGAGGAAAAGACGCGGCTAATATCGAGATTCAGGAAAATACCCTTTTGTCGGAAAAATGCGTCGCGCGGTCGCCGGGACGTCTGGCACCATCCCGTGCCATGCGCAACTGGCCGCTCTTCGAGCTCTCGATCACCACGCCCCGCCTCACCCTCCGCGTCCCGTCCCTCGAGGACCTCGACGACCTGGGCGACCGCGCCGCAGAGGGCGTCCACGACGAGGGGCAGATGCCGTTCCTCTTCCCGTGGACCGATGGCGAGCCGGCCGAGCGGGCCAGGCGCACGATCCAGTTCCACTTCGGGACCTGGAGCCGCTTCAGCGAGGACGACTGGGCGATCGAGTTCGTCGTCGTCCGCGAAGGCCAGGTCATCGGCACCCAGGGCGTCATGGCCTCCGACTTCCCCGTGCTCGGCGAGGTCAAGACCGGCTCCTGGCTGGGCAGGCGCTTCCAGGGGCAGGGTGTGGGCACCGAGATGCGCAAGGCCGTGCTGCACTTCGCCTTCGCCGGTCTGGGCGCGAGGTCGGCGGTGACGGAGGCGTTCGAGGACAACCCTTCCTCGCTGGCCGTCACGCGCAAGCTCGGCTACCGGGAGGACGGCACGACCCTGCACAACCGCAAGGGCAAGCCGGTCGTCACCCGCCGCTTCCGCATGGACAGGGAGGAATGGCGGGAGGAGCCCGGTTTCGAGCTCCACAACCTGGAGGCGTGCCTGCCCCTGTTCGGCCTCAAGAGCCGGTGAAGTGGCGCAGCACCTCGGGGTTGGCCATGGCGTCGGGGTTGGCGGCCTGCTCGACGGGCGTGCCGAGGAGGATCTTGCGTACCGGCACCTCTAGCTTCTTGCCCGACAGCGTCCGCGGGATGCCGGGCACCACCCGGATCTCGTCGGGCACGTGGCGCGGCGACAGCTCCTTGCGGAGGGCGGCGCGCAGCTCGCGTTCGAGCGGCTCGGTCAGCTCGGCGCCTTCCGCGAGCGTGACGTAGAGCAGCAGCCGGCCCTCCTGCCCGAGCTGGCCGGTGTCGATGACGAGGCTGTCGGCGATCTCCTCGAAGCGCTCGACCACCCGGTAGAACTCGCTGGTGCCCATGCGGACGCCGCCCCGGTTGAGCGTGGAGTCGGAGCGCCCGTAGATGACGCAGCCGCCGTCTTCGTTGATCTTTATCCAGTCGCCGTGCCGCCAGACGCCGGGGTAGACGTCGAAGTAGCTCTCGGCGTAGCGCCGCCCCTCGGGGTCGTTCCAGAAGCAGACCGGCATCGACGGCATCGGCCGGGTCAGCACCAGCTCCCCCACCTCGCCGATCACCGGCTTGCCCGCCGGATCGTACGCCTCCACCTTCGCCCCCAGCGACCGGCAGGGGATGATGCCGGCCCTGATGGGGTGCAGCAGCGTGGCGCCGACGAATCCCGTGCACACGTCGGTGCCGCCGGAGAACGACCCCAGCGGCGTGCCGGGAAGCTGCCCGGCCAGCCAGGCGAAGCCCTCGGGCGGCAGCGGCGAGCCGGTCGAGCCGACCCCGCGCAGCCGCTCAAGCCCCTCCAGCTGGAGCCCCGCCTTCAGCGAGGCCATGATGTACGGCGCCCCCACCCCGAAGTACGTCGCCTCCTCCGAGGCGGCGATGCGCCACAGGGCGGCCGGCGACGGATGCGTGGCCGAGCCGTCGTAGAGCACGGGCGTGGCCCCCACCAGCAGCGCGCCGATGAGGTAGTTCCACATCATCCAGCCGGTGGTGGTGTACCAGAAGAACACGTCACCGGGGCCGAGGTCCTGGTGGAAGGTGAGCGCCTTGAGGTGCTCGAGCACCACGCCGCCGTGCCCGTGCACGATCGGCTTGGGCAGCCCGGTCGTGCCGCTGGAGTAGACGATCCACAGCGGGTGGCCGAACGGCACCTGCTCGAACTCCAGCGGCCCCTCCTCAGCCCGCAGGCCCTCCCAGCCGATCACCTGGCCGTGCGGCATTTCGGCGGCGTGACCCGCGGCATGAACGGCGGTCGGCTCGGCCTGCTGCGGTGCCCTGCCGTCCTCGGCGGCGGCCAGGTAGGGGATCCACACGGTGGCGCGCAGCGAGGGCAGCGCGGCGGCGATCTCGTTGACCGCGGCCGAGCGCTCGAAGCTCTTGCCGTTGTAGTGGTAGCCGTCGACGGCGATGAGCACCTTCGGCTCGATCTGCTTGAACCGGTCGACGATGGACGGCACGCCGAAGTCGGGCGAGCCCGCCGACCAGATGGCGCCCAGCGAGGCGGTGGCGAGGAACGCGATCAGCGCCTGCGGGATGTTGGGCAGGTAGCCGGCCACCCGGTCGCCGCGGCCGACGCCGAGCCTGACCAGCCCGGCCCGCACCCGCGCGACCTCCTCGCGCAGCTCGGCCCTGCTCAGCTCCTGCCGGCCGCCGTCCTCGCTGACGAAGATCATGCCGGGGCCCTCGTCGTGGCGCAGGGCGTTCTCGGCGTAGTTGAGCGAGGCGCCCTCGAACCAGGTCACCCCGGGCATCGTGCCCGACAGCACGGGGCCGTCGCCGCGCTCTCCGATCACCTCGAAGTAGTCCCAGATCGACGTCCAGAACGCGCCGGGATGCTCGACCGACCACCGCCACGCGTCCTCGTAACCGCCTGACCTGCCCAGCCACCTCAGATAGCGGGTCAGCCTGGCCGACGCGACCACCTCGTCGCCCGGCTCCCAGAGAAGCTCGCCCTCAGCAACCATGTCATCATCCTGTCGCCCGTACGGAGGAATGTCATACCCGGCGTTCCCCATAACTTGCTACCTCCGTAGGTGGTCCACCGCCATACGCGCGGCCGTGCCGATCACCGCGTCGGCGCGCGGCTGGATCAGGGCCGTGCTGAACGACCGGGTGAAGACCGACACCGCGTACCGGTGGCCGTCGGGGTACTCCACGACGCCCGACTCGCAGCGCAGCGTCGGGTAGGTGCCGGTCTTGCCGCTGACGGCGACGTCGTCGTACGGAAAGCCGGAGGCCAGCCGGTGCGGCCACACCTGCATGTTGAGCACGCTGCGCATCCACGCGCACGACTCGGCGGAGGCGGCCTCGTCACGCCAGATCAGCTCGAACAGCCGGACCATCTCGCGCGGCGTGCTGCGGTTGGTGTGCGCCGGGTCGAGCACGCTGAGCCGGGCGATGTCCTCGGGATCGAGGTACGGCCACCCGTGCCCGGTGTCGTCCCGCATGCGCGCGTTGCCCTCCCCCGCCCCCTGCACGACCCGGGTCCGTGTCAGTCCGAGCCCGTCCAGCATGGCGTTGACGGCGTCGCACCCGATCAGGTCGAGCAGCGTGTCGGCCGAGGTGTTGTCGCTGACCGCGATCATCAGGTACGCCAGGTCGCGCAGCGAGATCGTCACGTCGTCGAGCATCGCGGCGATCCCGGTGGGCCCGGGGATGCGCCCCTCAGCGGGCACCGTGACCCGAGTGGCAGGGTCGAGCAGCCCGGCGTCGGCCTGCCGGCAGAACTCCACCAGCAGCGGCACCTTGAACATGGACGCCGTCGGCAGCAGCTCGTCGGGGCCGTGGCCGAGCTCGTGGCCGGTGTCGACGTCGGCGGCGCACAGCCAGCCGGTCACCCCGGCGCGGGTGAACAGGGCGTCGAAGTCGGGCGGGGTCATGCCAGCATCCCCGGTCTGCGGCTGACCCGCCGCTGGGGCGCGGCGCCCTGCTCGGTCATCCCGGCGCTCTCCTTCAACGTCCGTACGGCCACGGCCGCGAAGTCGGTGGTCGCGGCCGTGGCCGTGCGCCAGGCCGTGGAGACCCGGCTCGCGATCGGCGAGCCTAGCAGCGGCCGCCAGGCCAGCCCCGGAAGCTCCACCTTCGGCCCGAACGCCACCGCCGCACCGGCCAGCACCAGCCCGAGTCCGGCGCCGTCATGGACCTGGGCGGGCACGTACCCGTGGCGGCGGCACTCGGCCAGCACCTCGCCCCGCCAGCCTGGCTCACCCTCCTGGGGCGGCAGCAGCAGCTCGCGGCCCGCCAGGTCGGCCAGGTGCACCTCGCCGACGGCGGCCAGCGGGTCGCTGTCGGCCAGCAGCACGCCCTGGGGCTGCACGAGCACGTGCCCGAAGCGCAGACCTGGCGCGGTGATCGGATGGCGGACGAGCCCGACGTCGATCGTGCCGTCGGCCAGGGCCGCCACCTGGTCGGCGGTCCAGATCTCGGCGGGTGCGACCCGTACGTCGGGGCTGGCCGCGCGGAAGGCGGCGATCAGGGCGGCCAGCACGGACGCGGCCAGGTCGGGCGGCACGCCGACCTTCAGCACGGTGCCGCCGCCCTGCCTGGCCAGCTCGTGCAGCCGGTCGACGCGGGTGACGATCGCGCGGGCCTCGCCCAGCAGCAGCCTGCCCTGCTCGGTGAGGCGTACCTGGCGGGCCGAGCGGTCGAACAGCCGTACGCCGAGCTCCTCCTCCAGCCGCTTGATGCGCTGGCTGAGCGGCGGCTGGGCCATGCCGAGCCGGATCGCCGCGTTGCCGAAGTGCAGTTCCTCCGCCACCACGATGAAGTAGCGCAGGTGCCGGACGAGGTCCATGACCAGCAAATATATCCACTTTTGTATCTATGTGTCCCTCATATCAATATTGGACACCGTTACTTCCCATCTGGTGTTCTCTGCGGCATGGCACCGCAAACGGGGAGAATTTACGGCAGGCGTCGCCGCAGGCGATGGCCCTGGATCGTGGCCGGGCTGCTGGTCCCGGTCGTCGTGGCGGGCGGCGTCGTCTGGGTGACGCGGACCCAGGGCTCGCCCGAGGAGACCGCCGACCACTACCTGGCGGCCTGGAGCACCCAGGACTACGCCGCCATGCGCGACCTGGTCGCCGACCCGCCCGCCGACTTCGAGCGCGCCCATCGCGACTTCCGCACCGGGCTGAAACTGACCGCCGCGCACTTCGAGCGCCGCGACCTGAGCGAGGGCAGGGAGGTCATCGTCTTCCGCGCCGCGCTGTCCGGGCCGCGCGACCTCGCCTACACCGGGCGGCTGCACCTGGTCGAGCGCGACCGTACGTGGAAGGTGGCCTGGACGCCCGCCACCATGCACCCGCAGCTTCGCGAGGGCCTGTCGCTGCGGGCCGTCAAGCGCGACGCCGAGCCGGTACGCGTGCTCGCCGCCGACGGCACCCAGGTCAACGACCCGTCGGCGCCCGGCTCCGTGCAGCAGCTCGTCGAGGGCATGAAGCAGACCTTCCCCGACCGGTTCACGGCGCGCGGGAACACCGTCATCGGCCTCTACCGGGGCGATGAGCTGCTGCGCAACGTGGCCGGGGAGACGGACGGCGAGCCGCCGATCCAGACCACGCTCGACCTCAAGGTGCACCGGGCCGGCGCGCAGGCGCTCAAGGGCGTGGACAAGCCCGTCTCGCTGGTGGCGCTGCGGGCCTCGACCGGGGAGATCCTGGCCGTGGTCAACGCGCCCGGCGGGTTCAACAGGGCGCTCATGGGCAAGTATCCGCCCGGCTCGACGTTCAAGGTGGTCACCGCCTCCGCGCTCGTCGCCGGCGGCATCGAGCCGGGGCAGCGGGTCACCTGCCCGGCCGAGCAGAACATCGGCGGCTTCCCGTTCCACAACGCCGGCTACGAGGACTTCGGGACGCTGACGTTCCAGAAAGCGTTCGCGCACTCATGCAACACCACCTTCGGGCAGCTCAGCGTGGACCGGCTGAACGGCGGCCGGCTCGCCGAGGTGGCCAGGAGTTTCGGCTTCGGCACGCCGATCACGCCGGGCGTGCCCGCCGTACGCGCCGAGTTCCCCGACCCCAAGGACGACACCGACCTCGCCTCCGCCGCCATCGGGCAGGGCAGGGTGCTGGCCAGCCCGCTCAACATGGCCTCCGTGGCCGCCGCGATCGCCTCGGGCTCGTGGATCCCGCCCCGGCTGGTCACCGGCGAGCACGTCCCCGGCCGGCAGCCCGACACGCCGCGCCCGCTGGAGAAGGGCGTCGTGGACGCGCTGCGCGCCCTCATGCCCGCCGTGGTCACCGACGGCACCGCGCACGGCGTCAGCTTCCCGTCGGGGACGGCGGGCAAGACCGGCACCGCGGAGTACGGCTCGGGCAAGGAGCCGCCCGCGCACTCGTGGTTCATCGGCTACAAGGGGGACGTGGCGTTCTCGGTGATCGTGGAGGGCGGCGGCGCCGGCTCAGCGGTCGCCGCCCCGATCGCCGCCCGCTTCCTCAAAGCTCTCACCTGATCCCGGGATCACACTGCCCGGCTGTCCAGGGGTGCGGTCAGGGCCGCGACCGCCGCCACCACCTCGGAGGCGTCGGACAGGTCGGGCAGCACCACGTCGGCCCCGGCCTCGCGCAACTCGGACGCCATCGACCGGCCCGACGCGACGCCGATCATCGCCGCCCCGCCGATCTTGGCGGCCTGCACGTCACGGGTGGAGTCGCCGATCACGACGGTGTTGGCCGCGGTGAACGGCGTGCCGAGCCGCTGCTTGGCCCGCGACTGGGCGACCTGGAGCAGCGTCGCCTTGGGGTAGACCTCCTCGCCGTAGCCGCCGAGCTCGAAGTCGATGTGCTTGTCGAGCCCGAACGCCTTGAGCTTGAGCACGGCGTTGCTCTTGATCGTGCCGGTGAGCACGGTCTGGGCGACGCCGTCGAGCCTGGAGACGGCCTTGAGCGCGGCCTTGGCCCCGGCCATCATGCGCCCCTCCTTCGCCAGCCGCCCGCGCCGGTCGGCGAAGGCGGTGGCCAGCGCCGCGAGGAACCTGGGCAGATGGTCGTCCTCGGCCACGATCCCGTTGACGGCGAGCGTCTCGAAGACGATCTCGGAGTCGGGGCGGCCGAGCGGAGGGACGAGCTTGACGAGCGGACGCCCGGTCACGACGCGGAACGCCTCGGCGTAGGCGTCTCTGGTCACGATGGCGACGTCGACCAGCGTCAGGTCGACGTTCCACAGCACAAGGCGATTGATGGCGGCCTCCTGAAGGATCTCTGCAGCAGGGTAGGCCATCACGGCCTCCGGCATCCTTACCACGTGGATTCCGGCATGACCGCCCGCTGAAGACGGCCGGCCTTCGAGGACGGGCCCTCAGATGTGGTCGAGCGCGTCGGCGAGCCGATCGACCACCGGGAACCCGGTGCTCTCCAGCTCCTGCCTGGTCGTCATGCCGCCGGTGTAGAGCACGGCCCTGGCGCCGACGTGGCGGGCGGCCAGCCCGTCGTCCACGCTGTCGCCGATCACGAGGACCTGGGCGGGGTCGACGTCCAGCGCCCTGATGTGCTCCTCCATGTGCGCGGCCTTCTCGCCACCGGTGGCGCCGTGCAGGCCGTCGATCCTGGTGAAGTGCCGGGTGATGCCGAACGAGGCCACCTTGGGCATCAGGTGGGCGTGCGGGGCCATCGAGCAGAGCGACTGGGTGCCGGTCCAGGCCGCCAGCATCATCTCGGCGCCGGCGGCCAGCTCGCACACCTCGGCCAGCCGGAAGTAGTGCTCGTGGAAACCCTGGTCGAGCCGCTCCCACTCGCCTTCCGTGAGCGGGCGGCCGAGCATGCGCTCGTAGGCGACCCAGATGGGGCGGGTGTAGACGGCGCGGAAGCCGTCGGCGGTGAGTGCGGGCAGCGCGTACGGCTTGAAGACCTCGTTGGTGGCCCCTACGACGGCGTCGATGTCGTGGAAAAGGGTGCCGTTCCAGTCCCAGATGATGTGCTGTGTCATGGCGGGCCCAAGCCTAAATGCCCGCTATGACATTCGCGATGGCGGCCCTCCCCGAAACGGCGGCGCCCGCGCCTTCCGCAGGTCAGCCGCAGGCCTTGCTGGTCGTGCCCTGGGCGTTCTGGCCGCCCCTGCCGCCGTTCCACTGCACGCTCACGCTGCCCCAGGCGCAGATGCCCCTGGCCTTGAGCATGTTGCCCCAGTGGCGGCCGCCGTTGCCGGCCTTGAAGCGGAAGGAGTCGGAGCGGCCGTCCGCGGTGTAGACGTTGACGGTCCCGGTCATGGACGTGCCCGTCTTGATCTCCGTCCAGTTGGTCTGGCACCTGCTCGACCACATGAGCTTGACCGTGCCCACCTCGCCGTTGGCACGGCTGACGATCTTGGCCGAGCGGACGGCACGCGCCGAGGTGCCGCACCCCGACTTGTACGGGTCCTTGTGGTCGTAGGACGCGGCCTGGGCCGCTGCGGGCGAGCTGGCCAGGACGGCCAGCGCTCCGATGGCGACCGCCAAGACTCGACGCTTCACGTAGAACCGACTCCTTCAGTGCGACATCCTGTGCTGCGTCGTGACCTTAACGTGGTGTGACGACACAGAGGCGCGAGCCGCATGAGCCGTGATCTCTCCGTTATCAACCGAGAAGGTCGGGAATCTCCTGGGTCGCGTACCACATGAGCTCGTGGGCCTCGGCGCCGTCCACGGTGAAACGGGCGTCGTCGTCGCCGGCGTCGGAGGCGGGCAGCGCGGCGATGGCCGCCTCGATGTCGGGCTCGGCGTCGTGGTCGTCGATGTGCACGGCGGCCACCTTGGCCATCGGCACCGGCTGCGCGAGACGTACGCGACCGCGCTCCTCCAGTGCGGCGCCCGCGGAGACGGCTCCCTCTGGCACCTCGGCGGCGATCACCACGCGCCGGGCGGGGGCGTCGACGCCGTCGGCGCGGTCGGCGGCCAGCATCCGCAGCGAGGCGCGGGCGGCCTCGGTGAGCGCGACGTACTCGAGCTCCTCGGTGTCGCCCGATGCGTACCACTCGATCAGCGCGGGGGTCACCGCGTAGCCGGTCAGCGGGGCCGGGCCCACCTCTCCTGCCTTCAGCACCGAGGCCAGCGCCGGGAGAGTACACGGCAGATAGACGCGCATGACGAACCTTTCCAAACGTGCGGGGCTCGCTCAGGCGGGAGCCCGATCGCCACCTTACTCATGGTCCCTGGTACCGACGGTGGTGATGGGCTACTTCCGCAAGGTGAGACGCAGCAGGCCCTCCAGGTGCCCGATGGTGGTGGCGGCGTCGCGGTGGTGGATGCCGTTGATGCCGAGCGCGCCGGCGGCGGTGATGTTGGCCTCGATGTCGTCGATGAACACGCAGTCGGCGCCGGTCAGGCCGATGAGGTCGAGCGCGTGGCGGAAGATGCGCTCCTCCGGCTTGCGCATGCCGACCTCGCCGGAGATGACGACCGCGTCGAAGAGGTCGTCCCAGTCGTCGCGAGGGTAGGTGTTGGCCCACGAGTTGGACAGCAGGCAGGTCTTCACGCCGTTGCCGCGGACGTCGCGGAGCATGTCGTACATGGCCTCGACCCGGTCGAAGCCCGCGAACATGCGCTCCAGCAGCCCTTCCGCGACCGGCGGCACGCCGTCGACGGTGAGCAGCCGGGCGGCCAGGTCGCGCTCGAAGGCGGCGCCGTCGATCTCGCCCCTTTCGAGGGCGTGGACGACGTTGTCGCCGTTTCCGCCCCGGTAGGCGTGGTCGATCAGCTCGCGCATCACCGTGTGGTAGCGGTCGGCGTCGATGCGGTCGGCGGCGATCCAGCGCGCGATGGAGTCGGACAGGCTGGTGGTCAGCACCCCACCCCAGTCGATGAGCACACCCGTAACCATCGTTCTAGGGTAGAGCGTCCGGAAAAGCCCGATAACTCCGGTCAGCCGCCTGCTTGGGCGGCCAGCTTGCGGTGCGCGGACGAGCGCAGCACGTCGGACGCCTTCGCCGCCGAGGCCACCGGCGCCTCGGTCAGGAAGCCGCGCTTGTGCCTGAGCGTCAGCAGCCGGGTGACCGACTGGTCGAGGCGCTGCTCGGAGATGCGGCCCGACTTCACCGCCGCCAGCACCGCCTTGTAGGCCTTGGGCAGGTCGTTGGGCATGAGCAGCAGGTCGGCCCCGGCCATTACGGCCCGCACGGCGACCTCGCCGTCGTCGTACTTCTTGCGCGCCCCCGCCATGTTGAGCGCGTCGGTGGAGATCACGCCCTTGAAGCCGAGCTTCTCGCGCAGCAGGCCGGTCAGGATCGGCTTGGACAGCGTGGCCGGGTCGCCCGACGGGTCGAGCTTGGGGAAGACGATGTGGGCGCTCATCACCGCGTCGACGCCCGCGTCGATCGCGGCCTTGAACGGCGGCGCGTCGAGGCGCTCCCACTGCGCCCTGGTGTGCTTGATGATCGGCAGCCCGGTGTGGCTGTCGACGCTGGTGTCGCCATGGCCGGGGAAGTGCTTGGCGGTGGCCGCGATCTTCGCCTCGCCGAAGCCCTTGACCGCCGCCGCGACCATCTTGGCCGCCCGCTTGGGGTCGTCGTCGTAGGCGCGGCGGCCGATGACGGGGTTGCGCGGGTTGACGTTGACGTCGGCGACGGGCGCGAAGTCGAGGTTGACCCCGAGCGCCCGCAGCTCCTCGCCGGTCGCCTTGGCCACCTGGCGGGCCAGGCCGGTGTCCTTGGTGTCGCCGATGTCGCCCGCGCCGGGGAACTTCGTCATCAGCGCCGACATGCGCGACACCGCGCCGTTCTCCTGGTCGGTGCCGATGATCAGCGGCACCTTCGCCGAGGCGCGCTGCAGGCCGTTGGTCAGGCCGACGACCTGGCTCGTGCTCTTGACGTTGTGGGGGAAGAGGATCACGCCGCCCAGGTGGTATTTCGCGATCACCTTGGCCGGGGTGCGCGCGGAGTAGCGCGCCTGGTTCTCGCCCGAGGCGGAGCCGGCCGTGGTGCCGTAGAGGACGGGCATGAAGAGCTGGCCGACCTTCTCCTCGGTGCTCAGCCGCGCCAGGACCCGCTGGACCTCGCTCTGAGCGGGCGTCGGGGCCGCCGACGGGACCGCGGACGTGGTGCGCGCGGGCGGGGCGGCCTTGCCTCCGGTCGGCTCGGCCCCCGCCGTTCCGCCGCCACCGCCGCACGCGGTGAGCGCGATCACCAGGAGCCCTGTCGTACCGATCCGTCGAAGCATGACTCCAAAGGTATCCATCCGACGACGCGCCCGGACCCCGCGCTCGCTCTCAGCGCAGCTACAACCCGAGCCTGGCGAGCCCCGGCAGGTGCACGCGGGCCGCCGCGCGGGCGTCGGCCGCCGACGGCTGCGCCCTGGCCGCCTGCGCCGCCGTACGGCACTGCTCCAGCGTGTGCGCGGCCAGCCCGGCGCGTACGCCGGACAGCGCCGACGGCGCCATGGACAGCGTCGAGGCCCCCAGCCCGGCCAGCACGCAGGCCAGCGCCGCGTCGGCGGCCGCCTCCCCGCACACGCCGCACGGCTTGCCCGCCCGCGAGGCCGCCTCGGCGACCAGTGCGACCAGGTCGAGCAGCCCCGGCTGCCACGGGTCGTGCAGCCCGCTGACGGCGCCCAGACCGCGGTCGGCGGCGAAGGCGTACTGGCTGAGGTCGTTGGTGCCGACGGAGACGAAGTCGACCTGGGAGATCACGTCGGCGGCGCGCAGCGCGGCCGACGGGATCTCGATCATCACGCCGACGTCGAGCAGGCCCTTGTCGGCGCACTCCCTGGCGAACCAGGTGGCCTCCTCGGCCGTGGCCACCATCGGCGCCATCACCTGCAGCTCGGGTACGGCGACCGCGGCCAGGGCGCGGAGCTGGACGTCCATCACCTCGGGCGCGCGCCTGAACAGGCGCAGGCCCCGCTCACCGAGGGCCGGGTTCTGCTCGGCCGGCGTGGACAGGAAGCGCAGCGGCTTGTCCGCGCCGCCGTCGAGCGTGCGCACCACGACCCTGCCGCCGGGGAAGGCGTCGAGCGCGGCCCGGTAGGCCCGCTCCTGCTCCTCGATCGACGGCGGCTCGGCGCGGTCGAGGAAGAGGAACTCGGTGCGGTAGAGCCCGATGCCCTCGGCCCCCGCGGCCAGCGCGGCGTCGATCTCGGCCGGGCCGCCGATGTTCGCCAGCAGCGGCACGGGGTGGCCGTCGGCGGTGGCGCCTGGACCGGTCCACGTCGCGAGCGCGGCCTGACGGGCGGAGGCGGCGCCGACCGCGCCGGCCACGTCCGCCTCTTCCGGCGCCACGCGGACCTCGCCCGAGGTGCCGTCCACCATCACCTCGACGTCCGGCGGGATGCGGGTCGCACCGGGGCAGGCCACGACCGCGGGCACCCCGATCGATCTGGCCATGATGGCGGTGTGGCTGGTCGGGCCGCCCTCCTCGGTGACGAACGCGACCACGTCGTCCCTGGACAGCAGCGCCGTGTCGGCGGGCGCGAGGTCCCTGGCGACCAGCACGTACGGCTCCTCCGGCGCCACCGGCAGCCCGGGCAGCGCCTGCCCGTAGAGCAGCGCGATCACGCGGTCCCTGATGTCGCTGAGGTCGGCGGCCCGCTCACCCAGGTATCCGCCGGACCCCGCGAGCACGTCCCGGTATTTCGAGAAGGCCTCGAAGACCGCTCTGGGGGCGGCCAGGCCGCGGTCGATCAGTGTGCGCACCTTCACGACCAGCCCGGGGTCCTCGGCCATCAGCGCCTGGGCCTTGAGTATCTCCCCGGCCTCGCCGCCCGCCTGGTTGCCGCGGGCCTCCAGCTCGCCCGCGACCTGCTGGAGCGCGACCATGGCACGCTCTTTCTCCTGTTCCGCCTCACCGGTGTAGGTGGCGCCCTCGGGGGGTTCGGGCACGGAGACGGTCAGAACGAAAGAGGGTCCGTGCCCGATGCCCGGGCTGACCCCCACCCCCCGCAGGTTCATGGCGTACTGGCGATCGCGGCCAGCTCGTCGAGCACCTCTTCCGACCCCTCGCCCTCAGCGGAGATCACCACGGTCTCGCCCTGCCTGACGTCGAGGGCCATGATCGCGAGAATGCTCTTGCCGTTGACCGGCCCGCCACCGTGCGGCTTCTCGACCGTGATGTCCATCGGCGCCTGCTTGGCCCGCTGGACGAACGTCGCCGCGGGCCGGGCGTGCAGCCCTACCTCCGCCGCCACGGTGACCTTGCGTTCACCCATTGTCGTCGTTCCTCCTTCTGTGCCGGTCCAGACCAGCCGGACCTTCGTGCGATCGCCACCAAAACGGACGACCGACAATATTGTGACGGGTCCGGCGACCCCGCTGACGACCGTTCATCTCCCCCGGACCGCTCTTATTCCCCCATTGGGCACGAAACTGCGCTTAAAGTCGGAAACCGCGCGCTCAGGCCCATTCGAAGAGCTGGTCACCGGCGTGCACCGCCCCCAGCGTGACCCCGGTGACCGCGCCGGACAGCGCGTCGAGCGCGACGACGGGGCAGACCGGCGACCGGCCGCCCGCCTCGACGACCGCGGGGTCCCAGGCCACCACGGGCTGACCGGCCGCGACCCGGTCGCCCTCCGACGCCAGCAGCGCGAAACCTTCGCCCTTGAGCTGCACGGTGTCGATGCCCAGGTGCACGAGCACGCCCTTGCCGTCGTCGCCGACGATGACGTACGCGTGCGGATGCAGTTTCATGATTTTTCCGGCTATGGGAGCCAGGGCCTCGCCCGGCCCCCTGAGCGGGTCGATCGCCGTTCCCGGGCCGACCATGCCCGCCGAGAACACCGGATCGGGCACGGCTGCCAGCCCCACGGCCTCCCCCTCGACCGGGGCGAGAACAGTCGTCATGATCTCGCCCTTAGCCGATGATGTCCTCGATGTCGCTGGCCATGGTGTCCGCCTCCGGCCCGACGACGACCTGGACCACGTTCCCCGTGGCCATCACGCCGTGCGCGCCGGCGGCCTTGAGCGCCGCCTGGTCCACCTTCGAGGCGTCGTGCACCTCCGTGCGCAGGCGGGTGATGCAGGGCTCGATGTCGATGATGTTGCCGGCGCCGCCCAGCGCGGCGATGATCGCGTTCACGTCCGCCGCCATCAGGTCCTCCCTCGGGTCACCTCTCCGACCAGGCTAGATCAGTCGGTCTGGGTGACCTTGTTCAAGCCGCGCGGCGCGTCGGGGTCGACGCCGAGCCGGCGGGCCAGCGCCTCGGTGAGCAGTTGCCCCGGCACGATGAGGCCCATCGGGGCCACCCACTCGGGCAGGTCGGGTCCGTTGAGCGCGGCCGTGCCCGCCTGCGCCAGCGCGCTGCCGCCGCCGATCGTGTACGCCGCCGCGCCCGCGGCCACCACCCGCTCGGCCAGCGCCACGGTGCCCTGGAGGGTCGGGCTGTTCTCGGAGGCGACCAGCAGCGCCGGGGTGTCCTCGTCCACGACCGCGATGGGGCCGTGCAGCAGGTCGGCGTACGACAGGCCCATGGCGTGCAGGTAGCAGGCCTCCTTGAGCTTGAGCGCGGTCTCCAGCGCCGTGGAGAAGGCCAGGCCGCGCCCGGAGACGACCACGCCTGGCTTGTCCAGCAGCCCCTCGACCACGGCGTCCAGGTCGCCGGGCTCCGCGAGGAGCTTCTCGACGGCCTCGGGCACCCGCCGCAGGTCGTCCACGTCCACGTCGGCGCCCAGCCCGATGGCGAGCACCGCGAGGGCGGCGAGCTGCGTCGTGTACGTCTTGGTCGCCGGCACCGCCTTCTCCTCGCCGGCCACGGTGCACAGGGCCACGTCGGCGGCCTGCGCGAGCGGGCTCCGCGCACCCCCGTTCGTCACGGCGACGGTCTTGGCCCCGCAGTCCTTGGCCCAGCTCAGCGTCTCGACGATCTCCTCGGTGCGTCCCGACTGCGAGATCGCGACGGCCAGCACCCCGTCGAGGTCGAGCCGGCGCTTGTACGTCGTCGCGATCGACGGCGCGGCCAGCGCCGCCAGCCGCCCGGCGTGCGCCTCCACCAGGTAACGCCCATAGACTGCGGCGTTGTCGGAAGTGCCGCGCGCGATGAACAGCAGCTGGCGGGTCTGCTCGCCCAGAGCCTTGATCTCGCCGGCCTTGGGGAGCAGGGAGTCCAATGTGTTCCGCAACGCGGTCGGCTGCTCGGCGATCTCGCTGCGCATCTTGGTGGTCATCTCGCGCTCTTCCCTCAACTCATGCGGTTACAGACTTGACCGTCTTTTGCGTCTTATGGTGGTCTAGTCCGGACTAGACCAGTACGAACCATAACTCATAGTCCAGACGGAGACGAGGGGAGGATCCGTGGCGCACATCGATCCGGACAGCCCGGTGCCCAAATACTTCCAGCTTCGCGAGATCCTGCTGGACCTCATCGACAGCGACGAGTTCGGCATCGGCGCGGCCATCCCGTCCGAGCGCGAGCTCTGCCAGCGCTTCGGCCTGTCCAGGATGACCGTGCGCCAGGCCGTCGACCACCTCGTCTCCGAGGGCCGGCTGCACCGGGTGCCGGGCAAGGGCACGTTCGTCGCCCGGCCGAAGATCGAGCTGGCCCTGCAGCTCACCTCGTTCACCGACGACATGCGGGCCCGCGGCATGATCCCCGGCTCGCGCGACCTCGACCGCCGCGTGGTGCGCGCCAGCGCCCACCTGGCCAAGGAGCTGGGCATCCAGCCGGGCGAGGAGGTGCACTTCATCGAGCGGCTGCGGACGGCCGACGGCGAGCCGCTGTCCATCGAGCGGGCGCACATCCCGGTCAAGCTCGCACCCGACCTGGCAGACTACGATCTGTCGGATAAATCACTGTACGAGCTGCTGGAGCGCCGCTACGGGCTCGTCATGGACGCCGGCGAGCTCACCATCGACGGCGGCCTGGCCGACCCCAGCGACGCCGACCTGCTGAAGCTCCCCCGGGGCGGCGCCGTCCTGCTGCTGCAGCGCCGGTCGTTCTCCGGCGGGGTGTGCGCTGAGCTGGGCGTGTCCACCTACCGGGCCGACCGCTACCAGTTGCGCACCCTCCTGGAGGGGCCGGCCCGCCGGGGCTGACGCCGGCCCGGGTTCGCCGCGCCGTACGACCCCCAGTCCCCGGCAGAGATGCCTCCGGAGGAACGCCCGGTGAACGAGACCACCGCCGCCCGGCCATCGCCGTTCGCCCGCACGATGAGCGTGCTCCAGCGGCTGGGCCGCTCCCTGATGCTGCCCATCGCCGCCCTGCCCGCCTCCGCCCTGCTCCAGCGCTTCGGCCAGCCCGACATGCTCGGCGCCAACGGCGCCGAGCCGGGCGGCCTGGCCGACGTGGCGGGGCTGGCCTGGATGAGCCAGGTCGCCGAGGTGCTGGAGGCCGCCGGGGCGGCCCTGTTCGAGAACCTGCCGCTGCTGTTCGCCGTCGGCGTCGCCATCGGGTTCGCCCGCAAGTCCGACGGCTCCACCGCGCTCGCCGCCGTCGTCGGCTATCTCGTCTTCGACCGGGTGACGAAGGTGATGTTCGCCGGCTCGGACATCAGGGAGACCGTCCTGATCAAGGAGGTCCAG
Organism: Nonomuraea sp. NPDC004580; assembly: GCF_040609855.1. Lineage (NCBI taxonomy): Bacteria > Bacillati > Actinomycetota > Actinomycetes > Streptosporangiales > Streptosporangiaceae > Nonomuraea > Nonomuraea sp. NPDC004580. The sequence goes on along the minus strand of NZ_JBEXLH010000001.1, from coordinate 325,069 downwards.
CCCGACGGCATCAAAGAGGTGATCAACTACGGCCTCCAGAACCCCACCAGGGTGCTCGGCGGCATCGTCATCGGGCTGGTCGCGGCGCTGCTCTGGCAGCGTTTCCACCGCATCAAGCTGCCGGCGTGGCTGGCGTTCTTCGGCGGGCGGCGCTTCGTCCCGATCGTCACCTCCATCGCGGCGCTGCTCATCGGCGTGCTCTTCGGCTGGCTGTGGCCGGTGATCGGCGAGTGGATCAGCCACGCCGGCGAGGCACTGGCCTCCATCGGCCCGATCGGCACCGGCGTCTACGGCCTCATCAACCGGCTGCTCATCCCCCTCGGCCTGCACCACTTCGCCAACTCCGTCGTCTGGTACGTCGTGCCGCAGTGCGAGGTGAACGGCCGCGTCCTCGGCGGCGACTGGAACTGCTACTTCGGCGGCGACCCGCACTCCGGCGAGTTCATGGCCGGGTTCTTCCCCATCATGATGTTCGCCCTCCCGGCCGCCGCGCTCGCCATGTGGCGGGCGGCGCCCAAGCACCGGCGTGCCACCGTGGGCGGCATCATGCTGTCGGCGGCGCTCGCCTCGTTCGTCACCGGCATCACCGAGCCGATCGAGTTCGCGTTCATCTTCGTGGCGCCGCTGCTGCTGGTCGTCCACGCCGTCCTGACCGGGCTGGCGATGGCGGTGACCACCCTGATCGGCGGCCAGCTCGGCTTCGGCTTCTCCGCCGGCCTGCTCGACCTGCTGCTGAACGCCAGCAAGTCGAACACCGAGAACGTAGCGGGCATCCTGGCGATCGGTGCGGTCTACGGCGTCCTCTACTACGCCGTCTTCACGTTCCTCATCCGCCGCCTCAACATCCAGACCCCCGGCCGCGAACCAGAGCCCGACGTCGACTCCGGCGAAACCTGACGGCGTTTCCCCCGTTCTCCCCCAGGGCAGGAAACCGGCGATCCCCCGCGACGCGAGCCCGGCGTGTGCGGCCGGCGCGGGAAGAGGGGTGATCGACGGCCGTGCCGCCCGCCTGGTCGTCCGCGGCGTTCGCGGTGCTGCAGCGCATCGGCCGCTCGCTCATGATGCCCATCGCGGTCCTGCCGGCCGCGGGGCTGCTGTTCCGCTTCGGCCAGCCCGACCTGCTCGGCGCGGACGGCCTCGGCGGCACCCTGCCCTGGCTCCTCCCCGCGGCCGGCGTGCTGGCGGCGGCCGGCGGCGCCCTGTTCGAGAACCTGCCGCTGCTGTTCGCCGTCGGCGTCGCGATCGGGTTCGCCCGCAGGTCGGACGGCTCCACGGCCCTCGCGGCCCTGGTCGGCTACCTGGTGTTCGACCGCGTGACCAAGACCCTGTTCTTCGAGGCAGGCCACGGCGCCGTCCACGCCAAGGTCGCCGTCACCCTGCACGACGGCACCCCCGCGCTCGACCTGGGCGCCCAGAACCCGACCGGCGTCCTCGGCGGCATCGTCATCGGCCTCACCGCCGCCCTGCTCTGGCAGCGCTTCCACCGCGTCAAGCCGCCATCCTGGCTGGCCTTCTTCGGCGGGCGCAGGGCCGTACCGATCATCACCGCCGTCGCCGCGCTGCTCATCGGCGTCGCGTTCGGCCTGGTGTGGCGCCCGATCGGCGACGGACTCTCGCACGTCGGCGACTGGCTGTCGGCGAACGGCACGGCCGGCACGGGCATCTACGGCGTCGCCAACCGCCTGCTCATACCCATCGGCCTGCACCACTTCCTCAACACCATCGTCTGGTTCACCCTCCCCGAGTGCCGCGCCGGCGTGCGCGGCGCCACCAGGGACGCGGCCGGCGACCTCAACTGCTATTTCGCCGGCGAGCAGGGCGCCGGGATCTTCATGACCGGCTCCTTCCCCGTCATGATGTTCGGTTTGCTGGGCGCGGCCATCGCGATGTGGCGGGCCGCGCCACCGCATCGCCGCAAGGCGGTCGGCGGCATCATGCTGTCGGCCGGGCTGACGGCGTTCGTCACCGGCATCACCGAGCCGCTGGAGTTCGCGTTCATCTTCGTCGCGCCCGTGCTGTTCGTCCTGCACGCGCTGCTGACCGGCCTGTCGATGGCGCTGATGGCCGAGCTGGGCGCGAGGCTCGGTTTCACGTTCTCCGGCGGCGCCATCGACCTGGCCCTGAACGCCACCAAGTCCAACACCCACGGCGTGCCGCTGATCCTGGCGTTCGGCGTGCTCTACTTCGTCCTTTACTACGCCCTCTTCGCGGTCCTCATCCGCCGCCTCGACCTCCCCACTCCCGGCCGCGAACCGGACACCCCGGATAAGGACACCGCGCAAACTCCCTGACTCGCCGGCCCCAAACCTTTGGGGACGCTCTCATGACGCCGGGGCCGCCGACCGCAAATGATCAAACTCACCCGAAGACCACTCCAACTTCCTGCCGACTTCCTCCGCATCGGCGGACATATCTCGCCCGCACCCGCCGAAGTTGGTGCCGTTTGTATTCTTCGGCCGGACCGAAAACTCCTTATAACGATTCTTTCTTCGCCGTCGAGTTGGAGGTTTCGCATGGCCCTCAGCCCCACCGCCGCAGCGCCGTACGACGAGGGCCCCAGCACCCACGGCTCCCTGGCCCTCGACCGCCCTCCGATGGTGTGGGGCCCGGCGGGCACGCCGCCCGACGAGCGCCGGTTGCGCCACCTCAGCCAGGCCGTGGCCGAGGTGCTGGCCGGCCGCCGCCCGCCCGAGAGCGTCGCCGACCGGCTCACCGACAGCGCCTACCGCGGCCTGGTGAAGGCGGGCCGCATGTACACCAGCGACCGTCCGCCGTTCGCCGGCCGCGTCCACCTGACCGAACCCCGCGACGGCGCCCTCGAACTGTGCACGGTCATCCACTGCACCACCCGCGACCACGTCCTCGCCCTCCGCCTGGAACGCCGCGGCATGCACTGGATCTGCACCGACGTCGAAACCGCCTGAGAACGCCACGACGTGCAGCGGGCCCGCACCGACCTCGAAACCGCCTGAAAACACCGCCCAGCGGGCCTGCACCGAACGCCGGAGAACGCGGCAGCGCGCAGCGGGCCCGCCCCGACATCCAGACCCGCCGGAGAACGCGCAGAACCCCCGCTCTCGCGCGAGAGCGGGGGTTCTGCGGTCGCCTTACCGGCTCAGGCGGCGTTCTTCGGATCGCCGTGGCAGCGCTTGTACTTCTTGCCCGACCCGCAGGGGCAGGGCGCGTTGCGCTCGACGTTGCCGTACGCCGCCCGCTCCTCGGAGGTGGTGCGCACCTTCACGTGCTCGACGTCGCCCTGCTCGCCCGGCGCCGTGTACTCGAGCTCGGCCGGCCGCTGCGGACCGCGCAGCCCGCGCGCGATGATCGAGCGCGTCTCAGCGATGGCGGCGTCCTCTTCCTCGACGATCGGGTTCTCCTGAACCTCGACCTCGAGGTTGAACAGGAAGCCGACGGAGTCCTCCTTGATGCCCTCCAGCATGGCGGAGAACATCTCGAAGCCCTCGCGGGCGTACTCGATCTTGGGGTCCTTCTGCGCGTAGGCCCGCATGCCGATGCCCTCGCGCAGGTAGTCCATCTCGTAGAGGTGCTCACGCCACTTGCGGTCGAGGACGGACAGGATCACCCGGCGCTCGAGGTCACGCATGGTGTCGGGGCCGAACTCCTCCTCCCGCCGGTCGTAGGCGGCCAGCGCGTCGGCCTTGATCCGCTCGCTGATCAGCTCGGCGGTCAGCTCCTCGCGGTTGCCGGCCTCCTCGATGAGGTCGTCGATGCGGACGCTGACCGGGTAGAGCTCGCCGAACGCCTTCCACAGCTTCTCGAGGTCCCACTCCTCGGCGAAGCCCTCGGCGGTGGCGCCCTGGACGTAGCCCTCGATCACCTCGCCGATGAAGCCCCGCACCTGCTCGTGCAGGTCGGCGCCCTCGAGGACGCGGCGGCGCTCGGCGTAGATGACCTTGCGCTGGCGGTCCATGACCTCGTCGTACTTCAGAACGTCCTTGCGGATCTCGAAGTTCTGCTGCTCGACCTGGTGCTGGGCGGAGGCGATGGCCTTGGAGACGATGCCGGACTCGATCGGCTGGTCGTCGGGGATGTTGAGCCGCGTCATGATCATCTCGACTCTGGCCGAGTTGAACAGGCGCATGAGGTCGTCGCCGAGCGACAGGTAGAAGCGCGACTCGCCGGGGTCGCCCTGACGGCCGGAACGGCCGCGGAGCTGGTTGTCGATGCGGCGCGACTCGTGGCGCTCGGTGCCGAGGACGTAGAGGCCGCCGAGCTTGGTGACCTCGTCGTGCTCGGCCTTGACCGCCGCACGCGCCTTCTCCAGCGCCTCGGCATACGCCTTCTCGTACTCCTCCGGCGTCTCGACCGGGTCGAGCCCGCGCTGGCGCAGCTCCAGGTCGGCGCGGAACTCGGAGTTGCCGCCGAGCATGATGTCGGTGCCTCGACCGGCCATGTTGGTGGCGACCGTGACGGCGCCCTTGCGGCCCGCCTCGGCGATGATCGACGCCTCACGCGCGTGGTTCTTCGCGTTGAGCACCTCGTGCGGCACGCCGCGCCGCTTGAGCGCCTTGGACAGCCGCTCGGACTTCTCGACCGAGGTGGTGCCGACGAGCACCGGCTGGCCGGCCTCGTAGCGCTGCTTGATGTCCTCGACCACCGCGTCGAACTTGGCGTCCTCGGTCTTGTAGACCACGTCGGGCTGGTCCTTGCGGATCATCGGCCGGTTGGTCGGGATCGGGACGACGCCCAGCTTGTACGTCTGGTGGAACTCGTTGGCCTCGGTGGTCGCCGTACCGGTCATGCCGGCCAGCTTCTCGTAGAGGCGGAAGTAGTTCTGGAGGGTGACCGTGGCGAGCGTCTGGTTCTCGTCCTTGATCTTCACGCCCTCTTTGGCCTCGATGGCCTGGTGCATGCCCTCGTTGTAGCGGCGGCCGTGCAGGATGCGGCCGGTGAACTCGTCGACGATGAGCACCTCGCCGTCGGCGACGATGTAGTCCTTGTCCTTCTTGAACAGCTCTTTCGCCTTGAGCGCGTTGTTCAGGAAGCCGACCAGGTGGGTGTGCTCGGGCTTGTAGAGGTTGTCGATGCCGAGCCAGTCTTCGACCTTCTCGACGCCGGACTCCAGGATGCCGACCGTGCGCTTCTTCTCGTCGACGATGTAGTCGCCGGTGCTCTCCTCGCCCGGGTTCTTCGCCTCGACGCCCCTGCGCAGGCGGGGCACGATCTTGGCGAACTCCTGGTACCACTTGCCCGACTGCTCGCCGGGGCCGGAGATGATCAGCGGGGTGCGGGCCTCGTCGATGAGGATCGAGTCGACCTCGTCGACGATGGCGTAGAAGTGGCCGCGCTGCACGCACTCGTCGAGCGTCCAGGCCATGTTGTCGCGCAGGTAGTCGAAGCCGAACTCGTTGTTGGTGCCATAAGTGATGTCGGCTTCGTACTGCTTGCGCCGCTCGTCGGGCTGCTGGCCGGAGACGATGCAGCCGACCTCGAGGCCGAGGAAGCGGTGGACGCGGCCCATGGTCTCGGCGTCACGCTTGGCCAGATAGTCGTTGACCGTGATGACGTGGACGCCCTTGCCCGCGATCGCGTTGAGGTAGGACGGCAGCGTACAGGTCAGCGTCTTGCCCTCACCGGTCTTCATCTCGGAGATGTTGCCCATGTGAAGGTTGGCGCCGCCCATGATCTGCACGTCGTAGGGCCGCTGGCCGAGCACGCGGCGAGCCGCCTCGCGCACGGTCGCGAACGCCTCGGGCAGGAGGTCGTCGAGACTCTCGCCGTCCGCGTGGCGCTGGCGGAACTCGTCCGTCATTGCGCGCAACTCCGCGTCGGACAGGCTCGTGAAGTCGTCCTCGATGGAGTTGACCTGGTCTGCGATCCGCTTGAGCTTGCGCAGGATCTTGCCTTCGCCGGCACGTAGGATCTTGTCGAGAATGGCTGCCACTTTATGTAAAGCTCCTCGCAGGTCTACCCCGGCGGCGCCGCCAGGAGGAGAGGCCGAGACAAACTTCCCCGCCTGCCATCGTAGGCGGTTCCGCAACCAGACACAGCCACCGTGCCGACGAGGGCACGGAACGGGTCTGGGAGAATGGGGGGAAGGCAGAGGGTATGCCGGTGGAGAGCCGGCTCGCACCAATTGCGGGATTTCCGGCAAAGGAAGGATTAGTCATGGTTGAGGGGAAGAAGTCGGAGCAAACCGAGCATCTCGGCAGCCACGGCGGGCGCGCGTCCTCGTGGCTCGCGGTGACCGTGATGCTGGTGGGAACGGTCGTCGCCGGCTTCGGCTTGACGGCCGACAACTGGACGGTCGTCTGGATCGGCGCCGGTGTGTTCGTCGTCGGCGGAATCCTCGCCCTCGTCTTCGACATCTTCACCGACGTCGTGATCGACGCGCCCCGGGTGGGGATGCGCGCAGAGGATCACCGCTGACGCAGGCATCGACCGGCGGGCGCCCGATCATCGGGCCGCCCGCCGTTTCCATATCCTGACCTTTACGTCTACACCCGGGCGTGTCCCCAACCCCAAACCGCCCCATTCCCCCCGACGGCCGCCTCCGGTGGGCCCCAACCCACACCGTCCTCACTCGTTGCGGGCGACCAGCGGCGCGCGTCCGGCGTCGCCAGAAGGATCACACAGCGAGCGGGTCCTGCCCCTCTCAGGCGATGGACCGGCAAGCGGGCGGGGTTCCGTCCCTGTCGGGTCGGCGGTCGGCGAGCGAGCCTCGTGACCGGGCTCATCGCCGCGTTCTCGCCCCACCCCCGCCACCCCAGCCATCACGCCGTGGAGGGGCGGGCGGTTCTGTCGGTGGGCGCCGCTAGATTGCTCGCATGCATCGCCGTACGGATCCGCAGCCATGAGCGACGTCACCGACCTCACCCCCGACGAGGCCCGGCGCATCATCCTCCGCGCGCAGGGCCTGATCGGCGCCGACGCGCGCAAGGGCGGGGTGCACACCATGCTCCGCAGGCTGGGCGCCGTGCAGCTCGACACCATCTCGGTGCTCGCCCGCTCCCACGAGCTGGTCGCCTACGCCAGGCTCGGCGCGGTCGGCCGGCCCGCGGTCGAGCGCGCCTACTGGCACGACCCGGCGCTCAGCTTCGAATACTGGTGCCACGCCGCGTGCCTCCTGCCCATCGAGCACTGGCCCCTCTACTCGTTCCGCCGCCGGGCCTTCCGCGCGCGGAAGCAGCGCTGGCACGAGGTCCCCGACGGGGTCGAGAAGCTGCTCGACCAGGCCCGCGAGTTCGGCCCGCTGACCACGTCCGACGTGGGCGGCGCCAAGAACGGCGGCCCGTGGTGGGACTGGTCCGACTCCAAGATCGGCCTGGAGTGGCTGCTCGACATCGGCGAGCTGGTCTGCACCCGGCGCGTCGGCTGGCGCCGCGTCTACGACCTGGCCGAACGCGCCGTCCCGCCGGAGCTGCTGGCCGAGGAGCCGTCCGACGAAGAGTGCATCACCCGCCTGACCGCCATCGCGGGCCGCAGCCTCGGCGTCGCCAACCGCACCGACCTCACCGACTTCATCCGCGTCAAGGGCCGCTTCGGCGAGATCCTCGACGAGGCCCTCCACAGCGGCGCGGCCGGGCTCGTGCCGGTCACCGTCGCCGGCTGGCCGGGCAAGCGCGGTCGGCCCAACGCCTGGGCCGACCCGGCCGCCCTGGCCGCCGAGCCCCGCGGCCGCCACCGCACCACGCTGGTGTCGCCGTTCGACTCCCTGATCTGGCACCGGGGCCGCACCGAGCGGGTCTTCGGCTTCACCTACACCCTTGAGCTGTACGTCCCCAAGCACAAGCGCGTCCACGGCTACTTCACCATGCCCGTGCTCGCCGGCGGCCGCCTGATCGGCCGGGTCGACCCGGCACGTGAAGGCTCGACCCTGGTGGCTCGCCAGCTCAGCCTCGAACCGGGCCTCTCGGCAGGAAAGTGGGCCGACGCCATGCGCGAGGCCCTGTGGTCAGCCGCCTCATGGGTCGGCTGCGACAACGTACGTGTCGAACGCGCCGACCCCCCAGAGCTCCTCCCCCTCCTCAACACCCCCTGAGCCCGCGGGCGGCATGCGGTGCGTACGGACGCCGGAGAGGCGGGCGCCGCGTGCCGGCTCGCGGTCGGTTGTCCGGCGGTCTGGCCGCTGGGGGTGGGGGTGGCAGGTGGGGTCAGGTGATTTCCAGCATGCGTTCGCGTACCGCGTAGACCACGGCTTCCATCCGCGAGTGCAGCTGCAGTTTGTCGAGGATGTTGCGGACGTGGTTCTTCACCGTGTTCTCGGAGATGAACAGCTGCTTGGCGATCTCCCGGTTGTTCATGCCCTTGGCGACGAGCCGCAGCACCTCCATCTCCCGGTCGGTCAGCCGGGGGACGGGCAGCTGGGGCGGGCGTTCGGCCTCCTTGCGGCTCATGTTGGCGAACTCGCTGATCAGCTTGGCCGCCATCGCCGGGTTGATTAACGACTGGCCCTCGTGCACGCCCCGCACCGCGGCGGGTACGTCGTTGATCTGGACGTCCTTCAGCAGGTAGCCGGTGGCCCCCGCCTTGATGGCCTCGAAGAGGTCCTCTTCCTCGTCGCTCACCGTGAGCATGATGATCCGGGTGCTCGGGACGGAGTCCTTGATGCCCTTCGTGGCCTCGATGCCGTCCTGCCGGGGCATGCGCACGTCCATGAGCGCGACGTCAGGCATGAGGCGATCGGCCAGTTCGACCGCCTCCTGCCCGTCGCTCGCCTCACCGACCACCTCGATGTCAGGCTCCGCGGCCAGCGCCAGTGCCAGGCTCCGCCTGATCAGCTCGTGATCGTCCACGATCAGCACGCGGATCGGCTCGCTCGCCTGTGTGCGGGACTCGCCAGACTCGGTCACGAGGCCTCCTTGATCCGCCTCGCGCCTGACATTCCCTCGTTTCGCTCGCTCACCTGCGCCTGACTGAGCTCGCTCACGTCTCCTCCTCGTCGGGGGGCCAGAGCCGTTGAACCGCCATGATGGCATGTACCCGGCGGTTCTCGGGTGGTCGAGAAGATCTTTCAGCGCACGATCAGGGCTCTACGAGCCGCAGCACGCCGTAGTTGTACCCGCGTCTGTTGTAGACGACGCACGGCTGCCCGCTCTCCTTGTCACGGAACAGGTAGAAATCGTGTCCGACCAGCTCCATTTCCAGCAGGGCCTGGTCGATGGTCATGGGTTCGGCTCGGTGGAACTTCTCGCGGACGATGAGCGGCCCGTCGCCGTCCATCTCGATCGGGACGATGTCGTCGTAGAGCTGATCGCTTTTCTCCTGCCGCTCGTCCTCTTCGGCCTCGGCCTGCCGGGGGACGGCGGTCTGGGCGCGCGGCGCCGGCTCGACGGCGCCTGGGAGCGTCCTGGTGATCTCCGCCACGGAGGGCGGGCAGTGGTTGCCGTGATGGACTTTGCGCCGGTCGGCGAGCCTCCTGAGGCGGCCTTCCAGCTTGTCGAGGGCTAGGTCGAGGGCGGCGAAGCGATCGTCGGCCGAGGCCTCGGCGCGGATCGCGGGCCCTCGTGAGTGAATGGTGAGCTCCACGCGCTCGCGCTGTCCCGCGAGACGCGGGTTGCGTTCCTTCGACACCTCCACATCGACCCTGATGAGTTTGTTGTCCAGACGTTCGATCCTGGCCAGCTTGGTCGTCACGTGGTCGCGGAACCGTTCACTCACTCCTGTGTGCCGGCCCTTGACGATGATGTCCATGCAACAGCCCCCCTTCGGTCTAACGACTGAGCAAGAGCGCCCGACGACGGGTGCGCCGGACGGGGTGCACTGTTCGCCTTTCTGTCACCGTTCCCCTTTCCGACGTCGCGTCACCGGGATCTCGGGCGGCACCCGCCCGGCCGACCTGGTCTTCGACCCCACATCCGCCTGCTGAGGGTCTCGCAGCGCTGTCGCCACTACTGCCCTTCTCTTCTGACGGGGGACATCTGGACCCCCGGGAAGGCAGGACTTACCCCTAAGCCGCACCGTGATCGGTCGACAAAGAGTCGCCTTACGTGGACCGTTTTGCCTGCGGCTGGCATCGGCTAGCAGAGCCGGGGACCCCGACCCTGCGCAACCACGGACCCGAACGGGTGCCATGTCAGAACGCTATCCGCATCCAGCACGAATGTCAGCCGTAGCCCTGACCGAAGGATCACTTTCCGTGATTTCCCCTGGGTGGGTAAGCGACGTGCGATGCACCGGCCAACCGGTCGGGATCCCTTGTGCGGCAGCAGGTCCCGTGTGTCCGGAATGGAGCACAGGGGTGACAGGACAGAGACGTGTGACCTCGTGGGCGGTTGGTGAAAACGATCTTTTCTCACGGACGGTGACCGTAATAATCCTTAAGATCTTCGGCGTGTCGCGGCGGCGGTCACGGCCAGTGGCGCTCGCACGCCCGCCGCTCGTAGTGCCCTCGCCGCTTCGGCAAGGGTGGCCCCCGTCGTGACGATGTCGTCCACGAGCAGCGCAAAGGCTCCTGGAGGCGTTTTCGCGACGCGTACGACCTCAAGGGACCCCGCGAGGTTGGCGGCCCTCTCCGTGCCGCTCAGAGCCGCCTGGTCGGTCACGCCGCGCGCCTGCCCCAGGCCCGCCCACACCTCGGCCGCCAGCCCGGACGCCCGCAGGCGGGCCGCCACCAGCACCGCCAGCCGCCCCACGGGGTCGTGCCCCCTTGCCCTGCGCACCCGCCGCGAGCTGGGCACGGGCACCACCGCGAAGCCGCCCCGCACCCGCCCGAGCGCCATCACGGCCGTGAGCGCAATCGCGTCCGCCAGCGCCCCCGCCACCACGACCGCTCCCCGCTCCTTGTAGGCCAGGATCATCCTGCGGACCACCCCGTCGTACGGAGCCGCCGACCAGCAGTCGGGCAGGCCGGTCGGCGCCGGCGCGGGGACCCGCCGCGCGGGCGCGACGGTGAGCGCGGCCCGGCAGCGGGCGCAGCACGACGCCCCCTTCGCCCCGCACCCCACGCAGGAGGCGGGCAACACCAGATCGAGTACGTCGCTCAGCACGCGGACCAGCATGCCCCCCGCCACCGACAGTTCCGCTGGGGAGAGCGCGTCGTCAGCCCAGGGGGAACAGGGGTTCGGCGGCGTCGGACTCGATCTTGGCGGTCCAGGTCTGGCGGTCCTGGTTGAGCTCAAGGATCTTGGCGTCGCCGCCGCTGCCGACCGCCGCCAGGATGCGATCGTTCAGGGCGGCCAGCGAGGTGACGCGGTCCTTGAGCGGCACGCCGCTGGTCTGCCCGTCGCCCACGTTGATCTCGTTGAGCATCTGGCCGGCCTTGCTCTCCACCAGCACCAGCAGCCGCAGGTCGTCGGCCCAGGCCACGTCGGTGATCTGGTCGCTGCCCTCGGTGGTGGTCAGGGACTGCAGGTTGCCCAGCTCGACCCCGCCGCCCTCGCCGATGAGCGCCCCGATCTGGACGGTCTCGTCGTCGATGGTGACCACCACCCGCACGCCGTCCCTGGCGATGCGCAGCCCGGTGATGTTCAGGCCGACGAGCTGCTTGGGCGTGGGGACGACGTCGGGGCCGCGGCCGCTCTTGGGGTCGTAGCGCAGCAGGTCGGCGTTCTTGCGGTCGTAGGTCCATAGGGTGCCGTCTCTGCGCCAGGTCGGCGGCGTGAGGTCGCCGCCCTGGATGACCTGCTGCCAGCGCCCGTCGGGGCTGAGCCCGGCGACCGAGACGCCGGTGGAGGTGCGCGCGGCGACCGAGACGCCGCCGGCGTCCTTGGAGACGGCGAAGTCGGAGTAGCCGTCGCGCTGCTCGCCCGCGGCCCCCGCCACGGCGCCGGCGGCGCCGTCCTGGCCGAGGTAGTGCAGGGCGCCGCGGCTGACGTAGTAGGCCCGCTCGCCGCCGTCGCCGAGCCAGCTGTCCTCGGTGTTGGGGCGGTCGGTGATGTACGGCTCGCCGTCCACCTGGACCTCGATGATGCGGCCTTTGGCGATCTCGTTGTTGTTGAGGCTGTGCCTGATCTGGGCGCGCAGGGCGTCCTCGGCGCTCAGGTCGAGCACGTCGAAGTCACCGGAGAGGTTGATCACGACGCGTTCCTCGCCCGAGCGGATCGACTCGATCGCGCTGCCGGGCGGGAAACCGGTGGTGACCGCGCCGCGCAGGGCCTCGGTCGGCGGCTTGAGCAGCCGCTTGAGCACGGTCTGCGCGTAGGTCTCCGTGGTCTTGAGCCGCAGGCGTACGCGGTCGACGACCAGCGGCGGCTGCCCGTCGCGTCCGAGGTAGTAGAGGTTGGTCGGCCGGTACGCGCGGGCGACGTCGGCCGCGGTCAGCAGCAGCCCCTGGGGCAGGCTGTTGACCCGGAAGCCGCCGCCCGGCTCTCTGACCAGCTCGAAGTCCTGCGACCACGGCCCGGCGGTCGGCTTGTACGAGTCGTCCTCGTTGATCTGCGCCACCCACCGGCCCTTGACGGTGATCTTCATGGCGGGCTCGGTGCCGTCCATCGAGGCGGGCGGCACGACCTCGTACAGGTCCTCGATGACCGTCACAGGCCCCGCGGCACTCCACTTCTGCCGCGCCTGCGGCGTCAGGTACTGCTGCAGGACGGCAGGGTCCTCGGAGTAGGCGGCCATGGCGCTCTGCAGGCCCCTGAACGTCTCCATGGGCCCCCACGCGCGCTGCGGCCCGATGGCGATCATGCGCTGGAACGGCTTGGTCAGCGGGTCGCCGGCGCCCTCGTCGTTCACCGTGTACGGCGCGCTCGGCGGGATGACCGAGCACCCGGACCCCGCCAGCACGGCGACGACCGCGAGCAGGGCGACCGCGGCCAGCCGTCTAGTCCTCGTCATGACCGGCCCCGTCTGCGGAGGCGGGCAGGAGCACGGGCGTCATGGAGGTCCGCCACGTGCGCCGCATCTCGATCTCGGGCGGCACCAGCGACAGCGGCGAGCCCTTGAGGTCGGCCCCGGCCGTGCGCGGCAGCGTGAGCCGGAACTGGGAGCCCTCGCCGGGCTGGCCCCACGCCTGGAGCCAGCCGCCGTGCAGGGTGGCGTCCTCGCGGGAGATGGCCAGGCCGAGCCCGGTGCCGCCGATGGTGCGCGCCCGCGACGGGTCGGCCCGCCAGAACCGGTCGAACACCATCGTCTCCTCGCCGGTCTTGAGGCCGATGCCGTGGTCGCGTACGGCGACGGCGACGGCGTCGCGGTCGGCGCCGACGGTGACCACGATGTCGCGGCCCTCGCCGTGCTCGATGGCGTTGAACAGCAGGTTGCGCAGGATGCGCTCGACCCGCCTGTTGTCGATCTCGGCCATGCAGGGCTCGTTGGGCAGCCGCAGCTCGAAGCGGGTGGAGTGGCGCTCGGCGAGGGCCTCGGAGTCGCCGATGGCGCGCAGCACGACGTCGCGGATGTCGACGGAGTCGAGGTCGAGGGTGGCGGCGCCGGCGTCGTAGCGGCTGATCTCCAGCAGGTCGGCCAGCATCGACTCGAAGCGTTCGAGCTGGGCCTGCATCAGCTCGGCCGAGCGCGCGGCCATGGGGTCGAAGTCCTCGCGGGCGTCGTAGAGCAGGTCGGCGGCCATGCGGACGGTGGTGAGCGGGGTGCGCAGCTCGTGGGAGACGTCGGAGACGAACTGCCGCTGCACCTGGGAGAGCTCTTCGAGCTGGTGGATCTTGAGCGCGAGGTTGGCGGCCATTTCGTTGAACGAGTTCGCGAGCCTGGCCAGGTCGTCCTCGCCGCGCACTTTGAGCCGTTCGTCCAGCTTGCCGGCGGCGAGGCGCTCGGCGGCCTGGCGGGCCAGGCGTACGGGGGTGACGACCTGCCTGGCCACCAGGTACGCGATGGCGGCGAGCAGCATCACCAGCCCGAGCCCCACCACGACGATGGCCAGCCGGACGTTGGAGAGCATCTCCTCTTCCTCGGTCATCGGGAAGAAGTGGTAGACCTCGTAGTTGCGGCCGTCCGGCTGGTGCACGGCGCCGACCACCACGAACGTGAGCCTCGGCTGGCTCTCGCCGGAGAACTTGATCGTCTGGATCGACGCGACCGTCTTGTCGAAGCGGTGGTTCTTGATGTTGCGCCGCAGGCTCTGCTTGAGCCCCTCAGGCACGTTGGCGGGCACGACGTTGCCGGACGCCCGCGACTCCCCCGGGGTCGTCAGGTTGAGTATCAGCACGTCGTAGCGCTTGCCCGAGCCGTCCTCGCCGGTGCCCGCGACGGTGTTCATGACCTCGTCGAGCCGGTTGACCACGCCCTGCTTGCCGGAGTCGGTGGACTGGGCGGGGTCGTCGGTCTCGGGGGCCAGCGCGTCGGCGATCTGCAGCCGGTCGGTGAACGCCTCGTTGGTGGCCGACTGGGTGCTGCTGTCGACGACCGAACGGTAGATCTGGCCGTACAGGAAGGTGCCGAGCACCACCACGACGATCACCGAGATCACCAGCGTGCTGGTGACCACCTGGAGCTGGAGCGAGCGCCGCCAGACGCTCCGCGTCCTGCCCGCCGCACGCCGAACCCGCCGGCGGACGCCGCCGAGGATCTGGCGAAGCGTCCGTCTGCGGGTTCTACGTCTCGTCGTCGGGGGCATGGCGGAGCGGAACGAGGGTCAGGCCGGGCCGGCTTTGTAGCCCACGCCACGGACCGTCACGACGATCTCGGGGTGCTCGGGGTCCTTCTCGATCTTGGCCCTGAGCCGCTGCACGTGGACGTTGACCAGCCGGGTGTCGGCGGCGTGGCGGTAGCCCCACACCTGCTCGAGCAGCACTTCGCGGGTGAAGACCTGGCGCGGCTTGCGAGCCAGCGCCACCAGCAGGTCGAACTCCAGCGGCGTGAGGTTGATGGTCTCCTCGCCGCGCTTGACCGAGTGGCCCGCCACGTCGATGGTGATGTCGCCGATCTGCAGGATCTCGGGGGTCGGCTCATCGGTACGGCGCAGCCGCGCCCGCACCCTGGCGACCAGTTCCTTCGGCTTGAACGGCTTGACGATGTAGTCGTCGGCGCCCGACTCGAGGCCGAGCACCACGTCGATCGTGTCGCTCTTCGCCGTGAGCATGACGATCGGAACCCCCGACTCCGCCCTGATCCTGCGCGCGACATCGATGCCGTCGGCTCCCGGCAGCATCAGGTCGAGCAGCACCAGGTCCGGGCGTGTATCCCGGAACGCGTCGAGGGCCTTGTCGCCATCGGAGACAAATGACGGTTCGAAGCCTTCCCCTCGCAGCACGATCCCCAGCATCTCGGCGAGAGCGGCGTCGTCGTCGACGACCAGCACGCGACCTTTCATGGCCCCTCATTCGTTCTACGCATTGTGGGACATACCCGCACGATCGCTGAAGGTTACCCTTGGTCGGCCCATGAGTGTGACCTGAGCCCTGCAAAAGGCGAATTTTAGGTCCGCCCCCGCGACCGCAATCTCAGTCTGCGGTAACAAGGCGACTTTCGGCCATCCCTGGACGCGAACCTTGCCCCGATTCGTCAACCAATGTGGGCAAGATGAGGCGGCGATTCCGCTCCGTGACGCAACCCTCGGCCCAGCATGCCAGGATTGGGATATGTCAGACGGTCACGGTCCCACGCCCGAGACGCCATCAGGCTGGTCGGCCGAACAGCCCCCGCCCTACAGCGCCCCGCCGGCCTCCCCTTGGACCGCGCCCGGCTCCCAGCAACAGGGGCCCTATGGCGGCCCGCCGCACCAGCAGGCGCCGCAAGGGCCGCACGCCCCCTACCCGCCGCCCCCGCCGTACCAGCAGCACGGGCAGCAGCACGGGCAGCACCATGGGCAGCACCATGGGCAGCAGCCGCCCTACGGCCCTCCCATGCCGCACCCGCCGGCGCTGCGGCCCGGCATCATCCCGCTGCGCCCGCTCGGGCTCGGCGACATCCTCGACGGCACGATCAAGCTGATCAGGTCCAACCCCAAGGCGGTGCTCGGCCTGTCGGCCATCGCCGCCCTGATCGCCGCCGTCCCGCTGGCCGTGGGGCAGGCGTTCGTGATCGACGCCACCCGCGTCGCGCTCGACGACCCGACCGGCGCCGCCGAGGCCCAGCTCAACAGCGTCTACGGCGTCATCGGCCAATACGGCGGCACGCTCATCTCCTACGCCGTGCAGTTCGTCGTGGTCACGCTGCTGACCGGCGTGCTGACCCGCATACTCGGCCGGGCCGTCTTCGGCGGCAACCTCAGCGCCGGCGACGCCTGGCGGCTCGTCAAGGGCCGGGTGCCCGCGCTGTTCGGCGTGGTGGGGCTGATGGCCGTCATCATGCTCGTGCCGCTGATCGTGTTCACTCTGATCATGGTGGCGCTCGCGCTCAACGCCGGCGCGTCCGACCTCGGGTGGCTGTTCGGGGCGACGATCCTGTTCCTCGTCCTGTACGTCGGCTACTACCTGTTCTTCAGGACCCGCTTCGCGCTCGCCTCGCCCGCCGTGGTGCTGGAGGGCCGGGGACCCATCGACGCCATGCGCCGCTCGTGGCAGCTCGTCACCGGCGACTTCTGGCGGGTGTTCGGCATCCTGCTGCTCACGACCCTGCTGGTCGGGCTCGTGGCGGGCATTCTGACCGTGCCGTTCACGATGGCCGGCACGCTGTTCGGCATGCTCGGCGCCGACTCGGTCGCGACCACCGTCCTGGCCGCCGTGCTGCTGGCGCTCGGCACCATGCTGGGCTCGATGCTGACCTACCCGTTCGAAGCCGGTGTGTCCGGCCTGCTGTACGCCGACCGCCGCATGCGCAGTGAGGCGTTCGACCTCGTGCTGCAGACGGCGGCCATCGAGCAGCAGCGCCAGGGCTGGGTGCACGACTCGGCCGACGAGCTGTGGCACCCGAGCAACTCCGCGCGGTCGTGAGCCCGATCGATCGGGAGGAGGCCGCGCGGCGGGCCGCGGAAGAGCTTCTCCACCCCGACTACGCGAGGGAGCCGCTGCTCGACCTGATCTACCGGCGGGTCACGCAGTTCCTCGGCGACATCATCGACGTCGCCACCGGGGGCGGCACGACGGGCGGCATCATCGCGGCCATCGTGATCACGGCGATCATCCTTGGAGCGATCACGCTGATCGGCTGGCGGCTGCGCAGGTCCTCGCGCCGTAACGCGGCGCCTGACGGCGCCCTGTTCGGCGCGCAGGCCATGACGGCGCTCCAGCACCGCCAGGCCGCCGAGCGCCTCGCCGCGGAGGGCCGCTGGACGGAGGCCCTTCAGGAACGGCTCCGCGCCATCGCCCGCGACCTGGAGGAGCGCGCGCTGGTGGACGGCCTGCCCGGGCGCACGGCCGACGAGCTCGCCGCCGAGGCGGCCCAGGCACTGCCCGCCTTCGCCGGGGAACTCGCCGCCGCGGCCCGCTCGTTCGACGACGTGACCTACGGCGGGGTGGCGGGCACCAGGGAGGCGTACGAGACGATGGCGAGCCTGGACGACCGCCTCCGCCGAGCCCGCCCGGTCCCCCTGGCCATGGCCACCACCGGCCCCAGCGGCTCGACCGGCCCTTACGCTCTCAACGGCCCCACCGGCCCTGGCAGCCCCGCCGGCCCCCACAGCCAGGCCGAGGGCGGGTCGTGAGCCTCACCACCGCGGGGGCGTCCTACTCCACCTCGCCGACCGCGCGCTCCGCCTGGCGGGCCGGGCGGCTGTTCGTGCTGCTCGGCGTCATCGCGGTGCTCTTCGGAGTGCTGTCCGTGCTGCTGTCCGGCGACTCGGGCCCGTCACGGCCGCTGGATCCCGATGACACCTCGCTCTCCGGCTCCAAGGCGCTGGCCGAGCTGCTGCGCAAGCAGGGCGTCACCGTCGAGCGGGTCGACACCGCGGAGGCCGCGGTCGCCAAGGGGGCGGCGGGCGACCGGCTGCTGCTGGTCACCGACACCACCTTCATCGACCAGTACGCCCTGGCCAGGGTCCCCGGCGACCGGGTGATCGTCGGCGCCGTGCCCGGCCTGAGCGCGCTCGCCCCGGGGATCCAGATCGAGCCAGGCCAAGCGGCCCGCACCAGGTCGCGCGAGCCCGAGTGCGGGCTGCCGGCGGCGACCGCGGCGGGCAGCGCCTACCTGGGCGGCCCCCGGCTGCGCGGACCCTCGGGCGCGACCGCCTGCTACCCGGCCGACGACGGGCACGCGCTGGTGCGCTACCCGTACGGCGGCGGCACGATCACGGTCGTCGGCGACGGCTCGTTCATGACCAACCAGCGCCTGGCCGAGGACGGCAACGCCGCGCTGGCGCTCAACCTGATCGGCACCGGCAAGCCGGTCATCTGGGTCGTCCGCCCGGAGACCCCGCCGCCGTCCGCTCTGCCGGGCGAGCGCGGCGCCTCGATGTACGACCTGATGCCGGGCAGCATCCGCTGGGCCATCTCCATGGCGGCGATCGCGGTGCTGGTCACCGCGTTCTGGCGGGGCCGCCGCCTCGGCCCGGTGGTGGCGGAGAAGCTGCCCGTCGTCGTCAGGGCCGCCGAGACCGTGGAGGGCAGGGGCCGGCTCTACCGCGCCAGGCGCGCCCGGGAACGCGCGGCGGACGCCCTGCGCGCGGGCACGATCGACCGGCTGACGCCCCGGCTGGGGCTCGCATCGGGCGCGGGCAGGCACGAGGTGGTGGCCGCGCTCGCAGCCCGTACGGGCGAGGACGCCCACCAGGTCGCCGACGCGCTCTACGGCCCGCCGCCGAACGACGACGCGGGGCTGGTGGCGCTGGCCCGCTATCTGGACTCCATCGAAAGGACCGTCAGTGAGCTTTGACAGCACATATCGCGCGCCACAGCAGGGCGGCGACTCGGCCAGGGAGGCGCTGAGCGCGCTGCGCGCCGAGGTGTCCAAGGCCGTGGTCGGCCAGGACGCGGTGGTGACGGGGATGGTCATCGCGCTGCTGTGCCGGGGGCACGTGCTGCTGGAAGGCGTGCCTGGCGTGGCGAAGACGCTGATGGTCCGTACGCTGGCCGCCGCCCTGGCGCTCGACTTCAAGCGCGTGCAGTTCACCCCCGACCTGATGCCGGGCGACGTGACCGGGTCGCTGATCTACGACACGAAGACCGCGCGGTTCGAGTTCCGCGAGGGTCCTGTGTTCACGAACCTGCTGCTCGCCGACGAGATCAACCGTACGCCGCCGAAGACGCAGGCGGCGCTGCTGGAGTCGATGGAGGAGCGGCAGGTCAGCGTGGAGGGCGCGGCGCGCGAGCTGCCCGACCCGTTCGTGGTGTGCGCGACGCAGAACCCCGTCGAGTACGAGGGCACGTACCAGCTTCCGGAGGCCCAGCTCGACCGGTTCCTGCTGAAGCTGACCGTGCCGCTGCCGCCGCGCGAGCAGGAGATCGCGGTGCTCGAACGCCACGCGCTCGGCTTCGACCCGCGTGACCTGTCGCAGGTCAAGGCCGTCGCGTCGGCCGCCGACCTGGCGGCGGGGCGCGAGGCGGTGGCCGCCGTGCACGTGGCGCCCGAGGTGCTCGGCTACATCGTGGACGTCGCCCGCGCCACCAGGAGCTCCCCTTCGCTGCAGCTCGGCGTCTCACCCCGAGGCGCGACGGCGCTGCTGGCGGCCTCGCGGGCGTGGGCGTGGCTGTCAGGCCGCGCGTACGTCACCCCCGACGACGTCAAGGCACTGGCCAGGCCCGCGCTGCGGCACCGCGTCCAGCTGCGCCCCGAGGCGGAGCTGGAGGGCGCGACCGCCGACGGCCTGCTCGACGGCATCCTCGCCTCCGTCCCGGTCCCGCGCTGATGCCGGCCACCGGACTCGCAGGGCGGGTGTGCCGATGGCGTTGACCGGACGTGCCGGGCTGCTGGCGGCGCTCGGGATCGTGGTGGTGCTGTTCGCGCCGCAGCCGGGGGCCGCGCTGGCCGGGGTGTGCCTGCTGCTGGCCGCCGGCATCGTGGTGGACCTGGCCTTCGCCGGCGCCGTACGCCCGCTGCGTTTCCACCGCTCGGGCGACACGCTGCTGCGGCTCGGCCAGCGGGCCACCGTGGAGCTGGTGGTGGAGAACCCGGGCGGCCGGCGGGTGCGCGGCGCGCTCAGGGACGCCTGGCCGCCCTCCGCGGGCGCGGCTCCCAGGGTGGCTCCCCTCGACGTGCCGGCCGGCGAACGCCGCAAGATCACCATCACGCTCTCCCCCACCAGGCGCGGCGACCGGTCGTCGGTGGCGGTGACCGTGCGGTCGGTCGGCCCGCTGGGGCTGGCCGCCCGCCAGGGCAGTCACCAGTCCCCCTGGACCGTACGCGTGCTGCCGCCGTTCCTGTCGCGCAAGCACCTGCCCTCCCGCCTGGCCCGGCTGCGCGAGCTCGACGGGCAGCACCCGGCGCTCGTCCGCGGCCAGGGCACCGAGTTCGACTCCCTGCGCGAATACGTGGTGGGCGACGACGTGCGCTCGATCGACTGGCGGGCCACCGCGCGCCGGCACGACGTCGTCGTACGGACGTGGCGGCCCGAACGTGACCGGCGCGTCCTCATCGTGCTCGACACGGGACGCACCTCGGCGGGCCGGGTGGGCGCCGCTCCCGTGCCGCTGGCCGGGGAGCAGCCGGGCGGCGGCGGCCTGCTGGTACGCCCCGACGCACCGCCCGCGCCCGGCTGGCCGCGCCTCGACTGGTCGATGGACGCCGCCCTGCTGCTGGCGGCGCTCGCCGCCCGCGCCGGTGACCAGGTGGACTTCCTGGCCTATGACCGGGCCGTACGCGCCTGGGTGAGCGGCGCGTCCCGCACCGAGCTGCTGTCGTCGCTGGTCAACGTGATGGCGCCGATCGAGGCCGAGCTGGTCGAGGCCGACGCCCAAGGCATGGTCGCGGCGGTGCTCGCGCGGGCCAAGCGGCGCTGCCTGGTCGTGCTGCTGACCGACCTCAACCCGGCGGCGATGGACGAGGGGCTCATGCCGGTGCTGCCCCAGCTCTCCTCGCGCCACCTCGTGCTGGTGGCCGGGGTGTCCGACCCGAGCGTGGCGGCCATGGCCGAGCGCCGCGACACGGCCGAGCAGGTCTACGACGCGGCGGCGGCCGAACAGGCGAGGCTCGGGCGCAGGCGCATCACGGCCCGGCTGCGCAGGCACGGGGTCGAGGTCGTGGACGCGCCACCGGACGACATCGCACCCGCCCTCGCGGACGCCTACCTGGCGCTGAAGGCCGCCGGCCGCCTCTAGGAAGGGTCAGGCGGTCAGGAAGGGTCAGGCGGTGGGGGCGACGTCGGGTGCGCGTTCGATGTCGCCCGTCTCGTCGCGGCGGGCGGCGCGCCGGCCGAAGCCGATCACGTACGCGAGGAACGCGACCTCGGCCAGCACGCCGATGCCGACGCGCGCCCACGTGGGCAGCCCTGACGGCGTCACGAACGCCTCGATCAGCCCCGACACGAACAGCACCACGACCAGCCCCAGGGCCACGCTCATCACGGCCCTGCCCTGCTCGGCCAGCGCGTCGAGCCGCCGGCGCGGGCCCGGGTCGATGACGGTCCAGCCGAGCCGCATGCCGACGGCGGCGGCCAGGAAGACGGCGGTCAGCTCCAGCAGGCCGTGCGGCAGGATCAGGCCGAAGAAGATGTCGAGCTTGTCGCGGGAGGCCATGAGCCCGGCGGAGACGGCCACGTTCTCGGCGTTGGCGTAGAGCGCGTACGGGATCGGCAGGCCCAGCACCAGCGCGTACATGATCATCTGGGCCGACACCCAGGCGTTGTTCGTCCACACCCGGCCCGCGAACGAGGCGGCGGGATGCTCGGAGTAGTAGTCGGCGAAGTCCTCGTTGACCAGCTGGGCGATCTCGTCGGGGCTGCCGATCGTGGCCTGCACGCCAGGGTTGGCCGCCACCCACGCCGCGATCACCCACGAGACCACCAGGAACGCCAGCGCGCTCGCCAGCCACCACCACCGCGCCCGATAGGCCACGACGGGGAACGAGACGGTGAAGAAGCGGGTCAGCTCGCGCCAGGCGGGGGTGTGCGCGCCGGTCACCGCGGACCTGGCCCGCGCCACCAGCGCCGACAGCCGCCCCACGAGCATGGCGTCGGTGGACGACGAGCGCACGATGGACAGGTGCGTGGCCACCCGCTGGTAGAGCTCGACCAGCTCGTCGATCTCGGTGCCGGTCAGCGACGAGCGGTGCTTGACCAGGTGGTCGAGCCGGTCCCAGACCGGGCGGTGTGCCGTGACGAACGCATCGATGTCCACCCGACCATTCTGGCCGCTCGATCACCGCGGCTGAGCCGTTAGGCTCCACATATGTCCGAGGTCGTAACCGGGGATGCCGTCGTCGTCGAAGTACGCGTGGCCCAGATGCCCACGCGCGCCCTGGCGATCATCATCGACCTGGGGGCGCAGTTCCTCCTGCTGCTCGCCGCCTACTCGCTGCTGAGCCTGTTCGCGTCGGTGACCGACTTCGCGATGTTCGGCGCCGCCATGATCACGCTGGTGGTGCTGGTGCTCGTGGGCTTCCCCGTGGCCGTCGAGACGCTCACCAGGGGGCGCAGCATCGGCAAGCTGATACTCGGGCTGCGGGTGGTCGGCGACGACGGCAGCCCCGTACGGTTCCGCCAGGCGCTGTTCAGGGGGCTGGCGGGGGTGCTGGAGTTCTGGCTCCTGTCGGGGGCGCCGGCGCTGATCTCGTCGCTGATCTCGCAGCAGGGCAAGCGGCTCGGCGACATCTTCGCGGGCACGATCGTGATCTCCGACCGGCCGCCGCGCGACCGGGCGCAGCAGGTCATGATGCCGCCGCAGCTCGCGGCCTGGGCCGCCACGCTTGAGCTGTCGCAACTGCCGGACGAGGTGGCGCATGCCGCCCGGCAATACCTGGCGCGATGGCACGATCTGTCGCCGCAGGTCCAGCATGAGATGGGAGTGCGCATCGCCACCCAGACGGCGGCCTACGTCTCGCCGGCCGCCCCCGCGGGGGTGCCGCCGCACGCGTACCTGAGCGCCGTCCTGGCCGAGCGCCGGCGGCGGGAGCAGGAACGCTTCGCGCAGCGCATGGGCCCCGCCCAGCAGCCGTACGCTGCCCCGCAGCCGCCCTACGCGGCCCAGCCCGGCCCCGTGCAGCCGCAGCCATATGCGCCACCGTTCCCGCAACCGGGTCCGATGGCGCCGGCCGAGCGGCCCTCTCCTCCGCCGCCGCCACCCGCGCCGGAGCCGCCGCAGGCGACTCCGGGCGGGTTCGCGCCACCTCAGTGAGCGCGATCAGCGGAGGTCAGGGACAGGTTGTCAGCACTGGCCGTCACCAGTGGCCGTGCCCGTGCCCGTCCTTGTACGACTCCTGCGTCTGCGTGTTCAACCGGTCGAAACGTACGTGCTTGGCGCTGTCGGTGAGCCGGTCGTCGATCTTGATGACGTCCAGCCCCTCGTTGAAGTCGGCGCCGTAGATGTAACCGTTGTAGTAGTAGGCGGACCAGATGCCGCCACCGCCGCCGTCCGAGCGCGGCCCGCGCTCGAAGTAGCCGATCTCCCTGGGCCGCCTGGAGTCGGTGAAGTCCCAGATCGACAGGCCGCCCATGTACCACGCCTGGACCATGATGTCGCGGCCCTTGACGGGGATGAGCGAGCCGTTGTGGGCGACGCAGTTCTCGCTGTCGTCCTGGTAGCGCGAGATCTTGAAGTAGCTCTTGAAGACGAGCTTGCCCCGGACGATCTCGTAGATGGCGTCCGCGCCCCGGTTCGGCCCGGTGGCCTCGTTGCAGGTGGGCGCGCCGCCGCCGCCGAGCTCGTCGGTGAAGACGACCTTCCTGGCGTCGTTGCTGAACGTGGCCGAGTGCCAGAACGCGAAGTTCGGGTCGGTGGTCCTGGCGGTGACCTTCGGGTTCAGCCGGTCCTTGATGTCGAACAGCACGCCGTCACCCATGCAGGCGCCGGCCGCGATGTCCTTCTCGGCGTAGACCGTGATGTCGTGGCAGCCGCTGGTGGGCAGCAGCAGGCCGGGCTGCGTCTCGTTGCCGCCGTCGGGGAAGACGACGGGCGTGGCCGCGACCTCGGCGGCGGCCGGGTCGCGCAGCGGCACCTTGATGATCGAGATCTTGTCGTGCGGCGGCGCGCAGTCGGGGAAGTTCGCGGCCGGCTGGTACGACGAGACGTAGATGTAGACGTTCCTGTTCTTGTCGCGGCCCTTGCCCGGCACCAGGGTCAGCGTGTGCGAGCCACAGTTCGTCTCGACCGACTTGATGTACTTCGGGTTGGCCTTGTCGGAGACGTCGAAGATGCGGACGCCCTCCCACGACTCCTTGATCGTCGCGCTCTGCCCGGTGCTGTTGCAGGAGTCGTCGTTGCGCGAGGAGTCGACGGCGGTGAACAGCAGGTCGCCGTAGACGCTGACGTCCATCTGGGCGCCGGGGCAGACGACGGAGCTGACCGCCCTCGCCTTCTTCGGGTTCCTGATGTCGTAGATGGAGAAGCCACCGTAGTTGCCGACATAGGCGTAGTCGCCCTGGAAGGCGATGTCGGTGTTGATGGTGCCGGCGATGGGGTCGGGCTTCGGGATGTTCAGCACGTGGGTCACGTTCGGGCTGTGGACCACGGCGTCGGCGGGCGGGATGTCCGCGGCGGCGGCGGGCAGTCCCGCCAGCGCTAAGACGGTGGCCGCTGCCGCCACCACGATGGAACGGCGCGAAAGGGACACTCGGGAGCCTCCTTGAACGGGGATTTCTGGGTCACCGGACAGGACCGGAAAGCGGCGGGGCTCCTCACCGAGGGTCCCCGCCGCCTGGAGGGGGTCAGTAGCCGTGGCCGTGCCCGCGCTCGGGGTACGACGTCTGCGTCTGGGCGTTCAGCCGGTCCGTCCTGACGCCGTTGGCCTTGTTGGTCCGCGGGTCGTTGATCTTGAGGACGTCGAGGCCCAGGTTGAAGTCCGAGCCGTAGATGTAGCCGTTGTAGTAGTACGCCGACCAGAACCCGCCGGACAGCGCAGGAGCGGTGTTGTCGGGCCCGCGCTCGAAGAAGGCGATCTCCTTCGGCCGGCTGGAGTCGGTGAAGTCGATCACCGAGATGCCGCCCTGGTACCACGCCTGGACCATGATGTCGCGGCCCTTGACCGGGATGAGAGAGCCGTTGTGGGCGACGCAGTTCTCGGTGTCGTCCTGGTGGCGCGCGATCTTGAAGTAGCCCCTGAAGACGAGCTTGCCGCGGACGATGTCGTAGTACGCGTCGGCGCCCCTGTTCGGGCCGATGGCCTCGTTGCAGGTGGGCGCGCCGCCGCCGCCGAGCTCGTCGGTGAAGATGACCTTCGTGCCCTCGTTGTTGAAGGTGGCGGAGTGCCAGAACGCGAAGTTCGTCTCGTCCCTGGCGGTCGCGGTCACGCGGGGCCGCTCGGGGTCGCGGATGTCGAGCAGGACGCCCTCACCCATGCACGCGCCCGCCGCGATGCCCCTCTCTGGGTAGGCGGTGATGTCGTGGCAGCCGGTCGTGGCCGACTTGCCGTCGGGGTACGACCCGGGCACGCCGGGGAAGCCGCCGTCGGGGAACAGGTTGGGCGTGGCGATCACCGAGGCGGCCGTCGGGTTGCGCAGCGGCACCTTGATGATCGAGATCAGGTCGTGCGGCGGCTTGCAGTCGGGGAACGTCTCGCTCGGGCTGTAGGAGGAGATGTAGAGGTAGACGTTCTGCCGCCTGCGGTCGGGGACCAGCGTGTGGGTGTGGGAGCCGCAGTTCGTCTCGACCGACTTGATGTACTGCGGGTTGGTTTTGTCGGAGACGTCGAAGATGCGGATGCCCTCCCACGACTCCTTGATCGTGGCGCTCTGGGAGGTGCTGGTGCAGGAGTCGTCGCTCCGCGAGGAGTCGACCGACCCGAACAGGAGGTTTCCGTAGACCGAGACGTCCATCTGGCCGCCGGGGCAGACCACGGAGCTGACCAGCGACGTCTTCTTGGGGTTCCTGATGTCGTAGATGGAGAAGCCGGAGTAGTTGCCGACATAGGCGTAGTCACCCTGGAAGGCCATGTCCGTGTGGATGTCGGCCAGGGCTTCCGGCTTGGGCACGTTCGTGACGTGCTTGATGTTCGGGCTCATGACGATCTCGCCGGGAGCCGGGATGTCCGCAGCCTGGGCCGGCGCTACGACGCCTGCCAGCGCGATCAGCGCCGCACCCAGGACGAGGGGTCTGCGGAGGGAGAACACGGAGGAACCTCCGAATAAAGGGGGCATAAATCTACGTCATCCTCACCCTTTCGGGCCTGACCTGACCAGCGTCCAAGATGTCAAATTTTATTGCGCTTCGACCCCTTCTCATCTCGGGACTTTTCGCCTAGAGTGCGCAATCTGGACCAGATCAGTCAGGAGGTCGGGTGCGCGCTGCGCTCGTCGTCATCGTGGGCCTGATCGCGGCCCTCACCGGGTGCACCGCCGGCTCCACCACCCCACCGGCCCCCAGAGCTGACTCGACGGCGCCGGTCCTCGCTCCCGGACGGCCTGGCGAACAGGCCAGGACGCTCTCACCGGGCGAGGCCGCCACCGCCGTACCCTCCGCCACCCCCAACGCGGCGGACGTCACGTACGTCCAGGACATGGTCGTCCACCACCGCCAGGCCGTGGACATGGCCCTGCTCGCCCCCAACCGCGCCGAGTCGGCCAAGCTCAAGGCGCTCGCCGACCGCATCAAGGCGGCGCAGGGGCCGGAAATCGCCTTCATGACCACGTGGCTGCACGAACAGGAGCAGAAGGTCCCCGATCACCACGCCTCCCACGAGAACATGCCGGGAATGGCGACGCCCGAACAGCTGGACGCCCTGAAGGCCGCCAAGGGCAAGGAGTTCGACCGCCTGTTCCTGCAACTCATGATCAATCACCACCTCGGCGCGATCAAAATGTCCGAGGCAGTCCTGACGAACGGCACCCACATCAGGATCGAAGAACTGGCCGGCGACGTCAGCGTCACCCAGGCAGCGGAGATCCGCCGCATGCAGGACATGCAAGCCGCCCTGTAACAACGGGCGCGCACTCAGCCGAAGGCCACGCGCCTCCCCCGCTTCCCCCTCTCCCCCAAAAGGACCCCAGCCCCGGACGGGGGCGCGCTCAGGAGCCGACGCGCCAGCTATGGAGGTAGTCCTCCTGTTCGGCCGTCAGCAGGTCGATGCCGATGCCGGCCGCCGCCAGCTTGAGCCTGGCCACCTCGTGGTCGATCTCCTCGGGCACGTCATAGACGCCGGGCGCGAGGCCGGCCCGTTCGGCCGCCAGCCAGGCCACGGCGAGCGCCTGGGCGGAGAACGACATGTCCATGACCGCCGCGGGATGCCCCTCGGCCGCCGTCAGGTTGACCAGGCGGCCCTCCGCCAGCAGCAGGAGGCGGCGCCCGTCGGGCATGACGTACTCGTCGGTGTTGGGCCGCACCCCCCGGTGCACCTCGGTGGCCAGCTCGTCCAGTGCCCGCACGTCGATCTCGACGTCGAAGTGTCCCGCGTTGGCCAGGATCGCCCCGTCCTTCATGACCGACAGGTGCTCGGCCCTGATCACGTCGCGGTTGCCGGTGACGGTGACGAACACGTCCCCGATCAGCGCCGCCTGCGCCATGGGCCGCACCTCGTACCCCTGCAAGGTGGCGTCGAGCGCCTTCACGGCGTCGATCTCGGTGACGATCACCCTGGCCCCGAGCCCCTTGGCCCGCTCGGCGACCCCGCGCCCGCAGTACCCGAACCCGGCGACCACCACCGTACGCCCGGCCAGCATCGTGTTGGTGGCCCGCATGATGCCGTCGAACGTGGACTGCCCGGTGCCGTACCGGTTGTCGAACATGCGCTTGGTCCGGGTGTCGTTCACCGCGACCACGGGGAAGCGCAGCGCGTCCTCGGCCGCCATCTGGCGCAGCCGGATGATGCCGGTCGTGGTCTCCTCGCAGCCGCCGCTCACCCCGTCGAGCAGGTCGCGCCGCTCGGTGTGCAGGATGTTGACCAGGTCGCAGCCGTCGTCGAGCACCAGGTCGGGCCCCACGTCGAGGGCCTCGTGGATGTGCCGGTAGTAGGTCGCCCGATCGACACCGGCCCTCGCGTGCACCCCGATCCCGTACGACCGCAGCGCCGCGGCCACGTCGTCCTGCGTGGACAGCGGGTTGGACGCGGCCAGCGCGATCTCCGCCCCGCCGGCCTGCAGTGCTCCCATGAGCACCGCCGTCTCGGCGGTGACGTGCAGGCACGCCGCGATCTTCAGCCCGTCCAGCGGCCGTTCGAGCGCGAACCGCTCGCCGATCGCGGTCAGCACCGGCATCGAACGAGCGGCCCAGGAGATCTGCCGCTCGCCGCTTTCACTGAGATCCATGGCCACCCTCGCAAGCAGGAAACAGGGAGCTCCGGGAGGCGCGGGGACCTCCCGGAGCTCAGGAAAGGGGTCGCTCAGTAGCGGTAGTGGTCGGACTTGTACGGCCCCTCGACGTGGACGCCGATGTAGGCCGCCTGCTCCTTGGTCAGCTCGGTGAGCTTGACGCCGAGCGCGTCGAGGTGCAGCCGCGCCACCTTCTCGTCGAGGTGCTTGGGCAGCGTGTAGACGCCGAGCGGGTAGTCCTCGGTCTTGGTGAACAGCTCGATCTGCGCGATCACCTGGTTGGTGAAGGAGTTGGACATGACGAAGCTGGGGTGGCCGGTGGCGCAGCCCAGGTTCATCAGCCGGCCCTCGGCGAGCACGATGATCGAGTGGCCGTCGGCGAACACCCACTCGTCGACCTGCGGCTTGATGTTGCGCTTCTCGATGCCGGGCAGCTTGGCCAGGCCGGCCATGTCGATCTCGTTGTCGAAGTGGCCGATGTTGGACACGATCGCCTGGTGCTTCATCCGCGCCATGTGGTCGGCGGTGATGATGTTGAAGTTGCCCGTGCAGGTGACGAAGATGTCGGCGATGCCGACGACCTCGTCGAGCGTGGTGACCTGGAAGCCGTCCATGGCCGCCTGCAGCGCGCAGATCGGGTCGATCTCGGTGACGATCACGCGGGCGCCCTGGCCGCGCAGCGCGTCGGCGCAGCCCTTGCCGACGTCACCGTAGCCGCAGACCACGGCCACCTTGCCGCCGATGAGCACGTCGGTGGCGCGGTTGAGGCCGTCGATGACGGAGTGGCGGCAGCCGTACTTGTTGTCGAACTTCGACTTGGTGACCGAGTCGTTGACGTTGATGGCCGGGAAGAGGAGCTGGCCGTTCTTGTGCATCTCGTAGAGACGGTGCACGCCGGTCGTGGTCTCCTCGGTGACGCCCTTGATGCTCTCGGCGATCTTCGTCCACTTCTTGTCGGCGCCGACCGTGCGGGTGAGCAGGTCGATGATGACGTGCCACTCCTCCGGGTCGTCGGCGGTCGCCGGGGGCACGGCGCCGGCCTTCTCGTACTCGGCGCCCTTGTGCACCAGCAGCGTGGCGTCGCCGCCGTCGTCGAGGATCATGTTGGGGGCGGTGCCGTCAGGCCAGGTGAGCGCCTGCTCGGTGCACCACCAGTACTCCTCCAGCGTCTCGCCCTTCCACGCGAACACCGGAACGCCCTTGGGGTCCTCGGCGGTGCCGTCGGGGCCGACCACCACGGCGGCGGCGGCGTGGTCCTGCGTGGAGAAGATGTTGCAGCTCACCCAGCGCACCTCGGCGCCGAGCGCGACCAGGGTCTCGATGAGGACGGCCGTCTGGATCGTCATGTGCAGCGAGCCCATGATCTTCGCGCCGCGAAGGGGCTGGGAGGCCGCGTATTCCTTGCGTACTGCCATGAGACCGGGCATCTCGTGCTCGGCGAGCCGGATTTCCTTACGGCCGAATTCGGCAAGTGAAAGGTCGGCGACCTTGAAGTCCATCGGGTGTCCCCTCGCGTCACAGGATGGTTGACGCCGACGAGTCTAGGCGGCGCTCGTACGCCGATGCACGCCGAGGAGGCCGAATCTGACGTAAGAATGTAAGAATGCGCATCACCGAAGCGGCCAGGCGGCTCGGCATGTCCCCGCGAATGCTCCGATACCGGGAGGCGCTCGGCCTGCTCCCGCCGGTCAGGGAGCAGGGGGCGCACAGAAGGTTCGGCCCCGACGAGCTGGCCGCCGTGGCGCAGGGGGTGGAGCTGGAGAAACGGTTCGACGTCTCGCCGGCCGAGCTGGCGTTCGCGCTGCGGGTGCTGAGCGAGCCCGCGGTGGCGGCGGCCGTACGGGACCTGGGGGTGCGGATCGGGCGCATCCAGGCGCCGCGCCGGGCCCTCGACTTCGAAAAGGAGAAGGCCCTGCGCCTGCTCGCCCCCAGGCCCCGGCGCTGACCTGCGGCTAGCCGGCGGAGCCGCTCGTGCTGCGGAGCCGGTCGAGGTCGGGCTCGAGGTAGATGACCCGGGCGATCGGCACCGCATCGCGGATGCGCCGCTCGGCCTCGTCGATGCCGCGCGCCACTTCGGCCGCCGTGTCGTTGTGCTCGACCGCGATCTTGGCGGCCACCAGCAGCTCCTCGGGGCCGAGGTGCAGCGTGCGCATGTGGATGACCCGCTCCACCTCGGGCGCGCTCTCCAGCGCGGTCCTGATCCTGGTCTCCATCTCGGGCGACGCGCCCTCGCCGACGAGCAGCGACTTGGTCTCGATGGCCAGCACGACCGCGATGATGGCGAGCAGCACGCCGATCATGAGGGTGCCGATGCCGTCCCAGACGCCGTCACCGGTGACCACCGCCATCGTGACGCCGAACAGCGCGAAGATCAGACCGAGCAGCGCGCCCAGGTCTTCGAGCAGGATGACGGGCAGCTCGGGCGACTTGGAGCGCCGGATGAAGCTGATCCAGGACTGGTCACCGCGCAGCGGGTTGGACTCCTTGACCGCCGTACGGAAGGAGAGCGTCTCGGCGATGATCGCGAAGATCAGCACCGCGAACGCCCAGATCGGCGACTCGACCTGGTGCGGGTCGGAGATCTTGTGGATGCCTTCGTACAGGGAGAACGCCGCCCCGATCGTGAACAGCACCACGGCCACCACGAACGCGTAGAAGTAGCGCTCGCGGCCGTAGCCGAAGGGATGTTCGCGGGTGCTGGCCCTGGCCGCCCGCTTGCCGCCCACCAGCAGCAGCACCTGGTTGCCCGAGTCGGCGACCGAGTGGATGCCCTCGGCCAGCATCGACGAGGAACCGGTGAAGGCCGCGGCCACGAACTTGGCCACGGCGATCGCCAAGTTCGCGGACAATGCCGCGATGATTGCTTTAGTTCCGCCGCTCGCGCTCACCGATCTTCTCCACTCATAAGATCACGTCAAACTCTTGAAAGAGGATCCTATGGGGTAATTCTCGCTTTGACCTCAGTGATTGCGGACACGGCCGCGGGATCGACGCCATATCCCAGCGCCAGATAGGTGCTGGCGTAGTCGCCGAGCGCGATGAGGGAGGCGAGACGTTCGAGCGGATGCACGCCCTCGGCGGCCAGTTCGGTCACCGGCACGTCGCGCTCGCCCGCCAGCCGCAGCGCCGCCTCGCGCCGCCGCGTCACCTGCGGATGCTCCTCGACGTCGCGCAGGACGACGAGCCTGAGCGTGCGGCCCGAGGTGTCGGCGAAGATGTCGCGCTCGGCCAGCGGCCCGTCGAGCGCCGCCACCTGATGGTGGCCGGCCTCGGGCAGCTCGCCGTGCACGGCGGGATATTTCGCGCTCGCCGCGAGCTGACAGACCATCCGGTACGCCGCCACCCCCGCCACCTGCGACGACCCCCACACCATCGGCACGGTCTCGGCCAGGTCGAGGGCCAGCGACTTGCCGGGGTTGATGAACGACTCGCTGGTGGGCCGGCACCGGTGCGCGATGTCCTCGAGCGACCTCGCCACCCCCTCGAACAGGTCGGCGTCGGCCTGCACCAGCCGCAGCGCCGCGGCCGCCACGATGGGCGGGACGCTCAGCAGCCACAGGTTGGACCGCGACTGCCCGGTGACCGGCACCGGCACGTAGAGGGCCGACGCCTGCAGCGCCACGGCCTCCAGCGGGGAGCCCGCAGGGCCCACGCCGAGCAGCGAGCAGCCCCGGCGCACCGCCTGGGTGGCCAGGGCCAGCGTCTCTTCCGTGTCGCCCGAGCCGGAGACGGCGATGACCAGGTCGGTGGCCCCCACCCAGCCGGGGAGCTGGTAGGAGCGCACGGTCACGATCGGCAGCGGCGCGCCGTTGCCGACGACGGCCGCCAGGATGTCGCCGGCCAATCCGGCGGCGCCCATGCCCGCGACCACGATGGCCCGCGGGCGCCCGTGACCTGCCAGGCTTTCGACGCCCGCCTCGATCGCGATGCGGTGGCCGGTGCGGATGTGGGCCGCGGACGCGGCCACCGCCGGAAGCATGCCGCCGGGGTCGGCCTCGGTGAGGTGTCCCTGGTCGTCGAGCCGCTCCGGCTCCCAGGTCACGGCTTCCTGGCCTCGTCGACGAGCAGGACCGGGATGTCGTCCCTGACCGGGTAGATCAGGCCGCAGCCTGTGCAGGCCAGCTCCTCCGCCTCGTGCTCGGCACGCAGCGGAGCCTTGCACGCCGGGCAGGCCAGGATCTCCAGCAGCCAGTCGTCGATCTTCACTCTGACACCTTTCCCACGATGGCGAGGACCTCGTCCCTGATCGCCGTCATCTTGCTCTCGTCGGCCGCCTCGGCGTTCAGCCTGAGCAGCGGCTCGGTGTTGGAGGGACGCAGGTTGAACCACCAGCCCGACCCCGTCACGGTCAGCCCGTCGACCTCGTCGAACTCGCCCCGGTCCGCGAACGCCGCACGCACCCGCCGCAGCGCCTCGGCCTGGTCGGACACCGCGCTGTTGACCTCGCCCGAGGCGTGGTAGCGGGAGTAGGCGGCGGCCACCTCCGACAGCGGCCTGTCCTGCTCGCCGAGCGCGGCCAGCACGTGCATCGCCGCCAGCATGCCGGAGTCGGCGAACCAGAAGTCCCTGAAGTAGTAGTGGGCGGAGTGCTCGCCGCCGAACACCGCGCCGGTGCGGGCCATCTCGGCCTTGATGAAGGAGTGGCCGACCCGGGTGCGCACCGGCACGCCGCCGTGCTCGCGGACGATCTCCGGCACGCCCAGCGACGTGATCAGGTTGTGGATGATCGTCGCGCCGGGGTCCTTGGCCAGCTCGCGTACGGCCACCAGCGCCGTGATCGCCGACGGCGAGACCGAGGCGCCGCGCTCGTCGATCACCCAGCAGCGGTCGGCGTCGCCGTCGAAGGCGAGCCCGATGTCGGCGCCGCTCTCGACGACCGCCCGCTGCAGATCGAGCAGGTTCTGGGGCTCCAGAGGGTTGGCCTCGTGGTGGGGGAAGCTGCCGTCGAGCTCGAAGTAGAGGGGCACCAGCTCGATCGGCAGGCCGTCGAACACCGCGGGCACCGTGTGGCCGCCCATGCCGTTGCCCGCGTCGACGACCACCTTCAGCGGGCGGATGCCGCTCAGGTCGACGAGCGTGCGCAGGTGGTGGGCGTAGCCGGACAGCAGGTCCTTCTCGATCACCGAGCCGGCCCTCGTGTCCTGCGCGGCCGTCGCGAGCAGCTCGGACGCCCTGTCGCGGATCTCCGTCAGGCCCGTGTCGCCGCCGACCGGCACCGCGCCCGCGCGGCACATCTTCATGCCGTTGTAGCGGGCCGGGTTGTGGCTGGCG
The DNA here is from genome assembly GCF_040609855.1 of Nonomuraea sp. NPDC004580. Taxonomy (NCBI): domain Bacteria; kingdom Bacillati; phylum Actinomycetota; class Actinomycetes; order Streptosporangiales; family Streptosporangiaceae; genus Nonomuraea; species Nonomuraea sp. NPDC004580. The sequence goes on along the minus strand of NZ_JBEXLH010000001.1, from coordinate 291,738 downwards.
GTGAACATCACGCCGGGCAGCCCCAGGCTGCCGCTGGCGTAGTAGAGCAGGTCGGTGGAGCCCAGGCCCGCGTGCACGACGTCGGCCCTGCGCGAACGCGCGCCGCGGATGAACGCCTCGGCCAGCACCGGCGACGACTCGCGCATGTCGTGCGCGACCACGATCGACCCGGCCCCGGTCACCTCGACGAACGCCGCCCCCACGGCCTCGGCGGTCTGCTCGTCAAGCTCGTCGGGCACCACCCCGCGAACGTCATACGCTTTGAAGATCTTGGCGAGGTCGCCCACTCTCCAGCTCCGCCCCTAGGTCGTATCCGCCTTACAGAAGGAGCCTACCGGTCACGGTGCTGCTGGGCCGATCTCAGAACGCGCAGGTGCCCGCGCCGGCCGACCTCGACGCCCTGACCGACCGGCTCGCCACCGCCCGACGGCGTCGGTCGCGCGGCCTCCCTGACCGCGTTGGCCAGCGCTTCGAGATCGTCGGAGCTGGGCGAGGCGCCGTCGGTGGGCAGCCGCACCACCTCCCAGCCGCGGGGGGCGGTCAGTCGCTCGGCGTGTTCGGCGCACAGGTCATAACAGTGTGGCTCCGCGTACGTCGCCAGGGGGCCGAGGACAGCGGTCGAGTCGGCGTACACGTACGTGAGCGTGAAGACGGCAGGCTGGCTGCAGGCGGTGCGGGAACAGCGGCGGACGGGGCTCACGGAGGGACCGTATCTGGTAAGAGTGCGAGGCGCCACTACCTGAGCGCTCTTAACGAGCGTGTCGCCACAATTCGGACACCTGTCGCAGCGTTTCCACCCACATGCCCCGAGACCTCCGGCCCTTCGCCCGCGCTTCCATTCCCGCCTTTCCCCACCCCGCCACCAGCCCAATCCTGCCCTTCCGATCTTCACTGAAGATCACGTTCGTCCCGGTTGGTACCCCCACCTTTCTGACAACCCCGCGACCGCTCCCGGGCATCGGCTGAACGGGCCCGTACACTGGCACACGTGACTCAGAAGCGCGGTCCCAGACGGCGCGATCGCCACGGTCGCGGCCTCCGCGGCCCGCTCGCCCCCTCCCACGTCCCCATGGCCAAGTCGCGCAGCGAACGCTTCGACGACCTCGTGCTCGACGCCGTCGACCGGCTGCGTCCCCGGTGGGAGCGGCAGCTTTCGGCGGTGGAGTTCGCGGTGGAGGAGGTGCCGCCGCTGAGCGAGCTGGGCGACGGGCCCGGGCTCGACTCCGACCCCATCCCCTTCGGCCGCGCCGACGCCGCCACCGGCCACTCCCCCGCCTCGGTCGTGATCTACCGCCGCCCGCTGGAGGCGAGGGCCCGAGACCGCGACACCCTGGGCGCCATGGTCCACGACACGGTCGTCGAACAGGTCGCCACCTTGCTCGGCCTGGCCCCGGAAACGGTGGACCCCGGCTACGACGACCGCCGCTGACTCCGGATTCCGTCGCGGCGACCACCACCGCTGGTCCCGGCGATTCCGCCAGGACCGCCGCAGCCCGATCCCTGACGCCCGCCGGACCGAAACATCACCTCACCACCGCTGACCTGGGTATCGGCGAGCACCTCCAGGCGTTGCCAGGTCGGCGCTGGGCGTGTCCTCCCCGCCCGCTCGATCGGCTTCGCGTATCGCGGGCATGGTTCGTCACCGTGTGCGATGCTGGGTGCATGTTCCGTCACTTGCGGAGGCGAGCCAGGCGCGGCGACCAGCAGTTTTACTTCAAGCCCAGCCTCCGCCGCCGGTGGCGCAAGCCCCCGCCGGAGGACTTCCCTCCCGGGCCGCTCTTCGACCCCCACGAGAAGCTGTGGCGGGTCGCGTGGTGGGGCGAGGGCTGGGGCGTGTGGCCGGGTGACGCCGACCCCCTGACCACCCCTCCCACCTACAGCACCCGCAACATCCCCCGCGCCGACTACACGGCCGCCGGCTACTGGGCCTGCGGCGTCGTCCCGTACCACCCGAAACTGCACGTCAGCTGCTCCCACCAAGGCGACCCCTCCGCCCGACCTCGCCTGCGATCGGGGTGAGCACCACGGCGAAGTCGCCCTTCGCCTTCACGCGGACGTCTCGGGTTCTGTTCGCCGGGATCTCCAGCTCGTACGGCGACTCCGCCTCGCCCTTGGCCCCGACCACCCGCACCTTTCCGGCGGCGCCCCCTGCGGTCAGGAGGCGGCGGGCGCCCGTGGGGGCGACGACGATCGCGGTGACGTAGGGACGTGACATCGCTGAGGCTCCTGGGGGGGGTGATCAGGCGCGCCCACCATACAGTGACAAGCCGATCAAGAGATGCGAAAAGGGTCACACGGCGTTCCGCGTGACCCCTTCCCCCCTTGTCGTCCTATACGGCTTGGCGCTTGATCCGTCTGCGCTCCCGCTCGGACAGCCCACCCCAGATGCCGAAGCGCTCATCGTGCTCGAGTGCGTATTCCAGGCACTCGGCACGGACCTCGCACGATCGGCAGACCTTCTTGGCCTCTCGGGTGGAGCCGCCCTTCTCCGGGAAGAACGCCTCCGGATCCGTCTGCGCGCACAAGGCGCGTTCCTGCCAGCCGAGTTCTTCAGCGTCAAGCTGTTCCTGTGCGATGACCGGATCGGTCACTGCACACCTCCCTGCCGCCCGCCCGCAATGGAGCCCCCCATGGACGCCTTCCTTATTACCCACCCACGGGAAGGCGTAACAACATGGTTGTAATTACACGCGTGTGCTGTACGCGGCGTCAAGCGGCATGCAGGTATCCGGGGAAAGACCAGATCTCGCCCCGGTGTGCTCGGCATGTCATGTTCGAAGCCGGACTGACACCGTGCGCATGGCGTCGTCCTGGCTCGTGCAACACTCTCAGCGGTCGGAACCGTACCAGGGCGGGAAAGACGCCCGCCCGTGGCCCGCCTTCTCTCTAGTCGTTCATTGCCGGTCCGTTACCTGCGTGGCTCGTTGGGGGTGTATATGGCGGTCGGGTCGATGGGGTCGTCCCCCGGCCCGCGCTGATCGCCGAACGCGCCCTGCTGGAACTGGTCCAGCCGCATGGTGGAGTCCGCGGGTGCGGCCTCCCACTGGCCCTGCTGGGCCGCGGGAGCCTGGTGGGTGGGCTGGTACTGGCCCTGCTGCGGCTCGTACCCGGCACCCTGGGGGTGGCCGAACGGGTCGTCGTACGGGCGGGGCTGCGGGGCGCCGGCGTTCGACTGGTACGTGTCCGCCTGCTGGTAGGCGTCCATGAGCTGCTGGGAGCGCGGGTCCACGGGCGGGTCAGGCTCCTGGTAGGCGGGCTGGGCGAACTCGTGGCCCGAGTAGCCGGTGAACGGCTGCCCGCCCTGCTGCTGGTCGAAGGCGCTCTGCCCCTGGTACGAGACGTTGGGCGCGGTGTCGCCCGTGGGATACGCCTGGTCGTTCGCCGGAGGCGCGTACGGGCTCTGCTCGGGCTGCGGAGCGTACGGGCTCTGGTCCCCCTGGGGGGCGTACGGGTTCTGGCCGGCCTGGCCGTAGACGTTCGGCTGGCTGTCGGCCGGGACGTAAGGGGCAGGGGTGTACTCACCGGCCGGCGGGGCCGCGGGCGCCGTGTCCGCGGGGGCGTAGGAGCTCTGAGGGGCGAAGGGCTGCGGTTCGGGCTGCTGCTCGAAGCTCTGGGGGGCGAACGGCTCGGGCTGCTGCTGGTCCGACGGCGCGGCCGGCAGGGCGCCCCTGATGTGCGGGGCCGCCGGCGGCTCCGGCTGGCCGCCGAAGCTCGGCGGCTGCGGGCTGTAGCCGGGCGCGGAGGGCGGCTGCCGGCCGTAGGCGGGAGCGGGGGGCTGCTCCTGGCTCTGGGCGGGCTGCTGGCCGCTCATCGGCTGCTGAGCGTAGCCGGGGGTGGAAGGGGGTTGCTGGCCATAGCCGGGCGCGGAGGGCGGCTGCTGGCCGTACGCGGGATCCTGCTGGCCGTAGCCGGCGCCCGGCGGGGGCTCCTGGCCGTAGCCGGGGTGCGGGCCGGGAACGGGCTGCTGGGCGGGCTGAGCGGGCTGGTGGCTCTGGGCGGGCTGACCGGGCTGAGCGGGCTGACCGGGGGCCGGTTGCTGGCCGCTCATCGGCTGCTGGCCGTAACCGGGTGCGGAGGGCGGCTGCTGGCCGTACGCGGGGTCCTGCTGGCCGTAGCCGGGCCCGCCGGGGGCCTGCTGGTTGTAGCCGGGCTGCTGGAAACCGGGCTGGCCGGGCCCCGCCTGAGGCCGGCCGGGCTGCCCGTACGGCGGCTGCTGGTCGAAGAAGCCGGGCTGCGGCCCGAACTGGCCGTGGTACACCTGCGCCGCCGGCCGCTCGGGCAGCACCTGCGGAAGGAGGTAGACCAGGGCGATGGCGGTCAGGGCGAGGGAGGTCAGCCCGGTCAGCACGAACTCGATCACGCCGCGCCCGCCGAGCCCCGCGGCCAGTCCGGCGAAGAACGCCACGAGGCCGAACAGCGCGGCCAGGCCGAGACCGGCCGCCGCGCCGTAGGCGATGGTCTTGGCCTTGGGCGACGGCTCGCCCACCTTGGTCACCAGGAGCACGGACCCGAGCAGCAGCGCCGTCACCACCGGGTTGGTCAGGCTCGACAGGTTGGTGGCCGCGCGTTCCGTGAACGACGACAAGGCCGACGACCCGACCAGAAGGTGGCCGATCGCCAGCAACACCCTGATCAACCCGGTGACGAGCATGATCCAAGCGGCCGGCTCCTTCAGCCGGGCTACGTCAAGTTTGCTCACAAGTACCCCCATCAGACCCATTGGTCCGAAGGGAGTTTGCCACATCAACGACTCAGCCGCCGGGAGTCACAGAAAGCACTTGCCTATCAAATCGGCTAATACCTCGACATATAAGGCGGACCGCTTCCGTAAAACAGATCCCGCGACGGGCTCGCCGCGGGCCGGTGGAAGACTGGTCCGCATGCACATCGTGTCCCTCGCCGGCGGCATCGGCGGCGCCCGGTTCCTGCGCGGCCTGCGCGCCGCCGCCCCCGACGCCTCCATCACCGTCATCGGCAACACGGGCGACGACATCACCCTGTTCGGCCTGCGCGTCTGCCCCGACCTCGACACCGTCATGTACACCCTCGGCGGCGGCATCGACGAGGAGCAGGGCTGGGGCAGGGCGAAGGAGTCCCACGTCGTCAAGGAGGAGCTGGCCGCGTACGGCGTCGAGCCGCAGTGGTTCGGGCTCGGCGACCGCGACTTCGCCACCCACATCGTGCGCTCGCAGATGCTGGAGGCCGGCTACCCGCTCTCCCAGATCACCGAGGCGCTCTGCGCGCGCTGGCAGCCGGGCGTGCGGCTGCTGCCGATGACCGACGACCGCTGCGAGACCCACGTCGTGATCGAGGACGAGCACGGCAGGCGCGCGATCCACTTCCAGGAGTGGTGGGTACGCCTGCGCGCCTCGGTGCCCGCGCAGTCGTTCGCGCTGGTCGGCGCCGACACCGCCAAGCCCGCGCCGGGCGTGCTCGAGGCGATCGAGCAGGCCGACGTGGTGGTGCTGCCGCCGTCCAACCCGGTGGTGAGCATCGGCACGATCCTCCAGGTTCCAGGCATCCGTGCGGCGCTGCTGCCCAAGACCGTCGTCGGCGTCTCGCCGATCATCGGCGGCGCGCCGGTGCGCGGCATGGCCGACGCCTGCCTGACCGCCATCGGCGTCGAGACGACCGCGCAGGCCGTGCTCGAGCTGTACGGCCCCGAGCTGATCGACGGCTGGCTGGTGGCCGAGGAGGACGCCGGGGTCGCGCTCGACGGCGTCGAGGTGGTCGCCCGGCCGATCCTCATGCACGACGCCGACGCCGCGGCCGGCATCGCCCGTACCGCACTCGACCTCGCCCAGGAGCTCAGCCGATGACCACCACTCCCCAGCACCTCGAAGTGATCGCGGTGACCGGCATCGGCGAGGTGCGGCCGGGCGACGACGTGGCGGCGCTGCTCGCCGGCGCGGACGTGCGCGACGGCGACATCGTGGTGGTCACGTCAAAGATCGTGAGCAAGGCGGAGGGCCGCGTACGCCACGCGCCCGACCGCACGGCGGCGATCGCGGAGGAGACCGCGCGGGTGGTCGCGCGGCGCGGCGACACCGTCATCACCCAGACCCGCCACGGTTTCGTGATGGCCGCTGCCGGGGTCGACGCCTCCAACACCGAGCCCGGCACGGTGCTGCTGCTGCCCGCCGACCCCGACGCCTCGGCCAGGCGCATCAGGGCGGGCCTCGGCCGGCGCGCGGGCGTGATCGTCTCCGACACGTTCGGGCGGCCGTGGCGCAACGGGCTGACCGACGTGGCCATCGGGGTGGCCGGGCTGCGGCCGCTCGACGACTACCGCGGGCGCGCCGACTCCTACGGCAACCAGCTGAGCGCCACGGTCACCGCGCTGGCCGACGAGATCGCGAGCGCGGCCGAGCTGGTCAAGGGCAAGCTCGACGGCGTCCCCGTGGCGATCGTGCGCGGGCTCGCCCATCTGGTGACCGACGACGACGGGCCAGGCGTCCGTCCGCTGGTGCGCCCGGCCGACGAGGACCTGTTCCGTCACGGCTCGCGTGACGTGGTGTTCGCCCGCCGGACGATCAGGGAGTTCTCCGGCGAGCCCGTCGATCCGGCGGCGGTGCGCAGGGCGGTCGCGGCGGGCATCGCGGCGCCCGCGCCGCACCACACGACCCCGTGGCGGTTCGTGCTGCTGGAGTCGCCCGAGACCAGGACGAAGCTGCTCGACGCCATGCGCGAGGCGTGGATCGCCGACCTGCGCGGCGACGGCTTCTCCGAGGAGTCGATCGCCAAGCGGGTCAGGCGCGGCGACGTGCTGCGCAACGCCCCTTATCTGGTCGTGCCCTGCCTGGTCATGGAGGGCTCCCACACCTACCGCGACGACCGGCGCAACGCCTCGGAGCGGGAGATGTTCGTGGTGGCGACGGGCGCGGGGGTGGAGAACTTCCTCATCCAGCTCGCCGTCGAGGGGCTGGGCTCGGCGTGGGTGTCGTCCACGATGTTCTGCCGGCCGGTGGTGCGCGAGGTGCTCGACCTGCCCGAGTCGTGGGACCCGATGGGCTGCGTGGCCGTCGGTCACGCCGCCGCGCCGCCGCGCGACCGCGCGCCTCGCGACCCGGCCGACTTCATCGTCGTGCGCTGACGGTCAGGTCGTCGGCTTGCAGGTGGGGTGGCACAGGCGGCGGGCCAGCGCGGCGAGGAACACGTCGATGATCTCGCCGGGTTCCTGCGCCTCGTGCAGCGAGCCGTTGGTGGCGGCGGCGATCTGCGCCAGCCCGTCGCGGTCCACGCCCTCGCCGAAGGCGATGACGATGATCTGGACGGGCCGGTCGGGGTCCCACTCGTCGCGCAGCCGCCGTACGAGGTCGGGCAGCTTGACGCCCTTGCCGTCGTCCTTGCCCGCGGTGATGACCAGGAGCGCGTTGTTCATCTCCTCCCGGTAGTCGCTCGTCACCCTGCGGAAGCCGCTGAGCACCGCGTCGTACAGGGAGCTGTCGCGGCGCGGATGCGCGGTGATCGTGCTGGTCAGCTCGTCGAGGCGGCCCTTGCGGACGACCTGGCCGCGCTCCGGCTCGCTGATCGGGCCGAGGCCGACGAGCTGCCGGTAGCCCTTGATGCCGCCGATGCCGCCGGCGAACTCCCACAGGCCCATGTGCGTGGAGTCGGGGAAGAGCCGCAGGCCGATCTTGGCGGCGTCGAGGGCGACGTCCAGCCGGGGGCGGCCGTTCAGCCGCTCGGCCATGTGCTTGGAGGTGTCGGCCAGCACGAGGATGTTCGTCGCGGGGGCCAGGCGGCTCCAGGCGCGCAGGGCCTCGTCGATGTCGTCGGGTGAGACCGACGTCCTGGTGAGCGGGGCGGCGGTGGGGAGCTGCGGGCCCGGCGAGATCGGGCCCTGGCGGCCGTCGCCCGACCTGAACCCGGCCCGCCTGACGATCTCCTGCGCCTGCGGGCCGCGCAGCCACGCCGCGAACGCGCTGGACGCCTCGGCCACGGCCGGGTCGCCGGCGGTCACGACGTACGGGTAGTCGAGGTTGATCGTGCCCTCGCGCGGGTGCAGCGCCACCACCGGGTCGGCCGACGGCCGCCGGCCGTGCTGGAAGACCGACTGCTCAGGCACGATCACGACCGGCCGCCGCCAGAACGTGCGGTCGTCCACGGCGGCCAGCATGCTGCGGTAGTCGGGCGCGGAGCCGGCCTGCGCCCACCGGACGAACGCGGTCAGCGCCTTGTCGGCGTCGGGCCCCGAGCCGACGACGTCCCGCGCGGCGGCCACGGTCGCGATGCCGGCGCCGGCCAGCGAGGGGTCGGGCACGCGGACGACGTCGGGCTCGTCGGCGGTGGGCGCCAGCCGCCCGCGTACGGTCGAGGGGAAGACCATCCGCCAGTTCATCTGCGTGCCGCCCACCGAGAAGCGCCTGGCCAGCGACGACCGCGTGGCGAACACCAGCGGCGAGGTGGCCACCACGCTCTCCTCGGCCGGCAGCGCGCTCGCGCCCTGCCGGCGGGCCAGCCGGATCCAGGCCGACGAGTCGGCGATCCAGCCGTCGGGCCGCTCGCGCAGCACGCCGGCCCGGTCGCCGATGAGCGTGCGCAGGACGGTGGCCGGTGGTTGCTCGGTCACCTGGACGAGCACGCACCGGCCGCCCGCGGCCGTCCTGGTGGCGTTGAACGCGTCTGCCGCCTCCATGACGGCGGGCGCGACGTCCACGGCGGCCGCGACGTCGACCAGAACAGGCTCTCGCGTGCGGCACAGCAGGCCGCCGCCGCCGAAGACGACGACGAGACCGGCCGCGACGATCGCCACGGCCGTCAGCCCCGCCAGCATGCCGCGCCTGAGCGCTTTCCTGCGGCGCTGCTCGGGGGACAGCGCGGCGTGGTGCCGACCCAACCGCACGGTGAACCTCTCTCCCGGGGGAGTGACGATTCTCCCAGCGCCTCACCTGGCGCACGCAAGACGTTGTTAGAACATGTTACAACTAGGCCAGTGGCAGGACCCTTCTGACGCTCTGGCAGACGCCGTCGCTGGCCGCAGAGGCCGCCAGCCGCTCCGCGCTCGGGACGCCGTACTCGGTGGTGCGCTGCCTCACCGGGCGGCCGCTCACCTCGACCATCGCGCGCAGCTCGCTGATCGTCTTGTACGACCCGTTCTCCGACCCGGCCATCCGGCTGATCGTCTCCTCCATGAGCGTGCCGCCGAGGTCGTTGACCCCGCCCTGGAGCACCTGGCGGCACAGGTCGTCCTGGAGCTTGACCCAGGAGCACTGGATGTTGGCGATGGCGCCGTGCAGCAGGATCCTGGCCAGCGCGTGCACGGCCCTGTTCTCCTGCGCGGTGGGCCCCGGCCTGGCCACGCCCGCGAGGTAGATGGGCGCGCTGGTGTGCACGAACGGCAGCAGCACGAACTCCGAGAAGCCGCCCGTCTCCTCCTGCAGCCTGCGGATGAGCTTGATGTGCCTGACCCAGTGCAGGTGGTTGTCCACGTGGCCGTACATCATGGTCGAGGTGGTGGGGATGCCCACCCGGTGGGCGGTGGTGATGACCTCGATCCACTCCTTGGCCGGCAGCTTGCCCTTGGTGAGCACCCAGCGCACGTCGTCGTCGAGGATCTCGGCCGCGGTGCCGGGCAGCGAGTCCACGCCGGCGTCCTTGGCGGCCTCCAGCCAGTCGCGGATGGACAGGTTCGTCCGGCTTGCGCCGTTGATGACCTCCATCGGGGAGAACGCGTGCACGTGCATGTCCGGCGTGCGCTCCTTGACCGCCCGCGCGATGTCGAAGTACGCGGTGCCGGGCAGGTCGGGGTGGATGCCGCCCTGCATGCACACCTCGGTCGCCCCGGCCGCCCACGCCTCCTCGGCCCGGTCCGCCACCTGGTCGAGGCTGAGGGTGTAGGCGTCGGCGTCGGTCCTGCGCTGGGCGAAGGCGCAGAAGCGGCAGCCGGTGTAGCAGACGTTGGTGAAGTTGATGTTGCGGTTGACGACGTAGGTGACGTCGTCGCCCACCGCCTCGCGGCGCAGCCCGTCGGCGATGGCGGCCAGCTCGTCCAGCGCCTCACCGTCGGCGCCGAGCAGAGCCACGGCCTCGGCGTCCGTCAGCCCGGCCGGGTCTGACTCGGCACGCCGCAGAGCCTGCCGCACGTCGCTCGGCGTGGCGGCGGCGGCCGTGCCGAGCCGCTCGCGCAGGGCGTCCCAGTCGCCGTAGACGTGGTCGAAGTCGTCGCGGCGGTCGTGGGTGCGGCCGGTCGTGTCCACCTCGACGTGCAGGTCCACCCGGCCGGACGCGGCGAACCCGCCGTCGGGCTCCTGCCACGGGCGGCCTTCGAGCACGGCGTCCTCGCGGGCCAGCCCGGTCTCGGGGTCGGCGAGCGCGGCGACGTGGGCGAACAGGCGGGGGTCGAGCCAGGGCTCGCCGGCGCGGACGTACTCGGGGTAGATGGTCAGGCGTTCCCTGAGCGCGAACCCGGCATCGCGCGTGCGTGCCGCCAGCTCGTCGATCTGCGGCCACGGCCGCTCCGGGTTGACGTGGTCGGGGGTGAGCGGGGACACGCCGCCCCAGTCGTCGATGCCGGCCCTGATCATCAGCTCGTACTCGGCGTCCACCAGGTTGGGCGGCGCCTGGAGGCGGACGCGGGGGCCGAGCACGAGCCTGGCGACCGCGATCGTGGCGGCCAGCTCCTGCAGGTCGGCGTCCGGCAGGCCGCGCATCGCGGTGTCGGGCTTGGCCCGGAAGTTCTGCACGATGACCTCCTGGACACCGCCGTACTCCCTGGCCACCTTCCTGATCGCGAAGATCGACTCGGCGCGGTCCTCGACGGTCTCGCCGATGCCGATGAGGATGCCCGTGGTGAACGGCACGTTGGAGCGCCCGGCGTCCTCCAGCACCCGCAGCCGCACGGCCGGGTCCTTGTCGGGCGAGCCGTAGTGCGGCTGTCCCTTCTCCTCATGGAGCCGGCGCGACGTGGTCTCCAGCATCATGCCCATCGACGGCGCCACCGGCTTCAGCCGCTGCAGGTCACGCCAGCTCAGCACCCCGGGGTTGAGGTGCGGCAGCAAACCGGTCTCCTCCAGCACCCTGATCGCCATGGCCCGGACGTAGGACAACGTGTCGTCATAGCCATGGGCGTCGAGCCACTCCCTCGCCTGGTGCCAGCGGTCCTCCGGCCGGTCGCCCAGCGTGAACAGCGCCTCCTTGCACCCCATCGCCGCCCCCTGCCTGGCGATCTCCAGCACCTCGTCAGGGCTGAGGAACGGCGCGGGCAGCTTGTGGGGCGCGGTCGCGAACGTGCAGTAACCACAACGGTCCCGGCACAGCCGGGTCAACGGGATGAAAACCTTCTTGCTGTAGGTGATGATCCCCTCGCGGCCGACGGCCCGCAGCCCGGCGTCGCGCACCCGGGAGGCGTGGTCGAGGAGCGTGTCGAGGTGGCCGTCACGGGCGTGCAGCAGGACGGTCGCCTCGGTGACGTCGAGCGTCTTGCCGTCCCTGGCGCGGGCGAGGGCGCGGCGGAGCGCGGAGTCAGAACTCATAAGGTGCACAGTACGTCGGCCTGAGTTCGCCGTACGCACCCAGGGTCGGCTCAGAACGACCGGTAGTCGCGCACCGGCATGCGCGGCCCCCTGGCCGGCGGGCGCAGCCCGGTGAGCCAGACCAGCACGGTCGCCCGGTGCCGATGCCCCGCGTACGGCTCCAGCAGCCGCAGCATCCCTCTGTCGTCGGTCTTCTCCCCCGTCAGGGCGTAGCCGACCAGCTTGGCCAGGTGGAAGTCGCCCACGCTGACCGCGTCGGGGTCGCCGAACGCCCGCTGCCGCACCTCCGCCGACGTCCACACCCCGACGCCGGGCAGCGCCCGCAGCAGCCGGTCGAGCTCCTGCGTGGTGGCCGCCGACTCCAGCTTGTCCGCGTGCCAGGCCGCGGTGGCGATGGTCCGCGCGCGGACGGCCTCCGCGCCCGCCCGGTGCCAGTGCCAGCTCGGGATCTGCCGCCACACCACGGGCTCGGGCACCACCCGCATGCCCTCGGGCGCGGGACCAGGCGCGGGCTCGCCATAACGCGTCAGCAGCCAGCGCCAGGCCCGCCACGCCTCCCTGCCGACGACCTTCTGCTCCAGCACGGCGGGCACCAGCGCCTCCATGACGCGGCCGGTCCGCCCGATGCGCACCCCGGGATGCTTGCGTACGGCCTCGGCCAGCACCTCGTGCCGGACACTGAACCCGGACAGGTCGTCGTCCGCGCCGAGCAGCGCGGGCAGCGTCTCCAGCGCCCAGCCGGCGCCCGGCCCCCACGCCTGCCCGAGCACGGCGCCGGCCGCGACGCTCACCCGGAGCGTGCAGGGCCCGTCGGGAGTCCTGGACGTGCGCCACACCGAGCCGTCATGGCCCTTGCGCCAGGTGGGGTCGCCGCCGCCCCTGCGGTGCGGCTGCAGGGCCAGCTCGACGTCGAGCGGCCCGCCGGGCACCCACCTGCGCTCTTTCACGCGTCCAGTCTGCCGGGTGCTCAGACGTCGCTGGAATAGCGCAGCGCCCGCTCGGGCAGTTCGACGCCCGGCCAGATGCGTACGCCGTGCTGCAGCTCGTTGCCGGGCCCCACGATCGCGCCGTCGCCGATGACCGCGTCGCGCACCACCGTGCCGGCGCAGACGCGCGCGCCCTGGCCGAGCACGGAGTCGGTGACGGAGGCGCCCGCCTCGACCACGCAGCCGTCGCTCAGCACCGAGCCGGCCACCGTGGCGCCCGCCTCGATCACCGCGCCGGCGCCGACGGCCGTGCCGCCCAGCACCTTCGCCTCGGACGAGACCCGCGCGCCGTCGAGCGCCAGGTATTCGCCGGTCGGGCCGGGCAGCGCGGGCGAGGCCAGCCGGCCCAGCACGAGGTCGCGCGAGCCCTGCACGAAGGCGGCCGGCGTGCCGACGTCGAGCCAGTAGGTGCGGGTGGCGTAGCCCAGCACGAGCCGCCCCGACTCGATGAGCCCGGGGAACGTCTGGCGCTCGACCGACACGACCTCGTCGCGCGGGATCGAGTCGATCACCGAGCGGGTGAAGACGTAGCAGCCGGCGTTGATGCGGTTGGTGACGGGATTGGGCGTCTTCTCCAGGAAGGCCGTCACGCGGCCCTCGTCGTCGGTCGGCACGCAGCCGAACCGGCTCGGGTCGTCCACTTCCGTCAGATGGAGCGTTACAGCGGCCTCGCGCGCGCGATGGAGACGCACCTGCTCGCCGATGTCGTGGCCGGACAGGATGTCGCCGTTGAGGATGAGCACCGGGTCGTCGGGCCCCGACGTGAGCGCCTCCGCGGCGTTGCGGATCGCGCCGCCGGTGCCGAGCGGCGTCTCCTCCGTCATGTACTCGAGCGTGAGCCCGAACCCCGACCCGTCACCGAAGGCCGGCTCGAACATGGATGCCTTGTAGGAGGTCGCGAACACGATCCGGCGCACGCCGAACGATCGCGCCCGCGCCAGCTGGTGGGCCAGGAACGGCACCCCGGCGGTCGGCAGCAGCGGCTTCGGCGTGCCCAGTGTCAGCGGACGCAGGCGCGTGCCCTGCCCCCCGACCAGGAGGATCGCCTCGAGGTCTGGCAAAGAGCTCTCCATCACTCCGTGAGGTTACCGAACTATTCGATCGCGCGTTGATAGGAGCTGAGATGCGCCTCGGCCGAGGCGTCCCAGGTGAATTCGCGGGCCCTGGCGAGCCCGGCCTCCCGCAGTTGCCGCCTGCGCTCGGGGGCGGCCAGCAGCTGGCCCAGCGCGGTGGCGATGCTGTCGGCGTCGGGCTCGGTGTAGGCGACGGCGTCGCCGCCGACCTCGGGCAGCGACGAACGGTGAGTCGTCAGCACCGGCGCGCCGCAGGCCATGGCCTCCAGCACCGGCAGCCCGAACCCCTCGCCGCGCGAGGGGAAGGCCACGACGAGCGCGCCGCCGAGGAAGCCCGGCAGGTCGGGCGCGCTGAGGTAGCCGGGCCTGATCACCCTGACCGTGGCCTCGACCTCCCGGCAGGCGGCGTCCACGTCGTCCTCGTGCACACCGCCGCCGATGACCAGCGCGGGCGGCCGGTCCAGCCGCTTGACGGCGGCGGCGAAGCCGCGGATGAGGTTCGGGACGTTCTTGCGGGGGTCGAGCGCGCCGAGGAACGCCACGTACGGCTGGCCGTGCAGCCCGCACCTCGTGGCCGCCCGCTGGACCTCCTCCTCGGTCGGCGGATGGAACTGCGCCAGGTCGACGCCGTGGTAGGCGACGTCGATGCGGGTGGGGTCGGCGGCCAGCACGCGGACCAGCTCGTCCCTGGTCGCCTTGGACGGCACGATGATGCGCCGGGCGTGCCGGACGGCGGTGCGGGTGGCCGAGCGGAAGAAGGACGCGCGCGGGCTGTGCTGGTCGGGCTCGGTGAACCAGGTCGCGTCGTGCACGGTCACCACGGTCGGCACGCCGGAGCCGAGCGGGATGGAGTAGTAGGGGGCGTGGATGACGTCGGCGCCCGCCTTGCGGGCCAGCAGCGGCAGGCCGCTCTGCTCCCACGCGAGCCTGGCGGCCCTGTTGGTGATGGCGACGGGGCCGGAGATGATCTGGGCGGACGGCGCGAGGCGCCGGTAGCGTTCGGCTTCGGAACGCTGGCAGACGACGGACAGCTCGGCGCCGGCGCGGTCGAGCGCGGCCACGAGCCCGTCCACGTATCTGATCAGCGCGCCGCGGTCCGCGGGGACCGCCGCCGCATCGACGAGCACACGAGGCATACGAAGATCTTCTCCCCTCAAGATCAACGTGGGACGGGCGTCCCCCTCTTGAAATTTCAGCTTATGACCAGCCTCCCCTAAATCGTGGGCCAAATCACACCGAGTCGCGACGAGCCGCGATTCCGGCGGTTCCGGCGCAGATCAGGTCACCGGCGATGATCACGATCCGGGAGGCCAGGGCGACCGCGATCGCGGAGCCCCGATCGAGCTGCGGGGCCAGCACCGCGACCATGGCCAGCTCCCTGACACCGGCGCCCGCGGGGATCACGAAGGTCATGATGCCGAGGCACCACGACAGCGCGAACGCGCCGATGGCGAAGACCAGGCCGCCCTGGGGGACGACGAAGGAGAGGTGCACGCCGTAGGCCACCCAGCCGGCCAGCGCCCAGGCGAGCGCGGTCAGCATGCCGCGCCTGGTCAGCGGCCGTTCGAGCGGCTCGCGCTTCAGCTTGCGCAGGACGAAGCCGATCACCGCGTTGACGACCCTGGGCTCCAGCAGCACGAGCAGCAGCGGGATGAACAGCAGCAGCCAGCCGTAGCGGTCCCAGCCGAGCGTGACGAGCGTGACCAGCAGGCCGGTGGCGAGCTGGACGGGCATCATCAGGAAGAACGCCGCCGCGCTGCGCGAGCGCGGCACGCCGAGGTCGCGGCCCATCTCCATCTGGGCGAGCATCGGCCAGACCGTGCCGGGGATGTATTTGCCGAGCTGGCCGACGAAGAACACCTTCGCGGCCGGGCGCAGGGGCAGCGGCGAGCCGAGGTCGGCCAGCAACGTACGCCAGGTCAGCATGGCTCCGAGCAGCGCCGCTATCACCGCGACCAGCGAGCCCGCGAGCGCGGGGACCGACAGCCTGGCGAACCCGGCCACCACGGCGTCCCACTCCCTGATCACCGCCCACGCGCCGAAGCCGAGCGCGACGGCCAGGAAGCCGTATCTCACCAACCGGCGAGCCGGTGAGCGCCGGGGAACGGCCTCGGAAGCGGCCTCGTCGGTGGTCACAGCGGCCGCACCCGCTCCGGCGGCTGCGGCAGGTGCGCGCCCACCGGGCGGCGGGCCCTCTTGGTCGCCACCCACAGGTACGTCGGCACGACCGGCAGCAGCAGCTTGAGCACCCCGCGCGGCGTACGCGACAGGACGGCCCTGACCACCTTGCCGAGCACTCCCGGGAACAGCTCGCCGCCCGCGAACTTGGTCGGCGTGGCGAGCACGGGGAACGTGTAGTCCCAGATGTGGAAGGCCCGCAGCATCTTGCGCAGCCCGCGCCGCGTCCTGAACCGCTCGTAGTAGTGGTCGGCCCGGCCGGACGCGCGGACGTAGCGGTCGGCGAGCGCCGGCGGCAGGTAGGACAGGAACGGCAGCTTGTAGTGGGGCTCCATGATACCGAGCCGGTTGCCGAGCCCCAGGTAGAGCACGCCGTCGTCGGACAGCACCCGGTGCATCTCGGCCACCACCGCGTCGGGGTCGACGACGTGCTCGTAGATGTGGTTGAAGACCAGCACGTCGATCGAGCCGTCGGGGAACGGCAGCGCCGTGCCGTCGCCGCAGACGAACGCCACCCGCTCGCCGAACCGGTCGGCCGCCTTGCGCAACCCCGGCACGTCGATGTCGATGCCCAGCGTGTGGCGGGCACCGGCCTGCGCCAGCTCGTCGGCGATGAAGCCGGCCGAGCAGCCGACGTCGCCCACCGTGAGCCCGTCGAGCGGCCCGTGGAAGTGCTCGAGGACGGCGATGATCTTCGCTGCCTTCCGCCGCCGCTTCTCCTCGTCGAGCATGGCGGACTGGAACTCCGAGTATTCGAGCTGCGCGACCCGTTCTTTCACCACGACTCCCAACCGTACCGACCTCTGCGCCCATCCGACGTCGAACCGCCTTGGTACGGTGGCCATCCGGCGGCGTGGTGAGGATCGTCCCGGCGGTGCCGGCGGCGCCGGCGCTGGTGGCCGCCGTCGTCTGGCTTTACCAGGCGTACCGCGCGTAACCTGAGCCAATGCTCCGCCGCCTGCTGCGCCTCCTCCTCGCCCTGGTCGCGCTCGGTTTCCTGGGCTACGGGCTGGCCGCCCACTGGGAAGAGACCACCGGCGCGCTCGCGCGCATGTCGCCCTGGGCGGTGCTCGGGGCGTTCGGCTCGGTGCTGCTCGGCCAGTTCTTCATGCTGGTGGCCTGGCGGGAGATCCTCGCGGGTCTGGGCACGCGGGTGCCGGTGCGGGTGGCCGGGCGGATCATGTTCGTGGGGCAGCTCGGGAAGTACATCCCGGGTGCGGTGTGGGCGTACGCGGCGATGATGGACCTCGGCCGCGACCACGGCAGCCCGCCGCGGCGCACGTTCGCGACGATCTCGCTGGGGCTGGTGATCAATCTCGGGGTGGCGATCTCGATCGCCGCGGCCACGCTGGGCACGCTGGAGGCGGTACGGCAGGCGTGGTACCTCGTGCTGCTGGTGCCGGTGATCATCATCTGCCTGCATCCCAAGGTGCTGACCTGGGGGCTCAACCTGGCCCTGCGCATCGCGCGCAGGGAGCCGCTGGAGAGCGTGCTGCCCGGCCGTACGGTGCTGGTGGCGGTGGGCTGGACGGCGCTCGGCTGGCTCGTCTACGGCCTGCACATCTGGCTGGTCGCCGGCAGCGCCATCCAGGGGGCCGACCTCTACGTGATCGCGACCGGCGCCTACGCGTTCGCCTGGGCCACCGGCATCCTGACCGTCGTGGTGCCGGCCGGCGTCGGCGTCAGGGAGGGCGCCCTGGTGCTCGTGCTCGGCCCGGTCATCGGCACGCCGGCGGCGCTCGCGGTGGCGATCGTGTCGCGGGTGGCGTTCACGCTGGCCGACGCGGCCCTCGCGGGGCTGTTCGTGCTGCTCGGCCGTCAGGCGGCCAGCAGCGTGCCCGCGTACGCCGACCAGAACGGCTCGGGATCGACCGCCTTGACCCCCGACCGCAACCTCTCTGGCTCGCCCGAGGCGTAGAATCGCTCGATCGCCTCGCGCAGGGCCCCCACGTCGTCCGGCTCGACCAGCAGGCCGTCCACGCCGTCGGTGACGTGCTCGGCCAGCGCGCCCACCCTGGTCGCGATCACCGGCACGCCGTGCTCGTGGCCGAGCCAGACGTTCTGGCTGGCCGTGGCGCTGCGGTAGGGCAGCACGAGCGCGTCGGCGGCGGCGAACAGCTTCGGCACTTCGCCTGCGGCGACGTAGCCCGGCCGCAGCTCGACCCGGTCGCCGATGCCCAGCTCGGCGATCAGCGCCCTGGTCTCGTCGAGCCCGCCCCAGAACTCACCGGCCACGGTCAGCGAAACGCCCTCGGGCAGCGCCCGCAGCAGCAGGTCGAGCCCCTTGTACGGCCGCACGATGCCGAAGAACAGCAGCCTGCGGTGCACCTCGGCCGAGCGTTCCGCCGTCGTCGATGGCAGGTGGGGCGGCAGCCCGGCCACGCTGACCGGCTTGGAGGTGAGCCCGCGAGCCAGCTCCGCCTGCTGCTCGGAGTGGGCCAGCACGCCGTCGACCCGCTTGAGCAGCGCCTTCATCAGCGGCTCGTCGTAGGGCTTGCGCTCGTGCGGCAGCACGTTGTGGCACAGGGCGATCGCCTTGGTGCGGCGCTTGAGTCCGTACAGGATGCCGAGGTACGCGGGCACCTGCACCGGGCTGAGCACGGCGAGCACGACCAGGTCGGCCGAACGCAGCCGCCGCCCCGCGGCCACCCAGCCGTCGGGCCGCCGCCAGTCGAGCCGCCGCACGGTTCTGTCGTAGGGGGTGCCCTCAGGCGCGGAGATCGTCTGCTGTCCCGGATAGAGGAACGACGGATATTGGGCGCGCCACGACTCGATCACCACGTCGTGGCCGAGCGCCGCCAGCCGGTGCGCCAGCTCCGTGGTGTGCTGGGCCCCGCCCCCCTTGTACGGATACGTCGGCCCGACGATCGCGATGCGCACCGGTCACTCTCCCCGCGAGCGCACGATCAGGTCGGCGAGCAGCGCGACCGAGCCGATGAGCATGCCCGACAGGAAGATCATGACGGTGTTGGCGGGGAAGTAGAACGGGTGCTCGATCATGTCCCAGACGCCCTTGACGAACCCGATGCCCACCAGCCACAGCGCCGGCGGCATGAGCACCTTGAGCGGGTTGAAGTACATGATCATCCGCAGCACCTGCAGGATGTAGCGGTAGGCGTCGGAGACGAAGCTGAACTTCGACTTGCCGGCCCGCTTCGCGTAGTCGGTCGGCAGGTAGTAGATGTCGTGCTGGTTCATCAGGAACGACAGCGTGATCGTCGTGACGCACGAGAACCCGGGAGGCAGCAGCCGCAGGTAGGGCCGCGCCACCGACTTGCGGAAGGCACGCAGCCCTGAGTTGAGGTCGGGGATCTTCTGGCCCGCCAGCATCTCGGCCACCTTGCGGATCACCCACTTGGCCGGCACGCGCAGCAGCTTGTGCGAGCCCTCCTCGCTGGTGCGGGCGCCGACCACCTGGTCGACCGAGGGATCCTTCTCCAGGATCTGCACCAGCTCGGGGATGCGCTCGTTGGCGTAGGACATGTCGGCGTCGGTCCACACCACGATCTCGCCCCTGGCCTCCTGCGTGCCGATGCGCCGCACGGTGCCGGAGCCGCCGTTGCGGTGAAAGGCGCGGATGCGCAGGTGGGGATAGTCGGGCGCGGCCTCCTTGAGCCTGGCCAGCGTGTCGTCGGTGGAGCAGTCGTCGATGGCGACGAGCTCGTAGGTGTAGCCGCTCGAGTCCATCGCCTTGGTGATGCGCTCCACCTCGTCGATGACGTGGTCCTGCTCGTTGTAACAGGGCAGGACGATCGTGACGTACGGCGCTTCTTCCACGGCGGTTCCACTCTTGGGGGTCTCAGGCGTGCTCACGGGGGTCGAGGTTACTCTGCCCCGCCGGAAGGCGAGTGCACATCACTCCAGCGGGTGCCCCCGATTCCAGGGCTGTTCCTTCCAGTGTGACCCATCCCGGTCAAGCGACGGTCATCCACACGTTGATCCGCAGTGACCACGTGGCATCGGGGGCCTCAATGAGCGAGCGCTCGTCCTGCCGGGTGACCAGCCGCATCACCTGCGTGGCCCGCCCGTACGGCGCGACCTGCGACTCCTCGGCGCCCAGCAGCACCGGCACCCGGCCGGCCGCGCGCACCCGCTCGATCTGGCGGCGCACCTCGCGCTCCGGCGCGACGTCGGTGCCCGCACGCTTGACCTTGGCGGCCGGTTTTCCGCACATTCCCCGTACGACCTGGACGAACCGGTCGCCGGTCACCCGCTCCACGAACAGCACCGACGCCCGGTCGGGCAGCCGCGCGCACATCTCCTCGACCGCCGCCGCCTCGCCCCGCTCCACCGGCGTGAACGCGGTGCCGATCGACGTCACCACCGGCGGCGCCAGCACCAGCAGCACCGCCATCACCGTGCCCCACTTCAGCACCAGCGGGCCGTGCCGGTCCATGAGCCGGCGCAGCCGGGCCAGCCCGTACGCGGCCAGCAGGATCACCCCGGGGATCACCACCGGCACCAGGCGGCGGGCGGCCCACGGATGGTCGGGGGTGATCTCAGGGCGCAGCAGCGTCGTGACCGTCGTCCAGCCGACCACCGCGAGCGGCAGCAGCCAGGCGAACGACGAGCCGTCGCGCAGCAGCCTGCGCACCAGGAGGGCGGCGGCGATCGTGGCCAGCGCGAGCGTCGCCGGGCCGACGTACCAGGTGAGCCAGTGCAGGGAGTTCTCGAAGTAGAGGCGGGTGCCGTCCTCCGGCAGGCCGTTGGCGCGCTGGATCTGCCGGATCATCTCGTACGTGCGCCAGTCCTCCGGATTCGCCGGGTCCCTGGTCACGGTCTGGTACCACGGGCGGGCGTACAGGGCGATCATCAGCAGCACGGTCAGCACCGCGCCCGTCCTCGGCAGCCAGGCCGGCAGGCTCATCCGGGCCAGGGCGGGGGCGGCGGCCGTGCCCGCGAGGGTGAGCACGAGGACGGCGGCGCAGATGAGCAGCAGCGGCCGCACGGAACCGCTCAGATAGTCGAGGTACGGCCTGGCCAGCAGATACGCCGCCGCCAGCCCGACGCCGGCCCCGACGACCAGTCCCGCGAGCAGCGGCGGCCCCAGCCGCCCGACGGGCCTGCCCAGCCGGCGCAGCGCGATCAGCAGCCCGGCGAACGCCAGCACCGGCAGCACGTCGCGCAGCCCGTCGATCCTGACCAGCACCGCCAGCCCGAACACCAGCCCGGCCAGCCCGGCCAGCCCCGCCGTCCCCCGGCTCGGCCCGCCGTCACGGGCTCGCGCCAGCGCGTCGTACGCCAGGGCCAGCCCGCCGAACAGCAGGATCACCGACGGGATCTCGCTGAACGTGGTCCGCGAGGTGTAGAGGACCGGCATGCAGACCGCGAACGCCGTCGCCGCCGGCACCGCCCACCGCGCCCCGGCCAGCCGCGCCACCACGCCGCCCAGCGTGAGCACCGCCAGCGCGCCCAGCACGGCCGGCACCACGAACGGCGCCCCCAGCCAGTCACCGATCGCGAACAGCATCGGCGGCCCCGGCATGAACTGCGGCAACAGCCCGCCGTCCACCGCGTAGAACCCGACGCTGTCGAACTCCAGCCCCGCGTCGGGGCCGCCGAACGCCTCGGCCCGCGCCGGGATCGGCAGCGAGCCGTGGGCGGCGATCCAGGCGGCGTACTGGGCGTAGGTGGCCGGGTCACGCCTGACGGCGAGCTGCTCGCTGTGCAGGAGCACGTTGAACACCCCGGACGCCACCGCCACCCCGGCGACCCCACCGAGCTGCCACCAAGCCGCCCGCGGCGCTCCGGCCCCCAGACCGCGGGTCCCCGCCCAGCACAGCAGCACCGCCATGGGGACCCCGAGCACGGTGACGAGCACCGGCGTGAACCGGCCGAGCAGCAACAGCGGCAGCCCGGCCAGCAACCAGCCCGCCACGGCCAGCGCGGGGAGCACCGACAGCGCGGCGAGCCACCGGCCGGGACGATGATCGTGTTCCATCGGAGACCGAGCGTATCCAACCCCGCACACCCCTCGCGGCCACGGGAGCCGCCAGACGGCCCGGAGGCACGGGAAGCGCGCGAACGCCGGTAGCGTACGCGACGTGCCGGAGATGGGAAGGACCAGCGGTTGATGGCGGACCCGCACGCCGAAAGGCCCGCGAACCCCACACCCCCAGACAAGCCCGCGCAACCCGCGAGCCCGCGTCCGCGCGCGGAGGAACAGGGGCCGCCCACCGAGCCGGGTCAGCGCGCGGAGCCCCCGGAGAAGCGGGCAGGAAGGCGGCGGAGGGGGGCCGGGGTGCGGGAGCGGGTGCGGCGGCATCGGTGGTTCCTCGCCGTGCTGGGGCTCGGGGCCGTGCTGCGGCTGCTCGCCATGCTGGGGTACCGGCCGGCCCTGTGGTTCCCCGACTCCTACACCTACATCGTCACCGTCTTCAGGCCCCGCCCCGACCTGGTGCGTCCGGCCGGCTACTCGATGTTCCTCAAGCTGCTGGAGCCGCTGCACGCGTTCGGCGCGGTGACGGTGGCGCAGCACCTGCTGGGCCTGGCGACCGGGGTGCTGATCTACCGGGCGGCGCGCAGAGCCCCCAGGTGGGCGGCGACGCTGGCGGCGGTGCCGGTGCTGCTGGACGCGTACCAGATCGAGCTGGAGCACCTGCTCGTCTCGGACACGCTCTTCATGTTCCTCGTGGCGACGGCGGTCGTGCTTGCCACGACGGCCCGCCCTGCGACGGTGGCGGGCATCGGCCTGCTGCTGGCGGCGGCCACGCTGACCAGGACCGTCGGGCAGCCGCTGATCGTCCTGCTGGCGGCCTGGTTCGTGCTGCGCGGGCGGATCAGACTGGCCGGCGTGCTGGTGGCGGTCGCGCTGGTGCCGCTCCTCGCGTACGGGGCCTGGTTCTACGCCACGTACCAGCGGGTGGGCCTGATCGGCGCGAACGGCGTCTTCCTGTACGCCCGCACGATGTCCTTCGCCGACTGCGCCGAGATGGACCCGCCGCCCGACCTGCGGGAACTGTGCGACCCGCGCCCGCCCGGCCAGCGGCCGCCCTCGCAGGAGTACATCTGGGCCCAGGACTCCCCGCTGGTGCGACGGCCCGGCATCACGTTCACGAAGGAGACCGACGACCTGGCGGCCAGGTTCGCGATGCTGGCGATCACCAAGCAGCCGCTCGACTACGCCGGGTCGGTGCTGTCTGAGCTGGCCCGCACCTTCCGCTGGGACCGCCCGGTCTATCCGGACGCCGAGATCTACGGCTACTACCAGTTCCCCCACGAGCGCCCCGGGCCACCTGGCCGCTATCCCGCGCAGGTCGGCGCCGAGTATGCCAAGCTCTACGAGCAGGGTGCGATCGGCACGGAGATCGTCGAGCCATATGCCGGCTGGCTGCGGGCCTACCAGAGCGTGGCGCGCCTGCCCGGCACGCTGCTGCTGGCAGTCCTGCTCGTGCCACCGGTGGCGGCGATCGCCCGCAGACGCGCGGGCGACCGCCTGGGCAACCGCCTGACGACGCCTCCGCCCTGGCTGGCGCCCTGGTCGGTGGCCGTCGTGCTGCTGATCACGCCGGCCGCGGCCGCCGAATTCGACTACCGGTACGTCCTGCCGGCCGTGCCGGTGGCCTGTCTGGCGGCGGCCCTCGCCATCGGGCCCGCGGAGCGGAGACGACGCGAACAAGGACGCGAACAAGGACGCGAACGAGAACGACGCGGCCGGGGACGTGACGAGCGGGGACGCCCTGGTCGCGGAGAAAGAGTTTGGCGATGACATTCCACCCAATGTCCGGCTCTGAGTATGCTGTGCGGCGGAAACATCACGCCCGGGTCACGGCCGTTCCCCACGTTCATGACCCGTGGCACGCCGTACGTGACCTAGTCTCGTGGCGCGGAGCGACCATGCCGGCGGCGCAAGGAGTGAGGTCGGGGGGCGTATGACTGACTACAGGAGCGTGCCGGTAGTCGATTCCGTGCACGACCGCCGATCGGCCTCCACCCAGCCGGGCAGCAGGATGGCCCGCAGAGCGGCCGCCGCCGCCCCGCCGCCTCCGCCGCCCGACGACCGTCCCCCGCGCGGCCACCGCTCGGGCGGCTCCGGCGACGGTCAGACCAAGATGCGCGTGCTGGCGTACGTGAGCATCGGCGTCACCACGGTCATGGTGGCGGGTGCGCTGACGGCGTACACCGCCTATCGCGACGCCTTCGGCAACATCAACGAGAAGAGCGTCAAGGAAGACATCATCAACCCGCGCCCGCCCGACACGGGCGCGCTCAACGTGCTGCTCGTCGGCTCCGACACGCGGGCGGGCGCCGGCAACGCGAGATACGGCCAGCAGCTGGCCCGCGAGGCCGACGCGGGCGGCAAGCGCACCGACACGATCATCCTGCTGCACCTGTCGCCCGACCGCGACAAGGCGCGGCTGATCAGCTTCCCGCGCGACTCCATGGTGCAGATCCCCAAGTGCAAGAACGAGGCCACCAAGCAGGAGATGCCGCCGCGCCGCGACATGATCAACTCGGCGTACAACTCGGGCGGCATCGCCTGCACGATCTCCACCATCGAGACCCTCACCGGCATCCGCGTCAACCACTTCGTCGAGGTGGACTTCAGCGGGTTCAAGAACATCGTCGACGCGCTCGGCGGCATCGAGATCTGCCTCAAGTCGGGCGTCAACGACAAGGCGTCCAAGCTGGTGCTGCCGCCCGGCAAGAGCCTGCTCAACGGCGAGAAGGCGCTCGGCTACGTACGCCTGCGCAAATACGGCGACGGCAGCGACATCCAGCGCATCAGACGCCAGCAGATCTTCCTCAGCAAGGTCGTCGCCAAGGCCACCAGCAGCGAGCTGCTGACCGACGTTGGCCGGCTGCGCGACTTCATCGCCGCGGCGGCCGGCTCGGTCACCATGGACCCCGAGCTGGCCAACGACACCGAGCAGCTCATCCAGATCGCGCTGAGCGCGAAGGAGATGACCGCCAACGGCGTCAAGTTCACCACCGTGCCCTGGGTCCCCGACCCCGAGGACACCAACCGGGTGGTCTGGAAGCAGCCCGACGCCGACGAGCTGTTCACCTCGATCAAGACCGACACCGAGGTGACCAAGACCGCCGAGGCGGGCGCCGACACGCCGGCCAAGCCCAAGGCCAAGATCAAGCCTGAGCAGGTGCGCGTCCAGGTGCTCAACGGCACCAAGACCGTCGGGAAGGCCCGCGAGGTGGCCGACGAGCTGGCCAAGCAGGGCTTCACGGTCGTGGGGCTGGGCAACTACGAGGCCCCGGGCGGCGTGAGCCTGGCCAAGAGCGAGATCCACTACTCCAAGACCGCCGAGACCGCCGCCGACCACGCCCTTACTCTGGGCGGGTCCGTCCTGCCGAAGCCGCAGGCCGCGTCCGGGAAGGTGAAGGCGGTCGGCGCGCAGCCGTACACCGGGGCCGTGGCCACCACGACCGGTGCCGGGGCGCCCGCGAAGGGCACGCCGGTGATCCAGCTCGTGGTCGGCGAGGACTTCGACTCGGTCAAGGTGACCAAGCTGCCCGACAGCGTCAACAACAGCACCATCACCGCGTCCGAGCAGAAGAACGTGTGCACCTGAGGCTCCAAGTTCCCTGTGTAACGAGCCGTTCTGGCTCGCTACGAGAGACAGGAGTCGGAAGGCGGGATAGTCTGTGGCGGTCGGCGACGCAGCGCTGAACGGGCCCGCAACAGTCCATCACCGCGCTGCCGTCGTGTTCCCCGGCCCCGAGCGAAGCTGAGCGACTTCCTTCTGTGTCTGACACCAGTTCCTCCCGACCGGCCACGACCCCGCGGCGTCCCGAAGAGGAGGGGCCTGCCAACACGGGATCCCGCTGGCCGCTGCCGGAAGAGACCTTCTGGAGCGAGTCCACCGACCCGCACGGGGTGGCGCCAGGCGAGCTGACGCAGCCCCAGCCGGCCATCACCCCGGACGCTCCCGCCCCCCGGTCTCGCGGCACGAGCCCCGAGGCCGGACGCTCGCGCGGCCGCAGAGGCGCCGACGCCGGCCACCCCTACTCAAACGGCCACGGCTCCGAGCCGGCCCGGCCGCTCGCCGCCGACCGGCGCGCCGACCCGGGCTCACCGCTCGCCAACGGCCGTGGCGCGGAGGCAGGACTGCACCGGGGCCACGCCCCCGAGGGCGGACAGCACCGCGGCAGGGCCCCCGAGGCCGGCCAGCCCCGGGGTCACGCACCGGAAGCCGGCCCGGCCCGCGGCCGCGGCTCCGAGGCCGGACAGGCCCGCGGTCGTGCTCCGGAGGCCGGACAGCCCCGTAATCGTGTTTCAGAGGCCGGGCAGGCCGGTGGCCGCGGCCCTGAGGCCGGTCAGGCCCGCGCCGCCGCCCCCGAGATCGGCGAACCGCGTGCGCAAGGCCGCGACGCCGCCCGTGAGGGCAGGCGGGCTCGGGCCGTGGCGGGCGACGAGCCCGTGGCGCCGCGAGGGCGGCGGGCCAAGGAGCCGGTCACGGGACCTGACGGGGTCCTGGTGGCGGGCGGCCCTGAGCCGGGACGTGCCGTGCCCTCCGGACCGCCCGAGGGGCAGCCGGCCGGACGGCCTGCGGGGCGAACCGCAGGCCGACGTGCCGAGCAGGGCGCCGTTCCGGTGGCAGCGGGCGCCGGGCAGCGGCAGGCGGCGACGCCGGACGCGGGCGGCCAGGAGCGGCCGGAGCCGCAGCAGCAGCCCGACAAGCCGAAGCGCAAGCGCGACCCGTTCCTCGACAACGTCAAGTTCGTCCTGATCGCGCTGGTGCCGATCGGCCACTCGCTGGTGCCGACGCTGGCCGCCGACTCGGCGCGGGCGGCCTACATCTTCATCTACACGTTCCACATGCCGCTGTTCGTGCTGATCAGCGGCTACCTGTCCAGAAACTTCTGGAACTCCAACGCCAAGACCAACAAACTGGTCGACACGTTCCTCATCCCGTACGTCATCGTCGAGGTCGGCTACGCCGCGCTCCGCTTCGCGCTGGGCCAGAAGTGGAGCCTGACGATCATCGACCCGGCGTGGCTCAACTGGTATCTGCTGGCGCTGCTGTTCTGGCGGCTGTCCACACCGGTGTGGAAGCGGATGAGATACCCCGTGCCGGTGGCGATAGCGATCTACCTGTTCGCCGGGTTCTCCCAGATCTCGGGCGACTTCAGCATGGACCGCTTCTTCGGCCTGCTGCCGTTCTTCGTGATCGGCCTCGTGATGCAGCCCGAGCACTTCGAGATGCTCAACCGCCGCTGGATCAAGATCCTCTCGGTGTTCACCGTGCTGGGCGCGGCGGCGGTGGCCATCTACATCGCGCCCAAGTCGCCGCTCGGCCCGTTCTACTACAAGAACAGCTACCAGGACCTGCACCTGTCCTGGTGGATGGGCCTCGGCGTGCGTACGGGCCTGCTGATCTGCGCGCTCGCGATGTGCTTCGCGGTGCTGGCGCTGGTGCCCAGGAAGGAGACCTGGTACACCGACCTCGGCACCCGCACGCTCTACTGCTACCTGCTGCACGGCATCCCGGTGCTGATCGCCAAGGAGATGGGCTGGCTGTCGGTGCCGTGGCTGTACGGGCCGCTGGGCGTGCTCGCGATCGCGTCGAGCTGTTTCGCGCTGGCCATCATCCTGTGCCTGGCCGAGACCCGCACGCTCTTCAAGTGGGTGCTCGAACCCCGCCTGACCTGGCTCTATCGCCGCCCCTCACGAAGTTAAGCGATCGTTCCCCCCGCATTAACGCCGTTGACCGGGTGAGCGCGGAGCATCGACCCATGCGCGCATGTGTCGCCACGACCGTCCATCACCCCGAGGACGCCCGGATCATGCACCGGCAGATCCGGGCGCTGCTCGACGCGGGCCACGAGGTGACCTACGTGGCGCCGTTCACCCATTTCAACGTGACGCCCGCCGCGGAGCTGACCGCGGTGGACGTGGCGCACCTCGCCTCGCCGGGCCGCGCGCGGGCCGCGCTCAGACGCGGCCTGCGGGGCGCGGACCTGCTGATCGTGCACGAGTACCGGCTGCTGCGGACGCTGCCCCACCGGCGTCCTCACGTCGTCTGGGACGTACGCGAGCAGGTCTCCCCCAGGCGGCTGGCCCGCGCGCGGCGGCGCCACGAGGTGATCACCGCCGCCGAGGTGCCCGAGGCGACCCTGGTCTCCCCCGCCCCGCCGGCGCCGGGCGATACGAGGGTCGTGCACCTCGGCCGGCTGTCGGCCGAGCGCGGCGTGATGGAGCTGATCGGCCTGGCCGGGCGGCTGGTGCCGCACGGCATCAGGCTCGACCTGATCGGCGCCGCCGCGCCCGGCGTCCGCCCGCTGCTGCGCGACGCGCAACGGGTGGGCCTGCTCGACTGGTACGGCCACGTCCCGCTCCGCCACGCCCTGCGCATGGCAGAGGGCGCGCTGGCGGGCCTGTCGCTGGCCCACGCCACGGTGACCACGCCGCCCACCAAGATCCTCGACTACATGGGCCGCGGCCTGCCGGTGATCACCACCCCGCAGGGCGCAGCGACGGTCGAGGCGGCCGGCTGCGGGCTGGTGGTGCCGCTGGACGTGGACGCGGTGCTGAACGCCGTCCTGGACCTCAAGGAGGACCCGGCGCTGCGGCTGAAGCTGGGCGCGCTCGGGCACGTGGAGGCCCGCCTGCACCACCACTGGCCCGACCACGCGGCCGCGTTCGTCCAGCGGGCCGAGACGTGGGCCGCGCGCCCGTCCAGGGCGGGCCACGATGGCGCCGCGGGCTGGTTTCCGTTGCCCCGACACAGCCGGACGCCACCCGGTGCGGGAATGGCCACAGGACGTGGCGGTTGATGTACTGGTGTTATGGCATCGCATCTGATCCAGGGCCGGACGCTGGACATGCCCGTGCGGGTGAGGGACGCAGAGGTGTGCAGTGCCTTCTACCCGGTGCGTGCCGACGCCGCCCGGGCGGTGATCGCCTACTCCGGGCTCGACGTGGCCGAGGTGCTGCCCGGCAAGGCCGTGTGCGTGCTGGTGTTCGTCGACTACCGCGACGGTGACCTCGACGCCTACCACGAGTTCGGCATGGCCTTCCTGGTGCGCAGGCCGGGCGTCCCCGCGAGCGTGGGCCCTGGCGAGCTGCGGCACGCGGGGGTGTTCGTGCACTGGCTGCCGGTCGACCAGGCGTTCACGCTGGAGGCCGGGCGGTCATTGTGGGGGTTCCCGAAGGAGCTGGCCGACATCGAGCTGCGGCTGCGGTCGCCGTACAAGCGGTGCATTCTGCGCAAGGACGGGCGGCTGGTGCTCGATCTGCTGGTCAAACCGGGCGCGCCGGTGCCGGGGGCGAGCGTGATGGCGCCGCTCGACGCCTACACGCACCGCGACGGCGTCACCAGGGTCGTGCCGTGGACCGTACGCGCGCGCGGCGCCCAGGTGCGTCCCAGCGGCGCGCTGATCCGCCTGGGCAACCATCCCATCGCCAAGGAGCTGAGCGAGCTGGGGCTGCCCAAGCGGGCGATGTTCAGCAGCACGGTCGCGCACGCCGCGATGTGCTTCGGCGAGGCCAGGCCGCTGTGAGCGTCCGGCTGTGAACGTCAGGCTGTGAGCGTCAGACGATGGGCGGGCGGCCCAGCTTGACCATGCGCCACGCGGTGCGCCACGCCATCGGCCGCCGCTCACCGGCCGGGGTGCGCAGGCCCTCGAAGAAGCCGGAGAACCACGCCTTGAGCGCGGCCGAGGAGCCGCGCTCGCGCACCAGCGTGAGCACCACCCAGTTGGTGAGGTAGAGGAAGGCCAGCGGCCACGGCAGGTTGCGGCGGGCCAGCCAGACCCGGTTGCGGGCGTTGAGGCGGTAGAACTCCGCGTGCCTGGTCGGCGGTACCTGCGGGTGGTACATCACCGTCTCGGCGTCGTATTCGATGCGGTAGCCCTCGCCGAGCAGCCGCCAGGCCAGGTCGGTCTCCTCGTGGGCGTAGAAGAACCGCTCGGGCAGCCCGCCGACCTGGAGGAAGGCAGAGCGCCTGATCGCCGACGCGCCGCCGAGGAACGTGGTGACGGGCGACGAGCGCTGCGGGTCGCCGGCCCGCAGGCGCGGCACGTGGCGGCGCTGGCCGATGCCGCCGTCGGGGTCCATCACCCGGAAGGAGATGACCGCGAGGTCGGGCTCGGTGGCGAAGCGGTCGCGCACATGGGAGACGACCTTCTGGTCGGCGTACCAGCCGTCGTCGTCGAGGAACAGCACGACGTCGCCTGAGCACTCTTCGACGCCCCGGTTACGGCCGGCCGGGATGCCGGTGTTGTGGTCGAGCCGGATCGATTTCACGACCGCGGCCGAACCCTCGGGTGGCGTCGCCGACAGCTGGGGCACGTCGGCTCCGTTGCCTACGATCACCACCTCGACGTCGCCGTCGACCTGGTTGAGCGCGGACTCGACCGCCCGGTTCAGCTCCGCAACCCGGTTGCCCATGGTGAGGATGACGCACGAGATCTTCAACGAATCATCGTCCTGACGCGTTGAGAACACGAGCGGAGCATTCTTTCATGATCACCGAGTCTGCTGGTCTGCATGGTCCTGGATGGTGAAGCTAAGCGTATCGGAACCGACAGTGAACCCCCACCGAACCGCGGACGTCCGATCAATACGACGGACAAGACGCCTCGGCGGTTCCGGTGGAGATCAAGCAAGTCGTCTCGATGCCATGATGCTGATCAGATGCAGCACCACTTGCACGGCGGCGGCGATGGCGCAGGCCACCACGAGCACCCGCGTGGCCGTCGGCACGCCGACGATCGCGTCGATGATCGCGGTCACCACGGCCAGCAGCGACAGCTCGATGGGCTGCATGATGCGGTGGAACTGCGTCGCCGCCAGGATCCGCCGCCCCAGCCCGAGCAGCCCCGAGCGGAACTGCACGGCCGCCGCCTCGGTGGCCGTGCCCAGCCCGCCCTTGGCCCTGGCCACCTCCACCAGGTCGCTCTCGGCCTTGATGAGGATGGCGCCGAGCGCCCCCGCGAAGCCGAGCACGGTGTACCAGTCGGGCAGCACCTCGGAGGCCCGCCAGCCGAGCCCGGCCAGCACGGCCGCCTCGGCGAAGTAGGCGCCCACCCGGTCGAGGTAGACCCCGGCCGGCGAGGTCTTGCCCGTCCAGCGGGCCAGCTCGCCGTCGGAGCAGTCGAGCAGCAGGTAGACCTGGATGAGCAGGGCGGCGAGCACGGCCGCCCACAGCCCCGGCAGGGCCAGCACGAACCCGGCCGCCACGCCGGCCACCGTCATCACCCAGGTGAGCTGGTTGGGCGTGACGGAAGTCTTGGTCATCGCCCAGGTGACGTAGATGGACAGCCGGCGCATGTAGAGCACGCCCGCCCAGTGCTCGCCGTTGCGGCGCTCCAGGTGGCCCGCGGGCTGGGCCACCTGCCTCAGCTCAGCTACCGAAGGCCCGGACATAGTCCCCCACCCGATCGCGAATCTCCGAGTCCTGCATCCGCAGGTGCTCCAGGATCGTGTAACGGCCGGGGCGGGTGGCCGGGGCCAGCGCGACGACCTCGGCGAACTGCTCGGCACTCAGCCCGATGTCGCCGGGCACGACGGGCAGCTCGTGGCGGCGCAGGCAGCCGACGACCTGCTCGACGCGGGCGGCGTCCTCGCGCAGGAAGAAGCAGAAGGCGGCACCGATGCCGGCGAGCTCGCCGTGGTTGGAGGTGCCGGGGAAGAGCTGATCCACGGCATGAAGGATCTCATGGTCTCCACCGCTCGCGGGCCGGGATGAGCCCGCTACCACCATGGAGATGCCCGACAGGATCAGCGACTCGGCGAGCACGGTCAGGAACGCGTCGGACTCGATGGAGTCCTTGCGCCCGATGAGCGCCTCCGCGGCGGTGCGCGACATCGAGCAGGCCAGCCCGTCGATGGGCTCGCCGCGCTCGACGTTGCCGAGCTGCCAGTCCTCGATCGCCGACAGGTTGCTGATGACGTCGCCGACGCCCGCCCGCACCAGCGACTTCGGCGCGCTGTGCACGAAGTCGAGGTCGACGAGGATGGCGAGCGGCATCGGCACCCCGAACGTGCCCTTGCCGCCCTCGTAGACCAGCGAGGCCGTGGGCGAGCAGATGCCGTCGTGGGACAGGTTGGTGGCCACGGCCACCATGGGGATGCCGGCCAGCGACGCGGCGTATTTGGTCGCGTCGATCGTCTTGCCGCCGCCGACGCCCACCACCACCTCGTAGGCGCCCTTGCGCAGGTCGGCGCCCAGCGAGACGGCCGCGTCGACCGTGCCGTCGGCCACCCTGAACACCTCGGCCTCGCCCAGCGTGGGCGCGATGAGACTTTCGATGTGGTCGCCCTGGCCGGGGCCGACCGCCACGGCGACCCGGCCGGAGGTGGCCACGCGGCTGTCGGCCAGCAGGGCGCCGAGCTCAGCCACCGCGCCCCGCCTGACGTCCATCGTCAAGGGCGCCGGCAACATCCTCGCGAGAAGCGGCATGCGCGCCCCCTCAGTAGTGGACGGCTATGGTGCGGGCCTTGGCCAGGTCGTCGTGGTTGTCCACCTCGACCCAGTCGACCTCGCCGATGGGCGCGGCGTGGATCAGCTCGCCGCGATCGACCATCTCCTGGTAGCCGTCCTCGTAGTAGAGCTGGGGGTCGCGCTCGTACGTGGTCTTCAGTGCGTCGGCCAGCCGGTCGGCCGCGCCGGGGCGGATGAGGGTGGCGCCGATGTACTCGCCGTAGGCGTCGGCCGGGTCCATCAGCTTCGTGATGCGCCGCAGCGCGCCCTCGGGCGTCAGCGTGACCTTCATCTCCTCGTCGGCCAGCTTCTTCACGTTGTCGACCGCGAGCAGCACGTCGCTCGTCTCGGGAGCCGACAGCAGGGTCTTCTCCACCGAGACGGGGTGCACGGTGTCGCCGTTGACCAGCAGCACGCCCTGGGCGAAGTAGTCGCGCGCGCACCACAGGGAGTAGGCGTTGTTCCACTCCTCGGCCTTGTCGTTGTGCACGAGGGTGAGCCGGACGCCGTGGCGCTGCTCCAGCTCGTCCTTACGCTCCTGCACGGCCTGCGCCGCGTAACCGACGACGACCACGACCTCGCGCAGGCCCACCTCGGCGAGATTGCGCAGCGAGATGTCCATGATCGTGGTTTCGCCGTCGACCGGCACGAGCGCCTTGGGCAGCGTGTCGGTGTACGGCCGCAGGCGTCGTCCGGCCCCAGCGGCCAGAACCATTCCCAGCAACGTGCACTCCTCAGTCGGCATGACTTCCGTGGCCCAAAGAGTATTCGTCTTTGGACCCCGTGCGGGTAATCCGGCGTCAGTCTTGCGTTCCCGCCTCGGCGGCCTCGACCCCGGATCGGGGTGCGGCGAGCCAGCACGTGAGGCTCTCCCAGCCGAACAGGCCCCAGAGATAGACCGCGAGCACGACGTAACCGCTGCTCAGCCACCCTGACAGGGCGATCAGCGAGATCGCCATCATCCTGCCGTCCCAGCCGAGCCCGAGGGTGGCCAGCCACGGCGGCGGGTAGACGCCCTGGCGCAGCCGGTAGACCAGATCGTAATGATGGAAGGCGAGCGCGCCGAGCAGCACGAAGATCAGCACGGGGTGCACGCCGTGGGCGAAGCCGCAGGCGGCGATGAAGGTGTACTCGATGAGCCGCAGGATCGGCGGCACGAGCCAGTCGAACCTGCCGTCGTGCGGGTGCGTGCTGCCCGGGCCCGCCAGCAGCAGCGTCACGGCGGGCGCGAACACGGCCAGCCCGTCGGCCCCCGCCACGCCGATGACCAGCAGCACGCCCGTCACGAACGTGCCGGCGAGCACCGGCGGCAGCGGCGGCAGCTGCCCGGCCACGAGCAGGCCCATGGCACGTGAGAGCGGCCCGTCGTCGCGGTAGGCG
This sequence comes from Nonomuraea sp. NPDC004580, assembly GCF_040609855.1. Classification (NCBI taxonomy): domain Bacteria; kingdom Bacillati; phylum Actinomycetota; class Actinomycetes; order Streptosporangiales; family Streptosporangiaceae; genus Nonomuraea; species Nonomuraea sp. NPDC004580. The sequence goes on along the minus strand of NZ_JBEXLH010000001.1, from coordinate 258,265 downwards.
ACGACCGTGCTGTTGGGTACGGGGGTCATCTGCACCGATATCACCTGGCCGACCTCGCGATCCGTCCGGCGAGCTGGTAGACGGCGGCCACGCCGCCCCAGCCGAGCAGCGCCAGGAACGTCACGCGGGCGTTCCAGAACGCGGCGGTGACGGCGATCAGCGCCATGCGCTCGCCGATGGGCAGCACGATCATCTTCTTCAGCCAGCGGGCGATCGTGTCGCGTTCGAGCCGGTGGGCGAGCTTGAGCACCCCGCCTGGCGCGCGGCGCACGTCCTGGGTCTCCAGCAGGCTGCGGGTGGGCCGGCCCCAGGAGGCGCCGACGCGGGCGCCGTCCTCGACCGCCCCCGCGTACGTGGCGTCGATGCCGTGCCTGACCACCTGGAGGATCATGGCGGCCACGGCGAGGTACCAGATGCCGGGGTCGGCGGAGCCGGCCGCCAGGCCGACGTAGACGGCGTACTCCTTGAGCCGGTCGGACATGCCGTCGGCCCACGCCCCGAGCGGCGAGAAGCTGCGCGTGTAGCGGGCGAGCTGGCCGTCGAGGCAGTCGAGCGCGAACGACAGGTAGACCAGCGCCGCGCCCAGCACGAGCGCGCCGCGGGTGCCGCCCGAGAACCACACGGCCGCCAGCACCGCGAGCCCGGCCGAGATGCCGGTGACGGTGTTGGGCGTGAGCTTGAGTCGTACGGCGGGCTTGATGAGGTGGCGGGTCCAGGTGGAGACGAAGAAGGTGGCGAAGAAGCCGTCGTCGGCCTTGACCGAGGTGTCGAGCCTGACCTTGGCCTCGTCGACCTCGGACAGCCGGCGTACGGCGGCGTCGGCGGCGTTCTGGCCGGTGACCCGGTCGGCGTGCAGCGAGCCGATCGCCGCCGCCCGCACGCTCACCCCCGACCTGACGAGCCCGACGAGCAGCAGGTCGACCGCCTCCACCGGGGTGACGGGGCCGAGCCTGCCCTCCTCGGCCAGCTCCGCCAGCTCCTCAGCGACGTCGGCGAGCGTGCCGAGGTCGGCCTCGCCGGCCTGCAGCACGCCGCGGAAGGTCGCGTTGGACTCGGGCACGAGGTGGAACGAGCTGCCCGCGGCCACGACCTTGCCGCCCTCGACGCGGACGGGCGGGCGCATCGGGGCGGCGGTCGCGTCGTGGGAGATGAGCGCGGCGGTGCAGCGCGCGGGATGTTCGAGGAGCTGCGCGAGCGCCTCGGTGTGGGCCACCAGGTCGGCGGGCAGCACGGCCACCGCGCCCGTGGAGGTGCGGACGATCTTGGCGATGCCGCGCAGGTCGGCAGGCAGGCCGCCGCCCGCGCTCATCACCTGCACCTCGCGGACGGGCAGGGTGGCGAGCTGGTCGTTGAGCCGGTCGAGCAGGGTGCCGTCGCCGCTGAGAAGCCTGCCGGCGGGCGTCGTGGCGAGCAGCACGACCGACGTGGCCGTGCTTTCGCGGGTCAATGAGTCGGGCAAAGCGCAGGTCTCCTCCCGGTCGGGGTGGAGTGCGTGGACTGGGGGGTGCGTAGACACAGCGTAGCGACAGGTCAACGCGATATCACGGACCGGCACCGTTACGCTGCCCGTATGAATTCACGACTGCGATCGGTTGGAGTGCTCCTCGCGGGCGGCGTCGGACAGCGGCTCGGGGCGGCCACGCCCAAGCAGCTCATCGAGGTCGCGGGGCGGACGATCATCGAGCACTCGCTGGCCGCGTTCGAGCGCGCGCCGGAGATCGACGAGGTCGTGGTGCTGATGACGCCCGGATACGCCGACCGGGTGCGGGAGATCGTGGCGGCCGGCGGCTACCGCAAGGTGAGCAAAATCGTGGACGGCGGGTCGAGCCGTACGGAGAGCACGTGGCGGGCCCTGCAGGCGATCGGCGCGCAGGAGTGCAACGTGTTGCTGCACGACGCCGTACGCCCGCTTCTGGAGCCCCGGATCATCACGGAGTGTGTCCGCGCGCTGGAGACCCACGAGGCCGTCAACGTGGCGATCCCGAGCTCCGACACGATCTTCACGGCCGTGCCTGAGGACGGCGGCGAGGTCATCGGCGAGGTGCTCGACCGGTCGCGGCTGCGGCGCAGCCAGACCCCGCAGTGCTTCCGCCTGTCGGTCATCAGGCGGGCCTACGAGCTGGCGATGGCCGATCCCGGCTTCGCCGGCGGCACCGACGACTGCGGGGTGGTGCTGCGGTACCTGCCCGAGGTGCCGATCCACCTGGTGCCGGGCAGCGAGCGCAACATCAAGGTCACCCATCCCGCCGACCTGCACATCGCCGAGCTGCTCTTCGAGCTGCCCGCGCCGGTGCCGCGCGGCGACGGTGGCCGCGCTGCCCCGGGCACCGGCCCTTGATTGGGCCGGTGACGGCATCCGGGTCAACTGCGTCAATACCGGTGCCTCTCCGCTCCTGGTCGCTCAGACCTCGCTGGACATTCTCATCTCCGACCTATCAGGGCAAGTCATAGACGTGCGCGTTGACGGCGCTTGACCCGCACCTTGTTACCGTGCGTTCGCATGAGGAGACTCATCGTGAGCGCGGCGCTGCTCGGCTGCTACCCCGTCCTGCTGGTCGCGGCCCTGTGGCCGGCGCCGGTGCTGTTCGGACTGGCAGCTCTGGCGTCCTACGCCGTCGAGTACGCCGCACCGCGCGCCGCCCGCCCCCTCACCGAGGCGCTGGCCAAGGTGCACCTCGGCATCACGCTGCGCTTCGCGGTCCGCGAGACCCTGGCGCTGCTGCTGGTCGCGCGGACGACGGGCGCCGACTCGCCGTGGTTCGTGGCGCTGGCGGCCGGGATGCTCGCCGTCCACGGCGTCCGCGCCCTGCACACCGGGCTCGCCCTGCGGCTGCGGCAGATGCTCAGCAGGATGCCGGTCACCACGCGCAACCTCGACGTCTCCGCGCTGCGCATCCCCAAGCTGCCGCCAGGGCCGCTGCGTGACGGCCGCAGCGTGGTCTTCCTCTACCTCGACGCATTGCCCGTGCTCGGCGCCGTCCAGGGGGCCGCGCCCGCCACGATCGGGGCCGCCCTGGCGCTCACGGCCGGGCTCGCCGCGGCGCTCGCGCTCATCCCGTACGTCCGCCGCGCCGCCCCCCTCACCGACCGCGCCCGCGTCCTGGAGGTCGTCGGCGAGCAGATCGAGCGGTACGCCCCCGAGGTCATCCTGTACTTCTCCGGCGCCACCGCCGCCGCCTACCAGGCCAGGATGTGGCTGCCCACCCTCGAACGCGTCCGCCGCCGCGCCATCGTCGTCCTGCGCGAGCGCGGCATGGCCGCCCACCTGGAGGGCACCAGCCTGCCGATGGTGTGCATCCCGTCGTCGGCCGACCTCATGAGCTTCCGCGCCCTGGCCGGCGCCAAGCTCTGCCTGTACGTCTCCAACGTCGGCAGGAACGTCCACATGCTGCGCATCCCCACCCTGCGCAGCGCCTTCCTCAACCACGGCGACAGCGACAAGGAGGCGTCGTTCAACCCGTTCTCGCGGGTGTACGACGAGGTGTGGGTGGCCGGGCCCGCGGGGCGCGACCGCTACCGGCGGGCCAAGGTGGGCGTCAGGGACGAGAACATTCACGAGGTCGGCAGGCCGCAGCTGGAGGGCATCTCGACGAAGGGGCCAGGGCTGCCGTACCGGACCGTCCTCTACGCGCCCACCTGGGAGGGCTGGAACGACGACCTGTTCCACACCTCGCTCGTCACCATGGGGCCGCGCATCGTGCGGGCGCTGCTCGACCACCAGCCGCCGCTGCGCGTCATCTACAAGCCGCACCCGCTCACCGGCCAGCGCGACAAGGCCGCGACCCGGGCGCACCGCAAGATCGTCGCCATGATCGAGGCCGCCGAGCTGGCCGCGTCGAAGGCCCGCCACCCCTCCCGCGCCGCCGCCGAGGAACCCCGCATCCGCCACCTCATCGTCACCGGCCCCGAGCCGCACCTGTACGACTGCTTCAACGAGTGCGACCTGCTGATCAGCGACATCTCCAGCGTGGTGGCCGACTTCCTGGCCAGCGAGAAGCCGTACGCCGTCACCAACGTCGCCGGCCTGCCGGAGTCCGCCTTCCACGAGCGCTACCCGAGCACGGAGGCGGGCATGCTGATCGACGCCGACCTGTCGGGCCTGACGGAGTTCCTGGACGGCGAAGACACCCTGGCCAGGGCCCGCGTCAAGCTCCGCAGCTACTTGTTCGGCCCGGAGTACCCGGACGCGCTGACCCGCTTCGACGCCGCCATAGAACGCCACTTCACCGACTCCTGACCACCCACCACACAAAGCGGGTCCTTTGAAGAAGGACCCCGCCGGAGTGCGGCGGGGTCCTGATCTGCGGGGGGTCAGTTGAGGGGGCGGGAGAGTTTCCTGGGGCTGGTCAGGAAGCCCCAGCCCCAGGAGCAGTGCATGGTGGCGTACACCAGCGGCAACCGGAGCCGGGCGCTCATCGGGAGGCCGCCGCCGGTGAGGACGGAGCCCGCCACGATAGCGAGCAGGTAGCCGCCGGGGATGATCAGCCCGAGGGGGAAGAACGGCGAGACGACCAGCCCGAGCAGCATCGCCAGCACGGCGGCCGGCGGCGCGAGGTAGCGCAGGTTGATCGTGCCCTCGTGGGTGCGGGCCACCACCCGGCGCCATCGCCCGTAGTGGAAGTACTGCTTGGCGAGCGCCTTGACGTTGGGCCGCGGCCGGTAGGTGACCCGCATGCGGGGCTGGAACCACACGAGCCCGCCGGTCTGGCGGATGCGGTGGTTCATCTCCCAGTCCTGGGCCCGCTGGAAGTGCTCGTCGTAGCCGCCCACCCGGTCGAGCGCCGAGCGGCGGAAGACGCCGAGGTAGACGGTGTCGGCAGGGCCGGAAGTGCCGCCCACGTGGAAGGCCGCCGCGCCGACCCCGATCTTCGAGGTCATGGCGCAGGCGACGGCCTGTTCGAAGGGTGTGATGCCCTCGGCGGCCATGATGCCGCCCACGTTGTCGGCGCCGGTCTCGGCCAGCGTCTCGACGGCGACGCGCAGGTAGTCGGAGGGCAGCATGGCGTGCCCGTCGACTCTGGCGACGATGCCGTTGCGCGAGGCGCCGATGGCCGCGTTGAGCGCGTTGGGCGTCCGTCCTGTCGGATTGGGCACGACCGTCACCCGCCGGTCGGCCGCCGCGATGGCGTCGGCGACCTCTTGGGTGCGGTCTTGTGACGGCCCCACGGCGAGGACGACCTCGATCTCGCCGGGGTAGTCCTGGGCGAGCACCATATCGACGGCCTCGCGGAGGTGCCGCTCCTCGTTGAGGACCGGCATGATGACGGAGATGGGGGGCCAGCCGCGCGTCTCCGCGGGCGCGTGCGGCGAGTCGGGGAACTGCTTCATGGCGGGGCTCACGCTACTGTACGACCGAGGCAGGAGGGCAATCCAACGCCCGATACTCCGGCGTGAGCAAGAGGGGGACGGGATGGGCGACCCGGGCGAGGAGGACGGCGGTGTGCTCGTGGGCGGCGACGCCTACGGCGGCGTCAAGCTCTCACCCGCACGCACCCGCAAGCCGCGCAGGAGCGCCAAGGCCCGCCGCCGCAACGTCATACTCGCCGGCTTCCTGTCCTCCTGCGTGCTGGTGACGACCGGCGTGGTGTGGGCCACGCCGCGCCAGATCGGCACGGTCGACGCCGGGGTGACCGCGCGCTCGTCGAGCGGCGCCGAGAACATCCTGCTGGTCGGCGTCGACAAGCGCGACGACCTCACCCGCCAGCAGCAGAACCGGCTCAAGCTGGGCCGCGAGGCCGGCCAGCGCACCGACACCATGATGGTCATCCACCTGTCGGAGGACCACAAGAAGGTGACGGTGGTGAGCCTGCCGCGCGACACGTGGCTGACGATCCCCGGCAAGGGCGACCACAAGATCAACTCGGCGTACCAGTTCGGCGGGCCGAAGCTGGCCAAGCAGACCGTCGAGGCGGCGACCGGGCTCGAGATCAACCGCTACATCGAGGTCAACATCCTGGGCTTCATCGACGTCGTCGACTCCCTCGGCGGGGTCACGGTGTGCACGCCGGTGCCGATCGACGACACCAAGATCGCCCTCAACCTCCCGGCCGGCACCCACCAGCTCAACGGCGTGCAGGCGCTCGGCTACGCCCGCACCCGCGCCACCGCCCGCTCCGACCTCGACCGCATCGACCGCCAGCAGCAGGTCATCTCGGCGCTGCTCAACCGGGCGCTCAGCGCCGACACGCTGGCCAACCCGGGCAAGCTGGCCTCGTTCGTCAACTCGACGCTCAGCACGGTGAAGGTCGATCCCGACGACGGGTTGCTCGGCCTGGCCACGCAGTTGCGTGACGTGTCGCTGGGCGACGTGAAGTTCGCCGAGGTGCCGCTGGCCGACGTCGACTTCAGGACGCCCACCGGCGAGTCGGCGGTGCTGTGGGACAAGGCGGCGGCCCGCGAGATGTTCAGGAAGATCGGCGCGGACGAGGACCTGGCCAAGCCGACCACGTCCACGTCCCCGAAGCCGTCGGCCAAGCCGACGGCGCTCGCGCCCGGAGACGTCTCGCTCAAGGTCAAGAACGGCACGCTCATCACGGGTCTGGCGGCGCGGACGAAGGAGGCACTCGTCGCGTACGGGTTCAAGGTGCCCGGCAAGCCCGGTAACACCGACAAGAAGGACTACAAGCAGACCTTCATCAGGTACGGCGCGGGCATGGAGCAATCGGCGAAACTGGTCGCCACCGCCATTCCGGGCGCCGAGCTGCGCGCGGCCGACATCGACGGCATCGAGCTGATTCTGGGCAGCGACCAGCCGAAAGTCCAGCAACGGAAGTCAACGGCCACCCCAAGTGCCAAGCCGAGCGTTACACCAACCACTAAAACGGCAATGGAGAACATATGTAAGAAATAGGTATAACATTCCGGGTGACGGGCAGGTGAGGCCCATGGTGGTCAATTGCTGGCGAGAGGAACCCTGCACGGTTCTGCACGTCGTGGGCGATCTCGACGTGGCCGGAGCGCCCAGGCTCCGCGCGGAGCTGGAGCAGGCGTTGTCCGCCGCCGGCCCGCCCAATCTGGTGGTCGATCTGACCGAGGCGCCCTTCTGCGATTCCGTCGGGCTCGGGGTGCTCGTGGCGGCGTACAACATGATCCAGAACATGAACGGCCGGATGATCCTCGTCGTCGCGCCGGGAATGATCCGCCATCTGCTGACGATCACCCATCTCGACCGCCATTTCGAGACGAGCGATTCGCTCAACGCGGCACGCGCTGCGCTCGACAGCGCCGCCTGACTCCCCTTTCCTCGTGAAATGTGCTGAACGCCTGCGCCGGGCGGCCGTACCCTCGCCGCCGAGGGCCTGCGCCGCATCGTGGCCGCCACCGACGTCGCGAACGCCCCCACTGCCGCCGCGTTCCGCCGTGCTGGATACTCGGAGGTCGGCCGGTTGTTCCGCTATCACTGGAGGACATCGTGAGACTCGGAGTCATGTACGACCGGGACCTTCCGCCCGAGCAGCTCGTCCCGTTCGCGCGGGCGCTCGACGAGACGTCCGTCGACGACCTCTGGGTCGTCGAGGACCTCGGCTGGACCGGCGGCGTCTCGGCGGCGGCCACCGCGCTCGCCGTGACCTCCCGGCTGCGTGTCGGCATCGGCATCACGCCCGCGCCGCTGCGCAACCCGGCGCTGCTGGCCATGGAGCTGGGCAACCTCGCGCGGCTGCATCCAGGGCGGCTGGCCGCCGGCATCGGCCACGGGGTGGGCGACTGGATGCGCCAGGTGGGCGCCGCCGTCCCGTCGCCGCTCTCCCTCCTGGAGGAGACGATCACGTCCGTACGCGCCCTGCTGCGCGGCGAGACCGTCACCCTCTCGGGCAAGGAGGTAAGTCTCGACGGGGTGTCGCTGGTGCACCCGCCCGTCGTCGTGCCGCCCGTGCTCGCCGGGGTGAAGGGGCCGCGCTCGCTGGCGCTGTCGCGGCGGGTGGCCGACGGCACGATCCTGCCCGAGGGCATCGCGCCCGCCGACCTGCCCCCTTACGTCTCGCGGATCGACGGGGGCGCCGATCACGAGCTGGTCGTGTTCGCTTACCTGCGTCTCGGCGCTTCCACGACGGACTCCCAGGCCCTTGTCGAGGGGCAGGCCGGGTTCCTCGGGGTCGAGCCGTCGGAGGTGGCGGTCGCCGAGGGCACGCCCGAACAGGCTGCGGCGCACGTCAAGGAGCTGTGGGCGGCGGGCGCCACCACGGTCGCCGTCCGGCCGCTCGGCCCCGACCCTTTGGGGCAGGTGAGGACCCTGCTGTCCGCCCTCTGACCCTCGTTGGCCGAATGGTCGATGCCTGCGGCGGTTCGTTCGGCCGGACGGCTGATGGCCCCGGTGTCCCGTTCGGCCAGCATCGACGGCATGAGGCAGATCGCGGCGCTTGCGGCAAGTACGACGCTCCTCGTGGCGGCCACCGCCGGTTGCGGGATCGACCTGGACGCCAAGGAGGTCCACACGACCCGGGCGTTCCCCCACACGGGCACCGCCCTGACCATCAACGTCTCCGTGGGCGGCGTCCGCCTGCTCCAGGGCACCGGCGACACCGTGAAGGTCGGTCGGTGGCTGCCGTCAGCCAGGACGGCAGCCGGCGAACGGAGGTCGAGCAGGACCGCAGGAGTGACGCCGCCATCGTGGCCCGCAGCGACACGGGCGACGTCCGCATCCTGAAGAAGTGACCCCCGGACGGGGGCGCTGAGCGGGGTTCTCGCCGCCGCCCCGCACCCGATTTTCCGGTTTTACTGCCAGATAGCGGCGTACACGCCGTTCTCGGCGTTGACCTGTACCGGGTGCAGGCCCTTCGCCTTGAGTGCGGTGGTGCGGGCCTGGTAGTCGGCGGCGGTCATGTCCACGTAATGGGCCCAGGACTTGACGCCGTCCTTGCGCCACACCGCCGTGTACGTCCCGTCAGGCGCCACCGCGACCCTGACCGGCCGGAACCCCTTGGCCTTCTTGGCCTTGAACTCGGCCGCGTGCTGCTGCTTGTTCTTGCCGTAGGAGTAGTACCACTCGCCCCCTGTGTTGGCGCTCCAGACGGCGGCATAGCGCACGTCGCCCGGGGTGCCGTACGCGTCCACGCTGGTCAGCGCCAGCCCGTTGGCCTCCGCGTGCTTGTTGTAGGCGGCGAAGACGCTGCCCTTGAGGTTCGACTTGGCGAGGAACGCGCCGCGCTTCTTCTCGAAGACAGCCGCGAACACCGCCGAGCCGGCCGGCCCGGTGGCCGAGACGGACACCGGCTGCGCGCCCTGCTTCAGCGCGGCGTCGAACCGCTTCTGGTACCCGGAGGCCGACATGCCCTGCCAGATGCCGTACTTGTCCGGCGAGCCGCCCTTTTCCCAGACCGCGGCGTACCGTTCCCCGTCCGAGACGTTCACCGTGATCGGCCGGTACCCCTGCTTCATCAGCGTGGTCGCCCGCTCGACGCTCTGCTTCGCGGTCAGGCCGTGATAGGCCTCCCAGCCGACGGCGGCGCTCGCCGGCGCCGTCATCGGTACGGCGGCCCCCGCCACCACGGCCGCGACGATCGCGAGCTTTCCGGTGGTCCGCATAGATCCCCCATGAAGATTTCTTGACCGTTCTGTGCCAGACGGATGACCATAACAGTCATTACAGACAGACCGCAGCGGGTTCAGCGGACTTGCTCGAACGGGGTCGGCGACTGGCCGGTCCAGCGCCAGAGGCGGGCGGTGCCGGTGTTCTTGGAGGCGCCGTCCTCGGTGACCTTGCCGGCCTCGGCCGCGTAGAACAGGCCGCGGCCGAGCGAGATCAGGCCGTACTCGCCGTTGAACTGCCAGCCCCTGACCCCGGAGGCCGGGTCCTGCAGGCCGCCCTTGGCCAGCGTGAGCAGCTTGCCGCGCTCCGGCTGCGGCTGGCCGGCGACGTCGCCGGTCCTCGGGCGGGCGCGGCCGTCCACGATGAAGAAGGGGTAGTTGGGGAACTGCGGCTTGGAGCCCTGGTAGACGGCCAGCATCCAGTCGCCGGTGTGCTGGTCGTACTCGAGGTTCTGCACGCCGTACCTGGTGTTGCCGGTGTAGGCGAAGTACTTGCCGGTCACGCGGCCGGGGCCGCTCTTGTGCGGGGCGCTCTCGGTGAGCGGGCGCTCGTACCTCTTCCACTGGCGGATGTCGTACTGAAGCAGGACTTGGTGGTCGTTGTCCTGGCGGCCGGTGTTGGCGTAGACGCCGTAGGCGACGGTCAGCCTGCGCGGCCCGTCCTTCTTGCCGAACTCGGGCCCGAACGCGACGCCGTCGATGCCGCTGCACCCGTAGCGGTGGTCGGGCGTGCCGGCCACGTTGCCGTCGAAGACGCCGTCGCCGTTCATGTCGGCGGTGTAGTCGGCCACGACCTCCTTGAGGTAGACCGTGCTGACCACGTCGCTGGTCTGGGCGTCCATGTCGGGACGCGTGACGCGGTCCACGTCGAAGATCGCGATGTAGAAGGACTCCTGCTCCTTGTACTCGAGCGAGCCGTACACGCGGCCGTCCTCCGCGTTGAAGTCGAGGTCGCCCAGGTGCCCGGTGAAGCCCTTGACGGAGCCGACGAGGTTGCCCCGGAGGTCGGTCTTGACCAGGACGTTCGTGAAGGAGAAGTACATGTACCCCTTCCGCTCGTCGATCGCCAGGCCTTGGACGTGCCCCTCCGTCCAGGCGCCGCCGTAGACCTCCAGCGGGAAGCGCTGCGGAGGGCGGGCGGCCGCGTAGACGGGGGTGGACACTGCGGTGACGGCGGCGGCGAGGGTGAGGGTCAGAACCTTGCGCATGGTGCGGTACTCGCTTCGGGGCTCGATGATCAGTCCGATTTCCGACGGTATACCGCGTTTGTGAAGTTATTTGACTGCCACCTGAACGGACGGCGAAGCCCTCACGAATTGGGCCCTGACGGCCCGCGCCTAGGGCTCGATCGCGAGCTGCGGGCTCTGCGTTCCCGTGGCGCCGCGGCGCCACAGCGAAGGTTCGCTCCGGCGCGGGGCTGGCTCCACCGCGACCGCGGTGGTGTAGCGCCCTGGCGGCACCTCGTGCGCGAACGGTCCGCATGTGCGCGCCTGGCCTGCCGCGAGCGCGCCGAGCTCGCACGTACGGAGGGTCTTCGTCAGCGGCGCGCGGGACTTGGCGTTGTGCAACCAGACATAGGCGACCGCGCCGTCCACCGCACGGACCGCCCGCAGGTCGAGGGAGGCGACCACGGCGCCGTCCGTCAGCGCGACACACGGTTCCATCGATATCGGCATGCGAGCCGTCGCGTGCGGCGAGCGGCACCGCGTCGGTATGTCCGGCACGGCATCGCCCGAGGCCCAGAAGAACGCCGCTCCGGACGCGAGAAGCGCCAGCGCCGCACCGGCGATCGCCGCGACCTTCCAGAGCACCCGTGGCCGACGCTCCTGGCCACGGGTTTCGTCCGCCGCATCGGGCTCGGGCTCGCTCACTGCCCGGGCATGCTGCTTGACCTGGTCGTTGATCTCGTGCCAGCGCCGCTCCCACTCGACGGTGTCCGTCACGCCGCAGGCGCGTACGTAATCGAGGGTCGCCGAGAGGCTGGGCAGCCTGAGCCCCTTCGCGGCCTCCGAGAGCCTGCTCGGGGAGCAGCCGACCCGGGAGCCCATGATCCGGTACGTCGGTTGTCCCGCCGCGACGCGCAACTGGCGTAAGTCGTGCGCGAAGCGTTCGATCAACCCGCCCTCGGGATCGAGTTTCCGTTCTGGCCTGCCCATTCGTCCTGCCTCGTTGATCAAATGGCTGATCGGTGGTGATCAATCAAAGCGTGACAAGGATGAGCCGTGCCGAACAAGTCGGCCGTCTGAGGAGGAACGAGTGAAGACGATGTTCGTGGCGGCGGTCGCGGTCGCCCTGGGTTGTTGCGGCGTCGCGGCGCCGGCGCACGCCACCACGGGAGTGGCAGAGGTGGCAGGGGTGGCCTTCCGCGCGTACTCCGGCGCGAGCCCGAGCGCGCACCAGGCCCACTTCGAGCGCCTGCGCAGCCAGGGCTACCGGCCGATCACGGTGAGCGTCTCGGCAGGGCCGAAGTACGCGGCCGTCTGGGTCAAGAGCGGCGGCTCAGCATGGATCTCCCGGAGCGGGCTGTCGGAAGCGAGCTTCAAGGCGCGGTTCGACGAGTACCTCGCACAGGGCTACCAGCCGATCTCGGTGTCCGCGACGGGTCCTGCGGGCCGCGCGACGTTCGCCGCGCTGTGGGAGAAGCGCTCAGAACGGTTCTTCTCCCGCATGGGGCTCACCGGTGCCCAGTTCGCCGCCCAGAACCGGAAGGCCCACGCGGACGGATACGTACCGGTCTCGATTGACATGTACGGCACACCGTCGGATCCCCGGTACGTCGCGGTCTGGCGGAAGAGCGGAGGAGGCGGCTGGTACTACTCGTACGGAAAGTCGTTCACCGGCCACAAGAGCTTCCTCAACCAGCGCACCGCCGAGGGATACCGCCCGACGGCGGTCGCGGTGGGCCCGGGCGGGACCCGGTTCGCCGCGGTCTACCGCAAGGACGGCGTCCACCCCTGGTACCACTACATCGACACCTCCGCCTCCGCCTACCAGCGCAGGTTCGACAGCCTGGTGGCGCGCGGCCTGCGCCCGGTGCAGGTGAACATCGAGGACGGCGTGTACGCCTCGGTCTGGACCCGCTGACGCCGTGAGCGCCCCGGTCGCCGGGGCCCGCACCCTGGCGACCGCCCTCGCCCTCTAGCCCACCAGCTCCACCTCGAACCCATCCTCGTTCTCCAGGTAGGCCGCATAGTGCTGCTCACCCCCCGCGTACGGATGCCGCTCGGGAAACATCACCACCCACCCATGCGCCACGGCCTCAACCACCAGCTCATCCACCCGCTCCCGACTCCCGGCGTGAAAGGCCAGGTGGTTGAGCCCCGGCCGCAGCCGCTCATGCCGATCGGCCGTCATGGCCGGCGACCGCTCAAGCACCAGGTACGTCTCCCCCAACCGCCAGCTCCGCCCATCAGGCCAGTCCTGGAAGACCGCGTACCCAAGCGATTCCAGCAACCACCCCCAGCTCCTGACCGCCCGCTTCAGATCAGGCACCCAGACCTCGATGTGATGCACCATCCCCGCACCCATGCGAGAGACCCTACGCCGCCGCCCTGACAGGATCGGCGCGGCGGCGAGATGTCCGAGATCGAGCCCCGGTCCAGTTGCTCGGCAGCGGGGTCAGCGCCGCCAGTGCCCGCCCAGGCACGTGTAGGTACGCCCGTTCGACGCTACCCCCACCGCTCCAGAACTGCCGCAGAACCCGCCAGGATGGGCTCGGGCGAGAGGCGCGGGCTCACGAACAGGCTGCGGTTTCGGGGTGCGCTTGGGCGGACGGCGTCCCCTGTCGGGATCGCGGTCATCGAGATCGCGGCCTTTGGTGACGCCGTCGCCGTCCTTGTCGTGGTCGTACCGGTCGGCGATGCCATCGTGGTCGAGGTCCGGGAGTGGTTCGGGGGTCAGCGTCGGCTCGGATGTCCGCGTGGACTCTGAGGGCGTCGGCGAGCTCGTGTACGTGGTGATCGGTGTGGGGTCGGCCACGGCGGCGGGTCCCGTATCGTCGTCACCGCCGAAGAGAGCGCTACAGCCGGCCATGACGACACCGACGATGATGAGGCAGCCCAACGCGCCCTGCTTGCCCGCCATAACGTCCCCTCTCATCTCGTGAACACGAACGGTGATTGGGACGCTCCTCTACGCCGTTTAGTTGTTTGTTGGAACGTTCCGTTCTCTGATGTTCACTCGTCACCTTCGAAAGTCCGGCAAACCTCACCAATCGGCGTTCACGCTGACCGTCACGCCCGAGCGGCAGTGAGTCACCCTCGGCGGCTTCCGGTGGAACCTGACGCGCCCATTCGACAAGATCGCCTGCAGACAGGTCGCCGCCGACGCGCACCTGGATGCCTACGTGGCCGGTCACCATCTCAAAGAGCTGCGCAAGTCCGTCGGCAAGACGCAATCCGAGGTGGCGGCTGCGCTTGGCATCTCTCAAGCACGCGTCTCTCAGATTGAGAACGGTGATCTGGACTCGATGGGACTAGAGACCATTCGCGCTTATGCCGCCGCGCTGGTGGACATGTCGACGTGACCATAAGCGTCGGCCCTCACTCGGTACGGGTGGCGTGACCGCAGATCCCTCAGCTGTGGCTCACGGCCACCGCATGAGTGATCACGCGGTGGCCGTCTCCCCTCACCCCAACGCCTCAGGCGTCACGGGCACTTCGCGCGCCTCTTGGGGCTGTAGCCGTTGTGGACGACGTACTTGCTTCCCGAGTAGTAGGCGACCTGGCCCTGGAGGCGGTACGTGAAGGTGGTCCCCCGCTTGCAGCCCTTGTACAGCGTCTTCTTGCCGGCCCCGTACCAGGTGGCGCTGGAGATGGTCTGCCAGCCGTACCAGCGCTTGCGCTGAAGCATGATCTTGATGCGCTGGTTGCGGGAGCAGCCGATGGCCCAGCCGGTCGCGGCCACGTGCCCCTTGCGCATCTCGGGACGGTACACCCGCACCTGCCGGCAGGCCAACGCCGCCGAGCCGGTCGCCGCGGCCGTGGTGACGGTGGCGGACGAGGTCTGGGCGCCGGTCTGTACGGAGGCCTGCGCGGGGGCGCCCGCGGTCAGAGCCGCGGCGGTCACCGCCGCACCGAGGACCATCGTGTTGAGCGTTCGCATCGCGTTCTCCTTGGTGCTCGTCGTACTGGACACCGCGAAGGTAGCCAGGCCGATGTTGAGGACCTGTTGAGCGCTTGTTGAGCGAACAATCGGCCACGTCAGCGCAGAGGCGTCATCTCTCAGCCCGATAACGGGCTATTCGGGGGAGCCTGCGAGCCAACTCCCGTTCATCGTCGAAGTCCCACTGCTCCCCGCGGGGAACGCTGCCCAGTGCCGGGATCAGGGGAAAGTCGCCTGACACGCCCCGAACGGCCACGGCTTCGCCGAGGGCGGCCGAGTCCTTGCCGGTCGCCTGTTCATAAGCGTCGTGCCTCACGTAGGCGAGCAACTCGAACTCAGGGCGCTCCTTCTCCCGATTCTGTGGCCGACGCTTGATGGGGTTGACGTGCAGAGCGACCGGCTCCAGCAGGCGAAGCACTTCAGGCTGTTCGATCAGCAGATCCGGGCACTCGGCGACGGTCTCGAACGTTTCGCGTCCCAGACTGATGAGCCAGCTCACGAAGTACTCGAAGCCGTCCAGGGATCCCCTGTCGAACACGAACCAGAACGCCGCATAGAGATCGATGGTGCAGCCGCGGTTATGAGTCGTCGTCCACCAGACGTCATAGTCGATGATTTCTTCGACCGGGCGGCGTGAGAGCTCATCCACCAGCCACGCGACACGCGCGTCCCGCGTGTCGGTCTCACGTCCGGAACGCTCGATCAGCTCCCAGAACTCGTCGAGATCCATGCCTCGCGATGCTGGCAGCTCTGCACCACCGTGTAAAGATCACGGACCCGGCCCACCCCGCAGGAAGCGCCGGGTTCCCGCATCACTTCAGGAGCTGCCGGGCCATGACCATGCGCTGGATCTGGTTGGTGCCCTCGTAGATCTGGGTGATCTCCGTTGCTCTCCGTGGCCACCTGCGGAAACCTGTCCATCAGTAGCCTGAGCAGGGGTTACGGTTCCGGCCGGCTCTCGTCGGTTCTCGCTGTTCTCGGCCATCCCACGGAACAGTGACGGAACAGGGCTGGAGTCGTTCATGGTGGTCCCGAAGGAGGGTTCGCGGCTCATCAGCGTCGCTGCCACGGTGTTCCGCTGGCGCGTCCGTCGTAAGCCCACGTAAGCCATGGTCACCCGGTGGCAAGGCCCGACGGAGGAGGGCCTTGCCGGCGATCGCCCCAGCCCGTATGGCGGGCACCGAAGTCTGCGATCGTCACGGCCTCAGCCATCGCTGAGGCTCGTCAATCGTCGAAGCTGGCGATCCACTCATTGATGAACTTCGACGCCTCTTCGGCGGTGACGACATCGCTCCTGGGGGCAGGGGCCAGACTCTCGACAAGCAATTCTGGTGCCACGGGCTCCCCCGCAACGACCAAATAGCACGACAGGCCCTCACTCATCTGACGTGACATCGAGGAGACGAACGCATCGCGGCGGTACCTGTTACAGAGCAGCAGCAGGTTCTGCTGTTCCAGCTCCGCCCTCAGCTGTCGCAAGGCGTCTTCGAAGTCGATCGACGAGTGAACCGTGATCGGCGGAGTGCTGGCGCCAGTGAGCCGGAGCTCGTACGTCTCGCCATGGGTCTGCGTGGTCACCTGGCAGGGCAGAAGGGATTCGTCTGCCATGTTGACCAGTTCGAGGTTGTGCATGCTCACCTCGGCACGTAGTGAGGGTTCGGAATCCAAACGTCGTCAGCGCTCCCGTACTTTCCTGGCTTCCAGGCGCCTCTGATCTGCGATGGATCGATCCGCTTGAACACGACCTCCTGCTCGCCTCTGAGGTGTTTGAAGCCGGGGCCGTACTTTACTTCCATGCCGTTCCCGTGGTCATCGATCTCAAAGATGTAGCCCTTGTGCCCGACGGCGAACCCTCTGGCCACACTCTTGCTCTTCGAGGCGGCGATCAGGCCGTTCTCGCCGGAGAGATGCTCTTCGATGCTCATGTCCGGGTTGCGCGCGGTCATGCCGTTCTCGAAGATCCTTTCCAGTGCTCGGCCGTCGCCCCGGAACAGCGGTGGCACCTCCTTCCCCTTGACTTCGAAGCGTTCCCCAAAGCGTGATAGCGCGGCAGTCGGCTTGGGCTTTAGTACGCTCTTGGCCGCTTTGCCCAAAGCTCCGGCTGCCCGGGTTGCGCCGGAGGCTGCGCCGCTGGAGCCGGCAGTGGTGACGGCTGCGACGATGTCCGGGATGAGGCGGCCGAAGGCCCGTTCGGGGTTGGAGGCCCATGTGTCCCAGTCCAGCACCGACTTGGCGAACTCGGCCGGGTTCTGAATGCCGTGGAGCAGGCCCTGGGTCATGTCGTTGACGCTGCGTTGCCAGCCCATGAAATCCACGACCGCTCGGGTGGGAGAGTAGTCGATCACCATCTTGCCCAAGCCGGCCACGCTCTCCACGGCGCCCTTGGCCATTTCTGTCATACCGTCGCCGGAGTTCAGGTTCGGGTCGAAGGTGGCCTGGATCTGCTGGCCGACACGGTCCCAGAAACCACCTGTCGTGGGCAGCACCGCGCCTGGCGCGAACATCGAGTCGTCGACAGAAATCGGCGGCTTGCCCGCGCCGAACAGTTCCGGCTTCTCCAGCTCCATGCGCTCCAGAAGCACCAGCCGCTTATTGATCTCAGGGCCTTGGGTTCCGGCCCACGCCGCTACTCGACGGATCGTGTCGGCCGAGGCGGTCGACAGCCAGGCACCGCGCAGTATGTTCCACAACTCCTCGCCGATGGAGTCCAGCGACGATTCAGCCTCGCGCAATGCATCCTTGAGGCTGCGGACTCCCTCAGGGACCATGCCCTCCAACTGCCCCATCGGCTTAACCGGAACTGTCCGCCGGGGTACGGGCTAACAACGCCTTAAGCTCTTCCACCGTACCGGCACAAGCCCCGAGCAGGACTTGCCGTTGGGCAGTCAGCTCTTCGGCGAAGCGCTGAGAGGCCGGGCCGGTCCAGATGTTCTGCGCCATGAGCGCGATCGCGCGGTCGAGGCGGGGCCCGGCTTGATCGGTGAGTTGCTCGGCTCGGCGTAAGGCCCGTTCCACTTGCTCCCGGGTCATGCGTGACTCCTTGGATGGGATGATCAAGCTTGAGACCAAGACACAAAGCCATTGGACTGCGCACCACTCACCGCAGCAACCGAATCGCCGGGATTGGTCTGAAGTGTCAGAGATGCGAAGCACCTCCTTAGGAGAGCGGGCGCACTCCTGCCTCCTATACGCATTGAGCTGGGAAAACGTCTCTGAGTCGTTCGTGTCCGCGAAAATCATCCCCGAATCTCCCCAGCCAGCACAGTTTCTCCCGCAGCGGCTGGTGGTCCTCCTCCTGGATGCGGTGACGAGGGTGGCGTGCCTGGTGGCAAGTGGACCCGAACCGCAGGGCCGCCAGGCCCGCGGAACGGAAGCCACGCAGGAGGACTTACGGGCTCTGGGAGGTGAGGTGGAGGGCATGGCGAACGGCGGTCTAGGAGGTGGTGGTGCGCTGGCAGGCGTGGGTGATGATGTATACCAGCCCCGGCCGAGGACGCGGACCGTTATGGAGAGGTGTTGGCCGTGCGGGAGTGCTGGCTAGCCTGTTGGGACCAGGGGGGTTGTTGCGCCAGCTGCTGTCAAAGAAGTTCGGACTTGGGGTGGCAACGTTGATCGCCAACTTGCGGAACACCGGGTGGCCGATTAGGAAGGCGTCTCATGAACCTCGGGGGCATCGCTGCTTGCGCCCCTCTTACGCCTTCCGCCCCCAGCGCCTTGGCCTGGACGCTGCGTCACCCACTCCTCGATGACACTGGGGTCCCACACTGGAGTCCGCCCGATGTACGAGGGCTCAGGCAAGATCCCCTTGTGACGATATGAACGAACCGTGGCAGGCGTGACCCCCAGGCGGGTCGCTACGTCAAGCACGGTCCAAAGTTCACGCTCCAATGGGCTATCCATCGACCTGCTCGCTGAGTTCGACCGTTAAGGGATCACCACCATACTTGCGAAGCCGCCTCAGGGTGAAGATCGGCCTGGTAACCTTATCTATGTCACATAGACAAGGTTGGAGGCTTCGGGCATGCCGCATCAGAGGTGTATAGAGGAGTTTTCGCACAAGCGTACGCAAGGAGTCTCAACCATCTATACCCTTGGTCCGTCGGGTTCTTGGTTGTGGCCTACCGCAATCATGATCGAAGCGCGCGGCGGAGGTACGGCGACAGTGGCAAACGAGCGGACCACGGAAGACATCGTTCGGGAGCATCTAAAGCTCCATGCCACTTCTGAACAGCGGGTGGAAGAACAAACAAGCGATAATCCTGCTATTAGACGCGCTCTGGCCAATGCGAGCAAAACGGGTTTGGGTGCGGGGAAGCCTGAGTTTATCGTTACCTTTCCCTCCGACGCTCCTAATCTCGTAATCGTGGTTGAATGCAAGGTCGACCCAGCGAAGCATGAAAGCACAAATCGAGATCGTCCAGCGGACTTTGCGGTAGATGGTGTGCTTCACTACTCGGGACACCTAGCCAAGCACTTCGACGTCATAGGAATTGCTGTTAGCGGGACTAGTCCAGCACATCTCAAGGTATCCACTTTCCGCCAGCTGAAGGGCGAGGCCACCGCCGAGCTACTCCCATCGCCTCACGGGCCAGTCAATGAGCTGATTCCAGTAAGCTCCTATCGCGATCTGCTAACCTACGATCCGGCTGTCCGCGCACGCACCGAAGCGGAGTTGATAGCATTTAGCAGGGTTCTGCATAACTATATGCGGGACTATGCAAAGCTATCAGAGCCCGAAAAGCCACTTGTGGTATCAGGGATTCTTCTCGCGCTTCAAGACCCAGCATTTGGCCGGAACTGGTCAGTTTATCAGGTTAGGCATTTGGCTGGCGAGCTTTATTCGGCCATTGATCGAGTTGCCCGAGACGCCGATATACCCGAAGCTAAGCGTGAGGTTATGCTTGCGCCCTACGCATTCATTCGCACGCATCCTGAGCTAAGCAAACCAAATGCGTCGGGCGAAACTCCACTGTACAGACTAATCGCCGACATGGACCGAGAGGTTCGCCCATTTATTGATACATATCATGATGTCGACGTCATCGGGCAATTCTATGGCGAGTTTCTGCGCTATACAGGTGGAGACAAGAAGGGGTTGGGTATCGTCCTAACCCCCAGGCATCTGACGGAACTCTTCGCTAAGATTGCTAATGTCACCCCCACAGATACAGTGGTGGACACCTGCGCAGGTACTGGTGGTTTCCTGATATCTGCGATGATAGAAATGGATGCCAAGGCTGGCATAAATCATGCTTCCCGGGCTGAAATCAGGAACAGGCGCCTAATTGGCATTGAGCAGCAACCGCACATGTTCGCTCTTGCAGCATCAAATATGATTCTGCGTGGGGACGGGAAGGCGAATCTATATCAGGGCTCCTGCTTCGATTCGAAGATCATTAGACAACTTTCGGAGCCGAGTCACGGCAGGCACAGCAGACCCAATATAGGACTCATCAATCCGCCCTTCAGTCAGAAGGGCGATGGATTGCACGAACTGGACTTCGTGGAGCAGCTACTTGAGATCCTGGCGCCTGGTGGGACGGCTGTGGTCGTTCTGCCCATGTCCTGCGCAATCGAGCCGCATCCGGCACGTCGCCGGATTCTGGAGAAACATACTCTGGTAGCCCAGATGTCGCTTCCGAACGACCTCTTCCATCCTGTAGGTGTTATCACGTGTGCGATGGTTTTCACCGCACATAGGCCACACGCACACTCTCCTCAGCCCACGTGGTTTGGGTACTGGAAAGACGACGGCTTCGTGAAGACGAAGGATCGCGGACGTATCGATCTCAATCATCGCTGGCCTCAGATTCGTCAGCAATGGCTCGATAACTTCCACGCCCGTGCAATCGAGCCCGGAGTGAGCATCACGCGCCGAGTAACGGCGGATGACGAGTGGTGCGCTGAAGCGTATATGGAGACGGATTATTCCGCACTCTCGCGTGAGGACTTTGAGGCGACCCTGAAGAAGTATGTCGTATTCCGGCTGCTCTATGCGGATGGAAGTAGTGGCAATGATGGGGCTGAAGGAGAGGAGGTGAACTAGTGGGACTGCGAGTTGACGATCTATTCGATATCGAATATGGGCATAGTCTATCTCTTAATAAGCTGTCGCAAACATCTCCAGAGAAGGGGATTGCATTCGTTTCAAGAACGGCTCGCAATAATGGTGTATCTGCCTGGGTTGAGGAGATACCCGGTCTTCAACCACTACCTCCGGGGCTTCTAACCGTTTGCTTGCGGTCCCGCAACTATACGCTCTCCACCTTTGTTCAGCCACGCTCTTTCTATTGCGGGTACCATATCTATGTTCTCAGGCCTAAGAAGCCGATGAGCTTGCAGGAGAAGCTTTGGTGGGCTGAGTGTATCAAGGCAAACCGTTACCGCTACAACTTTGGGCGACAGGCCAATAGAAGCCTTGCCGGCCTGGTGCTTCCTGATGCTGTTCCTGGATGGATTCATCAGGTTAGCGTTCCTGAGTTCACCGATGGTCAACCGATGGTGCCTCTCGAACTCGATGTTGCAGAATGGGCTCCCTTCCGACTGGATCAGCTATTCGAATTTGTTCGTGGACGCCACGTTCTCAAGCGATTGATGAATCCGGGCAAGACACCTTATGTGAGCGCATCGGCCATCAATAATGGCATCACTGCCATGATTGATGTACCGCCAGAGCATGAGGGTGGCTTGATCACTTTGAGTAGCAATGGCAGCGTAGGAGAAGCGTTCTATCAGCCAAATCCATTCATTGCATCTGGCGATGTTACCGTTCTGCGGCCAAAGTTCCCCCTGTCGGAGGCAGCGTCTTTGTTTGTTTGTACGTTGCTATACGCTGAGAAGTTTCGGTGGAACTACGGACGTAAGTGGAGCATCGGGAGACTGAAGGATTCCGTTATCCGACTTCCCGTTACACCCGACGGACAACCCGACTGGGATGAGGCTGGGCGATTCGTACAGTCGCTGCCGCTTGCTCGTGTCGTACTCAAGGAGTCCATGTAGGTGTCCCACGCCTGAACTTGACGTGTGGCCAGCGGTACGAGTCGTGCATGGGCTGTGGTGGCCGCGACCAGCCGAGAGCCGCAGCGCGGCCACTACAGCCCGAACGCACGGCTGAGGCGCCGCAGGCGGCTCGGCCCTTGAAGACGTGGAGAAAAGTCTCATCCGGTGATCTTGCCGTATACCGATCTCTGACCTGAGCTGGGATCATGTCCTCTGGTCCGACACCGCTGCTGCGACCGGCGCTGGTCGATGCTCGGCCGCATAGAGGATTGGATGGCTTCGTCAAATTTCCTCGGCTGGCGTTTCTCAGGAGAACCCCGGTAGCGCAGAAGCGTGACTCCTGTGAGCCGGCCGGGCGGTCTCTCTAGCCCATCTGCTGGCGCACCACGGTCAGACGCGTTGCTTACCTCTTCAGGGTTGCTCTGCGGGGTCCGCGTCGTTGGTCGCGCTGGGGTCGGTGCGTTGGCCGACGAAGCTGCCGAGGTTGGGGATCGTGTAGATCAGCTTCTCATCCCGTAGGCGTTGCATGGCCTTGCGGAGGGTGCCGCGGGCTACGCCGAACTCCTGCATGAGCTGCACTTCCGACAGCAGGTGCTTGGGTCGGTAGGTGCCGTCGCTGATGCGCCGACGGAGGACGTCGGCTACCTGCTCCCACCTGAAGCGATCCGGCTCGAACTCAATCACTCTCCAACCATAGGAATACCTGAACATACAGCCCGTACCAACCCATGTTTTGTCATGGCATGGACAGGGTTAAACAGGCCTTCTACAGTGGCGATATGGCGACGCTTCCCTGTGACCTTGACGATCTTCGCGCCGCATTCCCGGGCTGGTCCTTGTTCCGAAGTGACACGGGTGCCTTCTACGGGACGCGGCGAGGTGTCCGGCTTCGGGATGCCGACATCGACGAGGGATTTCAGCAAACCGTGGGTGCGGACGATGTGGAGTCCTTCGTCTCGCTGCTCCAGGCGCAGAACGAGCTGGAGGTGAGGTCATGAGCGGCTCGTTCTGGCACTCCGACTACCACAGCGAGCATCCCGCTCGC
This sequence comes from Nonomuraea sp. NPDC004580, assembly GCF_040609855.1. Lineage (NCBI taxonomy): Bacteria > Bacillati > Actinomycetota > Actinomycetes > Streptosporangiales > Streptosporangiaceae > Nonomuraea > Nonomuraea sp. NPDC004580. The sequence continues at coordinate 235,593 of NZ_JBEXLH010000001.1, read as the reverse complement.
CCTCATGACCGCGCGCTACAGGTGGGCTGGCAGCAGAGCGAGTCCCGTTGTCCTCGGGTGCGGGTCCGCGAGCACACATGCATGTGCCTGCGCCCGATGTACGAGCTGTGTACGGCGGGCGGCCTGTGGTTCATGCGGCGCTACACCGGCAAGGACTTGGAAATCATGGTCGAGAGCCCCTGGATGAGCGCAGGAGCGGCTCGCACCTTGTGGCTACGTATCCTGACCGGTCAAGCAGGGTGACTGCTGCCGTCCATCACGAGAAGGGAGCGAGCCCGGCCTAACCGCGGGCCGCCGCGCTCTCTCGCACGATCTCCATAGCCAGGACCACGTCAGCCACGACGTGGTCCGCGTCGTTCTGCGCCTCTGGCCATGTGCCCCGGTCGATGCGGATGGTGCTCAAACCTGCCGCGCGTCCTCCGGCGATGTCGGCGACGAGGTGGTCGCCGACCATCCATCCGCCATCGGCGCAAGCCGCGCCGCACCGGCCGGCGGCTATCTCGAACAGCCTGGCGTCTGGCTTGCGGATGCCCTCGACGCCCGAGAGCGCGTAGGCGTCAACAGCGTCGGCCAGACCGGTGGCTTGCAGCTTGCCTAGCTGGTTGTCCGCCATGCCGTTGGTGACGATGGCGACCTTCCAACCGGCCTCACGCAGCCGGGCCAGACCGTCCAACACCTCCGGGCGGCACCGCACCAGATGCGGCATACGCCTTCGGTATTCCGCCCAAAGCTCCTCCACCGACTGCGCGAGGGCGAAGTGCTCCTGCGCCAACGTGAAGAACTCCGCACGGTGCGGATGGCCGGCCTTGTTCAAGGTGATCAGCCACTCCACTGCCCCGCTGCCGAGACCATGATCGGCGGCGAACTCCCCCGCCCACATCTGGAACGCCTCGTCCAAGTTCACGAGTGTGTTGTCGAGGTCGAAGAGGGCGAGGCGCTGCATGATCCAATCGTACGGACTGAGGCTTCTGCGGCCCGCTCTGCTCCGTGTCTCACGAACAGCCACGACAGCCACGGAGCAGCGCCCCGGCTCCCCCTATCGAAGGACCGGGGTTTTCGCTGCTCAGCGCCCTACTTCAGGAGTTGGCGGGCCATGACCATGCGCTGGATCTGGTTGGTGCCCTCGTAGATCTGGGTGATCTTGGCGTCGCGCATCATGCGTTCCACCGGGAAGTCCTTCGTGTAGCCGTACCCGCCCAGCAGTTGCACCGCGTCCGTGGTGATCTCCATGGCGGCGTCCGAGGCGGCGCACTTCGCGGCGCTCGACAGGTAGGTGAGGTCCTTCTGGGGCTCGCCGTGCATCGCGCGCTCGGACTTCGCGGCCGCGTGGTACGTGAGCTGCCGGGCCGCCTCGAGCTTCATGCCCATGTCGGCGATCATGAACTGCAGGCCCTGGAAGTCGGCGATCGGCCGGCCGAACTGCTTGCGTTCCTTGACGTAGCCGATCGCGAAGTCCAGTGCGCCCTGGGCGATGCCGAGGGCCTGGGCGGCGATGGTGACGCGGGTGTGGTCGAGGGTGGCGAGGGCGGTCTTGAAGCCGGTGCCGGGCGCGCCGATCATGCGGTCGGCCGGGATGCGGACGTTGTCGAAAATGACCTGGCGGGTGGGCGAGCCCTTGATGCCGAGCTTCTTCTCCTTGGGCCCGAACGAGACGCCTTCGTCCGACTTCTCCACGACGAAGGCGGAGATGCCGCGCGCGCCGGCCGACGGGTCGGTGACGGCCATGACGGTGTAGTACTCGGACACGCCGGCGTTGGTGATCCACATCTTGGTGCCGTTGAGCACGTACGCGTCCCCGTCGGCGACGGCCCGCGTCTTCATGGACGCCGCGTCGGAGCCCGCCTCAGGCTCCGACAGCGCGTACGAGAACATCGCCTCCCCGCGCGCCACCGGCGCCAGGTAGCGGGCCTTGAGCTCCTCCGAGGCCGACAGCAGCAGCGGGACGGTGCCGAGCTTGTTGACGGCGGGGATCAGGGACGACGACGCGCAGGCCCTGGCCACCTCCTCGATGACGATCACGGTCGCCAGCGCGTCGGCCCCGGCGCCGCCGTACTGCTCGGGCACGTGCACGGCGTGCAGGTCGGCGGCCACGAGCGCCTTGTAGACGTCCCAGGAGAACTCCTCGGTCTCGTCGATCTCGGCGGCGTGCGGCGCGATCTTCTCGTCGGCCAGGGCCCGCACGGTCTCCCTGAGCATGTCGTGCTCTTCGGCGGGCGCATAGAGAGGAAAGCTCATGCGTCAGATACTAGGACGTCCGACCATCTTGTTACCAGCTAGTACGGTTTGCGGCGAAGTGCAGGTGGCACGTACGAGGTAGCGAGGGCCCCGGTAGCATGCCTGCGCGGATCGAAAGGAGCCCACTCGTGCCATACCGCCTCACGGTGATCGGGACCGGATACCTCGGAATCACCCATGCGGCGTGCATGGCTGATCTCGGGTTCGACGTCCTGGGCCTCGACGTCGACGCCGACAAGATCCGACGTCTGAACGCCGGCGAGCTCCCCATCCACGAGCCGGGCCTCGAACCCGTCCTTCGCCGTGGCCTCGAATCCGGGCGGCTGCGCTTCACCACCTCGTACGACGAGGTCGCCGCCTTCGGCGACGTGCACTTCATCTGCGTGGGCACCCCGCAGAAACGCGGCGAGTATGCCGCAGACATCACGTACATGGACAACGCCATCGAATCCCTCGCCCCGCTCCTCGACCGCGAATGCCTGGTCGTGGGCAAGTCGACGGTCCCCGTCGGCACCGCCGAACGGCTGGCCGACAAGCTCGCCCGGCTCGCGCCCGCCGGCGGCGAAGCCGAGCTGGCCTGGAACCCCGAGTTTCTGCGCGAGGGCTTCGCCGTCGAGGACACTTTGCACCCCAACCGCATCGTGCTCGGCGTACGCTCCGAACGCGCCGAGAAGATCCTGCGTGAGGTGTACGAGCCGATCGGCGACGTTCCGATCGTGGTGGCCGACTTCGCGACGGCCGAGCTGGTCAAGACGGCGGCGAACGCGTTCCTGGCCACCAAGATCTCCTTCATCAACGCCATGGCCGAGGTCTGCGAGGCCGCGCACGCCGACGTCGAGCTGCTGTCCGAGGCGCTGTCGTACGACGACCGCATCGGCGGCCGCTACCTCAACGCCGGGCTCGGCTTCGGCGGCGGCTGCCTGCCCAAGGACATCAGGGCCTTCATGGCACGGGCCGGCGAGCTGGGGGCCGACCAGGCGCTGACGTTCCTGCGCGAGGTCGACGCGATCAACATGCGCCGCAGGGCCCGCATGGTCGACCTGGCCAGAGAGCTGGCCGGCGGCTCCTTCCACGGCTGCACGGTCGGCGTGCTCGGGGCCGCGTTCAAGCCCAACTCCGACGACATCCGCGACTCCCCCGCGCTCGACGTGGCCGTCACGATCGGCCACCAAGGCGGCGCGGTCACCGTGTACGACCCGATCGCGCTCGACAACGCCCGCAAGGCGCATCCCGAGCTGAACTACGGCGAATCGGCCGTCGAGGCGGTACGCGGGGCGCATGTGGTGCTGCTGCTCACGGAGTGGCAGGAGTTCATCCGGCTCGACCCGGAGGAGCTGGGGGCCGTCGTGGCCGCCCGGCGCATCGTGGACGGGCGCAACGCGCTCAACGCCGAGGCGTGGCGCTCGGCCGGCTGGCACTACCGCGCCCTCGGCCGCCCCTGACCTTCAGGTCGTGAGGTGGCGGATCCACTGGGTGAGCAGCGGGCGGTAGCCGCGCCGGGCCCAGAACGGGGTCGAGAGCGGGTTGGGCAGCGCGTGGTGCAGCAGCAGGGACGACACGCCCTCGGCCGCCGCGTGCGCGTGCGCGACCTCGGTCAGCGCCGCACCGATGCCGCGCCCCCGTAGCTCCGGCTCGACGTACATCACTCCCAGGTACGCCACCGGCGCGTCGTGCACCCAGCCCGAGATCCAGCGGGCCCTGGCGGGCGGCTCGACGATGAGGCAGCCCGCGGGCCGGCCGTCCACCTCGGCCAGCCAGCACCAATCCAGCGGCAGCACCTCGCCCGCCACCGACTCCCTGATCCTGTCGGGGGTGCCGGCCCGTGGCGTCACCCAGCCGAACTGCGCGTCGTAGGCGGCGAGCCGCTCGTACATGTCCGCGACCACGTCCACGTCGTCCGGACCCGCCGTACGGATCTTCACCGGTGCGGCGGGCGCGTCGTGCGGGCGCAGGCGGTGGACGGAGACCGCCACGATGGGGGCGAACCCGCTCCTGGCCAGCGCCCTGACCGGTACGGTGTCGCGGCTCGGCCACACCACGCTCAGCGCCTGCTCGGGCTCGTCGTCGCGGGGCAGGGCCAGCCAGCGGTCGATGAGCGCCCCCAGCACGGCCTCCGGGTCGGGTCCTGACACCCGGGCGCGCAGCCGGTGCACGACCAGCGGCGACCACGCGGCCTGGAGGCTGCCGGGGTCGAGCCGGTCCACGTTGGTCAGGCCGACGCCACCGGGCACCTCCAGCGGCACGTCCCGCTCCCTGACGACCAGCGTGCCCTGGTCGGCCACGAGCGGGTCAACAGCGCGTACGCGGGCCTCGTGGCCCTTGATCGGGTCGTCGTCCATGGGAACGCACCCTATCCACGGAAAACCTCAGGATAAAGGCAAGCAACCGCGCTCAGCGGCACACGCAGGGGCGCGTGCGCGACCGCGACCGGCGGCGTGGCCGGGGTCATGCGTGGGACGGCGCGCGCGGCGCGGGCCGGGGGCGAGCCGGAGGTGTCAGAGGCCGGCGGCCTCGGCGCGCAGGCGTTCGCCCTTCGCGTACGCCTGCTCCTTCAACCGCACCTGGAACTCCTCCATCCGCGCCCGCAACCCCTCATCGGACGCGGCCAGGATGCGGACGGCGAGGAGGCCGGCGTTGCGGGCGCCGCCGACGGCGACGGTGGCGACGGGCACCCCCGCGGGCATCTGGACGATGGACAGCAGGGAGTCCATGCCGTCGAGGTATTTGAGCGGCACCGGCACTCCGATGACGGGCAGCGGCGTGACGGAGGCCAGCATGCCGGGGAGGTGGGCCGCCCCGCCGGCGCCGGCGATGATCACCTTGATGCCCCGGGACGCGGCCTGGCGGCCGTAGTCGATCATCTCGACCGGCATGCGGTGCGCCGAGACCACGTCGGCCTCGAACGGCACGCCGAACTCGGCGACCGCCTCGGCGGCGGCCTTCATGACCGGCCAGTCCGAGTCGCTCCCCATGACGATGCCGACGGTGGGGCCGGTGCTCATGTGTACTCCCCGGTCATGAGGTAGACGGCGGCGTGGCGGGCTCGGGCGCGTACTTCGTCGAGGTTGGAGCCCAGCGCGGTGACGTGGCCGATCTTGCGGCCCGGCCGCACCTCCTTGCCGTAGAAGTGCAGCTTGATGCCGGGATCGTGGGCGAGCACGTGCTCGTAGCGCTTGAACAGGTCGGGGTCGTCGCCGCCGAGCAGGTTGGCCATGACGACGACCTGCGCGGTCATGCGGGGCGAGCCGAGCGGCAGGTCGAGCACGGCTCGCAGGTGCTGCTCGAACTGCGAGGTAGTGGCGCCCTCGATCGTCCAGTGGCCGCTGTTGTGGGGGCGCATGGCCAGCTCGTTGACCACGAAGCCGCGCGCGGTCTGGAACATCTCGACGGCCAGCAGCCCGGTCACGCCCAGCTCGTGGGCGATCTGCAAGCCGATGTGCTGGGCCCGCGCGGCCGCCTCGGGGTCGAGGTCGGGGGCGGGCGCGATGACCTCGACGCAGATGCCGTCCTGCTGCACGGTCTCGACGACGGGGTAGCTGACGCCCTGCCCGTGGGGCGAGCGGGCGACCAGTACGGACACCTCACGCTCGAACGGTACGAACGCCTCGGCCATCAGCTCGACGCCGGTCGCGAACGCCTCGGCGACCTCTTCGGGCGTGCGGCACACCCACACGCCGCGCCCGTCGTAGCCGCCGCGCACGGCCTTGAGCACGACCGGCCAGCCGTGGGACTCGGCGAAGGCGGTGGCGTCGCCGACGGACGGGACCCGCCGCCAGGCGGGGCAGGGCACGCCGATCGCGCTGAGCCGCTCGCGCATGACCGCTTTGTCCTGGGCGTGCACGAGGGCGTCGGCGCCGGGCCGCACGGTGTGGCCGTCGGCGGCCAGGGCCTTGATGTGCTCGGTGGGGACGTGCTCGTGGTCGAAGGTGACGACGTCGCAACCCTGCGCGAACGCCCGGAGCACCTCAAGATCGCGATAGTCTCCGATGCGCGTGTCGACGATGACCCGGGCCGCGCTCTCCGCAGGAGTGTTGGCCAGCACCCGCAGCTCGACACCGAGCGCGATGGCGGGCGGCTGCGACATCCTGGCGAGCTGGCCCGCGCCGACGATGCCGACGACCGGTCCGATGGGGCTGATGGCACTCACGTCAGGCGAGCTTACCGGGACGCAACCACTTACCCCGCCCGGCCCTGGACCTTCCGGGTCAACGTCCGCACTCGTCAGGGGGCTGGACGGCCGTTCCGGGTTGCCTCGCAGGCACGACCGCCCAGCGATTCGCGTGCCCTCGAACTGCATGGCAGCGTAATGCCTCTTTAACGGGTATGCCGCACATAGGGCGATATTTCTGCAGACCTTCTTTGCGGGGTATGTTCGTACGCCTGACGTCCGGCCCTCATCGTGACCGGTACGCTGAGTGGGTCAGCTCGACAAGGAAGGACCGAGCAGAGACGTGACATTCGCCAAGCGGCTCTACGAGCGGTTCGCGTCCCTCGTGCACGAGCTGGCCAAGTTCGGCAGCATCGGGGCGGTCGCGTTCGTCCTCGACACGAGTCTGCTCAACCTCTTCAACGTCGTGGTCGGCCTGGGCCCGCTGACCTCCAAGGTCGTGGCGACGACGATCTCCACGACCTTCGCTTACCTGGGCAACCGCTTCTGGACCTTCCGCCACCGCGAGCAGAGCGGGCTGGGCCGCGAATACTTCCTGTTCTTCCTGCTCAACGGCATCGCCCTGCTGTTCGGCATGCTGACGATCGGCTTCACCACCTACACGCTCGGCCTGCACGACACGCTCAGCTTCAACATCGCCAACATCGTGGGCGTCGGGCTCGGCACGTTGTTCCGCTACTGGTCGTACAAGAAGTGGGTGTTCCTGGAGGCCACCGAGCCGATCCCGGTGGAGCTGCCGGAGGGCGGCGTCAGGCAGGACCGCTGACCACCCTGTTGCGGCCGTCGTCGTCGGCCGGCCGCAGGAAGATGGCGAACGTCGCGGGCCTGCGCCGCACCAGCTCCAGCCGGCCGCCGTCGGCGGCGGCCAGCGCGCGGGCCAGCGTCAGGCCGAGGCCGGTGCCTCCGCCGCCGCTGACGTTCCTGTCGAAGATCTTGGGGGCGATGTCGTCGGCGATGCCGGGGCCCTCGTCCGCCACCTCGATCACCACGTAGTTGTCGCCGCAGGTGGTGGTGACGGTGACGGCGCCGCCGCCGTGCCGCAGGGAGTTCTCCAGCAGCGAGGCGATGACCTGGCCGAAGCCGCCGGTGGTGGCCATCGCCTTGAGCCCGCGCGTGCCTTCGAGCTGCAGTACGCGGCCCGCGTCCTTGAACACCGGCTCCCACTCGGTCATCTGCTGCACCAGCACCTCGTCCACGGCCACCGGCTCGGCCTGGGCGTGCCGCTGGCGGCGGGCCGCGGCCAGCAGCTCGTCGATGACCGCGGTGAGCCGCTCGGCCTGCACGATCGCCGCCTCGCCCTCCTCGCGGACGACCTCGGGCTCGTCGGATGAGGCCACGATCTCCTCAAGACGCATCGTCAGCCCCGTCAAGGGGGTGCGGAGCTGGTGGGAGGCGTCGGTGGCGAACTCGCGCTCGCGGGTGAGCAGGTCGGAGATGCGGGTGGCGCTGCGGTCGAGCACCTGCGCCACGCGGTCGAGCTCGGGGATGCCGTAGCGGTGCTTGCTCGGCCGCGCGTCTCCTGAGCCCAGCCGGTCGGCGATCTTCGCCAGGTCCTGCAAGGGCAGCGTGAGCCGACGCGACTGCACGACGGCCAGGCTCACGGCCACGGCCAGCGCGGCGCCGGCGAGGGCCACGATGAGCAGCAGGCGAGCCCGTACGTCCTGCTCGACCTGGTCGCGGTCGCGGCTGATGCGTACGTAGACACCGGTGTTGGTCTGGGCGTCCTCGGTCATGAGGTGACCCGACGGCGGGGGGTCGCCGACGACGGTCACCCTCAGGGGGGTTCCGCGTTCCCAGATCTGAATGAATCTGCCCGGGTATTTCTGTTCCAGTTGCTGGGGGTCGAGCGGCGCCTCCTGGACGCGGGCGTACTCCACCTCTCCCACGAGACGCTTGGCCTCAGCCCCGAGCTCCTGAGCCGCCTCATCGACGATCAGGCGGCTGACGACGACGCCCAGGGGGACCCCCAGCAGCAGGACCGCGATGACCGCGACGAGCAGAGTGGAGGAGAGCAGTCGGCGGCGCATCTCCTACTCGCGCTCGAACCTGAAGCCGACCCCCCGGACCGTGGTGATGTAACGCGGCTTGGCGGCGTCGTCGCCCAGCTTGCGACGCAACCAGGAGATGTGCATGTCGAGCGTCTTGGTGGAGCCCCACCAGTTGGTGTCCCACACCTCGCGCATGATCTGCTCGCGGGTGACGACCTTGCCGGCGTCGCGGACGAGCACCCGCAGCAGGTCGAACTCCTTCGTGGTCAGATGCAGCTCCTTGTCCCCCATCCAGGCGCGGCGCGAGTCGGCGTCGATGCGCACCCCCTGGACGACCGGGGTCTCGGACGTGCCACGCCGCAGCAGCGCCCGCACTCTGGCGAGCAGCTCGGCGAGGCGGAACGGTTTCGTCACGTAGTCGTCGGCGCCGGCGTCGAGGCCGACGACGGTGTCGACCTCGTCGACACGTGCCGTGAGGATCAGGACCGGAGTGCCGTGGCCTTCGGCGCGGATCCGGCGGGCGACCTCGAGGCCGTCCATCTCCGGCAGGCCAAGATCGAGAACAATGAGGTCGATGCCGCCCGAAAGGGCCCTCTCAAGCGCTTGAGGGCCATCGGGACTCACCTCGACCTGATAGCCCTCGCGGCGCAGGGCGCGCGCGAGCGGCTCGGAAATCGAGGTGTCATCCTCGGCGAGAAGAACGCAGGTCATAAAGCGATCGTAGGACCTTAGGCGATCGTTTCCCGGGCACAGCGCGCGGTTTGACTCGTCGTTGACCTATCCATTGACCTGGGCAAACACAGCTAAAATACGGTAGGTGGTGATTAAAACACCGGGGGCCTGTGGGGCGGGAGTCATCGGGTGGTCATGCCCGCTCGCGAACGCCGCAACCTCGTGAGATTCGGCGTTTCTCCCATAACAATCGGATTTTCGATCAAGCGGAAATGCCGCTGATTTCCGGATATTCCACCCTGAGAGCGCGCCGGACGCCGGGGGCGCGCGGCTGACGGGATGCGGCGCGCCCCGAATGGCCGGGCGGGTCAGTCGTCGTACGAGCGCGGCTCGGTGTACCTGGCCAGGTAGAGCTGCTCGCCCAGGCTCTGGATGAGCTCCAGCTCGGTCTCCAGGTAGTCGATGTGCTCTTCCTCGTCCCTGAGGATGTCCTCGAAGATGTTGGCCGAGGTGATGTCGCCCTTCTCGCGCATCAGCTGGATCGCCGGCCGCAGGCGCTGCACCACCGCCAGCTCCACCTCCAGGTCGGCCTGGAGCTGCTCAGGGACGGTCTGGCCGATGTGCAGCGTGCCGAGCCGCTGGTAGTTGGGCAGGCCCTCGAGGAAGAGGATGCGGTCGGTGAGGCGCTCGGCGTGGCGCATCTCCTCGAAGGACTCGTCGCGGGTGTGCTTGGCGAGCTTGGTGTATCCCCAGTTCTCCTGCATCTTGGCGTGCAGGAAGTATTGGTTGATCGCGGTCAGCTCGGCGGTCAGCTGTTCGTTGAGCAGCTCGATGATCTGCTTGTCGCCCTGCATAACGGGCCCCTCATCGCTATCCGGTCATGCGGTCGTCAGTTCTTGAGACCTTTTCAGGATCGCACAGATCTTCCGTACACAACGGGCACAGTCACCACCGGCACCAGTGGTGTCGCGGATCTGCTTGGCGCTGGTCGCCCCTTCCGCGATGCAGTCGTGCACCTCGTTCTCGGTCACGGCACGACAGATGCACACGTACATGTGGGGGCAGACCTTTCACGCAGGGACAACGGGGGAGCGCCTTAGGTAAGGCACACCTAAGATAGCCCACTGAGGTTAGGCATGCCTACATTGGGTCGGTCACAGTCGTCTATCCCCGCAGGTGAAGGGCCTGCCGCCGATCAGTGGCCGCGGGCGATCCACTCCTCAAGGTGCGGAGCCTCCGCGCCGATCGAGGTGGAGTCGCCGTGGCCGGTGTGCACGACCGTCTCGGACGGCAGCGTCAGCAACCGCTCCTTGATCGAGTCGATGATGGTCTCGAACGAGCTGTAGGACCGGCCGGTCGCCCCCGGGCCGCCCTTGAACAGCGTGTCGCCGCTGAACAAGGCGCCCAGGTCGGGCGCGTACAGGCAGACCGCGCCCGGCGCGTGCCCCGGCGTGTGCAGCACCTGCAGCGCGATGCCGCCCACGGTCAGCTTGTCGCCGTCGCCCAACGGCTCGTACGCCACCTCGGGCCCGTAGACCTGCTCCCACAGCACCTGGTCGGCCGGGTGCAGCCGGATCGGCGCGCCGGTGCGCTCGGCCAGGTCGCGGGCGGCGTTGATGTGGTCGTTGTGCGCGTGGGTGCAGACGATGGCCCGCACCGCGCGGCCGCCCACCCGCTCGGCGATCGCCGCCGCGTCGTGGGCGGCGTCGATGACCACGACCTCGCGGGCGTCACCGACCAGCCAAACGTTGTTGTCGACGTCCCACGTGCCGCCGTCCAGCGAGAACGTGCCCGACGTGATGACCCGGTCGATCATCAGAAGACCACCACCGAACGCAGCACCTCGCCCCTGTGCATCTTCGCGAACGCCTCCTCGACCTGGCCGATCGCGATCGTCTCCGAGACGAACTTGTCGAGCGGCAGGCGGTTCTGCAGGAACAGGTCGATGAGCATCGGGAAGTCGCGCGAGGGCAGGCAGTCGCCGTACCAGGAGGACTTCAGCGCGCCGCCGCGGCCGAACACGTCGAGCAGCGGCAGGTCGATGCGCATCTCGGGGGTCGGCACGCCGACCAGCACGACCGTGCCGGCCAGGTCGCGGGCGTAGAACGCCTGCTCGTACGTCTCGGGCCTGCCCACCGCCTCGACCACCACGTCGGCGCCGTTGCCCCCGGTCAGCTCGCGGATGGCCGCGACCGGGTCGTTCGCGCGGGAGTTGACCGTGTGGGTGGCGCCGAACTGGCGGGCCCACTCCAGCTTGCGGTCGTCCACGTCGACGGCGATGATCCGGTTCGCGCCGGCCAGCGAGGCGCCGAGGATGGCCGCGTCGCCGACGCCGCCGCAGCCGATGACGGCCACGCTGTCGCCCCGGGTGACGCCGCCGGTGTTGATCGCCGCGCCGAGCCCGGCCATCACGCCGCACCCCAGCAGGCCCGCGACCTGCGCGGGCGCCTCGGACGAGACCTTCGTGCACTGGCCGGCCGCGACGAGCGTCTTCTCCAGGAACGCCCCGATGCCGAGCGCCGGAGACAACTCCGTGCCGTCCTTGAGCGTCATCTTCTGGGTGGCGTTGTGGGTGTTGAAGCAGTACCACGGACGGCCGCGCAGGCAGGCCCGGCACTGGCCGCACACCGCGCGCCAGTTGAGGATGACGAAGTCGCCCGGCTCGACCTCGGTGACGCCGGGGCCGACCGCCTCGACGACGCCCGCCGCCTCATGGCCGAGCAGGAACGGGTAGTCGTCGCTGATCCCGCCTTCCCGATAGTGCAGGTCGGTGTGGCACACGCCGCAGGCCTGCACATTCACCACCGCCTCGCCCGGACCTGGGTCCGGCACGAGCACCGTCTCGAGCGAAACTTCCTGGCCCTTGCCCCGGGCGACGACGCCCTGCACTTCGTACGGCATGCCAGCCATCTTGTGTCAGGAGGATGATCTCCGCAAGACATGGGGCTGGACCACGCCGGGAGCACTTCTCACACGGACCGGCCGCTCGCGGTCAGCGGCCGTCGATCTCGCCGTCGGAGGCGTCCTCCACGAGGCGGAACAGGTCGGTGCGGACGTCCTGGATCTTCGGGATGTCGCGCAGCACGATCTCGCCCCGCTCGCCCGCCGACTCGACCGTCAGCGTGCCGCAGCCGAGCAGCCGCTCGGGAAAGGTCTGGTCGGAGCTCACCGTGTTGACCTTGGCGATCGGGATCTCGTCGGTCGACTTGTTGAGCACGCCCGTGCTGATCGTGAAGCGGTGGGTGGTGAGCACGTAGCCGGTGTTCTTCCACTGCAGGTACGGCACGAACGACCAGATCGTCAGCAGGATGAGCCCGATGACGGCCACCGCGATCCTGGCGTAGGAGGCGTACGCGAAGTCGCCCGGGATGAAGTAGATCGCGGCGCCCGACGCGGCGGCGATGAGGACCAGCGCGATGAAGGGGACGACGAGCCGCTTCCAGTGGGGGTGGAAGGACCGGACGCGCCGCTCACCCTGCGTCAGATGGTGGTCGGGAATGGTCATGGCCCGTATCGTGCCACCAACGCCACCGGCCTGCCATGCCACCGGACGAACCGGGCTGATCACCCCGCCGGTCTGACGTGCACGACGTCGCCGGCGCTCAGTGTGTGGCGCTCGCCGCCCGCCTCCACCAGCAGGTGACCGGCCAGGTCGACGCCGGTCGCGAGGCCGGTGAGCGTGCGGTCGCCGGGCAGCTCGACCCTGATCCTGCGGCCGATGGTGGCGTTGGAGGCCAGGTAGGCCGAGCGCAGCCCGGCCGCCTCGGCGTCGCCGCCCGCCTGCGTCCATTCGCGGTAGTGGCTCTCGACCTCGCGCAGCACGGCCCGCAGCAGCGGGTCGCGGTCGGCGCAGGCGGCCTTCTCGACGGCCAGCGACGTGGCGGTCTCGACGGGCAGCTCGTCCTCGCGCAGTGAGACGTTCATGCCCATGCCGATGATCACGGCGTCGTCGGCCCGCTCGGCCAGCACCCCGGCCAGCTTGCGCTCACCGATCAGCAGGTCGTTGGGCCACTTCAGCCGGACGTCGACCTCGGCCAGGCGGCGGACGGCGGAGGCGGCGGCGACGCCGTACAGGAGGGACAGCCAGCCCTGGGCCGCCACCGGCACCGTGGGCCTGAGCAGGATCGAGAACGTCAGCCCCGAGCGCGGCGGCGCCGACCAGGCGCGGCCCAGCCGGCCGCGGCCCGCCTGCTGCGACTCGGCGACCAGCACCGTGCCCTCCGGCGCGCCGTCGCGGGCCGCCGCGGCCAGGTCGGCGTTGGTGGAGCCGGTGCTGTCGACGACGGTGAGCGCGGTCCACAGCGAGCCGGGGCGGACCAGGGCGCGGTTGAGCGCCGCCTCGGGCAGGGGCGGGCGCTCCAGGTCGGAGTAGCGTGAGTCGGGCATCCCCCTATCTTCGCAGGGGGTGGGACGGAGGGATGAGCATGCCTACCGGTGAGGTCGCGCGGCCACGGCCAGGGCCGATCACCCGCGTTCGCGTCAGGGAGCTGTCCGGCGCGTCGGGGCGCGACCGGCGCGACGACCTGGCGACGGAGGAGCCGCTGGAGATCCGGCTCACCGCGCCCGACGGCGCCCGCAGGACGGTCGCCATCACCATGCGCACGCCGGGCCACGACTTCGAGCTGGCGGCCGGGTTCCTGCACGGCGAGGGGCTGGCGGGGCCCGGTGACATCGCGGCGATCGCGTACTGCACCGACGAGGACCTGCCGCCCGAGGCGCGCTACAACACCGTGACGGTGCGGCTGAACGGCCCCATCCCCGAGCTGCCCGCGCTCGACCGGCACTTCCTCACCTCGAGCGCGTGCGGCGTGTGCGGCTCCGCCGGCCTCGACGCACTGCGCGACCGCTGCCGCCCGGTGCCGCGCGGCCGGCTGGAGCTCTCCCCCGACCTGCTGTACGCGCTGCCGGAAGCGCTGCGTCGGGCCCAGGGCGTGTTCGGCAAGACGGGAGGCCTGCACGCGGCGGGCCTGTTCGCGGCCGACGGGACGCCGGTGGCGGTACGCGAGGACGTCGGCCGGCACAACGCCGTGGACAAGCTGGCCGGCTGGGCGGCGCTGACCGGGCGGCTGCCGCTGGCCGAGCACGTGCTCATGGTGAGCGGCCGGGCCAGCTACGAGATCATGCAGAAGGCGCTGGCGGCCGGCGTGCCCGTGGTGTGCGCGGTGTCGGCGCCGTCGTCGCTGGCGGTGGAGCTGGCCAGGGAGTTCGGCCTGACGCTGGTGGGCTTCCTGCGCGGCGAGCGCTGCAACGTGTACGCGGGCGCCGAACGCGTCCAGGCGTGAGCGCGTAGAGGCGCCCGACGCGTCCAGGCGTGAGCCCGTGCCGTTTCCGGCACGGGCTCACCCGACGATCAGCCGGTGTTCTGCAGGCCGGCCGCGACCCCGTTGACCGACAGCAGCAGCAGCGTGGACAGCCGGTCGCGCTCCTGCTCCGACGGGTTGCCGGTGCGCAGCGCGCGCAGGGCGCGGAGCTGGAGGTGCGACAGCGCGTCCACGTACGGGTCGCGCAGCTGCACGGCCCTGCTGAGCACCTTGCGATTCTCCAGCAGCCGGGTGTGCCCGGTGACGCGCAGCACCAGCTCGCGGGTGCGGTCGTACTCTTCGAGCACCTGCCTGCTGAAGTCCTCCCGCCCGCCCAGCGCGAGGTAGCGCTTGGCGATCGAGCGGTCGGTCTTGGCCAGCGACATCTCGGCGTTGTCCAGCATCGCGTTGAACAGCGGCCACTCCTGGTACGCCGCCCGCAGCTCGTCGACGGAGCCGACGGAGGCGAGGCCGCTGCCGAGGCCGTACCAGCCGGGCAGGTTGACCCTGGTCTGCGCCCAGGCGAACACCCACGGGATGGCCCGCAGGTCGTCGAGCGAGCGGGGCGCGCCGAGCCCGCGCCGCGCCGGGCGGGAGCCGAGCCGCAGCGTGCCGATCTCCTCCAGCGGGCTGACCAGGCCGAACCACTCGGGGAAGCCGGGCGCCTCGGTCAGCGCCCGATACGCCTGCTCGGAGGCGGTCGCCACCTGCTCGGCCAGCCCGCGGAAGCGCTCGGCGGCGGCGGCCGTGCGCTCGCTCACGGTGGGCGACGAGGCCATGAGCACCGCGTTGGCCACCTGCTCCAGGTGCCGGCGGGCGATGGCGATGTGGCCGTAGCGGGCGAAGATGACCTCGCCCTGCTCGGTGACCTTGAACCGGCCCGCGACCGAGCCGGGCGCCTGGGCCAGCACCGCGCGGTTGGCGGGGCCGCCGCCGCGGCCGAGCGCGCCGCCCCTGCCGTGGAACATGCGCAGCTTGACGTCGTGCTCGGCGGCCCAGGCGGTCAGCGCCTCCTGTGCCTCGTACAGCCGCAGCGTGGCGGCGGCGGGGCCGAGCTCCTTCGCCGAGTCGGAGTAGCCGAGCATGATCTCCATGCGCCGGCCGGTGTCGGCGAGCCGCTGCCGCACCTGCGGGATGTCCAGCATGCCGGTCAGCACGCGGGCCGAGTTGGCGAGGTCCTCGCCCGACTCGAACAGCGGCACCACGTCGAGCACCGGCGCGCGGTCGCCGAGCGCGTGGCGGGCCAGCTCGTAGACGGCCGCGATGTCGCCGGCCGTGCGGGTGAAGGAGACCACGTAGCGGGAGCACGCCTTGACGCCGAAGCGCTCCTGGATCCAGCCGATCACCCGGATCGTGGCGAGCACCTCCTCGGTGCGCTCCGACGGCTCCGCGCCCGCGCGCAGCTCCTCCAGAGCCGCCGCGTGCACCTGGGAGTGCTGGCGCACCTCCAGCTCGGCCAGGTGGAAGCCGAACGTCTCCACCTGCCAGATGAGGTGCTGCAGCTCCCCGTACGCCTGGCGCGGCGCCGAGGCGGCCAGCGACTCCTGGGCCAGCCGCAGGTCGGCGAGCAGCTCGTCGGGCGAGCGGTAGGCGAGGTCGAGGTCGCGGCGGTGGGTGGCGGCGATGCGGGCGGCCACGAACAGCAGCCACTGCCGGTGCGGCTCGCGCGGCGAGCGGGTCGCCAGCTCCGACACCACGTCGGGGTGGGCGTCCACGGACGCGGCGAGCCGGGTGCGCAGCTCGGCCGAGGGCGGCGCGAACTGGGCGGAGGCGGTCAGCGTGCGGGCGATGCGGCTGCAGGCGGTCTCCAGCGCCGTCAGCACGTGCTCGGAGTGGATCTGCACGGTCTCGCGGGTGACCTTGGCGGTGACGTTGGGGTTGCCGTCGCGGTCGCCCCCGATCCAGCTGCCGTACCTGATGAAGGGCCTGGCCTGCGGCGGGCGGGTGCCGGTGCGCTCGTCGAGCGCCGCGTCGAGCGAGCGGTAGACCTGCGGCACCGTACGGAACAGTGTCTCGTCGAAGGCGGCCATGGCGGTGCGCACCTCGTCGAGCGGGTCGAGCTTGGTGGAGCGGAGCTGGGCCGTACGCCACAGCAGGTCGATCTCCTCCAGCATGCGCCGCTTGTTCTCGGCGCGCTCGGAGGCGCCGCGTCCTGGCGCGTTGTACTCGGTGAGCTGGCCGCTGATGCGCTGGATCGCGGTGACGACGGCCCGCCTGCGGGCCTCCGTGGGGTGGGCGGTGAGCACGGGATGCAGCTCCAGGCCCTCCAGCAGCTCGCCGACCCGTTCGTGCCCCAGCTCCTGTACGGCCTGCGCGAGCGATTCGCGCTGCACCCGGCCCTCGGCGTCGCGCTCCCGCAGCGTACGGATGCGGTAGTGCTCCTCGGCCAGGTTGGCCAGATGGAAGTAGCAGGTGAACGCGCGGGCCACGGCCACGGCCCGCTCGATCTCCCATCCGGCGACCATCTCGGTGATCACGTCGGCCGAGATCTCACCCTTGCGCGCCGAGATGACGGCTTTGCGCAAGCGTTCGACATCGGCCAGCAGGTCTTCGCCGCCCTGCTCGGCGAGCACCTGGCCGAGCAGTTTGCCGAGCATGCGCACATCGTGGCGTAGCTCGTCCGGCATCTCGGTTACGGCGGCACTGCGACGCTCGAGCCCCTGGTCAATCATGTTTCGAAGGGTAGCGAGTCGGATTTCGTGGCCGCAGACCGGTCTCAGGTATTGGACTAGACCACTGGTCAGGTGGGTTTCGAGACCGCCGCGAGCAGTTCCGGCGTACGGCGGAAGCCGACCCTGGCGGCCAGCCGCCGCCCGAGCGTCTCCAGCAGCAACCCGTAGAAGGGCGCGAGCACGGTGATCCAGGTGAGCCCGAACGCGAGCGGCACCACGAACGGCAGCACGAGCACCGCGACGGCGACCATGGCGCCCGCCGCCGACGCGAACGCCTGCCCGCCCTGGCCCGGGGCGGCGCCGGTGAAGGCGTTCATCCTGTCGGGCACCGTGTACGGCAGCACGACGCTGCTCACCGAGCCCACCCCGAGCCCGACGCCGAGCACGCCCCACCCGGCGAGCGCGGCGGGCAGGATGGCCTCGGGGTGGCCGACGTACAGGGAGGAGCCCGCGGCGATCACGGTCAGCAGCGGCACGGCGATGAGCGCGTTGGCGAGGTGGCGGCCCGCGAGGTCGGCGGCCAGGCCGCGCTCGGTGCCGAACGCGACGGCGTTCATCCACATGGAGCGGCCGTCGATGCCGAACGCGTTGACGGACTGCAGGGCGATCATCCCGGCGCCGAGCGCGGTCAGCCCGATCGGCGTGCCGAAGCCGCCGCCCTGGTTGGTCAGCGAGAACGCCAGGATGACGGTGACCACGATGGCGCTGAACCAGCCGATGCGGTAGCGCGGCTCGCGCCTGATGTACTTCAGCTCCTTGGTCACCACGGCGGCCAGCGGGCCGTCCGGGAGGAACCGGTCGGCCAGGCCGCTCTCCCTGCGGACGGAGGCCGCCTGCGTGGAGACGTCGGGGGTGACCAGGGCCCGGCTGAGCGCCTTGATCCACAGCACCGCCAGCACCACCGCGACCAGCGCGACCAGCGCCACCTCACCGAGCCCGAGCAGCCCGCCGTCGGTGATCGCGTGGGCCAGCATGCCGGGCGGCGTCCAGCGCAGCACGCCGGCCAGGCCGTGCAGCAGCGCGACGGGGTCGCCGAAGCCGCGGTTGACGAGCAGGTTGGGCAGCTGCGCGAGCAGGACGACGAGCAGCGCGGCCACGGCCAGCACGTCACGTCCGCGCCGGGTGCGCAGCGCGCTGGACAGTGCCGTGGTGATCAGCCGGGACGCCACCACGCAGAGCGCGAACTGCACCAGCACCGCGAGCAGCCCGATCAGCCAGCCGCCCGGCCCGGAAGCCAGGCCGACGAGCGCGCCGAGCGTGATGACGAGCAGCGCGACCGGCCAGACGCCGGTGACGGACGCGGTGAACATGCCGATCGCCAGCCTGCGCGTGCCGAGCGGCAGGAGCGCCAGCTTGGCCGGGTCGAGCGTGTCGTCCAGGCCGAACGCCAGCAGCGGCACGATCATCCAGCCCAGCAGCAGGGCGGCGAAGGCGAGGGTGACGAGCGAGGCGGCGACGTCGGGCGGTGCCAGCCGCAGCAGGCCCATGAGGAAGAAGCCGAGCACGGCCAGGCCGGCCGCTACGACGAGGGTGAACAGGAAGCCGATCTTGCGTTGCAGGTCGCCGCGCAGGTTGCCGGCCAGCAGGCGGAGCTTGAGCTGCGCGAAGAGCGCGACCGTGCTCATGACGCGGGCCCCTGCGCAGGGCCTTGGCCGGGCGTTCGGCCGGGCGCCTGGCCGGGCGCCTGGCCGGGCTGGGAGCCGAGCCAGGTGAGGCCGGCTTCGCCGCCGCCGGGAGCGCCGCCGACCAGGTCGAGGAACGCCTCGTTGAGGCTGCGCTCACCGCGTACGTCCGTTAACGGGCCCTGCGCCACGGTCTGGCCCGCGCTCATCACCGACACCCAGTCGCACAGCCGCTCGACCAGGTCCATCACGTGGCTGGAGAAGATGACGGTGGAGCCTGAGGCGGTGTAGCGGCGCAGCACCTCGGTGAGCGTGTTGGCGCTGACCGGGTCGACGCCCTCGAACGGCTCGTCGAGGAAGAGCACCGACGGGTTGTGCAGCAGCGCGGCGGCCAGGCCGATCTTCTTGCGCATGCCGGTCGAGTAGTCGACGACCAGCTTGTCGGCGCTGGCGGTGAGGTCCATCACGGCGAGCAGCTCGTTCGCGCGCTGCTCGACGTCGGCCCTGGGGATGCCGCGCAGGCGGCCGTTGTAGATCAGCAGCTCGCGGCCCGACAGCCGCTCGAACAGCCGCAGCCCCTCCGGCAGCACGCCGATGCGGGCCTTGACCGCGACCGGGTCGTGCCAGACGGAGTGGCCGGCGATCTCGGCGACGCCGCCGTCGGGGCGCAGCAGGCCGGTGATCATGCTGAGCGTGGTCGTCTTGCCGGCTCCGTTGGGCCCGACGAGCCCCGCGAAGCTGCCCGCGGGGACCACCAGATCGACGCCCGCGACGGCGATCTGCTGCCCGTAGCGCTTGAACAGGGCGTGCGTGCGTACGGCGTCCGTCATGGAACCACTCTAGGAGGAGGGGCTAGCCTTGCGCGCATGACCACTGCCGAGCCGATGCCGGAAGAGCCGGACATCCACACCACCGCCGGGAAGATCGCCGACCTGGAGCTTCGGCTCGACGAGGCCGTGCACGCGGGGTCCGCGGCGGCGGTGGAGAAACAGCACGCCAAGGGCAAGATGACGGCCAGAGAGCGGGTGCTGGCGCTGCTCGACGAGGGCTCGTTCGTGGAGTTCGACACGTTCGCCAGGCACCGCTCGACCATGTTCGGGCTGGAGAAGCGGCGTCCGTACGGCGACGGCGTGATCACCGGGCACGGCACGATCGACGGCCGGCAGGTGTGCGTGTTCTCGCAGGACGTGACGGTGTTCGGCGGCTCGCTCGGCGAGGTGTACGGCGAGAAGATCGTCAAGGTGCTCGACCTGGCGCTCAAGACCGGCTGCCCGATCATCGGCATCAACGAGGGCGGTGGCGCCCGCATCCAGGAGGGCGTGGTCGCGCTCGGCCTGTACGCCGAGATCTTCAAGCGCAACGTGCACGCCTCCGGCGTGATCCCGCAGATCTCGCTCATCATGGGCGCCGCGGCCGGCGGCCACGTCTACTCCCCCGCGCTCACCGACTTCGTGGTCATGGTGGACCAGACCTCGCACATGTTCATCACGGGTCCCGACGTGATCAAGACGGTGACCGGCGAGGAGGTGACGTTCGAGGAGCTGGGCGGGGCGCACGCGCACAACACGAAGTCGGGCGTGGCCCACTACCAGGCCACCGACGAGCAGGACGCGCTCGACTACGTCAAGGCGCTGCTGTCGTACCTGCCGTCCAACAACCTCGACGAGGCGCCCGCGTACGAGGCGGCCGACGACCTCGACCCCGATCCCGAGCTGGACGCGCTGATCCCCGACTCGGCGAACCAGCCGTACGACATGCACCGGGTGATCGAGCACGTGCTGGACGACGGCGAGTTCCTGGAGGTCCACGCGCAGTTCGCGCCCAACATCGTGGTCGGGTACGGCCGGGTGGACGGGCAGCCGGTGGGCGTGGTGGCCAACCAGCCCATGCATTTCGCCGGATGCCTGGATATCAAGGCATCGGAGAAGGCCGCCCGATTTATTCGAACATGTGATGCCTTTAATATTCCTATCTTGACTTTTGTTGACGTACCGGGTTTCCTGCCTGGCACTGATCAGGAATGGAACGGAATCATCCGCCACGGCGCCAAGCTCCTCTACGCGTACGCCGAGGCCACGGTCCCGCTCATCACCGTGATCATCCGCAAGGCGTACGGCGGCGCGTACGACGTCATGGGGTCCAAGCACCTCGGCGCGGACGTCAACCTGGCCTGGCCCACCGCGCAGATCGCGGTCATGGGGGCGCAGGGCGCGGTCAACATCCTCTACCGGCGCGAGCTGGCCGCCTCCGGCGACCCCGACGCGCGCCGGGCCGAGCTCGTCACCGAGTACGAGGACACGCTGGCCAACCCGTACATCGCGGCCGAACGGGGCTATGTGGACGCGGTGATCCGGCCGGCCGACACCCGGCCGCAAGTCGTCAGGGCGCTGCGCGCGCTGCGGAACAAGCGGGCCACGCTCCCGCCCAAGAAGCATGGGAACATCCCGCTGTGACGCCACATCTGCGTATTGTCCGGGGCGACGCCACGCCCGAGGAGATCGCCGCGTTGGTCACCGCGCTGGCGGCGCGGCGCCGTCCGGCGACCGAAACGGAGGGCACTCCAGTTCCGCGTCGCCAAACCTGGCGAAACCCCGCCAGAGCTATGCGTAAGCCTGTCGTCCCAGGGAAGTCGGCATGGCGGATGAGCGCACTACCCTAGATAGATCCTGAGAATCGGGTGTCAAGTTCCCCGGGAGTTGGGACTATCTAGAGAAAGTAGGCGTATATAGTCAGCCGATCAACTAACACCGCGGCCTGGAGGACGACATGGCCATCCCAGACCTCATGCCGCATCCTGTGGCAGCCAAGTACGCCGTCCTAGTGGATGTCGGTTATCTGTACGCGGCGGCAGGTGAAGTGCTGCTCGGTGCGAAGGAGCGCAAGGAATATCGGGTGGCCGCCGATGAGCTCATCCAGAGTCTACAGAAACATGCAGAAGCACGTATTTCTGGCGAACTTCTGCGGATCTATTGGTATGACGCCGCCCGTGATCGCGTGCCGACCGTCGACCAGCGTGTGATCGCCCAGCTCCCGTGGGTCAAGGTGCGCCTCGGCAACCTGAACGCCCGTGGCCAGCAGAAAGGCGTCGACGCGCAGATCCGGAGCGATCTGGAGGCACTGGCCAGGCATCACGCGGTCACCGACACGATCCTGCTGGCGGGCGATGAGGACATGGTCCCGGCGGTCGAGGCGGCGCAGGCGTACGGCGTGCGCATCCACCTGTGGGGCGTCGAACCGCCTTACGGCACCAACCAGGCGGAACGCCTGGTGTGGGAGTCCGACACCGTCGAAGTGATCAGTGCAGATTTCCTGAGGCCCTTTTTCAGCCGTGCTCCCCAGCCTGTGCCCGTCACCCCACCCGCCGCCGCGCCCTCGCCCGCACAGGTCTTCGCCGGGCGCGCTCCCGTCAAACCGCACGCCAAACCCGGCCAGGTCGCCAAGCTCGGGCCGAGCCGGCCGCGCGTGGAGGACGTGGGCGAGCACGTCGCCCAGAAGTGGATCCTGACCCGGGGCCGCGACAACATCCGCGACCTGCTCCCCGGGCCGATCCTGCCGACCGTGATCGACACCGAGCTGCTGATCGAGGCGGAGAAGGAGCTCGGCCACTCGCTGCGGCCCTACCCGGAGGCGCGGGTGTGGCTGCGTGACGGGTTCTGGGCGCGGGTGTACCGCGAGTTCGACCTGGGGGTGGGCGTCTCGTCCAAATAGCCGGGGCTCCGGGGCCTTCCCTGAGAAGGCCCTCATTCCGGCTGTACGAAGCTCTCCGGTGAGGAGCCCTGAGACCACCACCTGGGTGTCACGGCATGGTCCGATTTCCGCCAGTCGTCACCGCTGGGGAGCGCATACCGTCGGAGACATGGCCCTACAAGAGCTCGACTTCGACTCCTGCTACCGGGCCGTCTCCGCCAGGGACCCCCGGTTCGACGGCCGTTTCTACACGGCGGTGACGACCACGCGCATCTACTGCCGCCCGATCTGCCCCGCCCGTACGCCGGCGTCGCGGAACGTCCGCTTCTACCGGCACGCGGCCTCGGCCGAGGCGGCCGGGTTCCGGCCGTGCAAGCGCTGCCGGCCCGAGCTGTCGCCCGGCGACCCCGGCTGGGACCTGCGCGGCGACCTCGTCGGCCGGGCCCTGCGGCTCATCGACGACGGCGCCGCCGACGAGCAGGGCGTGGCGGGGCTGGCCAGACGGCTGCACATCACCGAACGCCACCTGCACCGGCTCTTCGTCGCCGAGCTGGGCGTCGGGCCGCTGGCGGTCGCACGGACCAAACGGCTCCTGCTCGCCAAGCAGCTCCTGACGGAGACGGCGCTGCCGGTGACGGAGGTGGCGTTCGCGGCCGGGTTCGGCAGCGTGCGGCAGTTCAACGCGACGATGCGCGAGACGTACGGCTTCACGCCTAGCGAGCTGCGCGCCACCGCCGGCCCCCGCACCGCCCTCCTCGCCCACGCGTCCGTTCCGGCCGTGGACGAGGACGCGGCGAGACCCGCGGACAGTACGGCCACGAGGGCGGTGACGCTTCGGTTGCGGTTGCACCGGCGGGAGCCGTACGACGTGAACGGCGTCTTCTCGTTCCTCGCCTCCCGCGCCATACCGGGGCTGGAGGTGGCGGACGGGACGTCGTACCGCAGATCAGTCCAGGGCGGAACGGTCACCCTCACCCCGCGCCCCGACCACATCGCGCTGGACGTGGCCGTCGAGGACACCAGGCAGCTCGCGAGGATCGTCGCCCGCTGCCGCCGCCTGCTCGACCTCGACGCCGACCCCGAGGCCATCTCGGACGTCCTCGGCCGCACCTCGCTCGGCCCGCTCGTCGCGGCGCGGCCCGGCCTGCGGGTGCCGGGCACGTTCGACGGGTTCGAGCTGGCCGTACGGGCGGTCGTGGGCCAGCAGATCTCGGTGGCGGGGGCGCGCACGCTGCTCGGCCGGATCGTGGCCAGGGCCGCCGCGCCCGGCGGCCTCTTCCCCACGCCCGCCCGGCTTCTCGACACCGACCTGAGCGGCCTCGGCATGACCAACCGCCGCATCGACACCCTCAAAGACCTGGCCGCCCGCCTCGCCGACGGGCAGCTCGACCTGGACGGCGGGCAGGACCCCGCCGAGGCGGTGGCGGCGCTGCTGGAGGTCCGCGGCATCGGGCCGTGGACGGCCGGCTACATCGCCCTGCGCGCCCTGCGCGACCCCGACGCCTGGCCCACGGGCGACCTGGTGCTGGTCAAGCGCATGGCCGCCCTGGGCATTCCAAACGACCACATCGAGCGGTGGCGCCCGTGGCGGGCGTACGCCGCCCTGCACCTCTGGAGTTCATCATGATCGCTGCTCAGCTCGTACCGTCGCCGGTGGGCCCGCTGGCGCTGCTCGCCCGCGAGGGCGTGCTGGTCGCGGCCGGTTTCACCGCCGAGCCGAAGGAGATGTTCGCCCGGCTCACGCCTGCCCTGCAGGCGGAGGGCCTGGAGATCGTGGACGACCTGGGCGCCGCCGCCGAGGCGGCCCGGGCGTACCTCGCGGGTGACCTGGACGCGCTGGACGCCGTACCGGTCTCGCAGCCCGGCTCCCCGACCCGCCGCCGCCTGCACGCGGCGCTACGCGAGGTCAAGGCGGGAACGACCGTCTCGTACGCGGAGCTGGCCGAGCGGGCCGGCCTCCCGCGATCGGCCGCGAGAGCCGCCGGCTCGGCCTGCGCCCAAAACCTCATCGCCCCCTTCGTCCCCTGCCACCGGGTATTGCCCAGCGGTGGTGGATATGGCGGCTATTACTACGGCGTACCGGTAAAAGAATGGCTGCTGGCCCACGAACGTGGAGGTATCGTCAACCCTGCGTAAAGGGCGAGTAGCTTTCGGTAACCTGCTTCACATGGTGACATTCGAACATGAGTACCTCCTCGAATTAGTGAACAACAACCCCGCCATGGTCAGCGATCTGCTGATCGGGTCAGGGCTTCCCGCACCTGCATTCGATGCGGCCGAGGTAGGCTCATGCGACTTCAACGACCGTCGGCCCACGGAATATCGGGCCGACGCGGTCGTCGTCTTCAAAAAGAGCAACAAACCGGTACAAGCGGTGGTCGTGGAGGTGCAACGAAAGCCCGACAAGGGAAAAACATGGTCCTGGCCCGTATACGTATCGACACTACGGGCATCCCGGAAATGTCCGGTCAAGCTCATCGTCTACTGCGAGAACGACGCAACCGCCAAGTACAGGCCGAAATGCCGGTAACCGTCGAACAACTCAAGGAAGTCCCATACGTCCGCCGATGGATGGAAGTGGGCGAAGCAAGGGGCGAAGCAAGAGGCGAAGCAAAGGGCGAGGCCAAGATCATCATCATGATGCTGCGCCAGCGGGGCATTTCCCTCTCCCCAGAGGATGAGGAACGCATCCGCTCCTGCACCGACCCCGAAAAACTCGAGAACTGGGCCAGCAAAGTACTCAAGGTCCACAACGTGGACGAGCTCTTCGACTGAGTCCCACCCTCCGGGCCGCACCGCAAGAAGAGGACGCGGCGTAGCTCTCAGTCCTGCGGCGTCGGTGTCAGAGCGCCGACGCCGCTCGGGCTCCACGTGTCCTGCGGGCCCTGGCCGCTGGTTGCCTCCAGGGAGCGGCCGGGCTCGTGTTCACAAGGTGAGCGTCAGTTCGCCGGTGGGGTGACGTTGCTTTGGATCTCGCCTACCGGGACGTCTCGGGTGGCGCTGACCTCTACCGGGGCGAACTGGACCGGCACCGTGTTGTCGGCCACCTCGACCGGCCACACCGTGGAGACCGTCAGCGTGTACTTCTCGCCCGGTTGGTCGATCGACGAGTGCAGGTAGCGGACGCCGCAGGAGAACGTGCCGCTCTTGGTGAACGGCCGGCCCGCGGCCCCGCAGCCCGATTCCGTCACCTCGGCGCGATCCTGCGAGGTGCCGGGGTCGATCTTGATTTCCTTGAGGGTGGCGACCAGGGTGACGCTCATGACGCCGGGGATGGACGCGGTGACCGTGCGGGTCGGCTCGCCGATGCCGTCGAGCCACACCCAGGTGGGCAGGTTGACGTAGCTCTTGGCGTCGGGGTTGAGCTTGATCGTGGGCTTGGGGACGGTCAGCGCGGCCCGGGCGACCTCGGCCAGCTGCTCAAGGGTGATGCCCGACGGCGGGGTGGTGTTGGGCGGGGCGAACACGAACAGCTCAAGGCCGGCCCAGCAGGCCGCGCCGTTGGGGTCGGCCTTGTTGTAGGCGGGCACCCACCACAGCCCCTCCTGGCCCAGCTTGTCCTTGAACGGCTGGATGAACTCGCGGAAACGATCGGTGTCCGCCTGCGTCCTGTTGCCCCGGGGGTCGGAGATCTTCCTGAACATCTCCTCGGCGTTCCCGGCCGGCTCGTACCAGCAGGGCCGCTTGATGCGGTAGCCGTCGCCCTCGCCGCCCTTGGAGCCGCTGATCTTGATGGTGTCCGTGGAGATGTCGAGGTGGCGGGTACGCCCCTCGCCACCGCCTCGGACGTTCACATCGGGCGGGTCCGCCTCGTCAGGGGGCGCCTGGTAGCCGACCATGAGGCTGCTCACCATCAGCATGGAGATCAGGGTTCTCATCGGGTGCACCGTTCCTCGGATTTCGCGTGGCTCCTGATGCGCCACACCCCGTCGTCACCCCGGTGCGCGAGCACGCTCTGCGCGTACGGGGTGCGCATCCAGCGGGGCTGGCGCGGGATGGGCTTCCCGGTGGCGGCCGAGACCACCTGGACGTCCGTCTCGTCGACGCATGCGTTGACTTGGGCGCCCTTGCCGAACACGGCGGCGACTCGCAGGTTGTACAGGCGTGCGGTGCCGCGGATCGACTCGCCCTGGTCGGTGAAGGCGCGGATCCAGTCGGAGATGAACACCTCGGCCTCGTACTCCAGGTTGTGCCTGTAGCCGGAAGCGCCGTCCGCTATGGCTCTGCGGACGCCGACGTAGTAGTCGGCCATCACCTTGATCAGCGGGTCGGGGTTCGCCGGCCATTCGACGCGGACCCGCATGCCGTCCGCGACGGTGATCGTCCGCGTGCCGGTCGGGAGGGCCTCCGGTGACGAGGCAGGTGCGGAATCCGGCTCGGCGCTCGCGGTGCTCCGCGCCGGAGCGGGCTGCGCGGCCTCCTGGGGGCGGTACGGGGGATCCGCCGTACCGCACCCGGCCGCAAGCATTAAGGCGATCACCATCGCCGTACGTCTCATGCCGATGACTCCCTCACCACATGTATGCGCCACGTGGGCAGCAGTTCTTCGATCAGCGCCTCGGTCTCGGGGGCCATGCCGCCCCCGTACGGGTGCGAGGCGGCCCGCCTGGTCAGCCCCTCGACGACGGCCCGCAGGCGTACGGTGTCCTCGGTCGCGTGCGTGGCCCTGAGCAGGTCGCGCCAGAGGCCCTCGTCGTCGGGCGCGAGCAGCAGCGCGGCGCGTACGGCGGCCACCGCGGCGTCCGGCTGCCCTTGGGCGAGCCGGATCTCGCAGAGCTGGTGGGCGGCGTCGGCGACGGCGGCCGTCACGTCGTACTCCAGGTCGTCGGCGGCCAGCCAGGCGTACCCGCCGGGCCGGCGACCGGCCAGCAGCGGGCCTCTGACCAGGCCGAGCGCCTTCTCCAGCAGGACGGCCCCGGCCGTGGGGTCGCCCTTCGCGCGGCGTACCAGCTCGCGGAAGACCGCCCAGTCGGTACGCACGCCGGGCCCCAGGCTGAGCCGCCCCGCCGCGTCGGTGTGCAGGTGCTGCGGGCCGAGCCACTCGGCGACCCTGGCGATGGTGGCGTCCCTGACGACGTCCTGGACGCCGCGCGGCCACAGCACGCCTCCGAGCACGACCGGATGCACGCCGCCGACGTGCGTGGCGAGGTAGACCAGCAGTTCGGCGGCCAGCCCCATGCGGCCTTCCTCCAGCGGGGGCAGGCCGGTGATCTCGACGGGGCCGAGGATCCTGACCTCGACGGCGGGCTGCTGGAGGCCGTCGAGCGGCTCGGGTTCGCGCATGGGCTCGCCGTCGAGCCGGTCGGCGGTGCGGAACAGGTCGATCAGGGCGCGGTAGTGGCGGCGGGGCAGGAGCTGGGCGTCCACCTCGAAGCCGAGTTCGGCGATCCTGGCCCGGCCGTCGTCGTCGATCTCCAGCGTCCAGGTGGCGTGCGGCACCTCGCCCGCCACCACGTAGCCGGCGGTGTCGCGGCGGGCCAGCAGCGCCAGCCTGCGCGCCTCCTCGTGGGTGGGGGCGACGGCGGACAGCAGGTAGTGGGCGCGGCGCGGGCTGCCGGTGATGCGGCCGGTCAGCACCTCCGTACGCGGCGCGGCACCGGCTTCGAGCTCGGGCAGCACCTCGGCCAGGCCGCCGACCGCCCTGATGCGTCTGGGCGCGATCGCGGTCAGCTCGGCGCCGAAGCCGACGAGCGTGATGCGCATGCGGTCGGACCAGCGGTTGGTGGCCAGCTCGACGGCGAGCGCGGCGAGCGCGGCGGTGGTCTGCGCGCCGCGCACGTTGATCAGGCCCTGCGCGGCCTCCAGGTCGATGAGCACGCGCCCGCCGTCGTCGGTGCCGATCGACACGAGCCCCGGGTACGGGGCGCCCGCGTGCCCCCTGTCGGGCGGGTCGGGCAGCAGGCGGCCCTCGTGCGCGGGCAGGCGCCAGACCTGGCCGCCGTCCACGGCGGTCCAGGGCGCGGGCGGGTCGGGGTCCTGCGGGTGGATCCACAGGTCGAGGGTGCGGGGCGACAGGTGGGCTCCGTACACGGTGGGCGGGGTGCGGCGGCGCGCGGCCAGCTCGGCGCCCAGCATGCGCAGGCCGACGTCGAGCACGCGGGCGCCCGGCGCGTCGCTGCCGAGCCTGAGCGCGACCTCGGCCTGCGCGGCGTCGTCGTGCGGCCGGGCGACCCTGCGGCCGAACACCCGCCGCCAGAGCTGCTCGCGGCGCTTGCCGGCCAGCACGAACAGCAGGCCCGCGGCGGCCAGGGAGGCGGCGGCGAGGTAGTCGACGAGGTCGCCGTCCCGGCTCTCCTGGATGACCGGCTGCTGCTCCTGGCGCTCCTGCCGCTGCTCCTGCCGTTCCTGGCGCTGCTCGGGGCGCTGCTCGGGGCGCTGATCGCGGCGCTGCTCCTGGGCGGCCTCCGGCTTGCTGTGCTTGCCGGGAGCCTTCTTCGGCAGCTCCCGCTCCACCTGCGCGCGGCCGGGATGCTCGCGCAGCGTCTTCTCGCGCGGCTGGTCCGCGGGGACGATGTGGACGTTACGCGCGTCGTCCGGCATGTCGAGCACCCAGCCCGGCCTGATCAGGTCGGCCATCTTCAGCCGGGTGCCGTCGGGTTGTTCCTTGGCCTGGTTGAGCCGGTAGATCTCGTGGTAGCGGCGGCCGTCGCCCAGGCATTTCTCCGCGATCTCCCACAGGCTCTCGTGGTGGCGGCCGTGCGGGGGCTGCACCACGTACACCTTCTTGGTCTTGGGGGTCTCCAGCGTCTGCTCGACGAGCGGCGCGGAGTACGCGACCGCCGTCACCGGGGGCGCGGCGGGCGTGGGCGCCAGCTTGACCAGCGGCGCGACCATCGCCCCTGCCGTGAACAGCAGCAACGCGGCCGAGACGAGCTTGTTGGCGAGGAACTGGGTGCCTCCGGACAGCGGAACCCTGGCGGGCATGCCGACCCTGCGGACCCCCGCGTAAACCTCGACGAGCACGCAGACGAAGAGCTGGAACCAGGCCAGCCACACCAGCAGCACGAGCACCGCGATGATCGTGCTCGGGCCGACGTTGCCGGTCAGCACGTCCATGTCGAGCAGCTCGGGCCTGATCGGCGGCCCGACGAAGGTGAGCAGCGCGTACGGCACGCCGCCCACGAGCCCCACCAGCACGACCAGCGCGGCGAGACCGGCCAGCACGTCACCGGCGCTGCGCCTGCCCGAGGCACGCGCGGGGACATGCCGTCCGTGAGGACGCGCGGGCTGTCGCGTCGGCATCGCCTCTCCTTTCGTGGTCCAGGGTCGTGCCTCGAAAAGTCCCGCTGCCATCGACCGGCGGGATTCGGTCTATCTCGCTTCGGGTGCGGCGGTGGCCTCGCCGGTCATCTCGGCGCCGGAGAAGCCGATCGCGCCGAGGAAGAACGCCTCCCACCGCACCGACACGGTGACCGTCACCTGGGCCCCGCCCTGCCCGACCGCGCACTCCCCCGGGCTGACGTCGTCGCCGCCCTGGGCCTCGACGATCTCGTCGGCCCTGGCGCACACCTCGTCCTCGCCGAGCAGCCGGGTCTCGCCGGTCTCGCGGAGGTGATCGACGTCGAGCTGGTCGGCGCCGGCCCTGGCGGCCTGCTCGGCCACGTCGGCGGCGCGCAGCCGGGCGTTGATCGCCGAGCCGCCGTCCACCAGCAGCCCCGCCAGCAGGAACACGACCACGGAGAACAGCACGGTGAACACCGACATCGAGCCGCGCTCTCCCCGTCTCACTCGATCCTCCTGAACTGCTCCAACGGCACCACGGCCGTCCCCGTGAGCTGCTTGGTGCCGCCGAAGCCGAGGAAGGCGAGGTCGAGCTCGCAGGTCACCTCGGCCTCGACGTGCCCGCCCTGCTCCCACTCGGAGCCGTCGAGCGAGACGGCCGACGACCGGCAGCGGTCGTCGAGCACGCTGGTGAGGATGGCCTCGGCGGCGGACTCCGCGTCGTCCTGCGTACGCTGCACGGACGCGGCCCTGGCGGCGTCGCGCGCCGCCCCGTTGACCCGGCCCTGCGCCTCGACCAGCACCCCCGCGCCGGCCAGGAACATGAGGAACAGCAGGAAGACCGGGGCCAGCATGACGGTCTCCACCGCCATGGACCCGCGCTCACCGTCCCGGTGGGTGGTCATCGGCAGTCCTCGCCGCCGTTGTCGGGACGGAAACACTCCACGGGCCCGCCGGAGGTGGCGGTGATCGTGAAGGCCAGCTCGGGCAGCAGCGGGATCACCTGGACGGCGCTGCCGGTCACGGTGACGAACCGCTCGTCCGGCTCCTTCTCGGACGTCGTGGCGGTGGCCTCGCGCAGCAGACTGGGCCCGATCGTACGGACGATCTCGGTGGCCTTGCCGGTGGCCGCGCCCTCCCAGGCCCCCGAGTCGAACGGCGCGGACCTGGCCACGCGGGCGCCCTCCCTGGCCGCCGCCTCCGCCACCTGGCGGGCGTGGAACCAGAGGGCGACCTGCACGATGAGCAGCGCGGTGGCGAGGATGACCGGCATGAGCATGGCCAGCTCGATCACCGTCACGCCGCGCTCATCGCGCCGTGGCCGGGCTCTCACGGGGCCTCGTCACCTCCGCCGTCGCCACTGCCGCCACCGCCGCCGAAGCTCTGCTCGATCTGGTTCTGCTGGTTCTCGACCAGCGTCTTGATCAGCGTGGCCAGGCCGAGCGCGACACCGGCGATGATGGCCGTGATGATCACCCATTCGACGGCCGACGCGCCTCGGGTGGGCGCGGTGCGGGCGCGGTGGACGCGCACGCCGAGATAAGCGGTGAGATAAACGATCCAGGGATGGTGCATCAGACCCCCAACATCTTCATAGCGGCGGGAAAACT
Source organism: Nonomuraea sp. NPDC004580 (assembly GCF_040609855.1). Lineage (NCBI taxonomy): Bacteria > Bacillati > Actinomycetota > Actinomycetes > Streptosporangiales > Streptosporangiaceae > Nonomuraea > Nonomuraea sp. NPDC004580. Next base: position 204,418 of record NZ_JBEXLH010000001.1, on the reverse strand, counting down.
GAGAAAGATCACGAAGCCGGCGCAGAGCAGGAGCTGGGCGACGAGCATCGACTGCGAGCGTTCGCCCGCCCTGCCCTCGATCTCGGCCAGCTCGCGGCGGCGCAGCGTGGCGGCCCTGGCGGTGAGCGAGGCGCGCACCTTGGCGCCGTCGTCGGCGACCAGGCCGAGCGCCGCGGACAGGTCGCGCAGCTCGTCGACGTTGATCTCCTCGCCGAGCTGGCCGAGCGCCTGCCACGGCGTGATGCCGACGATGCGGGCGCCGCTGAGGGCGTCGCGGATGCGGCCCATGGCCCAGTTGGGCTGGTCGCCGCTGACCGAGACGGCCATCATCAGCGCCTCGGGGACGCCGCGGCCGCCGGCCAGGTTCATGGAGACGAGGTCGAGGAAGGCGCCGACGACGTGGCGGAAGTCGCGCCGCTTGGCCGCCGCGTCCTTCTTGACCTGCAGGTCGGGCAGGAAGAAGAAGATCGCGGCCACCAGCAGCGCGGCCCAGAACGGGATGGCCAGGGAGGTGCCCCACTCCATGAGCACGAGCCAGGCCAGCAGCAGCGGGAACGCGAGCAGGCCGCTGGCCGCCAGCAGCGCCTTCGTGGCGAGGAACGCCTCGAACGAGCGGCCGAGCAGGGCGAGGTCCGCCTTGACCGACCTGACCTCCCAGCCGCGGACGCCGTAGAGGGCGGCCAGCCGGACGCCGAGTCCGCGCCGGAACGCGCTGACCTCCTCGTCCGGCAGGATGAGCTGGATGCGGGGGGCGCCGGCGTCCTCGCGCACGGCGTCGAGCGCGAGCAGCCGCGCCACCAGTCCCGGACGGGCCGGGAAGAGCGCACGGAACAGGACGAACATGCCGAGCCCGAGCACCGCTCCGGCGATCGCGCCTTCAACCACGGCCGGCACCTCCGTTGGGGACGACCGGCCGTTCCGCGGCAGGCGCGGAGACGACCGCCGCACCGCCCATCAGCAGGCGGGTGGGCTTGTCGAACCTGGCCAGCCGGCGCATCCACGCGAACCCGGCGCCGAACAGCCCGGCCACGACCACGAGCACGGCCTGGCCGAGGAAGCCCTCGTACTCGGCCACGTACGACGGGTTGAACACGACGAGCAGCCCGGCGAAGACGAGCGCGGTGATCACCACGATCTGCACGCTGCGCCGGGTGGCGCGGCGCTCGGCCTCGACGCGGCGGCGCATGTCGAGCTCCTCGCGGGCGGAGACCGCGAGCGCGCCGAGCACGTCGCGCAGGCCGGGGCCGCGCAGCTTGGAGTTGAGGATGAGCGCGGCCACGACGAGGTCGGCCGATGGGTCGTCGAGGTCGTCGGCGAAGCGGGCGAGCGCCTCGGGCAGGGCCATCCTGGTGTGCAGCCGGTCGATCAGGGCCCGCAGGTGCGGCCTGAGCGTGGGCGCGGCGGCCCTGATGGAGGACGGGATGGCCTGTTCGAGCCCGGCGGCGCCGGCGATGGTGTCGCGCAGCGACTCGGTCCAGGCGGCCAGCCCTTCGAGGCGGCGCATGGCGGCGCGCTCCTCGGCGGCGCCGCCGGCCAGCCCGCGCCAGGCGAAGACGAGCAGCACCGTGCCGACGGCGGCGACCGGCCAGCGGGTGACGACGAGGACGAGCACGGCGGCGACGGCGGCCACGGCGGCGCGGGTGGTCAGCATCTTGACCAGGTGGCGCTGGGGCCGGCCAGGGCGGGGACGCAGGCCGTACAGGGCGACGACGAAGAGGAACAGGCCGCCGCCTGCCACGGCGCCGGACAGCAGCGCGAGCGGGTCGAACGTGAACGGCATGCTCACCAGCCCCCCGGGTGGTAGCCGTGCGCGGCCAGCTCCTCCAGACAGGAGAGCGGCGCGTGCGGGACGGCGGCGCCGTCGGGGCCGGGCACGAAGACCTCGCTGGACAGCACGCGCCCGTCGCAGCCGTTGACCTCGCGGATGCTGGAGACGTAGCGGCGCAGCTTGCCGCCGAGGTGGTAGTCGTTGCGCTTCTCGATGAAGACGACGAAGTCGATGGCGCCGGCGATGAGCATGTGGGTGGCGTCGATGGGCAGGCGCTCGGAGGCCTGCAGCGCGTACGTGGCGATGCGGTTGAAGACCTCCATGCTGGAGTTGGCGTGGATGGTCGACAGGGAGCCGTCGTTGCCCTGGGTCATCGCGTTGAGCATGGTGACGATCTCGTCGCCGAGCACCTCGCCGACGATGACGCGGCTGGGGTTCATCCGCAGGGAGCGGCGGACCAGCTCGGCCATGGAGATCTCGCCCTGGCCCTCGGAGTTGGGCAGGCGCTGCTCGAAGGCGACGACGTTGGGGTGGAGCTCGGGGAACTGGTCGAGGCCGAGCTCAAGGGCGCGTTCGACGGTGATGAGGCGCTCGGTGGCCGGGATCTCGTTGGCCAGGGCGCGCAGCAGGGTGGTCTTGCCCGCGTTGGTGGAGCCGGCGATCATGATGTTCTTGCGGGCGGCGACGGCCGCCGCGAGGAACCGCCCCACGTCCGGACTTATCGTGCCGTTGCCTACGAGGTCGGACATGAAGACCTTGCCGAGGCGGGCGCGGCGGATCGAGATGGCCGGCCTGATCGTGACGTCCATGACCGCGCTGAGCCGGGAGCCGTCCGGCAGCCGCAGGTCGAGCTGGGGGTTGGCGGTGTCGAACGGCCGGCTCGACAGCCCGGAGTAGGCCGCCAGGATCTGGATGAGCTCGATGAGCTCCTCGTCGGACTCGGCGACCGGGTCGTGCATCAGCTCCTGGCCGTCGGCGTAGCTGACGAAGACCTTGTCGCAGCCGTTGATGTCGATGTTCTCGACCTGGGGGTCGTCCAGCAGCGGCTGGAGCCTGCCCACCCCGAACAGCGCCGCGTGGATGCCGGCCGCGAGCGCCTCTTCCTCCTCCACGGTGGGCGGGGTACGGCCGGAGCCGATCTCGTTGCGGGCGTGCTCCTCCAGCACCTGGGAGATCAGCGCCCTGGCGAACTGGCGCTCGTCCTCGCCGGTCATCGGGGGCAGGCCGGTGGCCTGGTCGAGCCGGCGCTGGTGGGCCAGGCGGTCGCCGACCTCCTGGCGGAAGCGCTTGACGAGGGAGTGGTCGATCATCGGTGGCTCACCAGCCTCTGCGCGAGGTCGCGGGCCGTACGGATGAGCAGGGAGCGGTCGAGCCTGCCGCCCCACTGGCCGCGCAGCAGCTCGGCGCCCTTGGGGTCGTGGGCCAGGCCGTGCACGTACTGGACGGTGTTGCCGACGATCCTGCGGACGTCCTCGATCGAGCCGCGGTAGTTGCGCGGGTCGGCGATCACGACGACGCCGTGCGCCTTGGTGATCTGCAGCCGCTCGCGCAGGTGGGCGACGTGGTCGAGGGTGGCCCTGGTGAGCAGGACGACCTGCTCGGCCTCGGCGACGAGGTCGCCGAGCTGCGGGTGCGCGCCCAGCCTGCCGCAGTCGGCGATGACGTCGGCGCCCGGTATGGCGGCCAGCGCCCTGCCGAGCGGGCCCCAGAGCCAGGTGAGGCCGGCCGCCTGCTCGCCGTGGCCGAGCCCGACGAGCACGTCGAGCCCGCCGACGATCTTCTGGGTGTGCTGCTGGATCTGCGCCGCCTCCAGGCCGCGCCGGGCGGTGGCGCCGAGCGTGAGCAGCCCCTTGGCCGGGTTGAGCACGCCGCCGTCGGCGGCGGGCAGCCGGTAGGCGAGGTCGCCGCCCGCGGGGTCGCATTCGGCCAGCAGCACCGGACGCGGCCAGACCGCCGCCAGCGCCGTGGCGGCGGTGGTCACCCCCGGCGCGCCCTTGTCGGCCGCCAGTACGATGAGCCCCACGTCAGCGCGCTCCCGGAAGTTCGGCCACCGCGATCTCGCCGGCGGAGGCGGCGGCCACGATCTCGGGCGCGGCCGGGGCGTCGACGACCACGGTGATCTGGCCGGAGGCCGCGCTTCTCGACCGCTCGCCCACGGAGAAGACGAGCGCGCTCGCGGCGAGCACGCGGCTTTCTCCCTGGCTCTGCCGGCTGGGCACGAGAATCACCTGTACGCGATCGCCCTTGTCCACTCCCGCCGGCATTTGTCCTGGCTTGAGGGACAATCCGACGGTCGCTTTTCCTTCGCCCAGCTCGCTGCTCGTCCGTACGCCCATCTCATTGGTGAGCAGCGTGCCCGGCAGGAGGGTGACGGAGGCGAAGCTGTCGAGCACCTGCTGGCGCTGCGACCACGCGACGAAGTCGATGCCGGTGTCGGCGATCTTCACTTCTTCGATCACCTCCTTGGTGAACTTCTGGCCGGCGCCGACCTGTTGCGTCACGCGAATGGCGGACACCCTGTCGCCGCTGTTGAGCACGAGCATGGTCGTGGCCAGCGCCCCGCCCAGGATGAGCAGGACGGCCAGCGCGGCGAGCGCCGGCTTGCGTTCCCTGGGAGGTACGGGGAGCTTGCGCGAGGCCGGCCCGGACAACCCCGCCGCGTTGGCGGCAGGCTTTTCACTGGTCCTCATGGGTGGGGGGCTCCCGGAGTGAATTGCGGAATTCACGCCATTATGTGGGGATCGCTCCGGCGGAGGTGGCGGAATTCGGTGACCCATGCTTCTTTCGCAGGTGACATGGTGTCAAGCCGAATTCATCGATGCTTATTGTTTCTACCGAGTTGACGAATCTCGAAATTTCCGGCACGTCGCCTCTGTGATAACTCCCGTCACAACTTTCACAGCGATTCCGGCCGCGTATTCGCGCTCGCCATGCCATTCCCGTCAACAGGCGCACCCGGCCACGTTCCGGACGCTACTTTGGGCGCCCGAAGTCGACCCAGGAGACGGCACCATGCGGATCATGCTCACCGTGATCGGCGGACCCGGTGACGGGCAGGGAAACGGGCCCGGTCATGGGCAGGCCGGCGAGTCCGGCGGCGAGCGCAACGGCGCACAGGGTGACCGTGACGTCGTGATCGACGCCGACGACGGGCTCACGGTGGCCAGGCTGAGCGCGGCGCTCCGCGACGAGCGCCCGCTGGCCGACGTCCTCCGCCTGCCCCAGGCACGGGCCCAATCAAGGGCGCCGTACGCACCGGTCGCCGCGGGCGCGCACGTGCCCAGGCCGCGCCGCCCCGAGCGCTCCGACATGGGGCCGCCCGTGCTGTGGCGCGACGGCCGCCCGCTCGACCCCGCGGCCAAGGTCACCGCCGTGCTGCGCGACGGCGACAAGGTCACGCTGGACGCCGCGCTCGCCCGCGCCACCCTCGTCGAGGAGCCGGGCGGCGTCGCCGAGGTCCGCGTGGTCGGCGGCCCCGCCGCGGGAGCCGTGCACCGGCTGGGGCTCGGCGTGCACGTCATCGGGGCCGACCCGATGTGCGCGATCGCGGTGCGCGACCCGGCGCTCGCGCCCGAGGCGGTCACCGTACGCGTGCGGCCCGAGTCGATCACCGTCGAGCCGGCCTGGCGGCCGCCCGGCGAGGCGCCGAAGCTGAAGCTCAAGGGGCGCTGGGCCGAGGAGGTCGCCGAGCTGACCGCGCGGACCGCGGAGCGGCAGGCGGCGGAGCTGTCGGCCGGCTACGGCGAGGTGCCCGAGCTGGACGGCAAGCCGGTCACCGAACCCGTCGAGTGGCCCGACCAGGCCGTGCTGACCTGCGGCTCCTCGGTGTTCGTGCTCACCTCGATCGAGCCGAAGGACGCGCACCTGGCGCCGCGCACCGAGGGCGGTGTGGCCTACAACCGGCCGCCCCGGCTGCGCAGGCCGGAGCCGCAGCGCACGTTCGTCAAGCCGAAGGCGCCCGCCAGGAACGAGGGCATGCGGCTGCAGCTGCTCGCCGCGTGCCTGCCCGCCGTGCTCGGGCTGACGCTGGCGATCGCGCTCCAGCAGTGGTACTACCTGCTCGTCGCCTTCATGACGCCGATCATCATGATCGGCCAGTGGTGGAGCGACCGGCGGCACGGCAAGAAGCAGTACAAGAAGGCGGTCAAGGAGCATCAGGAGGAGGTGCGGGCGTACGACGAGGCCGTCGAGCGGGCCCGCGCCGCCGACGAGGCGGCTCGCCGGGCCGACGCGCCCGACCCGGCCCAGGTGCTGCTGACCGCGACGGGGCCGCGCCGGCGGCTGTGGGAGCGCAGGATCCACGACTCCGACGTGCTGCGGCTGCGCGTGGGACTCGCCGACCTGCCCGCCGACCTGGAGCTGTCGGAGGAGCAGGGCGGGCCCATCGATCCGCCCGTCTGCCGCTCCGTGCCGGTGGCGCTGCCGATGCGCCGGCTGGGCGTGGCGGGCGTGACGGGCCCGCGTACGGCGGCGACCGGGCTGGCCGGCTGGCTGATCGCGCAGGCGGCGACCCTGCACAGCCCGCGCGACCTGGCCATCGTGGTGGTGTCGGCGCACGCGGACGCCGAGCGGCGCTGGGGCTGGCTGCGCTGGCTGCCGCACTGCACGCCGCAGGCAGGACAGGAGTGCGTGGCGCTGGTGGGCACCGACCCCGAGTCGGCCGCGCACCGGGTCTCGGAGCTGGCCGCGCTCATCGACGAGCGCCAGAACACCACGATTCCCGAGCTGGGTAAGGTCCCGACCGGCTGGGACGACCTCGGCGGGCCGGAGAAGCCCACGTTCTCCTCCTATGACGTGCGCCCGTACGACGTGCTGGTGATCCTCGACGGCGCCCAGGTGCTGCGCGGCCTGCCCAACATGCCGCAGGTGCTGCGCCAGGGGCCGCGCGCCGGGGTGTTCACGCTGGCGATCGACGAGGACCAGCGGCTGCTGCCCGAGGAGTGCCAGACGGTGGCCGCGTGCGGCGACGACGGGCTCGTCCACCTGCGCGGCGGCGGCCTCGACGTGATAGGCCCCGTGCTGTCCGACCGGGTCTCGCCCGCCTGGTGCGACCGGCTGGCCAGGGCCCTCGCCCCCATCCGCGACGTGAGCAGGGACGACCCCGGCGGCAACCTGCCCGACGCGGCCCGCCTGCTCGACCTGATGGCCATGCCGGCGCCCTCGGCCGCGGAGCTGGCCGCCAGGTGGGGGAAGCGGGGCAGCACGAAGGCGCTGATCGGGGTGGGCCCCGACGGTCCCTTCTCGGTGGACCTCAGGCTCGACGGCCCGCACGGGCTGATCGCCGGCACCACCGGCGCGGGCAAGTCGGAGCTGCTGCAGACGCTGATCTGCTCGCTGGCGGTGGCCAACAGGCCCGACCAGCTCACGTTCGTGCTCATCGACTACAAGGGCGGGGCGGCCTTCAAGGAGTGCGTACGCCTCCCGCACACGGTCGGCATGGTCAGCGACCTGGACGGCCATCTGACCCAGCGCGCGCTCGACTCGCTGGCCGCCGAGATCAGGCGCAGGGAACGCCTGCTGCTGTCGGCGGGCGCCAAGGACATCGACGACTACGAGGGGCCGGGGCTGCCCAGGCTGGTGCTGATCATCGACGAGTTCGCCGCGCTGGTGGCCGAGCTGCCCGACTTCGTGACGGGCCTGGTGGACATCGCCCGCAGGGGCCGCTCGCTGGGCATCCACCTGATCCTGGCCACCCAGCGGCCGGCCGGCGTGGTGACGGCCGACATCCAGGCCAACACCTCGCTGCGGATCGCGCTGCGGGTGACCGAGCCGGCCGAGTCGGCCGACGTCATCGACCAGCCGGACGCGGCGCACATCTCCAAGAACACGCCGGGCCGGTGCTACGTGCGCTCGGGCGCGGGGGCGGCGGTGGCCGTCCAGACCGCCAGGGTGGGCGGGCGCGGCCCGGCGGCGGGCGGCGAGCGCGACGCGGCCCGCGTACGGGTGCTCGACGTGGGCTGGCGCTCTCTCGGGAAGCCGCTGCCGCCACCTCCGCAGGGTGACGAGGAGGACGCCGCCACCACGGACCTCACGCTGGTCGCCGACGCGCTCATCGAGGCCGCCGAGCTGGCGGGCGTGCCCGCGCAACCGAGCCCGTGGCTGGAGCCGCTCCCCGACCGCCTCGTCCTGGACCTTCCCGCGGGCCCGCCGGCTCAGGACGACGAGGTGCGGCCGCTGCCGTTCGGGATCACCGACCGGCCGTGGTCGCAGGATCGCAGCCCGCTGGCGCTCGACGTGGCGCACGGCGGCCACCTGCTCGTCGCGGGGGCGGCGCGCAGCGGGCGTTCGACGGTGCTGCGTACGATCGCGGGCTCGATCGCCGCCCACGCCTCCCCCGACGACGTGCACGTGCACGCCGTGGACTGCGGCTCAGGCGCGCTGCTGCCGCTGGTCGCGATGCCGCACTGCGGCGCGGTCATCACCCGCGATCAGCTCGACCGCGTGGAACGGCTGCTGAACCGGCTGAAGGCCGAGGTGGGGCGGCGCCAGCAGCTGCTGGCCGAGGCCGGGCACGCCTCGCTGGCGGAGTACCGGCAGGCGGGGCACCGGCTGCCGTGGCTGGTGCTCATGCTGGACCGCTGGGAGGGCTTCGTGGCCGCGTTCGAGGGCTACGACTACGGCAGGCTCATCGAGTCTCTGCTGCAGCTGCTGCGCGAGGGCCCCGCCGTGGGGCTGCGCGCGGTGGTCACCAGCGACCGGTCGGGGCTGCTCGGCCAGGTGTCCACGGTCTTCGACGACCGGCTGCTGCTGCGGCTGTCCGACGCCGCCGACTACGGGCTCGCGGGGTTCCCGCTCAAGGGCCTGCCGTCGGTGCTGCCGCCGGGCCGGGCGCTGTCGATGGGCGAGCACGGCATCGTCGAGCACCAGATCGCGCTGCTCGCCGCCGACCCGGCGGGTCCCGCGCAGGTGGCGGCGCTGCAGGCGCTGGCCCGCGAGGCGGGCCCGGCCGCTGGACGGCGTCGGGGTGCGGGCGGTCCGCCGCTGCGGGTGGACGCGCTGCCGCTGCGGATCACCGCCACGCAGGCGATGGAGCTGGAGCCCGGCTTCAGCCCGCCGTCGCCGCTGTGGGCGCTGATCGGCGCGGGCGGCGACGCGCTCGCGCCGCTGGGTCTCGACCTGCTGGCCCAGGGCCCCGGCGCGGTGGTCGCCGGGCCGTCCCGCTCGGGGCGCTCGTCGGTGCTGGTGACGGCCGCCCGGTCGCTGATCGCGCAGGGCACGCCGGTGGTCGCGGTCGCGCCCAGGCGCAGCCCGCTGCGGGATCTGGAGGGGGCCGTGGTGGTGCTGGACGGCGAGGCCACCGACCTGGCTGAGCGGGTGGCCCACCTGCACGACTACGTGGTGCTGGTGGACGACGCCGAGCTGATCAACCCGGACGGGCCGCTCGGCACGGCGCTGGAGGAGGTGCTGCGCTCCGGGCGGGACGGCGACCACGGGCTGCTGATCGCGGGCACGACGGGGGACCTCGCGGTGGCGTACCGGGGGTTCGTGGCGGAGACGCGCAAGGCGCGTACGGGGGTGCTGCTCGCGGTGCAGGGGCAGACCGACGGGGACCTGTTCACGATCCGGCTGCCGCGCGGCGCGACGGGCGGGCCGCAGGGCCGCGGCTTCCTGGTGACGGCCGGGACGATCACCCCGATCCAGGCGGCCCTGCCGGACGAGTGACCCCGCCGGCGCGACCTTCATATGAACGAAAATCGACTCATTCCGGTGAACATCCGGCGAAACCGCTAGCCGGGTCGATCATCGAACTGGCAGGCTTCGGTGCCGTGCGTAAGAAGATCCTCATCGCGAGCGCGTGTGCCACCGCGGCGCTCCCCCTCCTCTGGACGACCCCCGCCTCGGCCGTCTCCACTGCGAGCGCAGCCGCCGCCGGCGTCACCTACCAGCTCCCCTTCCCCTGTGGGGAGAAGTGGGTGGGCAGCAGCAAGAGCTCCGCCCACACCGCCGGTTACGAGATCGACTTCAACGGCAGCGCGACGGACGGGGACGCCGACCTCGGCCGTACCGTGGTCGCGGCGGCCGCCGGCAAGGTCGTGATGTCGGAGTACCGGACCGCCGACGGCTTCGGCAACGTCATCAAGATCCAGCACTCCGACGGCACGGTCACGCTGTACGCCCACCTCAACAGCCGCTCGGTCGCCAAGGGCGCGAGCGTCAAGCAGGGGCAGAAGATCGGCACGCTGGGCAAGTCGTCGGCCAAGTACAAGATGGCCGCGCACCTCCACTTCGAGGTGCGCACCTCCGCCGGCAAAATCGTTCCGGCCACCTTCAACGGCAGCAGGTTCGGCTACCCGAACGCGACCGTGACCTCGAAGAACTGCGGCGGCGGCAGCGCGCCGACCACGGGCAACAAGACCGGCGGCGGCGGTAACCCGTACACGGCGCCCCAGGTCTGCGGCTCGGGCTTCAAGCAGATCGACTCGGCCTCGCTGGGCAGCCAGGGCCGGGTGGCGCTGCTCTACAACGCCTCCAACGGCCAGAACTGCGTGGTCGCGCTGCGCAACAGCTCATCGGGCAAGGCGTCCATGACCGCCTACCTGGAGGTCAAGGGCAGCAAGCGGGTGATCGACAGGGGCAGCTTCCAGTACTACGCGGGCCCGGTCCGCGCCAAGGCGCTGCGCACCTGCGTCAAGTGGGGCGGCTCGATCGGCTCCGCCAAGTACGACAGCCCGTTCGAGCACTGCTCCTGACGTTCACAGCGGTGTTCGCGGCAGTGTTCGCGGCAGTGTTCGCTTCAGGGCCCTGCCGTCTCAGCGGTACCTGAGGGGCTGCTGAGACGGCAGGGCCTTTATGCTGATGCGCGGGTTTTGTCGCAGGGAGGTGCCGTGCAGACCAAGAAGGACCTCTACCAGGCCCACCGGCTGCAGCAGCAGCGGCTCGGCATGGCCCTGTTGCAGGCCGAGCCCGACGTGGCCGAGCCGCCCACCCGGCGGCAGAACGTCGCCACCTTCGGCGGCATCCTGGTCGCGGTGCTCATCATGGCGGTGTTCGGGATCTGGGGAATGATCAAACCGGGCAACGCCACCAAGCTCACCGACCCCGGGCAGCTGCTGGTCGAGGAGGAGAGCGGCGCCAAGTACATCTACAGCGAGCAGCAGCGGCGGATGCTGCCGGTCGCCAACTACGTCTCGGCGCGGCTGGTGCTCGACTCCGCCGAGATCACGACCAGGACCGTGACCGCGGCCTCCCTGGCCGACTACGCGCGCGGGCCGCTCATCGGCATCTCCGGGGCCCCCGACTCGCTGCCGGTCAAGGAGAAGCTGGTCAAGGCGCCCTGGTCGGTGTGCGTGGTGGAGGGGCCCGACAAGCTCGTCGGGAGCAAGTCGTACACGAGCCTGGTGGGCGGGCAGGACGTCGGCGGGCGGCCGATCGGCGGGGACGCCATGGTGGTCTCCGACGGCCGCCAGAACTGGCTCATCTGGGGCGAGCGCCGCATGCGCGTGCCCGCGCACGGCGTGCGCGCGCTGAACGCTCAGCCCCGGCAGGTGCCCGCGGCCTGGCTCAACGCGCTGCCCGTCGGCCACGACTTCGACGGCCCGCGGGTGCAGCAGCGCGGCAAGAAGATCCGCGGCGGCGGCGAGGTGGCCGCGACGGTCGGCCAGGTGTTCACGGTGCCGGCCGCGCAGGGCACGCCGGCCCGCTACTACGTGCTGCTCGCCGACGGTCTCGCGCCCATCTCCCCCATGCAGGCCACGCTCCTGCTGGAGAACCCCGAGAGCAAGAAGGCGTACGGCAGGGCCGCCGTCAGGGCCATCCCGATCGACGCCGCCTCCGCCAACGCCTCGCCCTCGAAGACGAACGTCATGGACACCTCGCTGCCGCAGGCCATGCCCAAGGTGATGGGCGTCAACGGCTCGGTGCCGCTGTGCATCGTGTACGGCGCCACGCAGGCCGGCTCGCTGGCCACGAAGGTGACGGCGGGCAGCAAGATCCCGATCCCCACCCCGGCGAGCTCGGCCGTGCAGGGCCAGTACGACCAGATCCTGCTGCCGCCGGGCAGCGCCGTCGTGGCCGGGCTGCTGCCGGGCGAGGGCCAGATCAACGCGGTGAACAACGCGCTGTCCCTGATCACCGACCAGGGCGTGCGCCACCCGCTGCCGTCGGGCGACGTGCTGGCCAAGCTGGGCTACGACGCGGGCGACGTCGCGCCGGTGCCGGCGAGCATCATGCACGCGATCCCGCAGGGCCCCGCCCTGGACCCGGCCGCCGCCTGGACGCCGCTGACGGCCGGAAGCAAGTGACGCGGGCCCGGCTCAGACGCCCATGTTCCCGAGCACGCCCAGGTCGGGCTTGGTGGCGCCCGCCTTGGCGAGCGGGGACTCGGTGAAGTCCACCTCTTCCACGTCGTACTGGATGGCTCCGTCGATCAGGTCCGGCGTCTTGGTGGGGACGGCGTTCATGGCCAGCAGATCCTTGAAGATCTGGCTGTAGGCCACGCCCGCCGCGCCCACCGCCATCGCGACCCTCAAGATGACCTTGCGGTGATTCGTGAAGACCCGCAAAGCGATCTTGTGGAGCTTCACCACGAACCGCATGGCGCCTCGCACGACGGCGATGCGGGTGAGCGGATGGAATTGGGAGGCGAACACGATCGCCCCGAACGCGGACAAGGCGCGGGCGATCCACTTGAAGAACTCCAGCAACCAGTGGGAGATGTGGGCCGAAGCCTGGAGCGTCTGACCGCAGCCCACATTGTTCCTGTCGAGCGTCTCCAGCTTCCGGTCGAGATCTTCCGCCTTCTTCTGGAACGTCGTGTAGGCCTGGCCCTTCCAGTCCTGCTTGCCGATCTCCGCGACCATCCGCTTCAGCTCCGAGCGCAGGACCGCGAGGTCGCCGGCGCCGCCGGCCGCGCTCGGCGACTCCTTCGAGTCGGCGACGGGCTTCACGCCGACCGGGGTCTTGTCGAGCCACTGGTCTGCGGCCCGCTGCTGCTCGGCAGGGTCCATCGTGACCATGGCCATGAGGGCGACCAGCGGCCGCGCGTACGGCATGATCACCGACGCGACTCCGGCCATGCCCAGGGCGACCAGGTACTCGTTGCGATCCGACTCATAGGCCATGCGCTGCTACACCTCCTCGTTGCGGATGACGGCCGGGCCGTGTTCCTCGTCGAAGCCCCAGGCGCTCTCGTCCTCGCTGAGGTACGGGCCGCCCTCGCCGTTCTTCTCGTCCCGGTTCATGGCACCGGCGCCGCCGCCCATGGGCGGCGGGTAGAACGGCATGCCGGAGTTGAGCGCCTTGGAGATGCTGCCGGGCGGCGCGCCGCCCAGGGCGCCGCCGACGCCACCGCCGCCGCCTATGCCGCTATCGGGAACCAGGCTCGTCCGCGGCATGGTGTTCGTGGTGCGCGGGTCGAAGGCGTTGGGGTCGGGGATGCGGGTCTGCGGGATCTGGTTGGCGAGGTTGCGGTCGATCCCGGCGAGGTCCGAGGTCGCGGGCTGGTCGAGACCCTTGAGATCGGGATCTGGGATGTTCGGGTCCGGCACGTTCGGATTAGGGATGTTCGGGTTCTGCGCGTTGGGGTCCGGCAGGTTCGGGTCCGGCACGTTCGGGTTGGGCATGTCCGGATTCTGCGCGTTGGGATCCGGCAGGTTCGGGTCCGGGACGTCCGGGTTGGGCATGTCCGGGTTCTGCGCGTCCGGGCCGCCGGGGCCGGGGATGTCCACGCCGGGGGTGCCGGGGCCGTTGATGTCCTCCATGCCCGGCACCTTCGGGCCGCCGGGTGTCTTCAGGTTCGGGTCCAGCGGGCCGATGTTCTTCATGTCGCCGGGGCCCGGGGGCATCTTGATGTCCCCCGGGCCACCGGAATTCTTGTTCTTGGCCTTGCTGGCCTGCTCCGCGGCGTCGACGTTATCCGCGATCTGGTTGATCGCGGTCTCCCAGGACTCCAGCACCTGCCGGCCGCTCTCCAGCGCGTCGGCGGCGCCGTCGCGGACGTTGCGGTGCACGACGTTGAGGCCGCCCCCGATCACGCCGAACGTCAACGGGCTCATGTCGATGGCGCGGGTCTTCTCGCTCAGGTCGCCCATGGTGGGGGCGTAGCTCCCGACGTTCTTGCCGAGGCCGCGCACCTTGTCCGGCTTCATGTCGAGCTCGGGATCCTTCTTGAAAGGATCGACGGCACTCCCGAAGCTGCTCAGAGCCGAGGAGAACGGGTCACCAGCGGCCGATGGATTCGCCATACGCCCCCCTTGTCACATCCATCACATACGTTATCTGGCAAACCGGCACCATCCACCCCATTGATATGGAAAATTGACGTGATCACGTGCGACCCTAGTGATCGATGTTCACTACTGTGACGACCATGCCGACAGTGCGCGGTCGGCGGTAGTAAGCCGACCAGCAAGGAAGGAGAGCCTGTGGGCGCCGAACCGCAGACTCAAGTAAGCCAAGCCGATCTCGTCGCGGCGGTGCAGCGCATCGAGGACGCGGCCATCCGGCTGCGTACCATCCAGCGCAACCTCGACACCGCGGGCGTGGAACTCAAGCACAACTGGGTCGGCCAGTCCGAGGCGGCGTTCGACGCCGTGCACAAGATCTGGCACCAGCGCATGGACAGGGTGCTGCAGAGCCTGAAGACCCTGGCCGAGAACATCACGACGAGCAACAGGAACTACGTCCAGTTCAACCAGGAGCGCGAGGAGGCGACCAACAGGATCGCCGCCGCGATCAACGCTGGATTCAACGGCCGGACCTGACGCACTCCAGGAGGACAGCATGCCTGCAGACGACATCTTCGACGTCACAAAGGTCAATTTCCAGGGTCTGGGCAAGGGCGAGGAAGCCTTCGCCAAGGCGTTCAACGACATGGTCACCTGCCTCGACGAGCTCGAGCGCGACCTGCTCGCCAAGAGCGCGATCTGGCAGGGCCAGACCAAGACCGTCTTCGACGAGGTCCGCAAGCTCTGGGAGCTCGAGGCCAGGGACATGTCGCAGTTCGTGGATGCGCTGAAGTCGAACATCAACGTCACGAACATGAACATGCAACAGGTCGAGATGATCAACAGCCGGATCTTCGACCACAAGTAAGACCCAGGCGATCTCGCCGGGGCCCTGACAAAGGGGGAGCATGGGCACCGATCGTGGAGTGGACCTCAGCAAGGAAGCGATCAAGGCGGCGCGGAGAGACCTGCTCGAGGCCCTCAAGCAGTTGGCCCCGGAGAAGGCCGGCGATGGCGTGTCGCCGGCCTTCGCGCCGCAAGGGGGCGTCAACCAGCTGACCACCGACTCTCAGGCCATGTACGGGTTCTGGCCGGCCGCGATGGGCTTCCAGGCGAGCGCCAACAACGGCATCGCCGCGGTCACCACCTCGTACGACAACATCGTCACGCAGCTGAAGAACGCCATCGACCTCCTGGAGGAGGCCGTGGGCGGCTACGACGAGGTCGAGAAGGACAGCTCCGAGCGCGCGAACACGATGCGGGTCTGATGGCCGAGCAACAGCAACCGATCAGGACGCAGATCGACCAGACCGAGGTTGACGGCGCGACCACGCAGCTGGTGCGCGACACGCTCACCGCCAACAAGCCGGAGCTGCTCCGCGCGGCGGCGGGTGAGCTGATGACCGCCAAGAAGCGCCTCGACAACCTGGTCGAGGTGCTCGACAGGCACCTGCGGGCGCTGGACGCGCGCTGGACCGAGGGCGAGGACGCGAAGATCGTCAAGAAGGCGCTGCGCAAGCTGCGCGACTCGGCCGCCGACGTCTCCACGACGATCAGCGCCCAGCCCGCGGACGCCAAGCAGTGCCCCACGAACCCCTCGGGCGTCGCCCCCGCCCTCCTGCTGCAGGCCCACACGCTGGCCGCCTACAGCGGGAGCAAACTGCCCGAGACGCCCGACAGAGACGTCTCCTTCCTGGAGGCCGCCTTCCAGGGAGGGACGACGGGAGCAGGCGTGGGTGCGATCGGCGGCGCGTTCTTCGGCGGCGTGGGCGCGGGACCCGGCGCGGTGATCGGCGCCGTCTTCGGCACGGTCGCGGGCGGCGTCACGTCCCTCTTCACCGACGGGCCCTTCGCCAACCTCGTCGGCGAGTCCAAGGAGGAGAAGGACAGGAAGCTCGCCAAGGAGCACCTTCGGCTGCTCAGTCAGGCCACCGCGGCCAACAACCAGGTCTTCCCCGCCCAGTTGCGGACCGACATCCCGCTGTTCGGCCTGGGCCCGGGTGACATGCCCAGGACGCCTTATGGCGGCGACCCCAACATCCGCAACGCCAGTTTCAACCCGAAGAACACTGACCTGGGAGAGTTCGCTCCGCCCAACCAGGACGGCCTCTACGACCCGAGCCAGCACCAGATCCCCGGACTCGGCGGCGTGGGCGGCCTGGGCGGCGGCCAGAACGGCACGGGTCAGAACGGGACCGGGCTCGACGGCTTCGGCTCCGACGGCATCGGCTCCGACGGCATCGGCTCCGACGGCGCGGGACCCGGCGGCACCGGCCTCGACGGCACCGGCCAGGACGGAGCCGGGCTCGACGCCACGAACGGCGCGAACCTCCCCAACGGCACCGGAGTCGACGGGGCCGACCTCAAGGCCCCCGGCACTCCGAGCGGCACCACGCTGGCCGGCCTGCCCGACCCGTCCCAGCTCGGCGGCCTTCCGAACCCCAACACCGCCGTCAACCCGCCCGCTTCCACCGGGATCGGCACCGGCTACGCCGGCGGCCCTGGCGGAGGCGGCGCCGGCGGTTACGGCGCCGTCGGCGGCGCCCTCGGCGGACCGGCCGGTGCGGCCGCCATGCGCGGGCTGGGCGGCGGCGGCCTCCCGATGGTGCCGATGATCCCGCCGAGCGGTCAGAAGCAGGAGGAGGAAAAGAACGAGATGGGGCGCAGCGCGTACGTGTGGGACGAGGAGGACTACTTCACCAGCGACGTGCCCACCATCGACGCCAACATCAACGGCGGTACGAAAGGCAGAGCATGAGACCGGCTGAGAACGGCTCTCCGGTGCCCGAACTGGAGCTGGCCAAGGACTTCCCCGGGCTGGAGGACGACGGGCGCGGCCCGTACATCGACCACTCGGAGGTCAGGGCCGTCGTCTCGCGGCTGCGCGAGCAGCTCGGCTCGCTGTACGGGAACCAGCCGGCCAACATGAGCGCCACCTGGAGCGGCCCGGGCACGGTCGGCGAGGTGGCCGGGCTGGGCAATGTCGGGCCCGGCGAGACCGGGCCCTGGGAGGTGGCCAGCAGCTTCGGCTACAACACCGCCCGCGCGTACGAGGTGTTCGGCGACAGCTACACCAAGCTCATCGACTACGTCGAGAAGTGGGCGGAGGCGGTCGAGCGGGCCGTCGCGAACTACGAGAAGGGCCACGCCGACAGCAGTGCGTGAGAAGCGGCAGGGATGAGAGATGGCCGATCAGTGGGAGCCCATCAGGATCTACAGCTACCTCGGTGAGAGCAGGCCGGACCTGAGCGTCACCAGGGAGCGGGTGGTCAGCTATCTGAACGGCGCCGACCCGGACAGCGTCGAGCGGGCGGGCAGGAGCTACGTCGAGGCGGCCAAGCTGATCAAGGGCGAGGGCGGTGTCCAGGGTGCGCTGATGAAGGCGGCCAAGGACCTGTCCGAGGTCTGGAGCGGCGACGGCGCCAAGCAGGCGCTGAAGGCGCTGCGGCTGCTGCACGCCAGCGCGGGCGCGCTGGGCGAGGCCATGCAGAAGACCGGCGAGCCGATGCAGAAGTACGCCGAGCGGGTCCGGCACTACCGCTCGACCGTGCCCGCCCCGGCGGGCAACCCGGAGCAGAACTCCGGCGGCGGCATGACGAACGGCGGGCCCAGCGGCGGTTCAGGCGGCGGCACCGGCGGCGGCACCGGCGAGACGGCGCCACCTGTCATCCAGGGCGGAGGCGACGGTGGCGGCTCGGGCGGCATGGGCTACGCCCCCCTGGACGCCGACGCCGACGAGCGGGCCAGGAAGCACCTGGAGAGCCTGAACAACGAGATCGCCGACATCAACGCGCGGATCGCCGACGGGCTCGCGTTCGAGCTGCCGACGATCAACCCGCTGACCGTGGACACCCAGCCGGCGAACAAGCTGAACGCGCCCACGGTCACCGACCTGTCCAACGGCAACGGCGACGGGCGCTGGAACGGCGGCACGTCCGATCCCGACGTCACGGCGGGCGCCGGCGACAGGACCGGCTCGGGCTCGACGGGCACCGGCTCCGGCGGCACCGGCGACGGCACCAACGGTTCCAACGGCGACGGCACCGGCAAGGGCGACGGCAACGGCGACCAGGGTGATGGCACGACCCAGCCGCAGGACCCGGGCGGGCAGGGCCAGGACGACCCGTCCACGGGCGACGACCCGACGACCCAGCAGCCGGGCACGGAGACCCCGCAGCAGGACCAGCCGGGCGGCCAGGACCAGCAGCAGGACGTGCCCCCTGTCATCACCGCCGAGGACTCGGGGACGGACCTGGCCCAGACCACGACCCAGCCGCCGGCCACGACGACCACCCCGAACCCGTACGCCACGACGCCGAACCCCTACACCTCGACGCCGCCCGGGATCCTGCCGACCACCCAGCCGCCTGGCGGCACCCCGTTCACCGGCGGCGGCCCCACGGCCGGGGGCCCCTGGTACGGCACCGGCGGCCCGGCCGCCACCAGCCCCGCCGTGCTGCGCGGTGGCGGCGCCCCCGGCAACGGCTTCATGGCCTTCCCGGCCGGCGCCATGGGGGCGGGCGCCCAGGACCACTGCGACGAGCACACCAGGGAGTACTACGACTCCGAGCCCGACATCTGGTCGCCTCCGGTGCCGACCAGCCCGGAGAAGCTTTGCTGAGGAGCCGGCCGGGTCCCTCGCGGGACCCGGTCAGCCCTCCATCCGGTTGCGGATGCGGACCAGCTCGCCCATGACGTCCTCGAAGGTGCGGTTGTAGGCGGACTCGGCCCGGTGGATCATCTCCATCGCGCCTTGGGAGTCGCCGGCCCACCGCATCGGGTTGTCCTCGCCGAACATCTCCTCCATCGCCTCCGAGGTCTGCCGCTCCAGAGCGGCGGCGGCCTCCGTGAACGCCTGCTTGATGCGCGCGGCCAGCTCGCCCGAGGACAGGCGCATGGCCTTGGGATGCAGGATCACGTCCTTCAGCCCCGCGGCGCCGAACTCCACCGTCACCAAGCCGTCCTCGTCCTGCCCTGTGCCGACGAGCTCCTCCAGTGCGGGCCCCAGCTCGGCGATGCGGGCCATCTGGGCCTCGTTCTTCCTCAGCAGCTCGTCGACGTCGACGCCGCTGAAGTCGAAGTCACGATCCATCATGCTCTCCCAACTCTCAGTACGGTGCTCAGCCGGACAGGCCGCGGATCCAGACGTAGACGTCGAGCACGCCCAGCGCGAGCGGGAACAGCGCGACGAGCAGGATGACGTCCACGATCTCGCCCGCCCGGCCCCAGAACGGCGACAGCCGCCCCGACGGCAGCCACAGCCCCAGCCCGACGACCAGCATCGACAGCCACAGCAGCCCCATCACCACGGCCGCCGCCGCCACCGTGCCCGAGCCCGTGCTGAGCATGACGGCCATCGTGCCGAGCCCGCCGAGCCCCGAGCACAGCAGCCAGAGCCGCTGCCCGAGCCCGCCGAAGACGCGGGCGCGCAGCAACAGCACCAGGCAGAGCACGGCGGCCATCGAGCCGGACATCCAGCCGGGCTCGGCGACCAGGAAGGCGAGCGCGCCGATCGCGGTCATGGCGATGCCGGCCACCATGCCGGTGGCGTACCTGCTGGCCTGGGCGGTGCGGGCGAGGATGCCGTCGCTGTCGATGCGCTGGTTGTCGGCGCGCAGCTCCTCGGCGTTGGTGGGCAGCTGGGGCAGCGGCACCCTGGCGATCTTGAACGACAGCGTCGGGATGAGCGGGCTGAGCGCGATGAGCACGGTCACGGTCATGGCGGCGGTGCCCGCGGCGGGCACGCCGAACACCATCACCATGCCGGCCGCGATCGCGCCCGCCACGGTCGCGATGGCGGTGCCGAGGAAGCCCGCCACGCCGTCGGCGACGAGCGTGCCGCCGATCGTGGCCACCAGCGCCGTACACGTCAGGGCGGCCAGCAGGTGGGGTGCGCCGACCCCGGCCAGCGTGGAGCCGCTCATGAGGCCGTACAGGCCCGCGAGGAAGGCGTACGGGAGCGCCGCGTAACCGATCAGGGCGCCGGCCGACGAGTCACCCACGGCCCTGGACAGGGCCGCGCTGACGCCGATCAGCAGCAGCGCGAGCATGCCCGCCACCACGGTGACGCCGAGCGGCTCGCTGCCCGACAGGGCCAGCGCGGGCACGCCGAGCACGAGCAGCACGGAGGCGGCCCCGGCGCCCAGCGTCCTGGTGTGGCGGCCCTCCCACTTGCCGGTGCTCTCCGAGACGCCGGTGGCGACCACGTCGGCCACGTCGTCGTAGAGCGCGGGCGGCAACTGGGCCTCGCGGGGGCGCAGGTAGAGGATCTCGCCGTCCAGCACGCCCAGCGCGGTCAGCGTCTGCCCGAGGTCGAACGGCGCCCCGCCGAGCCGCTGCAGCACCCATCCCGGCGCGCCGGCCGCGTCGCCGCCCGCCTCGCCGACCGCGCGCAGCAGGCCGGGCAGGACGTGCGGCAGCGGTACGTCGGCCGGCAGCGCCAGGTCCACCCTGCGGCGCGGCGCGACGATCGTGACGTGGCACAACGGCGCCAGCGGCATGTGCGGCCGCGGCTGCCCGCCCTGCCCGGCGGGAGGCGCGGGCGGTCTGGGCTGCATCGGCTGCATCGGCTGGTGGGCGAGGGAGGTCACGACCACTCCAATGACTGGCTGGCTAAATCCGACATGGCGAACATATAGGGACGGTGTGTCTGGTAAGAAAGTGTCTCAGGTGACAGGAGGGTTGTCCGCCCAGTGAGCATCGTTGTCGTACGGCGGCCGGAACGCCGCCCGAGTCCTCAGCCACCGCGCGGAGAGATCCTGCTGGAGTCGCCGCCCGAGATCCCAGAGGTGCAGCCCGCCGGATTCACCGGAATCCTCATGTACGTGCCCATGCTGGCCGGCGCCGCCGCCATGGGCCTGATGTTCACCGCGGGCGGCAACTCCAACCCCATCATGTACGTGGCCAGCGGCCTGTTCGCGGTCTCCATGCTGGGCATGACGGTCGGGCAGCTCGGCCGCAACTCGGGCGAGCGCAAGAACCGGCTGAACGGCCTGCGCCGCGACTACTTCCGCTATCTGGGCCAGATCCGCAGGCGCGTCCGCAAGGCCGCGATCCAGCAGCGCGAGGCCCTGGAGTGGAGCGGCCCCGCACCCGACACGCTGTGGTGGGTGGCGATGGGCCCGCGCCTGTGGGAGCGCAGGCCGCGCGACGACGACTTCGGCACCGTACGGCTCGGCACCGGCGTGCAGAAGCTGGCCGTGCAGCTCGTCCCGCCCGACACCAAGCCCGTGGAGGACCTCGACGCGCTGACCGCGGGCGCGCTGCGCCGCTTCGTCAGGGCGCACTCCACGGTGGCCGGGCTGCCGGTCGCGGTGGCGCTCAACTCGTTCGCCAGGATCCGGCTCACCGGCGACCAGCGGGCGATGCGCTCGCTGGTCAGGGCCATGATCGCGCAGCTCGTCACCTTCCACTCCCCCGACGACATGCGGGTGCTGGTGTGCGCGAGCGGTGAATGGATGCCGCACTGGGACTGGGTGAAGTGGCTGCCGCACGCGCTGCACCCCGACGAGGTGGACGCGGCGGGCAAGGTGCGGCTCATGGCCGAGAACATGAGC
Source organism: Nonomuraea sp. NPDC004580 (assembly GCF_040609855.1). NCBI lineage: Bacteria > Bacillati > Actinomycetota > Actinomycetes > Streptosporangiales > Streptosporangiaceae > Nonomuraea > Nonomuraea sp. NPDC004580. Next base: position 182,930 of record NZ_JBEXLH010000001.1, on the reverse strand, counting down.
CACCTCGACCAGCTCGTGGGCGACGAGCTGAAGGAGCGGGCCAGGTTCCGGCCGAACACGGCGGCCGACGCGCTGCCGTACCACGTGGTGATCGTGGACGGCGGACACGTGCCGCACGACTCGCAACTCGGCACGGACGCCATCCAGGGCGTCACCGTCATCGACCTGTCGGACGCGACGGGACCGGTCGAGGAGGCCGCCACGCTGCGGCTGGACATCCAGCCCGACGGCTTCCACATGGTGAAGATCGACCACGCGGGCAAGCGCTCCACGACCCGGCTCGGCGACCCCGACCGGCTCGACTACGCCAGGGCCGAGGGGCTGGCCAGGCAGCTCGCGCCGCTGCGGGCCTCGGCCGGCTCCGACGGCGACGCCCAGGACGTGCTGGGCAGCAGCATGACGCTCACCGACCTGCTCGGCGTGGGCGACCCCGCGCTGCTGCAGCCCGCCGTCACCTGGCAGCCGAGGGCGGGGCGCAACCGGCTGCGGGTGCCGATCGGGCTCGGCGCCGACGGCCGCGTGGTCGAGCTGGACATCAAGGAGTCGGCGCAGGGCGGCATGGGCCCGCACGGGCTGGTCATCGGCGCCACCGGCTCCGGCAAGTCGGAGCTGCTGCGCACGCTCGTGCTCGGCCTGGCGATCACGCACTCCTCCGAGATACTCAACTTCGTGCTCGTCGACTTCAAGGGCGGCGCGACGTTCCTCGGCCTGGAGACGCTCTCGCACGTCTCGGCCGTCATCACCAACCTCGAGGACGAGCTGCCGCTGGTCGACCGCATGCACGACGCGCTGCACGGCGAGATGGTGCGGCGCCAGGAGCTGCTGCGCGCGGCCGGCAACTACGCCTCCCTGCGCGACTACGAGCGGGCCCGCGAGCAGGGCGCCGACCTGCGGCCGATGCCGACGCTGTTCATCGTGCTGGACGAGTTCAGCGAGCTGCTGGCGGCCAAGCCGGAGTTCATCGACCTGTTCGTGATGATCGGCCGGCTGGGCCGCTCGCTGGGCGTGCACCTGCTGCTGGCCTCGCAGCGGCTTGAGGAGGGGAGGCTGCGCGGCCTGGACACGCACCTGTCGTACCGGATCGGCCTGCGCACGTTCTCGGCCATGGAGAGCCGGGTCGTGCTGGGCGTGGCGGACGCGTACGAGCTGCCGTCCGCGCCGGGCAACGGCTACCTGAAGTTCGACACGACCGGCATGACCAGGTTCAAGGCCGCGTACGTGTCGGGCGCCCACCAGTCCGACCCGGCCACGTCGGGCGCCACTGACGGCCAGGCGCCCGTCCGCGAGGTCGTCGAGTACGGCCCCGCCTACCTGCCGCTGCCCGAGATCCCCGAGCCGGAGGAGCCCGAGGAAGAGGAGGAGTCCGAGCCGGCCGCCGCCGGTCAGCGCAGCCTGCTCGACGTCGTCGTCTCCCGCCTGGCCGGGCACGGTCCCGCCGCGCACCGCATCTGGCTGCCGCCGCTGTCCGAGCCGCCCACGCTGGCCCACCTGCTGCCGCCCCTGTCCGTCACCCCCGAGCACGGCCTGTCCACGACCGGCTGGCAGGGGCGCGGGAAGCTGCACGCCGTCGTCGGCATCGTGGACAAGCCGTTCGAGCAGCGGCGCGACCCGTACTGGCTGGACATCTCCGGTGCGGCGGGACACGTCGGCGTGGCGGGCGGCACGCAGAGCGGCAAGAGCACCGTGATCCGCACGCTGGTGACCGGCATGGCGCTCATGCACACCCCGCGCGAGGTGCAGTTCTACTGCCTCGACTTCGGTGGCGGCGCGCTCGCCTCGCTGGAGGGCCTGCCGCACGTCGGCAGCGTGGCCACCCGCCTCGACGGCGAGCGGGTCCGGCGTACGGTCGCCGAGATCGCGGGCATCCTGGAGCAGCGCGAGCGCGAGTTCGGCGAGCAGGGCGTCGAGTCGATGGCCGCCTACCGCCGCATGCTCCAGGAGGGCACGATCGAGGGCGACGGCTGGGGCGACGTGTTCCTGGTCGTGGACGGCTGGCTGACGCTGAGGCAGGAGTTCGACTCGCTGGAGCCGACCATCACCGACATCGCGGGCCGCGGCCTCGGCTACGGCATCCACCTGGTGGCCGCGACCAACAAGTGGTCGGAGTTCCGGCCCAGCATCCGCGACCTGTTCGGCACCAAGATCGAGCTGAAGCTGGGCGACGCGTACGAGTCGGAGGTCAGCAGGAAGCAGGCGATGGCGGTGCCGGAGAGCACGCCGGGCCGCGGCCTGACCAAGGACGGCTTCCACTTCCTGTCGGCGCTGCCCAGGATCGACGGGGTCCAGAACTCCTCCGACCTGGCCGCCGGGGTCAGGGCGCTGGTGCAGGCCGTACGCGAGTCGTGGCAGGGCCCCGTCGCGCCGCCCGTGCGGCTGCTGCCCGCCGTCCTGCCGGTCTCCGCGCTGCCCGAGGACCCCGACCGCATCCCGATCGGCATCGACGAGGCGTCGCTGTCGCCCATGGCGCTCGACTTCGACTCCGACCCGCACTTCGTGGTGTTCGGCGAGAACGAGAGCGGCAAGTCCAACCTGCTGCGGCTCATCTCCGAGGGCCTGGTCAGCAGGAAGGAGCCCAGCGAGGCGATGCTGATCGTGATCGACTACCGGCGCTCGCTGCTCGACTCGGCCGTCACGCCGCACCGCATCGGCTACGCCGCCTCCAGCGCCGCCGCCGCCAGCCTCATCAACGACGCCAAGGAGGCGCTGCTCAGCCGCCTCCCCCCGGCCGACCTGACGCCCGAGCAACTGCGCGACAGGAGCTGGTGGCAGGGCTCCGACCTGTACGTCATCGTGGACGACTACGACCTCGTCGCCACCTCGGCCAACCCGCTGCACCCGCTGGTCGACCTGCTGCCGCAGGCCCGCGACATCGGCCTGCACCTGGTGCTGTCGCGCCAGATGGGCGGCGCCAGCCGGGCCATGTTCGACCCGGTCATCCAGCGGCTGAAGGACATGGCGACGCCCGCGCTGCTCATGTCGGGCAGCAAGGACGAGGGTTACCTGTTCGGCAACGTACGCCCGCAGCCACTACCGCCCGGCCGCGGGCACCTGGTGGACCGCCGCTACGGCTCGCGCCTGATGCAGACGGCGTTCCTGGACGCAGAAAGGGGGACCGACCGTGGCCGACCTTGACATCCATCTCTCCGCGCTCGACCGGTGCCGCACCGCCATCAAGAAGGCGGCGGGCCAGTACCAGGAGACGCTGACCGAGCGCAATCCCGGCGAGCTGACGTACGACGCTGACGGGGAGGTGCACAACAACCGCACCCCGGTCAGCGCCGACACGTTCGGCCACCTGCCCGGCTCGGCGGGGCTCGCATCGGCCGCGAACAGCGTCTGGTCGGCGCTCATCGGCGAGATGGACGAGGCGCGCAAGAAGCTCAAGGGCACCGAGCGCGGCCTGAGCGACGTCGAGGAGAACATCCGCGCGGCCCACCGGGCCACGTCGTGAGCGTCGCGCACCTGCCGGGCGGCGCCGCGCTCGACGAGATGCTGCGCAAGGTGACCGGCAAGCCCGGCGGCATCGACAAGATCGCCGAGCAGTGGACGGCGTCGTCGGGCGACATCGAGGAGTTCGCCGGGGCGCTGTCGTCGGCGGTCAGGAACGTGGACGCCGCCTGGAACGGCCGCTCGGCCAAAAGCTTCGACGACTACATGCGCAAGTACGGCACCGCCGCGGAGAGCCTCAAGACGGCGCTGAACGACTGCGCCGCCGCGCTCAAGTCCGCCGCGTCCGCGCTGCGCGAGTCGCACACCGAGATCTCCTCGATCTGCCGCGACCTCGGCACGAGCGCCGCGAACTACCGCACCCGGTACATGAACGAGCACCCCGACGCCACCGAGGCGGACGTGCGGCCCGGGCTCGCCGCGCTGGTCGAGCAGGCCAAGAAGGACGCCAAGCCGTGGGTGGACGCCGCCGAGACGGCCGTCTCCAAGGCCAAGAAGAACATCGACGAGCACCTGAAGAACCGCCGGCTGACCTTCCACGCCATCCCGGACGTGACCACCCAGACCTTCACCCCCGAAAAGGGGCGCAAGCTCGACTGGGTGCCCGATCCCGACTACCAGACGGAGGGCACCTCCGTGCAGGGCGGGCGCGGCTCGCAGCTCGGCGCCGGCGCGCCTTCCGGCGGCTTCGGCGGTTACGGCCCCAGCGGCGCGCCACCGTCCGCCGGTGCGGGGGCGCCGCCCGAGAAGGTCAGGGCGTGGATCGAGGAGGCCGTACGGATCCTCACCGCCGCCGGCGTGCCCGCCTCCAAGATGAACGTCGACCACATCTGGCGGATCATCCAGCACGAGTCCGGCGGAAACCCGCACGCCATCAACAACTGGGACTCCAACGCGGCCAGGGGCACCCCGTCCAAGGGCCTCATGCAGACGATCGACCCCACGTTCAACGCCTACGCCATGGACGGGCACCGCGACATCTACGACCCGGTGGACAACATCATCGCCGGCGTCCGGTACGCGATCGCCCGCTACGGCTCCGTCTCGAACGTGCCCGGTCTCGTCGGCGAGACCTACGTCGGCTACTGACGCGGCGCTACTGACGCGAACGCCCCCGGGGCCGCAGGGGCTCCGGGGGCGTCGCCGTCAGGTGGGGTGGCTCAGCCGCAGTTGGCATAGCCGGTGGTCGTCCTGCCCGAGCCGACGTAGCCGGAGATGCGCACGCACTTGCCCTTGGCGCTCACCTTCACCGGGCCGGCGTAGTACTCGTAGCTGCCGTTGTCGGACTGGCTGCCGCCGCCCTGCGCCTCAAGGGTGACGCCGGTGGAGGTGCTCTTGCCGACGTCCGCCGTCTTGATGGTGACGGCGCAGTTCTGGCCGGTGCTGTTGTTCCACAGCTGGTACGTCACCCCGCCCGAGAACGAGGCGGACCGCTGCACCGAGAACCCGGAGCCGCACACCTGCGTGGCCGTGTACGGGTTCTTGACCGGCGCGGCCGGCTTGGCCGTGGTCTTCGTCGGCTGGGGCTTGGCCGTCGTCTTCGTCGGCTGCGGCTCCGGCTCCTGCGTGGGCGTCGGGTCGGGCCGCTTCGTCGGCGTCTTGACCGGCGCCTTGGGGGTGGTCTTGGTCGGCTTCGGCGTCGGCTGCACCGTCTTGGTGACGGTCGCCTTCGGCTTCGGCGCCTGCGTCTTCTGCTGCTTCTTGGTGGGCTGCGCCCGCTTCGTCACGGTCGCCGGCGGCTGCGTCGGCACCACGACCGGCGTCGTCGGCAGCGCCGACGGGGTGGTGGGCGCCGTGGTCAGCTCGGGCACGTCAGGCGTCGCCGACGACCACTCGGTGGGCAGCACCAGCGGCCCCACGTCGTTGGTGTCGTTGCTGGCCGCCCACGGGACGGTGGCCTCGGCGGTCGCCTGCGGATTCGCCGGGTCGGTGCCCTGCGGCGCCGGGCCCGTGGCGGTGCCGCTGGGCGTGGGGATGCCGTCGGTGTTCTCCTGCGCCACCGAAGCGGGCTCGACCTGCTGGAGGCGTACGTAGCGGTTGGCGCCCCACAGGCCCACGGCGGCGACGAGCGCGACCGTGGCGACGGCGGCGATCAACGCCAGCGGCAGCCCCCTGCGGGGCGCGGGCGACGACGACCGTTCGATCCTGATCTGCGCGGGCGGCTGCGGCGGGTCCGCCTCAGGCGGCCCCCACATGGTGCTCTCCGGCGTGACGGGCCGCCCCTGCGACTCAGGCCCACCCTGCTGATGCGGTACGGGCACATTCGCCCCAGGCCCCTGCATGCCAGGCCCCTGCGGTCCCGGCCCCTGGATCCCAGGCCCCTGCATCCCAGGGCCGTGCATGCCAGGGCCGTGCATGCCAGGCCCCGGCACGGGCGTCCCCTGAAGCGGCGGCCCAGGAACGTGCGGCGGCGGCACGTGCGGCCCCGAAGGCGGACCCTGCGGGGACAGATTCGGCCCGGAAAGCGACCCGGAAAGCGGCCCGTGCGGCGGCCCCTGGGGCGGCCCCTGCATCGGCCCCTGCATCGGCCCCTGCATCGGCACGCCCCCCTGAGGCATCCTCTGAAGAGGACCCCCCTGAGCGGGCACCGACGGATGCGGCCCCTGCGGCGGCACATGAGGACCGGGCGGCGGCCCCTGCGGAGGTCCCTGAGGCGGCCCCTGCAGCGGCGGCCCTTGCGGCGGCCCACCCGGCATCGGCAGCCGCGCGATCGTCACACCTTCCAGCGGCGGCCCCTCAGGCGCACTCCGCGGCGCAGACGCCTTAGGCCCCTCACCCCCGGCCCCACCGGGCTTGGACTCACCGGCAACGGGCGCACCGGCCTTGGGCTCGCCGGGCTCGGGCTCACCCGCCACGGGCTCATTGGGCTTGGGCGCGTCCTCGACAGGTTCATCCGGCTTCTGCTCACCCGCCTCGGGCTGGGCGGACTCCGCCGTCTCCGCGGACGGCCCGCCGGGCTTCGGCCCGTCCGCGGCCGGCCCACCGGGCTCGCCGGGGTGCGCCGCGTCCGCTACCGGCTCGCCGGGCTTCGGCCCGTCTGTGACCGGCTTCGGCGCTTCTGGGGTGGGGGCGTCCGTCTTCGAACTGTCCGCGGCCGGCGCGGCCGGGGCAGGAACGGCCGCCACGGCCGCCCCGGGCTTCGCCGAGGGGGTGTCCGGGGTCTTCGGGGCGTCGCCGAGGACCTGCATCAAGGCGCTGTAGGTCGTCGGGCGGGAGCCGACCTCCCTGGTCAGGGCCGACAGCAGGACGCGGCGGAGCGGCTCGGCCGTGATGCCGACGTCGGGGTCACCGTTCAGGGCGGCTTGCCGGTCGGCGAACGGCGGGCGGCCGGTGCCGGCGTACACGATGGTCGCGCCCCAGGCGAAGACGTCGGCGTAGGGGCCGTACGGGCGGCCCTCCAGCTGCTCGGGCGCCTGGTAGGCGGCGTCGCCGACCGGGTCGCCGATGGCGGCGTCGGTGACGCGCGGGCCGTCGGGCCCGAGGATCACGTTGTGCGGGGTGAGCGAGCGGTGGGCCAGCCCGGCGAGGTGCACGGCGGACAGCGCGGTCAGCACGCCGACGGCCACGCGTTCGAGCGCGTCCCCGGTCAGCGGCTCGCCGCCGGCGACGGTTTCGGCCAGGCTCTTGCCTTCGACGTACTCGCGCACGACGTACGGCCGGCCGTCGTGGTGGCCGGCGTCGAGGACGCGGGCGACGTACGAGCTGGAGACCCGCTTGGCCCCCAGGTACCGATCGGGCTCGGACTCCGGCTCGGCGGGGAGCAGCTTGATGGCCACCTTGGGCGCTTCCTCGGACTCGCGCCCGAGGAAGACTGCCCCTCTCGGCCCCTCTCCCAGCAGCCCGACAATGCTGAAAGCGCCGATCCGCTCTGGATCCCCAGGGCGCAAAGGGTGCATGCCCAAACCTTTCACCAGCAAAGCATGAATTGATCACATTCAACCAGATCTGTCACATCAACATCAGGCGTTTCGGACGGCCGTCAACAAATCGTTGTGCCGTTTCCTTGCACCCGTAGTTACGGCGCCGTACAGATCAGCCGTACAGATCAGCCGTACAGATCAGGTCGGCCGCCCGGGACGCCAGCCCCTCCGCCGGCCCATCGGGATCATCACGCGCATCGCCACCACCAGCAGCGCCAGCCCTGTCGCGCAGGCCGCGACGAGCACGGCCAGATCGATCGCCTCCTCGTCCACGGGCGGTGCCTTGGTCACGGCGCTGCGCGGCAGCGGGGTCGGCGGTGGCGGCGCGACCACGGGCGCGTTGGCGGGCTCGAACGGCAGGATCGCGCTCACCGCGAGCATCGGGTTCACCATGCCCGCCCCCTTGCCCGCGCCGGTGGCGCCGTCGGCGGTGGCGATGATGCGCCGGCGTACCTGCGCCTGGTCGAGGCTGGGATAACGGGCCCTGACGAGCGCGGCGACGCCCGCCACGTACGGCGCCGCGTAGCTGGTGCCGTCGAGCCCCTTGGCGTAGGCGCCGCCCGGCCAGGTCGAGGTGATGTCCTGGCCCGGCCCGATCACCGACACGGGCGTCTTGGTGTTGGAGAACTCGGCCAGAGTGCCGCCCGGCCCTGCCGCGCCCACCGCGAGCACGCCGTCGTAGCTGGCCGGGTAGGCGGGCGATGGGGTGCCGTCCTGGCGGGAGATGTTGCCGGCGGCGGCGACGATGACCGCGTCCTTGGCGAGCGCGTACCGTACGGCCGTTTCGAGCGCGGGGTGGTCGAGCGTCCTGCTCGACACGTTGATGACCTTGGCGCCCTGGTCGGCGGCGGCCTTGATGGCCTTGATGAGCAGCGTCGTGTCACCGTTCTGCTCGGTGTCGGTGAACTTGTACGACAGCAGCCGCGCCCCCGGCGCAACGCCGTGGAACAGCACGCCCTTGACGTACTGAGCGCCGATGATGCCCGCGACGGCGGTGCCGTGGCCGACGCAGTCGCGGTAGCCGGAGCCGACGAGGTCGGCCTTGCCGCCCAGGCGGAGCTGCGGATGAGTGAGGTCGACCCCGGTGTCGATGACCGCGACGGGAACGCCCGCGCCGGTCGACAGCGACCAGACGCTCTTGGGGTCGAGCCGCTTCTGCGCCCACGGCTCACCGACCTCCAGCTGGCCCCTGGGCGGATTGCAATCGGGGGCGGCCCCTGCGGCGACCCCTGCGGCGGCCCCTGGGACGGCCCCTTGGACGGCTGGGGCGAGGGGAGCCTGCAAGGCGAGCACGCTGGCCAGGAGGACGCGACCAATCATGGAGAAAAAGGGTAGCCCGCCCGATTCGCCGCAAAGTTACGTTCAGCCGACGCCACACGCGCATGGATCCCCGGGACGCATCTGAGGATCTCGGCGGCGGGTCAACGGTAAGAAGCCCCGGCCGCTTCGCCAGGGCCTCTTCCGTTGATCATTTCGTGGCGGACTCGATGTTCTGCCGGTAGGTCCCGATGACCCGCGAAGCCTCCTGAAGCTCCTCTGTCATCCGCTGGAATGCCGTGCGGTAGTTCTGCCACGCCTGCTGGAAGCGCTGCGCCCCGGGACCCGTCCACGCCGTGCCGACCTTGGCGGCCTCGCGGTCGAGCGCCGTCATCGTCGTACGGACCGCCTCCGACTGCTGCGTGAACTGGCTGGACATCTGCTGCATTTCCGCGGGGTCGCCGCCGAGCATGCTCTGGCTCATGCATACCTCCTGGAACCTGTGAAAGCGCCCTCACCCTAAGGAAGGGCCACCGCCCGTCGCCGGAGATATGCCGAGCGGCTATGGTCTACCCGAGGATTGTTCGGATCGAAAGGGAGGCCGCCCGCGCCTCCGACAAGCCGGGACGACCAGCGGCGATAGGGTTCTCTTCCCGGCCGACCGGGAGCCGGGCGCGTCCCGGGGCAGGTGCTCGACGCGAACGACGGCAGGCACGTGGAGCCGCCGAACCTAGCAGGAAGGACGAAGGCCGGTGCGGAAGGTTCTGATCGCCAACCGCGGCGAGATCGCCGTGCGAGTGGCCCGCGCGTGCGAGGACGCCGGCATCACCAGCGTGGCCGTCTACGCCGACCAGGACCTCGACGCCCTGCACGCCAAGGTCGCCGACGAGGCGTACGCGCTGCACGGGCGGACCCCGGCCGAGACCTACCTCGACGTGGACAAACTCCTCGACATCGCCCGCCGCAGCGGTGCCGACGCCGTGCACCCCGGCTACGGCTTCCTCTCCGAGAACGCCGCCTTCGCCCAGGCCGTCATCGACGCGGGGCTCGTCTGGATCGGCCCGCCACCCGTCGCGATCGCCGCGCTCGGCGACAAGGTGCAGGCCAGGCACATCGCGCAGAAGGTCGGCGCGCCGCTGGTCGCGGGCACCAAAGACCCGGTGAGCGGGGCCGCCGAGGTGGTGGCGTTCGCCGAGGAGCACGGGCTGCCGATCGCCATCAAGGCCGCGTACGGCGGGGGCGGGCGCGGCATCAAGGTCGCCCGCCGGCTCGAAGAGGTCGCCGAGCTGTACGAGTCCGCCGTCCGCGAGGCCGTGGCCGCGTTCGGGCGGGGCGAGTGCTTCGTCGAGCGCTACCTCGACCGGCCCCGCCACGTCGAGACGCAGTGCCTGGCCGACGCCCACGGCGACGTCGTCGTGGTCAGCACCCGCGACTGCTCGCTGCAGCGCCGCCACCAGAAGCTGGTGGAGGAGGCGCCCGCGCCGTTCCTCACCGCCGAGCAGGTCGAGGTCCTCTACGCCAGTTCCAAGGCCATCCTGAAGGAGGCCGGTTACGTCGGGGCCGGCACCTGCGAGTTCCTCGTCGGCCAGGACGGCACGATCTCGTTCCTGGAGGTCAACACCAGGCTCCAGGTCGAGCACCCGGTCAGCGAGGAGGTCGCGGGCATCGACCTCGTACGCGAGATGTTCCGCATCGCCGACGGAGAGCCGCTCGGCTACGACGACCCCGCGCTGCGCGGCCACTCGATCGAGTTCCGCATCAACGCCGAGGACGCCGGCCGCAACTTCCTGCCCGCCCCCGGCACGCTGACCACGCTGCGCGCGCCGTCGGGGCCAGGGGTGCGGCTCGACTCCGGCTACGAGGCGGGCATGACGGTGCCGGGGACGTTCGACTCGCTGGTGGCCAAGCTGATCGTCACCGGCCGCACCCGCCAGGAGGCGCTCGAGCGCTCCCGGCGGGCGCTGGCGGAGTTCGAGATCACCGGCATGCCGACCGTGCTGCCGTTCCACCGGGCCGTGGTGACGGATCCCGCGTTCGTGTCGGAGCCGTTCTCGGTGCACACGCGGTGGATCGAGACGGAGTGGGACAACCCGGTGGCGCCGTACGACGAGGACGTCGCGGCCGGCGAGGAGCCCGCCAGGGAGACGGTCACGGTCGAGGTCGGCGGCAAGCGGCTGGAGGTCGTGCTGCCCGCCGGGCTGGGCGCCGGACTGGGCGCCGGGGTGGGCGACGCGGCCCCCGCGCAGGGCGCTCGCGGCAAGGCGCCGAGGCGCGGGGGCGCCGGCTCGAAGAAGCCGGCGGCCGGCGGCGACGCCCTGGTCAGCCCCATGCAGGGCACGATCGTCAAGGTCGTGGCCGGCGACGGCGACACCGTGAACGAGGGCGACACCGTGGTGGTGCTCGAAGCCATGAAGATGGAGCAGCCGCTGACGGCCCACAAGTCGGGCACCGTCACCGGGCTGACGGCGGCGGTCGGGCAGACCGTCACCTCCGGCGCGACGATCTGCGAGATCAAGGACTCCTGACGGTCCCTGTTGGGGGCTTGGCCGGAGATCGACCCGACCGGGACCCAACCGGTGCCAGGCTGTTGCGCCACGGAGTGCTCCTGCGCGGCTCGGGGCGGGTAGCGTGCCTCTTGAGGAACTTTGCCGACCGCCCATTCGTCCTCAAGGGCGAAGGAGGCTTGCTGCCCATGACCCACTCGCTGCGCCGAGCAGGGGCCGCGTTCGCGGCTCTGATCGCCGGTCTTATCGTCGTTCTTGCGCTGTCCCCTGCCGCCAACGCGGCGGCGCCACCGGATGCCGACACGGTCGTGTCCAACTGGAAGAAGGCGCCGCTCTATGTGGTGGCCGGCTCTGCCTTGTCGTCCGGTCAGGAGAGCGAGATCAACGACGCGCTCAAGGGCGCGGACACCAAGATCTACGCTGTGGCGCTGCCCGACGGCACGATTGACCAGTCCACCATCGCGCCCTACATGAGCCAGCTCAGCTCCGCGCTGAGCAAGGCGGGCCGTCCTAGTGCGACCGTCGCCGTCATCGACGGCCAGACCCTTTTCGCCGGATCGAACGCTCTGAGCAAGGGCCTGGCAGGCAACCTCGCCACCCGCGCGGTCAACGCCAACTCGGGCGACATCGTGGCCGGCATGAAGGACTTCACCAACCGCGTCGACATGGCCGCCAAGGGCGACCGTTCCGCGCTCGACTCCGGCAGCCAGGCCAACCCGGGCGCCGGCGGCACCGCGGCGCTGATCGGCCTCGGCGCGCTGGTCCTGGTCGGCGGTGGCGGCTACTTCCTCTACTCCAGCAACAAGAAGAAGAAGCGGGCCATCCAGGAGGCCAAGGACCTCGCCGCGGTCAAGCAGACCGTCGAGGAGGACGTCACCAAGCTCGGCGAGGAGATCACCGCCGTCGACGCCGACGTCACCCTGGCCGGCGAGGGCGGCAAGCACATCGAGGAGTGGCAGACCGCCCTCGACTCCTACGAGAAGGCCAAGACGCAGCTCGCCGCCGTGCAGCGCGCCGACCAGGTCCGCGAGGTCACCCAGACCCTCGAAGACGGCCGCTACGCGCTCGCCGTGGTCAAGGCCAAGGTCAGCAACGAGCCGATCCCCGAGCGGCGGGCTCCCTGCTTCTTCAACCCGCAGCACGGCCCGTCCGTCCGCGACGTCCGCTGGGCCCCGCCCGGTGGCGCCGTCCGCGACGTGCCCGCCTGCAAGATGGACGCCGAGGCGATCGAGCGCGGCTTCGACCCGCAGATGCGTGAGGTCATGGTCGACGGCCAGCGGCGGCCCTACTACGACGCGGGTCCCGCCTACCAGCCCTACGCCTACGGCTACTACGGCGGCTTCGGCGACATCATGACCGGCATGTTCATCGGCACCATGATGGGCAGCATGCTCAGCGGCGGCTGGGGCATGGGCGGCTACGGCGCCGGCTACGCCGAGGGCTACTCCGACGCGGGCGGCGGCGGAGACTTCGGCGGCGGAGACTCCGGCGGCTGGGGTGACTTCGGCGGCGGTGGCGACTTCGGCGGCGGAGACTTCGGCGGCGGAGACTGGTGACCACCGGTCCCTGACCACTACCGAGAAGCCCCGGACCAGGTTTCCTGGCCGGGGCTTCTCGCTTCCCGCTGACCGGTGACCCGGCCGCCGGTTCTCGTTCTCCGTGGCCCTCCTCGGCGGGGGCGCGGGTCACCCCTTCAAAGGCTGGTGGAAGCGGACGGTGTTGCCCGCGGGGTCGCGGAAGGCGGCGTCGCGGACGCCGTAGGGCCGGTCGATGGGCTCCTGGAGGACCTCGGCGCCGGTGGCACGGACGCGTTCGAAGTCGGCGTCGAGGTCGTCACTGCTGAAGACGATCATCGGCAGCAGGCCCTTGACGAGCAGTTCGCGCAGCGCGTCACCTTCGGCCTCCGAGCGCCCCGCGTACGCGCTGGAGAGCACGATCTCGGGCCCGCCGTGCACCGGGTCGCCCAGGGTCACCCACTGCTGCTGCCCGCCCCCGACGTCGCTGCGTACCTCGAAGCCGAGCCCGTCGCGGTAGAAGGCGACCGCCTCGTTCATGTCGTCGACCGTGATGTGGCAGTACTGAAGTGCGAAAGTCATGACCGTCACGCTAGGCCGCACCACCCCGGCCCGGCTTCTCGAAACCTGACCGGTTGACGATCACCGAGGAAGGCACCTCCATGAACCCTCCTGACGTGGCGCTCGTCGTCATGGGCGGTCTGCCCGCCACCGGCAAGACCACGCTGTCGCGGCTGCTGGCCGGGCGGCTGCCTGCGGTGCACCTGCGGGTCGACACCATCGAGCAGGCGATCGTCCGCTCGGGCCTCGCCGAGCACCCGATCGGGCCCGCCGGGTACGTCGTCGCGTACGCGCTCGCCGAGGACCACCTGCGGCAGGGCCTCACGGTGGTGGCCGAGTCGGTGAACCCGCTGGCCGTCACCAGGGACGCGTGGCGCGAGGTGGGCGTACGCGCCGGGGTGCCGGTCACGGAGGTGGAGGTCGTCTGCTCCGACCAGGACGAGCACCGGCGGCGGGCGGAGTCGCGCCGGCTGGACATCCCGGGCCTGCGCCCGCCGAGCTGGCGGGAGATCGTGGAGCGCGCGTACGAACCGTGGGACCGCGCCCACGTGACGGTCGACACCGCGGGCCGCGGCCCCGAGGAGTCGGCGGACGAGCTGCTGCGCGTGCTCGGGCGCGGCTGAGACATCTCGGAACCGCTGTCAACCGTACGGGCCTCCCGGCCGGTATTCATCAGCGGAGGCGACGAGATGGAGACGCTGCATGGACGACGGGTTCGCGGAGTACGTGGCACACCGGCACGCACGCCTGTGCCGGATGGCCTACCTCCTGTGCCGGGACTGGGGCGCGGCGGAGGACCTCGTACAGACCGCGCTGGCGCGGGCCTGGCTGGCATGGCGGCGGGTCGAGGGCGACCCCGACCCGTACGTCTACCGCATCATCGTCAACACGCACGCCTCCTGGTGGCGGCGGCGCCGGCGCGGTGAGGTGCCCGCGGAGAGCCTGCCGGAGACGGCGGACCCGCGCGACCGCGCCGCGGAGGCGGACGACCGGGCGGCGCTGTGGGGCGCGATCGGCGCGCTGTCGCCGCGCCAGCGGGCGGTGGTCGTCCTGCACTACTTCGAGGGGCACACGCTGACCCAGGTCGCCGGCATCGTCGGCTGCTCGCCGGGGGCGGTGAAGAGCCAGCTCAACCGGGCGCTCAACAAGCTCCGGATCGATCCTGACGTACGAAGCGTGCACGTGGAAGGGGCGCGGCGATGAGGCACACCGAGAGCGAGCTGGAGTGGCTGCTGGACGAGCGGAGCCGTAGCGCGCCGCCGTCCCCGGACCTGGGGGCGATCGTGCGGCGCGGCAGGCGGATCCGGCGCGGCAGGCGGGCGGCGTCGGCGGGAGCGGCGCTCGCGGTCGCGGCGGCCGTCCTCATGTACGGCCTCCCGCCGGCCCCGTCGCCGGCCCCGGTCGCGCGCCGGCCCACGGACACGGTCAGTCTCCAGCCGGAGCTCCCGCTGCCGGAGACGTTCCGCGTGAAGCTGGGCGACAAGGACTTCACCCTGCCCCTCCTCCACGCCGAGCGGTACGCGACCATGGGCGTCCCCCGGACGGTGACCTTCTCCCCGACCAGCAAGGACACCGCGCACCTGGTGGTCTGCGATGACCCGCGGGCGTGGGTCGTCACCAGAAGCCGGCTCAAAGGCGGGGAGATGGGCGGCGGCGCCGGCAGGTGCGGCAAGGGGTCGGGCGGGCATCACGACAAGTTGTCGGTCCCCGAAGGCTGGCTCGAACGCCCGCAGAAGATGCAGATCTGGGTCTTCCCCGCGGACGCCCCCATCGAGCGCGTGACCGCAGAGGTCAAGGCGTGCACGCGGGACATGAGCGAGAGTGGCTGCGCGGTGCTGCGCAGGAAGCCGCCGCTGCTGTTCGAGGAGGTGGTCGAGCGGCTGGCGGCCGAGGTCGGCGAGCGCCCCGGCCGCTGGGCCGTCGGCATCTACGACCGCGCTGAGGAGAGCGAGTGAGCGTGCGCCTGTGGTGCCTGCGGCACGCCGAGTCGGAGAACATCGTCACCCGCACCTCCGGCGCCCTGCCGCACGCCGAGCTGACCCCGCGCGGCCGCGGCCAGGCGGCCGAGGCGGGCCGCCGGGATGCGGGACATCCAGCCGCACAACCAGCCGTCCATCAATCTGATCAAGAGGGTGGGGTTCCAGCGCGAGGGGTTCTCGCCGAACTTCCAGTACATCGACGGCGCCTGGCGCGACCACGAGCGGTGGGCGATCACCGTGGAGATGACGTGAGGGAGACGGCGCGCGTCCTGCTGCTCGACGGGGCGGACAGGATCCTGCTGTACCGCGGGCTGCTGCTGACTACACGATCGAGGTCGACACCTCGTGGACCACCCGCCTGGCCAGGGTCACCAGCCGCACGGTGACCGGCACCCGCCGCACGTTCCTGGAGTCCGACGGCAGGGGCCGCTGGCAGGTGGACGGCTCCCCCGCCCCCGACCTGGACGGCTGCCTCGACGTCGACCTGGAGTCCTCGGCGATGACCAACACGTTCCCTGTGCACCGCCTCCGCCTGGCGACGGGCTCAGGCGCCCCGGCCCCGGCCGCGTACGTCCGCGCCCTGGACCTGTCCGCGGAACGCCTCGGCCAGCACTACACCCGCGCGGGCGACGACACCTACGACTACGCGGCACCGGCCTTCGAGGTCGCCTGCCGCCTCCACTACGACCCTTCGGCCCTCGTCCTCGACTACCCCGGCCTCGCCACCCGCGCGCTCTAGCTCGACGGGAGGAGGGTGCCCAGGGGGCCGAGGTCCAGGTTGAGGTCCTCAGGGGTGAGGTCGAACCGGTCGCAGAGGTCCTTCATGGCCTCTTCCAGGCGCATCAGGGTGACGCCCAAGGTCTCGATCTGTTCGTCCGTCAGGTTGCCCTCCTCCATGCGGCGGACGCACTGGCGTTCCACGAGCTGGCGGATCAGCTCGATGAGGGTCAGGACGAGGCGGGACAGGTCGCGCTCGACCGTCTCCGAGTCGGCGGCGATGCGCCAGCGGGGCTTGTCCGCGGTCACGTCAGGTCCTCCCTTCGAGCTCGTCGACCGAGGCGAGCAGGGCATTGAGGGAGATGCGGACGATGTCGATGTCGGCGATCGACAGGACCAGGTCGCCGGTCAGCACCACGCCGCCCGCCAGCAGCCGGTCCAGCAGGTCCACCAGGGCGATCCGTTCGGGCGGCAGGTCGTCGGTGGCCACCACGTCCCGTACGTGCATGATCACGTCGTTTCCATGACCGTGAACGAGTACGGCGCCCACGGGCCGGTCAGGCGGATCTCGACGCCGTCGCCGCCGAGGGTGCCCGCCAGCTCGGCGAACTCCGTGGCGCGCGCCTCGTCCACCAGGTACGCGCCGTTCAGCAGCATCCAGTCGTGGCGGCCGGACAGGCGCGGGTCCTGGGGGCGGTGGCGGCAGCCGTCGGCGGCCAGGGCGGACAGCGTGCGGTGGATGTGGTCGGCGCGGCGCAGCGCCTGCTTGCGGAGCTGCTCCCGGCCGCGCAGGCTCGCCCTTCGCCGCTCCAGGTACGCCCGCCCCGGACGCCCATACGTCCCGTCGTCGCGGCCATGCCTTCCGCTCGCCGCCCCCGACGGCGCTGGGTGGGCGGGCGACCCCGTGTCCGGGGTCCCGGCGAGGTGGCCGGCCCCTTCGGCCGCACGCCCGGACGAGCGCGTTCCGGCGGCCTCAGGTGCCGGCTCCTGCCCGGGGTCGGAGAGGGCGGTGTAGACCTTGACGCCCCATTCGTTGCGGCCTGCGACGTGCGACAGGACGCGGTGGAAGGCTGTTCCGCGGCGGGTCAGGAGGTCCTGGACCTGCTCGTCGCCGGCGTAGACCGTGACGAGGCGGACCGGGGCGGTGGTGGTGGCGGCGGCGATCGTGTCCACCACGCGGTGGTGGGCGCGGGCGGTCTCGGCCAGCCAGTCGAGGTCCTCAAGGCTGCGGCGCAGCGGCTCCTCGCCGAAGGTGTCGAGCGGGACCGAGCTCACGTACGCCACCAGACCGCCGTGCTCGATCGTGCGGACAGGTGCCCCTGCCACGCCGGCCGGGGTCGAGAGGGGTTCACGGGCGACCGCGTACAGGTACGTTCCCTCAGCCACCGATTTCCTCCCGTCCCTCGGCGACGGCCAGGCGGCGGCGCAGGCGGCGGTTCTCCTCGACCAGCTCGCGGTCGCGTCCGGACAGCCAGGGGTCGTGCGCCCACCAGTCGATGCCCAGCTCCCTGGCGGTGTCGACGGAGGCGATCAGCAGCCTGAGCTTGATCGTGAGGAGTTCGATGTCCAGCAGGTTGACCCGGATGTCGCCGGCGATGACGATGCCCCGGTCGAGGACGCGTTCGAGGATGTCGCCGAGGTTGGCGGGTTCGCGGTTGGCGGGGCCCGACCCATACGTGGGGCGGACGACGGGACCGGAGGTCATCACGCCTCCCCGAAGTCGGCGTTCGACCGCCGGTAGCGCCGGATCCTGCGATATGACAGCAAGGTGCCCTCCATATCCATCTCCACCCGATAGAGGGCGAGCATGTCGCCCGACGACGGGATGCGGCGGTCCTCGACGAGCTCGACGTCCACCCGCCAGCCGTCGTCCGCCGGGACGACCGAGGTGACGCCCTCCGGTTCCTTCTTTGTCAGCTCGGCGATGTGCCGCATGCCCGCCTCGCCCGCCGACGCGGCGTCCAGCACCTCGACGACATCCGTTTCGTCAAGCTCCTCGGTGTCCGATCCCTCGGCGCTCACCTCCGGCTCACCTCCCCATCGCCAGCCGCAGGACCTCTTCGGTGGCCCGGCGTTCCTCTTCCTCCGAGATCTCGCCGGCCCTCCTGGCCGCCTCGATCGCCTCAAGCCGCCGGCGTACGGCGGCGGGGTTGCGCAGCTCGCGCTCCGCCTGGTCCTGGATCATCTCCGCGAGCCTGACCAGCCCGCGCATCGGCGCGAGCGGCCAGGTGAAGATCAACGAAATCAGCCCCACGCGCCGTACCCCCTTCAGCTCTGCGCGACGACGAAGTCGTACGGCGCCATCGGCCCGATGAGCCGCAGCTCCACGCGGCCCTCCCAGCGCTCGCCGAATTCCTTCAGCGCCTGCTCCAGGTCCTTGCGCTGGTCCGACTTGACGAGCAGGGCGACGTGCGCGGCGTCCCATTCGTGGGACGGCTCCCTGAGCGAGGCCTGTAGGTAGTACCCGGACAGGCCGTCGAGCAGCAGGCGGGTGTCCATGTCCCGCTTGGCCTCGACGGAGGCGGTGATGATCTCGCCGAGCCTGATGCGCTCGTTGCGGGTGGCGTCCTCGGAGGTGCCGCGGATGGCGTCGCGCAGGCCGGCGGCCTCCGGGCTCTCGGCGAGGATCTCGGTCAGGACGGACCCTTCGGCGTAGCGGCCCTTGACGACGTACTGGGCGCTGCCGGCCAGCTCGTCGAGGGCGGCCACGAAGTCGTCGTGGTGCGGCGCGAGCAGCTCGTCCACGACGGCGCCCGTGTCGGACAGCACCGCCCCGAACCGGAACGGCAGCACGGGCCCCTTGGCGGCCATGCTGTCCAGCAGCTCCTCGTGGGCCAGCAGGTCGTCGGGACGGCCGAGCGGCTTGTCCACGTTCACGCCGCTGACGACGGCCGCGATCTCGCCGTGCTTGACGAGCCGCACCTCGCCAGGAGGCTCCCCCAGCCCCTTCTGGTCGCGGCTCACCTCGGTCTCCGCCGGGACGATGCCGTAGACGTACGTGGCGAGATTCTGGATCTCCTGGGTGGCCTGGCCGGACCCGGAGACGTTGGTCGAGCGTCCCATGGCGCTTGCTCTTCCTCTCACTTGAGCCGCATCTTCCTGGTGGGGGCGCTCCGGGGTTCCTTCTCCTCCTCGGCCTGCCCGGTCTCCTCGTCCGACCCGCTCAGCTCGCGCTGCTCGTCGCCCTCGACCATGCCCTGGATGACCTCCTTGGAGGCGTCCTGGCCGGAGCCGCCGCCCTTGGCCAGGCCGATGGCCTCGGGCAGGCTCTGCTCGCTCTGGGACATGTCCAGCCGGTTAGCGGCCTCGGCGAAGCGCAGGTAGGTGTCGACGCTGGCCACGACGACGCGCGCGTCGATGGTCAGGATCTCGATGCCGACGAGGGACACCCGGACGTAGGCGTCGATCACGAGCCCCCGGTCGAGGATCGTGTCGATGACGTCGGCGAGGCCGGTGGGGCCCCGCCCGCCGCCCTGCCCGGCCGACGCCGGCTGCACTGACGTAGTCATAGTGTGGTTCTCCCTCCGCCTCACCCGGCCTGCCCGGTGAAACCGACACGGAACCACATACGATCGAAAACCGGACAGATTTGGGATACGCCTCGCTTACGGGTGATTACTCACCGCAAATATTGAGGCGCGCGGGTGTTTACCTCAGCTGCTCGCGCGTACGGCCAGCTGCGGCGGCAGCAGCGTCGAGTCGGGCGCCACGCGGCCCTCCAGCTTGTCCATCACCAGCCTGACCGCCTCCCTGCCCACCTCCTCGGCCGGGATCAGCACGGAGGTCAGCGGCGGGCTCGCCCGCTCGGCCACGTCGTCGGGGCAGATCGCCACCACCGCCACGTCGTCCGGCACCCGGCGGCCGAGCTGGCGCAGCGCGGCCAGCACGTGGCCCACCGCCGACTCGTTGTGCACGACGAGCCCGGACAGGCCGGGGTGGTCGAGCAGCAGGTCGCGGACGGTCTCGTACACCTCGTCGAACGTCTCCTCGCAGGGCAGCGCGACGCCCTCGATGCCGTGCGTGCCCAACGCCTCGACGAAGCCCTCGCGAGTGCGGGTGGCGAAGCCGGTGCCGCGGTCGTAGACGACCGAGGGGGCGCCGAGCAGCGCGATCTCCTCGTGCCCGCGCTCGGCCAGGTGCTGGACACAGCGCGCGCCGGCGGCGCGGAAGTCGAGGTCGACGCAGGTCAGCCCGGCGGGCTCGGCGGGAAAGCCGATGAGCACGCTCGGCTCGGGCAGCTCGCGCAGCAGCGGCACCCGCAGGTCGTCCAGCTCGACGTCCATCAGGACGAGCGCGTCCACGAGCGCGCTGGCGGCCACCCTGCGGATGCCCGCGGTGCCCTCGTCGGCGGTCAGCAGCAGCACGTCGTGGTCGAAGCGGCGGGCCGCGGTCACGACCGCGCTGGCGAAGCGCATCAGCACCGGCACGTGCATGCCCGCCCGCAGCGGCAGCACGAGCGCGATCACGTTGGAGCGCTTGCTGGCCAGCGCGCGGGCGCCGGCGTTGGGGTGGTAGCCCAAGGCTTGAACGCTGTCGAGCACCCGCCGCCGGGTGTCAGCCGAGATCGTACGCTTGCCGCTCAGCACGTACGACACCGTGCTCACGGCCACGCCGGCGTGCTTGGCCACCTCCGCGATGGTGACCGTGCGCCCGCTCAAGCCCCGGCTCCGAACTCGATCACCGTCAGCGTCACGCCCTCGTCCTCGAACACCACGTACAGATCGTGCACCCCGTCCACGCCTTCGAGGGAGACCGGAATGGCCTGATGGTCGTACCGGCCGGTCCTGGGCACGGGGAAGCCGGCCAGCGCGGGGCCGTGCAGCGGGTCGCCGAGCCGTACGGTGATCATGCCGCCCTCGGTGCTGCCCGCCCTGGCCAGGCAGGTCGTGACGCCGGTCAGGTCGACCTCGCGGAACAGGATCCAGGCGCCCTCGGCGTCGGAGCGCACGGCGTCGCCGTCCGATCGGCTCGCGTCCACGAACGTGATCGCGTCGTACTCGTCGTGGCAGGCTGCGCGCAGCGGCCCGCGCTGCGGCGGCACGACCTCGCCCTCGGCCTCGAAGCCCGCGCTCAGCCGCAGGTCGGTGGCGCTGCGGCCGACCATGAGCCGGTGCGGTGCCCGCTCGACGACGAACCTGCCCCTGGTGACGTCCCAGAACGCCAGCTCGGAGACCGGCAGCCGCAGCTCGACCGTACGGCTCTCGCCCGGCCCCAGCCGCACCTTCTCGAACCCGCGCAACCGGCGCAGCGGCTGCTTGACCCGGGAGCGCTGCTGGTGGGTGTAGAACTGCACGACCTCGACGCCGGGCCGCGGCCCGGTGTTGGTCACCGTCACCTGGGCGTGCACCACGTCGCCGTCGAGGCGGACGCGCAGCCCGGTGTAGCCGAACGTGGTGTAGCTCAGCCCGTGGCCGAAGGGGTGCAGGGGGACGCCCCGGAAGTACTGGTAGGTGGCGTCGGAGGCGATGATGTCGTAGTCGAGCAGGTCGGGCAGCTCGTGCTCGGAGCGGTACCAGGTCTGGGTCAGCCTGCCCTCGGGGTCGGCGTCGCCGAACAGCACCTCGGCCAGCGCGTGGCCGTACTCCTGGCCACCGTGCGCCGACCAAAGCACGGCGGGCAGGTCACCGGTGGTCCAGGTCAGCGGGTAGCCGCTGGTGAGGACGAGCACGGTGCGCGGGTTGGCCTCGCGCGCGGCGCGTACGACGGCGTCCTGCGCGGGGGCCAGCGCCAGCGTCAGCCTGTCCTCGGTCTCCCTGCCGTTGACCAGCGGATGGTCGCCGGCCACCACGATCGCCACGTCGGCCTCCGCGGCCAGCCTGGCGGCCTCGGCGGTGCCGCTCCTGACGACGTCCATGGCCAGCCAGACGGCCTGGTCGGCGTCGTCCACCAGGCGCAGCACGCCGTCGTCGGCGGCGCCCACGTAGCAGCCGGTCGAGATGTGGCGCAGGGCGAGCGTGCCGCGCGGCCGCTCCTCCATGCGGAACGTCTGGCGCACCTCCCACCCGTTAGGCCCAGGCTGGTCGTTGACCAGGGTGGTGCCGTCCACCGAGACGAACCGGCCGGTGGTCACGGAGCGCAGCGCGTACGCGCCGCCGCCCCAGTCGAAGACGTCGAACAGCCCCGCCTCCTGCGCTCCCACGCTGAGCGGCCCGCCGGCCGGGTCGGCGGCGACCGGGCCGGACTCGGCGGTCAGCGTCACCCGGTCCACCGCCTCGCAGAACACGGTCTCGCAGCGCTCGGCCAGCCCGGCGCGGGCGGTGACGGCGTACGGCAGCGTGCCGCTGTACCAGTCCTCCATCAGCGTGTCGCCGAGCTGCCCGAGCACCGCGACCTTGCGGACGTCGCGCAGTGGCAGCAGCCCGTCGTTCTCCAGCAGCACGAACGAGCGCCGCGCCGCCTCCCTGGCCAGCGCCCGGTGCTCGGGGCAGTTGACGACGGAGTCGGTGACGTCGTCGTACGGCGTCGCCGGGTCGAACTCCCCCAGCCGGAACCTGATGGCGAGCGCGTGCCCGGCGGCCTGGTCGATGTCCTGCTCGGTGAGCAGCCCCTGGCCGAGCGCGGCACGCAGGTGGCCGAGGGTGGCCTCCGCGCGGTCGTCGTCCTGGGTGAAGCTGTCGAGACCGGCCTTGACCGCGTGCGCGTACGCCTCGGGCAGCGTGTCGTGGTAGCCCTGGAGCCCGGTGAGGTTGCCCGGCGCGTACGCGTCGCTGACCAGCAGCAGGTCGCCGGGGGCCCAGGCGCGCAGCACCTGCCCGATGAGCGGGCTGAGGTGCGCGGGCCGCCCGTTGACCAGGTTGTACGACGGCATGACGGCCACCGCGGCGCCCGACTCGATGGGCTGCTTGAAGGCGGGCAGCTCGTACTCGTGCAGCACCCTGGGCGGCAGGTTGCTGGAGGTGGTGCAGCGGTCGGTCTCGTTGTTGTAGGCGAGGAAGTGCTTGAGCGTGGGCGCGGTCTTGAGCACGGCGGGCGGCCCGTCCTCGCCGGGAGCGCTCCCACCAAGTCCGCGCGCGTACGCCGTGGCGAGGACCGAGGTCAGCCACGGATCCTCGGAGTAGCCCTCCTCGTTCCGCCCCCACCGCGGGTCGCGCAGCAGGTTGACCACCGGCGCCCACACGTTGAGCCCCGCCCCCGCCGGGTCCTTGTGGTGGCAGGCCACCACCTCGTCGCCGGCCGCCGCGCCCACCCGGTGCAGCAGGTCAGGGTCCCAGGTCGAGGCGAGCCCGATGGCCTGCGGGAAGACGGTGGCGGGGCCGAGCCAGGCCAGGCCGTGCAGCGCCTCGGTGCCCGTACGGAAGGGGCCGATCCCCAGCCGCTCCACCGGCGCCTGGTACTGGTGCAGCAGGCTCAGCTTCTCCTCGATGGTGAGCCTGCGCAGCACGTCGCCGATCCGGTCGTGAAGGGGGGCCGCTGGGTCGCGGAAGGGGGGTTCTTGCATGATCATCCCTCTGAGAGTGTCGAAGCGCTTCGACGACCGGCCTGGGGAAGTTACGCGGAAATTTCAGTGGATTGACTGAAGGGTGCACGCCGATGTGACCAAGGTCAAGGGATTCGCGCCAATCCTCCCGGCAATCTTCCCGAATCGATCGAGTCGAGCACCCGCGCCGCGCCCCCGAGCGCCGCCGCGTCGTGCCCCAGCGTCGAGGCCACGACCTCGGGCGCTCCCGGAGCGACCACCCGCCTGCCCAGCTCGTCGTGGACTGCGGGCAGCACCCACGGCGCCAGCGGGACGTAATAGCCGCCGAGGATCACCACCGCGGGGTCGAGCAGGTTGGCCAGGATCGCCACGCCCTGGCCGAGACCCGTGCCGACCGAGGTGAGCCGGGCCAGCGTGCCGGGGTCGCCGGAGCGCGCCTGGCGGACGACCTCCTCGATCTCGGCCTGCGTCTCGGCCGGCGACAGGTCTTTGCGCAGCACCGCGCCGATGCCGGCCACCGCCTCCAGGCAGCCGCGCCGCCCGCAGTGGCAGACGGGCCCTTCCGGGTCGAGCTGCACGTGGCCGATCTCGCCGCTGTAGCCGAGCCCGCCCCTGCGCAGCCGGCCGTCGAGGATGATGCCGGCGCCCACGCCGACGCCGCCGCTGAGGTAGACCAGGTCGGCGGCGCCCGCGTAAGGGCCGAAGCGCTGCTCGGCCAGGGCCGCGAGGTTGGCGTCGTTGTCGACCTGGATGGGGAAGCCGGGGTCGCGCAGCGCCTTGGCAAGGTCGCCGCCGAGGTCGGCGTCGTGCCAGCCGAGGTTGGGCGCGAGACGTACGGTGCCCTGCACGTCGACCAGGCCGGGCACGGCCACGGCGAGGCCGAGCACCTGGCGCTCCTCCTTGGCCATGCGGTTGACCACGCGCCGGACGATCGCGCCGACGCCCGCCACGCTCTGACTGACCGAGTCGCCGCCCGAGAACGCCCGCCGCCAGGTCAGCAGCCGCCCGCCCGCGAGGTCGGTGGCGACGGCCGAGACGGTGTCGACGCCGATCTCGACCCCGATGGCCGCGTACGGCGAACCGTCGAGGACGAGCATCGTGGCCGGCCGGCCGACGCGGTTCTCGGTCAGCCCGGTCTCGCGCACGAGCCGGCGGTCGATGAGGTCGGCGACCAGGCTGGAGACGGTCGCCTTGTTCAGCCCCGTGGAGGCCGCGATGTCGGCGCGCGAGCACGGCGCGTGCTCACGGACGAAGCGCAGCACGACCGCGAGGTTGGTGGCCCGTACGTCGGCGAAGTCGGCCGGCTGAGGGCCGGTCGTAGAAGTGATCAATATCAGCCCCGTTCCCGCCAAGAAGTGATCCCAGCATGCCGCATCGCCGGCTTCCTCCACCAACCGGAGACCCGCCGCTGCGGCGGTCCGTCATGCGGGTTGCTCATCGGCACCAACCTGTGACCGTCGCGATCCCTTGTGGCTGCAGTCACACTCTACTAATTTGTTTGGTCGAAATACCAACTAATTGTAGGTGGGGCGCGTTCCGCGGTCCACCGCGGGCAGCGGCGTTCCGCGCCCCAGCGCCCATCCCATCCCATCCCATCCCGAGGAGTGACCCCCTCATGCCGACACCCGACCCGACCCGCCGCGCGTTCCTCGGCCTGGTCGGCGCAAGCGTCCTGGTGGCGGGCTGCGCCGAGAAGAGACAGGCGCCCCAGGGCACGGCCGTGGCCGCCGACAAGCTCAAGAGCCTGGTGCCGACGCGGGTGCCGTTCGAGATCCCCGGGCTGAAGCCCGATCTGCCCGCCTCCGAGTTCGTGCAGGCGGGCTTCCTGACCCGGCCGGCCCAGATGGTGCAGGCCGTCACCACGCCGCCGCTGACCAGCGGCAAGGAGGTGACCGCGATGACGCCGCTGTGGGGCACGGTGCCGCCGGGGCTCGGCAGCAACTCCTACTACGAAGAGGTCAACAAGCGGCTCGGCGGCGTCGTCCGCTTCAACATCTCCGACGGCAACACCTACGGGCAGAAGCTCAGCACCGTCCTGGCCAGCGGCGACGTGCCGGAGATGGTGATGGTCCCGGAATGGGAGCTGATCAAGATCGGCCGCTTCACCGAGGCGGCCAACAAGCTCTTCGCCGACCTGGGCCCCTACCTGGCCGGCGACAAGGCCAAGGAGTTCCCGCTGCTGGCCAACTACGACACCGCGGCCTGGCAGTACGGCGTCTTCGGCGGCGTGCTCCAGGGCATCCCGTGGCAGAACGACCCGTACCCGTTCGCCACCTTCGTCCGCCAGGACATCATGAAGAAACTCGGCCTCGAACACCCCAAGAGCGCCGACGACCTCCTCACGCTCGGCGCGGCGATCACCGACGCCAAGGGCAAGCGCTGGGCGTTCGGCGGCGGCATGGAGCAGGAGATCCAGCGGGCCTTCGGCGTGCCGCGCGAGTGGCGCAAGAAGAGCGACGGCACGCTGGAGTACAAGTACGAGACCGAGGAGTGGGCCGCCCACATCGAGTTCGTCGCCAAGCTCTTCGAGGCCGGCCACGTGCACCCCGACGTCGTGGCCAACAAGGACGCCGACAACAAGGCCATCTTCGGCAGCGGCGAGATCGTCATCTACCGCGACGGGCTCGGCGCCTGGCACGAGGCGCTCGGCCGCTTCCAGGCCGACAACCCCGGCTTCGACATGCAGATCGTCGACCCGTACCCGGCCAAGCCCGGCGGCCGGCTCATCATGTGGCGCAACGAGCCCGCCAGCATGTTCATCTTCATCAAGAAGGGGCTCGGCGACGCCCGCACCCGTGAGCTGCTCGCGCTGTCGAACTGGGCCTCGGGGCCGTTCGGCACCCAGGAGTACGAGCTGTGCTACAACGGCGTCGAGGGCAAGCACTACACGGTCGAGGACGGCAAGGTCAAGCAGACCGCGCTCGGCCGCAAGGAGGTCGCGCCGACCTACCTGTTCCTGTCCGGCCGGCCCAACGCCAACGCGATGAGCCAGTACGACGGGCTCGTGCAGTCCATGTGGGACTGGCAGACCAAGGCGGCCGCGATCCTGGAGGACGACCCGTTCGTGGGCATCAGGGTGGAGCGGCCGTCGAAGATGGCCGGGCTGGTCACGCCCACCGAGGACAAGATGCAGGAGATCTTCCGCGGCAAGCGGCCGATCTCCGAGTGGCCGAAGATCCTCAAGGACTGGCAGGAGCAGGGCGGCAACGAGGCACGCGAGTTCTACATGAAGGTCGCGCGCGAGAACGGGCGGCTGTGACGACGCTACGGACAAGCGCGGACATGGACGCAGGCAGGACCACGGGCGCGGGCGCGGGCACCCACGCCGCGTACAAGCCGTCGTGGCGGGCCAAGCTGCGCAGGGACTGGCCGTTGCTGGTGATGAACCTGCCGATGCTGCTCGTCGTGGTCGCCTTCTGGTGGATCCCGGCGCTCGGCAACGTCATCGCGTTCCAGGACTACAACCCGTACACCGACGGCATCCTCGGCAGCCCCGTCATCGGTTTCACCAACTTCGCGCTGCTCTTCGAGGACCCGCAGTTCCTGCGCGCGATCACCAACACCCTGTCGATCACGGCGTTCCAGCTCGTCTTCTACTTCCCCGTGCCGATCATGCTGGCGCTGCTGCTCAACAGCATCGTCTCGGCCCGGCTGCGGGCGTTCGTGCAGGGCGTGGTCTACATGCCGTTCTTCTTCTCCTGGGTGCTGGTCGTCGCCATCTTCCAGCAGATGTTCGGCGGCGCGGGCCTGCTCGCGCAGATCCTGCGGGAGAACGGCCGCGAGGCGGTGGACTGGATGACGAACTCCGACACGTTCATCCTGCTCATCACCTCGCAGACGATCTGGAAGGACGCCGGCTGGGGCGCGATCATCTTCCTGGCCGCGCTCAGCACCATCGACCCCAACCTGTACGAGGCCGCCGCCGTGGACGGCGCCCGCCGCTGGCGCCGCATGTGGCACATCACGCTGCCCGGCCTGCGCCCGGTGATCGTGCTGCTGCTGATCCTGCGCCTGGGCGACGCGCTGAATGTCGGGTTCGAGCAGTTCATGCTGCAGCGCAGCGCGGTCGGCAGCGAGGCGTCCGAGGTGTTCGACACGTTCGTGTACTGGTCGGGCCTGCGTACCGGGGACCTCGGGTACGGGGCGGCGGCCGGGCTGTTCAAGGGCCTGGTGGGGCTGCTGCTGATCCTGGCGGCCAACCGGGTCGCGCACGCCATGGGGGAACGAGGGGTGTATTCGCGATCATGACGGCTTCGACGTTCACACGCGGCAAGGGCCGTCCGGCCCGGCTGGCCCCCTGGGAGGAACGCCCGTCACCGGTCGGGCAGCTCGGCAAGGGCACGCTGGTGACGCTGATCCTGGTGGCCGTGCTCGGCCCGCTCTACACGATCGTGCTCACCAGCCTCAGCTCGTCGGCCACGGTGACCGCGGCCGGAGGGCTGGTGCTGGTGCCGGACGGCATCACGTTCGAGGCGTACCGGCAGATCTTCTCCGACACGGTGGTCAGCCGGGCGATCCTCGTCAGCACCGGCGTCACCGTCGTCGGAACGCTGATCAGCGCAGGGGTGAGCGTGCTGGGGGCGTACTCGCTGTCGCGGCCCGGCTCGTTCCTGCACCGGCCGCTGCTGTTCAGCGTGCTGCTGATGTTCGTCTTCTTCCCGGGCATCATCCCGGTCTATCTGATGGTCAGCGGGCTCGGGCTGAAGGACAGCTACTGGTCGCTGATCCTGCCGACGGCCGTGTCGGCGTTCAACGTGGTGGTGCTGCGCTCGTTCTTCATGAACATCCCGAAGGAGATCCTGGACAGCGCCCGCATCGACGGGGCCGGTGAGTTCCGCATCCTGTTCAGGATCGTGCTGCCCATGTCGAAGGCGGTCACGGCGGTGGTGGCGATGTTCTACGCGGTCGGCTATTGGAACGCGTGGTTCAACGCGATGCTCTACATCGACGACACCCGCAAGTGGCCGCTCGCGCTCATCCTGCGGCAGTACGTGGTCGACTCGAATCCCCTTCCGGCCGCCACGGCGGGGGTGACGGGGGACGCGCCGCCCACCCTGGCCATCAAGATGGCCATCGTGGTCATCGCGGTCATCCCCGCGCTCGTCCTCTACCCTCTGGTGCAGCGCCACTTCACCAAGGGGGTGATCGTGGGCGCGGTCAAGGGCTGAGCCCGCGGGTCAGGAGTAGAAGTGCATGACCAGGGCCAGGCCACCGAAGTGCACGAGCACCACGATCGTGATCAATGACACGAACACGAATTTCGCCGGGCCGTGCTCGAAGTGTTTGCCCTCCTCCAAGGGGCGCAGCTTGGCCTGGCGCTCGGCGATGCGCTCCTCGATCGGCTTGCGGTGGAACACGGGTGACGTCCCTTCAGGGGCGGAGGGGTATCCTTAGTGGGCTATTAGTTGGTACACAAAGTAATTTATCAGACGTCCCCGGAGGTCCCACCGCATGGAGCCTGTGACAGAGCCGACAGATCTCCTCGCGCTGGACCGTCAGGTGTGCTTCGCCCTCAGCATCGCCTCCCGCAGCGTCATCGCCCTCTACCGGCCGCTGCTGCAGCCCATGGGCCTGACCCACCCGCAATATCTCGCCATGCTGGCGCTGTGGCAGCACGAGCCGCTGTCGGTCAAGGAGCTGGGCGAGCTGCTCCAGCTCGACGCCGGGACGCTGTCGCCGCTGCTCAAGCGGCTCCAGTCGCTCGGTTACGTCAACCGCGAGCGCAACGCCAGGGACGAGCGCTCCCTGGTCGTCACCCTGACTCCCGAGGGGCGGCGGCTGCGGGCCGAGGCCGAGAAGATTCCGCCCGCGATCGTCGAGCGTCTGGGGATGAGCCTGTCCGAGCTCCAGGACCTGCACGCGGTGCTGAGCCGCGTGATCGAAGCCGCCCGCCCCTGACTCACTTCATCAGCTCGTACGCGATGTACGCCGTCACGCCGTACGCGAGGTGCGGCACGACGTCGGACGCCCAGGAGGACGCGGACCACTCACGCGGATCCGTGATCCCGAGCGCCGTCATGGGCGCGTTGGACCCGACCATGGCCAGCGCCGTCAACGCCAGCACCCCGACCGGCCACGGAACCCGCCGCCTGGACGCGAGCACCCCGTAGCAGACCGCCGCCCCGGCCCCGGTGGCATACCCCGTCAACGCCCCGAGCGCCTCCTTCCTGTTCTCGGCCTGCTCCTTCTCCCCGAGCCCCACCCCGCCCATCTCAGCCAGCCTCCCCACGGTCTCGGCCGGCGTGCTACTGGCCGGCCGCGCCCTGACCGCCATGTCGAGGTAGGTGACGAGATTGAGCGCACTGGTCCCAGCCGCCCCGGCGATGAGCCCTTTGACGAGTGTCCGCATGCACCCCCACCTACCCATCCCCCGCAAAGAAGGCCCTCCTGCCCGGAAACACCCCAGCCAGACAGGAGGACCAGCCCCTCCAGGAGGGGCGCTTCAGGGGGACAGCCCCGCTCAGAGCAGTCCCGAAACCTCAATCGAGCGGGAGGGGAGGGCCCGGCGAGCGGGTCCCGCCCCCCTCTTTCCCCAAGGACCCCAGCCGGTCAGGAGGGGCACTCCCTATGCCGGGGTGCAGGTCGCCGTGGGTTGGGTGGTGGTGCCTGTGGCGTTGAAGCCGAAGGACGTGGTTGCGCCCGGGCCGACGTCGCCGTTGTAGCCGGCGTTGGTCACCGTGACGGACGTGCCTGACTGGGTGGGGGTGCCGCCCCACAAGTTGGTGATCTGCTGGCTGCCCGGCCAGGTCCAGGTGACCTTCCAGCCCGAGATGGCGCTGGTGCCGGTGTTCTTGATCCTGACGTTCGCCTGGAAGCCGCCCGGCCAGGAGTTGCCGGGCTCGTAGGTGGCGGTGCAGCCGGTTTCCGGGCTGACCGTGGGGGTGACCGAGACCGTCGGCGTGACCGAGACCGTCGGCGTGACCGAGACCGTCGGCGTGACGGTGATCGGAGGGCCGGTGCGGTCGCCGTAGATGATGCCGCGGCCGTTCGTGCCCAGGTAGACCCGGCCGTACACGCGCGGGTCGCCGGTCAGCGCCTCGCCCATGTTGCCCCACTGGTGCTCGTCGTCGTTGATGCGCAGCCAGCTCGACCCGCCGTCGTCCGAGCGGTACAGGCCGGTGACGCCGTCGATGGTGGCGACGGCGAAGACCGCCTGATAGGCGGCCCCGGGCGCGGCCTTGCCGAAGCCGACGTTGACCGCTTTCGTGACGCCGGACAGCTTGGTGAAGGAGGCTCCGCCGTTGGTGGAGTGCCAGATGCCGCCCTCGCCGGCCACCCACAGGTCGCCCTCGACGCCGGGCACGGCCTTGAACTTGCCGGTCGTGGGCAGCCCGGTGGCGGCGGTGGCGGTGAAGGTGGCGCCGCCGTTGGTGCTGCGGTAGAGGCGGCCGCCGCTGAGGCCGTAGAACGTCATCGGGTTGACCCGGTCGGACTCCACGACCGCGTCGGTGGGCAGGCCGGACGCGGTCTGCCAGGAGTTGCCGTACCCGACGGAGTAGACGGGCGTGACGCCCTTGGGCGCCCAGACGAAGCGGGAGCCGTCGGCCGCCGCGGCGACCGTGCCGCCCTCGTTGACGCCGCCCGGCTCGGTGCCCTGGAACCAGTTCGCGCCGCCGTCGGTGGAGAAGGCGACGTGGCTGTCGTTCGGGCGGTCGGCGTCGGTGAAGTTCCCGGCCCTGACCATGACCGACGGCGCCTTCTCGGCGTAGTCGAGGCTGGTCGTGGAGGTGAAGGTCGGCTGGGTGAACATCATCGGCGGGACGGCGTCCAGGTCGGTGTGCCGGAAGCCGGCGATGTCGCCGAGGCCGCTGATCAGCGGGGCGCCGCTGGGCGGGCTGATCAGGTCGAGGACGGCGGTCTCCTCCAGACCCCTGGCCATGGGCCGGATCGTGAACTTGCCGCCGGAGTCCCACTGGGTGAGGTTCTCGGTGCCGTAGATGGTGGCGCCGGTGCCGTACATCATCCGGTTGGAGTCGAACGGGTCGATCTCCAGCGACTCGGTCATCCAGCCGAGCTTGGGCGTGACCTCGGGCGGCTGCGGGTTGGTGCCGAAGGTCAGCCAGGGGTTCTCGGAGATGTTCATGGTGTAGCGGAACGAGCGGTCGGGGTAGGAGGTCCAGTCCCACACCCGGGTCCAGGTGGCGCCGGAGTCGGTGGAGCGGAAGAAGATGACGTCAGGCCACCAGGAGATCTGCGTGGCGACCATGATCGTCCCTGGGTTCCGCCGGTCGATGGTCAGGCCGCTGTAGCCGAAGTAGTCGTCGGAGCTGGACGACGGCACGGGGCTGATCTGGGTCCAGGCGCCGGTGGCGGTGGCGTAACGCCACACGTCGCCCTTGCCCCCGTCGTATGGCCCGCCGGTGTCGCTGGTGGCGATGTACAGGTAGCCGTTGACCGTGTCGAGCACGCCCTTGTGGGCGATGTAGCCGGTCGGCTGCCCGGCCAGGCGCGACCAGGTGGCGCCGCCGTCGGTGGTGCGGTAGACGGTGTTCTCCTTGTCGGCGACGCCGACGTAGATGGTCCTGGTGGCGCTGCCCGAGGTGGACGAGCGCTTGTCGAAGGTCACCCAGACGACGCCGGGCCGGTGGCTGAGGTAGCCGTTGGGGTCGTTCGGGTCCTGGGCGTAATTGCCGGCGTTGGGGAAGCTCGTCACCTTCGACCAGGTGGCGCCGTAGTCGGTGCTGCGCCACAGGCCGTTGCCGTTGGGCGCACCGAAGTACAGGACGCGGTTGTCGTTGGGGTCGACCGACAGCGCCTCGCCCATGCCGCGGCCCGGCATGTTGCCGCCCAGCTTGAACGGCAGCGGCGTGACCTGCCAGGTGTCGCCCTTGTCGGTGGAGCGCAGGATGGCGCCGTTGTTGGGGTCCCAGCTGTTGGTGTACATGCCGACGGCGGCGTACACGCGGCTGGTCTGGACGGGGTCGGTGGCCAGGCTGATCACGCCGTTGTAGCCCCACTTGTCCCAGCCGACCCAGTCGAGCAGCGGGGTCCAGGACTTGGTGGACTGGCTCCACCGGTACGCGCCGCCGATGTCGGTGCGGGCGTAGATGAGGTTGCGCTCCGTCGGGTTGAAGACGATGCCGGGGACGAAGCCGCCGCCGTCGATCCGTACGTTCTTGAACGCGTACGGATCGGAGGCGACGGCCGAGACCGGGGACATCCGCACCACGGCCGCCACGAGCAGGACGGCGGCGGCCGTGAGCATGACCAAGAGCCTTTTTCGCATGCGCGGCTCTTCCTTTCCTGGCGCCCGCTGGAGGGCGCCCCGAAGGCGTCGATGACCGCCATGCACGAGCAGAATGCGAGACCCTGACCGTCGCCGCGCCTTCGCGCATGAGCTTTCAAGAAGGCTCACACACCCGCGCACCGACGGTCAATAGTTTGGACGCACGACGAATTAACTGGCGACGGGAACGCTGTTCACCGGCCGTTCAGAGCGCGCATCAAGCGCCGCCCACAGCGCGATCGCGATGTAGAGCACCTGCTCGGGGATGCGCTCGGCCAGGGGCGAGGCGATCGAGGCGCCGGCGATGGCCGCGTAGATGTTGGCCGGCAGCAGCCCGACGAACAGCAGCGCCAGGCAGATGCCCGCGGGCCGCCTGAAGCGGGCGAGCACCAGCCCGGCCGCCCCGGCCAGCTCCAGCACCCCGGTCAGATACACCACGAACCCGGGGAACGGCACGAACGGCGGCACCATGGCCACCATGTCCCCGTAGTCGGGCATGAAGGTCACCCCTGCCGGGACGAAGTGCGCGCTCGCCGTCATGACCAGCATCACGGCCAGCCCGTGCGCCGCGCTCACCCGCCACGTGCCGAACCGGCCCACGCCGAGCGCGCCGAGCCCCCGGAACGCCAGCGTGGCGACCAGCAGAACGATCATTGTCACGAGAGCCCCCATTGGATAGTGCTACTAACTACTTGTTAGATAACAGCACTATCCAGCAGAACGCAACTCCTCAACGGATCCGGCTCTTCGCAGGCGGCGCGACGCTCACCCGCGACCCCCACCCGGTATAGCTGGTCACCATCTGGAACCGGCCGTCCGTGGGCACGTTGTCGACGGCCTGGCGCGCGGTGACGAGCCTGCGCGGCAGGTTGTCGGGGCCGAGCGTGAGCGCGTACGTCAGCACGGCGTCCCCCGCCCCGCCGCCGAAGGGCATGCTCGCCCGGAACCACGGCGACACCTTCCGCAGCGTGGCGTAACCGATCTTGCCGGAGTAGGTGCGGCCCTTCTTCCTGCCCTTGAGCAGGACCTTCAGCGTGGCCGGCTCCGCCGGGTTCACGAGCTGCCCGTAGGTGCCGGTGTAGGAGCCGGTCGAGCCCAGGGGCTCCTTGGCGAAGGTGCCGTCGCCCGGGCTGAACACGTCGACCCGGTGCGTGGTCCAGCTCTTCCCGCCGATCCAGATCGTACGGCCGCCGTCCACGGCGTACAGGCGGTTGAAGACGCCGCCCGAGTACTTCTTGACCTGGGCGGTGATATCGGAGGCCGCGATGCCCTTCTTGCCGAACCGCCACTTACCGGTGCGCCGTAAGAACGTCGTGGTCCCGGAGTCGCCCACCAGGGCCGTGGCGTCGCGGAACTTGACGCCCTTGCCCGGCTTCAGCGTCCTCTGGAGTGCCTTGACCGGGTCCGCAGGGGCGGCCAGGGCGGGGGTGGCGGCCATGGACACGCTCATGGACACGCTCATGGCCGCCACGGCGGCTACTGCGATCTTCCGCATGGAGTTTCCTTCCTTCGGGAGATCGCAGAGTCTGCCGAACCTTGATCACGACCTGGTGAACGCGAAATCCTTGATCCGCAGGTCGCCCTTGAACACCACGTACAGGTCGCCCGAGCCCGCCTTCGCCGTCGCGGTCACGTCCGCGTACTGGTAGATCCCGCCCGTGGCGGGCACCTGCACGGTCGCGAGCAGCGCGCCGGTCGGCGAGCCGCGCCGCACCTCGAACGAGCCGCCGCCCGTCGAGGCCACCGAAGCCGTGAACCGAGAGCCCCACGACGCGCGCGTGAAGGCCAGCCAGCCGCCGGCCGAGCCCTCGACGACCTCACCGCTCACCTTGCTCGCGTCAGCGAAGGCGACGCCCGCGTAGTCGTCGAAGTCCATGGCCCTGGTCGGCTTGGTCAGGTCGCGTACGGGGATCGTCTCGCCGGAGACGCGCAGCGTCGTGGACTGGCGGATGCGGTCGGAGGCGGAGCCGACGAGCACGTCGTGGGTGGCCTTCTCGACCGTCCACTTGTTCCGGGTGTGGTCCCAGACGGCCAGGTCCGCCTTCGTCAACGGGAAGCTCACCGTACGGCTCTCCCCCGGCCTCAGCGTCACCCGCTGGAAGCCGCGCAGCTGCTTGACCGGCTGCGCGAAGCGCGAGCCGCGCTGGTGGGTGTAGAGCTGCACGACCTCGTCGCCCGTCACCTTGCCGGTGTTGGTCACCTTCACGCTCACCTGCTCGCCCTGCACGCGTAGGCCCTGATAGCCGAACGTGGTGTAGCTGAGGCCGTGGCCGAAGGCGTAGAGCGGCTTGTCCCTGTTGTACAGGTACGTCATGCCGGTCTTGACCAGGTCGTAGTCCAGCAGGTCCGGCAGGTCGTCGCCGGCCGGCCAGGTCTGGGGCAGCCGCCCGCCCGGGTTGACGTCGCCGAACAGCACGTCGGCGATGGCGTGCCCGGTCTCGGCGCCCGCGTGCGTGGTCCACAGCAGCGTCGGCGCGTCCACGATGACCGGGTAACTGGTCTCCAGCACGACCACGGTGCGCGGGTTGGCCCTGCGCACGGCCTCGATCAGCCGCCGCTGGCCCTCGCCCAGCTTCAGCGTGTCGCGGTCGTGGAACTCGCGGCCGGCCACGAACGGGTGGCTGCCCACCACCACGACCGCGACCTGCGCCTTCTTCGCCTGCGCCGCGGCCTCGGCGATGCCGTCGGAGACGACCTCCTTGGTGAACGCGGCGGCCTGCGCCTTGGGCACCAGGCCGAGCGTGCCTTCCGGGGTGACGCCCACGTACGCGTCGGGCAGCGCGAACCAGCTCTCGACCGTCTCGTAGCCGGCGTACCTGATGAGGTAGGCGCCGCCGGGCTGCTTCTCCAGGGCGAACTGCTGGGAGACGTACCAGCCGTCGGGCTCGGCGTCGTCGGTGTCGAGCGAGCGCCAGTCGCCGCCGAGCAGCCGGCCGTTGCCGGCGTTGCGCAGTGTGGAGACGCCGCCGGTCCAGTCGGTCAGGTCCCACTGGGAGGCCACGGTGGGCGCGGTGGGCGCGGTGTCGGTGAGCGCGGCGTTGTCGTCGGGCCCCGTGCCGGTGGCGGTGAGGTACTTGCCGCTGTCCACGTGCTTGAGCGCGATGCGCTCCAGCCCCTCGCCGGTCGTCACGCCGGGCACCCGCTCCTTGATCCCGTCGAGCGGCGTCACCTGGTACGGCAACTGCCCCGAGTACCAGTCCCGGTAGAGCTTGCCGGCCAGCGGCCCGACCACGGCCGCCGACTTCGGCCTGCCCAGCGGCAGCACGCCGGAGTTCTTCAGCAGCACGGCCGCCTTCGCCGCGGTCTCGCGGTTCAGCTTCTGGTTGGCGGCGCTGTTGATCACATCGGCGCCGATCTTCTTGTACGGCCCGCCGTCCGGGTCGAAGTGCCCGAGCCTGGTCCTGATCGACAGCACCCGCCCGACGGCCTTGTCCACGTCCGCCTCGGTGATGCGGCCCTGGTCGAGCGCCGCCTTGAGGTTGGTGACCAGGGGCCCGATGTCGCTGCCGTCGATGGTGAAGCTGTCGAGCCCCGCCTTCAGCACGGCCGCGAACGCCTCGGGCTTGCCCTCGTAGTAGTGCTCCAGATCGGTGAGCGCGTGTGGTCCCCAGGCGTCGCTGACGTTGTAGAGCGTCTTGCCGGTCCACGACCTGACGACGGTGTCCAGGTCGGGGTTGACGTGGTTGGGCCGCCCGTTGACCAGGTTGTACGACGCCATCACCCCGGTCGCCGCGTCGGCCGAGATCGCCGCCTTGAACGCCGGCTCGTAGTACTCGTGCCTGAGCTTGGGCGTCAGATTGGAGGAGGTGAGGCTGCGGTCGGTCTCGTTGTTGTAGGCCAGGTAGTGCTTCAGGACGGGCGCGGTCTTGAGGTAGAAGGGGTCGTCGCCCTGGAGGCCCCTGCCGTACGCGGTGGACATGGCCCCGGTCAGCAGCGGGTCCTCGGAGTAGCCCTCCTCATTGCGGCCGGCCCTGGGGTCGCGCAGCAGGTCCACCACGGGCGCCCAGACCTGCAGCCCCCACAGGACGGGGTCGGTGGCGTTGTAACCGCGCGCCTCGTCGCCCACGGCCGAGCCGACCCGCTTGACCAGCTCCGGGTCCCACGTGCTGGCCAGACCCACGGCCTGCGGGAACACCGTGCCGCTCGCGAACTTCTGGTTCCAGTTGTCGTCGAGGTGGTTGGACCAGGCGACGCCGTGCAGGGCCTCGGTGCCGTTCTTGTGGTAGCCGATGCCGAGCCGGGGGATCGCGGGCTGCGACTGGTGCAGCAGGCTGAGCTTCTCGTCCAGCGTGAGCCGGCCGAGCAGGTCGGAGACCCGCTGGTCGAGCGGGAGCGCCGGATTCTGGAAGGGGTGGCTCGGGTCGGCCTGGGCGGGCGCGGCGAGCAGGGACGCGGCCAGGGTAAGGGTGGCTAATAACGGGACTTTTCGCATCTTGGGGTCTCCATCACTTGATGGCGCCGACCGTCACACCTCGGGTCAGCGTGCGCTGGAAGATCAGGAAGAAGGCGACCGCCGGCAGCACGCCGAGCAGCGCCGACGCGCTGGACATGGTGGCGTCCATGTACCGCTCCCCTTGCAGGATTCCGAGCGCCACCGGCACGGTCTGGGTGTCGTTCGAGATCAGGAAGATGAGCGGCAGGAAGAACTCGTTCCAGGTCCAGATGAAGAAGAAGATCAGCAGGACGTTGATCGTCGGCCGGCTGATCGGCACCACGATCCTCAGCAGCGCGCGCAGCCGCCCCGCGCCGTCGATCGCCGCCGCCTCCAGGATCTCCTTCGGGAACTGGCCCAGCACCGCGCTCAGCAGATAGGTGCCGAACGCCGCCTGGATCGCGGTCATCACGATGATCACCGCGAGCTGGGTGTCGTACAGGCCGGCGGCCTTGGCCAGGTAGTACAGCGGATAGGCCAGCGACTCCTGCGGCAGCGTGTTGGCCACCAGGAAGAGCACGAGGATCCACAGCCGGCCCCTCACCCGGCCGATGCCCAGCGCGTACGCGTTGAGCACCGACAGCACGACCGCGAGCACCGCCACGGACGCGCTGATCAGGAAGCTGTTCCAGAGCTTGGTGCCGAACTCCGCCCGGTTCCAGAAGTCCACGATGCCCTGCAGGTAGAGCCCGTCGGGCAGGCTCAGCGGCCCCTGCGAGCTGTACTCGGCCGGCGACTTGATCGCGTTCATCGCCACGATGACGAACGGGAAGATCATCACCACGGCCAGCACGACGAGCGCGAACAGCACCGCCCACCGCCCGGGGCCCCTCATGACTCACGCTCCTGCACCCGCAGGAACAGGAACGTCACCATGATGATGATCAGCGCCAGCACGGTGGCGATCGCCGAGCCGTAGCCGACGTTGCTCTTCTGGAAGAAGTTCAGGTACGAGAAGTACGACGGCACCATCGTCGCGTTGCCGGGCCCGCCGCGGGTCAGCACGAAGATCGGCCCGAACACCTTCAGCGCCGCGATCGTGCAGGTCAGCAGCACCACGAAGATCTCCGGCCGGATCTGCGGGATCGTGATGTGCCAGAACTTGCGCCACCACGAGGCCCCGTCGATCTCGGCCGCCTCGTAGTAGGACGGGTCCACCCGCTGCAGCCCGGCCATGAAGATGACGACCGGGTAGCCGAGCTGGAACCACACCATGACCCCCATGACCGTGGCCAGCGCCAGGTCGGGGTCACCGAGCCAGTCGAGGTCGAGGCCGAGCATCTGGTTGACGGCGCCGTACGAGGGGTGCAGCATCCAGCCCCACACCACGCCGGCCACCGCCACCGGCAGCACCTGCGGCAGGTAGTACATCGCGCGCAGCGCCGAGGCCGTGCGCGCGCCGAACCTCCTGCCGATGTAGTCGAACAGGGCCGCCGCCAGCACCAGCCCGATCGCGGTCGGCACGATCGCCATCGCCACGATCAGCCCCACGTTGTGCTGGAACGACTCCCAGAACCGCTCGTCGGCCAGCAGCCGCGTGTAGTTGTCGAGCCCGATCCAGCGCGGCGTGCCCACCCCCGACCAGCGGGTGAAGCTCGTCCCGACGTTCATCACGAACGGCACGACGATGACGGCGAGGAACAGCAGCAGGCTGGGCACCAGGTAGAGCCAGTAACCTCGCCTGCCACTCGTACGAACGCTCATCTAGTTGCCCAGGTCGGCGAGGTTGTCCTCGTACGGCCCGGCGATCTCGTCCAGCACCTGGGCAGGGGTCTTGCTGCCGTTGATGAGGTTCTGGACGCCGGCCACCAGCACGTCGTAGTAGCCGGGCGCGGGCCAGTCGGGGTAGAAGGCCAGGCCGTCGGCGGCGGTCAGCTTGTTGAAGGTCTCGATGAGCTCCTTGCTCTTCTCGTCGGTGATCGCGCCGGGGTCGGCGGCCACGGGGACGCCGCCGGAGTTGCCGAGCAGGTTCTGGATGTCCTTGCTCATCGTGATGTCGATGAAGTCGTAGGCGAGGTCCTTGTTCTCGGAGTTCTCCGGCACGACCCAGAGGTTGCCGCTCGACCCCGGCGACATGGCGGCGCCGGGGAACAGGAAGTGGCCCCACTCGAAGTCCTTGATCTCCGAGGCGAAGCGGCCGTACCACCAGCTCCCGCTGATCACCATGGGGAACTCGCCCTTCATGAAGGCCACACCCATGTCCTCCGCCTTGAGTCCGGCCGAGTTCTTCGCGATGTAGCCCTTCTTCACCCAGTCGGCGAACGTCTGCGCGCCGTAGGTGAACTCGGGCCCGTGGAAGTCGACCCTGCCCTTGTAGAGCTGGTACGCCTCCATCCACGGCTTCTGCGCCTTGGTCAGCGCGAGCTGGTAGAGGATCTGCTGCGCCGGGTACTCGGCGCCGGCGTTGGCGAGCGGGGTCACCCCGGCCTTGACGAAGGTGTCCAGCGCGGCGGTGAACTCCTCGTACGTGGCCGGCACCTCGACCTTGTGCTTGGCGAAAAGGTCCTTGTTGTAATAGACCATCACGAACTCGCCGTAGTTGGGCACGCCGTACCACTTGCCGGAGCCCATCACGCCGCGGTCGTCGTACTTGGCGGTGGTCTGCAGACCGCCGGGCAGCAGCTTGTCCCAGCCCCGCTTGGTGGCCTCCTCGCTGAGGTCGCTCAGCAGGCCCTGCTTCGACAGCAGCCCCGACGTGGCGTTGCCCTTGTTGTACTCCATGAGGTCGGGCGCCTCGTCCGAGTTGAGCACCATGCTCGCGGTCTTCTGGATCTGCTCGAAGCCCTTCTCCTCGAACTCGACCTTCACGTTCGGATGCGACGCCTCGAACTTCTTGATCGCCTCCGCCCACGCCTTGCCCATCGCGCTTTCGGCGCTCTCGTAGTGCCAGAGCTTGAGCACGCGCGGCTCCGTGCCGCTCGGAGCGGGGCTCTCCGAGCCGCCCGAGCCGCAGGCCGACAATGCCGACAGGGCGAGCACGGCGACGGCCAGCACCGCCGCGCCTCGTGATCTGACCATGATCCCTCCAGGGGGTGTTACGAGATGACGGCCCGCGCGGGAGCTCCGGCCACCGGGACGATGTCCACCCCGGTGACGCGCTTCGGGCCGGTGACGGCGACGCGCAGCTCGTCGCCGTCCCTGGTGGCGACCGCGACCGTCAGGCCGTCGGCGTCGTGGATGTGGACCGTGCCGTCGCCGCCCCCGAAGGCGACGAGCGTGATCTCGGGCGGCACGTCCACCGTGTCCCCTTCCTCCTGGACCGGGATGAGCGCGCCGTAGCGGACGAAAAGCGGGATCTGGTCGAGCGGCGTGCCGATCCGGACGTAGCGGGCGCCCTCCAGCACCTCGCCCGTCCAGTAGTCCACCCACCGGCCGTGCGGCAGGTAGACCTGCCTGACGCCGTCCGGCGCGGTCATGGGGGCCACGAGCAGGTCGCGGCCGAGCAGGTACTCCAGGTCGGCCTGCCAGGCCACCGGGTCGTCAGGGTGGTCGACGCACAGCGCCCGCATCATCGGCGCCCCCGTACGCGCGGCCTCGACGGCGGCCGAGTAGAGGTAGGGCATCAGCCGGTAGCGCAGCCTGAGCGCGGCCACCGCCTCCGCCTCCACGGCGGGGAACTCCCACGGCTCGCGGGTGGTGGTGCCGTGCAGGCGCACCAGCGGGGACAATGCGCCGAACTGGGTCCAGCGGACGTACAGGTCGTCGGTCGGGCGGCCGGTGAAGCCGCCGGCGTCGTGGCTCCAGAACGGCACGCCCGACAGGCCGTGCGCGAGGCCGCCCCTGATCGTGCTGCCCATGGCGGCGTAGCTGGTGTAGGTGTCGCCGCCCCACTGGGCGCTGTGGCGCTGCCCGCCCAGGTACGACGAGCGCGCCCACACCAGGTCGTGCCCGTTGACCTCGCGGGTGACCTCGGCCACGACGTCGTTGAACAGCAGCGTGTAGACGTTGTGCAGGTCGGTGCCCGACATGCCGTTGAAGGCGACCGCGTCGGCGGGCACGCCCTCGGCGAAGTCGGTCTTGAACGCGGCCACGCCCTGGCGCAGCAGCGGGCGCAGCAGGTCCTTGAACCAGGCGACGGCGGCCGGGTTGGTGAAGTCGACGATGCCGCAGGCGGGGAAGGAGCCGTGCCAGCAGTCGGCGACGTAGACGAGCCCCGCCTGATTCTTCAGGAAATATCCGGCTTCGGCGGCCTCGCGGAAGATCGGGCTGAGATGCGAGACGTACGGGTTCATCCAGAGGCAGACCTTGAACCCCATCGTGTCCAGCTCGGCCAGCATGCGCTCGGGGTCCGGGAAGTTCTTCGCGTCCCACCGCAGGTCGGACCAGTGCCCGTCGGTCTGCCAGTACGTGTCCAGGTGCAGCACGTCGCACGGGATGCCGCGCTCCCTGATCGTGCGCGCCCGGGCCAGCACCCGCTCCTGGCTGTCCACGCAGAACCCCGACGAGATCCACGTGCCGAACGCCCACTTCGGCGGCAGCGACGGCCGGCAGGTCAGCCGGTCGTAACGCTCCAGCACCTCGGGCGGCGTCGGCCCGGCGATCACGTAGTAGTCGAGCACGTCGTCGGGCACCACGATCTGCACGACGCTGTGCGTGGACTGGCACACGTCGAACTCCACCGGCGCGCCGCTGTCCACCAGCACGCCGTAGCCGCGGCTCGACAGGTAGAGCGGCACGTTCTTGTACGCCCGCTGCGACTCGGCGCCGAAGGCGTCGAAGTTCCACATCACCGGCCGCTGGCCGCGCTTGTCCAGGCGGGTGAACGACTCGCCGAACCCGCTGAACGCCTCGTCGGGCGCGGCGGCGAAGCTCTCGTGGTAGGCCACCGGGGTGCCCGCGGCGCGGGAGCGGCCGAACGGCAGCGTGCGCAGCCGGCCGCTGATGTCGGTGTGGCCGCGGTCCTGCTCGACCAGCGTGGCGCCGGAGGCGTCGGTGAAGCGCAGGTGCCAGGGCGACAGGCCGATCTCGGCGCGCAGCGGGCCCGCGTCGATCACGATCGGCTCGCCCGGCTCGGTCACCGCCCGCGCTTGCGCGTACGTGCCGGGCGTCACCAGCGCGATCGCCCCCTCCGAGCGGGGGCGCGCGGTCGCGTCCTCCGACAACCTGACCCTGATCACGCCCTCGCCCGCCACGCCCACCTGCACGACCAGCGTCTCCTGGGCCGTGGTCACCGCCTTGAGCAGCACCTCCGCGCCGTCGGCCGCGAGCAGCTCCGCCGAGGCGAGCGCCGACAGGCCGCCCTCGCCCCGCTCGCGGACCGGCAACTCGGGCGGGTCCGCGACGAAGTACTCGTGCGCGACCAAGGGAGGGCGATAGGGCATGGAAGCTCCTTCAACGCGGGCGCCAAACTCGTGAATTAGTTTGCTGTCCATACCAACAAACGTCAACGGTGCCGGCCCGCGGGAAGGCGCGAAGAAAAAGGCCGAGGCGGTTGCCTCGGCCTGTGCGAGCGCCCCGGTGGAGCGCGGGACGGCTAGATGGACACGCCCGGCTGCATCAGGCGGCGGGCGGCCTCGGTGATCGAGCCCGACAGGGACGGGTAGACGGCGAACGTGTGGGCGAGCTGGTCGACGGTCAGCCGCTGCTGCACCGCCACCGACACGGCCAGGATCAGCTCGGACGCCCGGGGCGCCACCACGACGCCGCCCAGCACGATGCCGGTGTGCGGCCGGCAGAACACCTTCACGAACCCGTCGTTGAAGCCCTGCATCTTGGCGCGGGCGTTGGTGGCGAGCGGCAGCTTGACCACGTTCGCCTCGATCTCGCCCGCCTCGATGGCCCGCTGCGCCACGCCGACCGCGGCGATCTCGGGGTCGGTGAAGATGTTGGAGGCCACCGTGGCCAGCCGCAGCGGCTGCACGGCCTCGCCCAGCGCGTGCCACACCGCGATGCGCCCCTGCATGGCGGCGACGGAGGCGAGCATCAGCACGCCGGTGCAGTCGCCGGCCGCGTAGACGCCGGGCGCGGACGTGCGCGAGACCTTGTCGACCTTGATGAAGCCGCCCCGGTCGAGCTGCACCCCGGCCTCCTCCAGGCCGATGCCGGAGGTGTTGGGCACCATGCCGACCGTCATCAGCGCGTGGGACCCCTCGGCCGTGCGGCCGTCCTCCAGCGTCACCACCACGCCGTCGGCGGTGCGCTTGACGGAGGCGGCCCGGGAGCGGCCCATGACGTTCATGCCGCGCCGCCGGTAGACCTCTTCGAGCACCTCGGCGCCGTCGGCGTCCTCGTTGGGCATCATGCGGTCGCGGCTGGAGACCAGCGTGACCTCCGACCCCAGCGACCGGTAGGCCCCGGCGAACTCGGCGCCGGTCACCCCTGACCCGATGACGATGAGGTGCTCGGGCAGCTCCTCCAGGTCGTAGAGCTGGCGCCAGTTGAGGATGCGCTCGCCGTCGGGCTCGGCGCCGGGCAGCACCCGGGGCGTCGCCCCGGTGGCCACCAGCACCACGTCGGCCCTGATCGTCCGGTCGCCGGCCCGCACCACCTGCGGATCGACCAGCCGGCCCCGCGCCCTGACGATCTCGACGCCCTCGGCCTCGACCCGCGTCGCGATGTCGGCCGACTGCGCCTGCGCCAGCTCCTTGACCCGCTTGTTGACCAGCGGCAGATCGACGCCCACCGTGCCGGCTTCGCCGTCGGGCCCGCCGGAGAACGACACGCCCAAGGAGGGGGCGTCGAGCAGCGCCTGCTTACGCACGGAGGTCGCGATCAGGGTCTTCGACGGCACGCAGTCGGTCAGCACGCACGCGCCGCCTGGGCCGTCCTGCTCGACCATCGTGACTTGCGCGCCTAGCTGAGCGGCCACCAGCGCCGCCTCGTAGCCGCCTGGTCCGCCGCCGATGATCACGATCCTCGTCACGTCACCCATTGTCCCGCATGCCCCGGCCCGAGGTCGAAACGGGGCGCGGTCTCAGGCGCTACGCTTGTCAGCTGTGCCTGTCTACGCCGCCTACGGCAGCAACATGGACCCTGAGCAGATGGCCATGCGTGCCCCGCACTCCCCCATCCGGGGCGTCGGATGGCTGCCGGGCTGGCGTCTGACGTTCGGCGGCATGGACCTCGCCTGGGAGGGCGCGGTCGCCACCATCGTCGAAGATCCCGACGAGCACGTCTTCGTGGTGCTCTACGACGTGCCCGAGTGGGAGGAGACCTCGCTCGACCAGTGGGAGGGCGCCGTACGCGGGGCCTACCACAAGGTGCGGCTGCGGGTGCAGACGCTCGACGGCGAGGTCGTGGCCTGGTTCTACGTGCTCGACGGCTACGAGGGCGGCCTGCCGTCGGCCCGCTACCTCGGCAGCCTGGCCGAGGCGGCCGAACGGGCGGGCGCTCCCGACGACTACGTCAAAGAGCTGCGAGAGCGCCCCTGCACCTCCTACGGCGGTTAGCTGAGCGGCTTGTCCTTGGTCTCCCTGAGCACGAAGAGGTAGACCAGGGTCGAGATCAGCGCCAGCGCCGACATGTACCAGGGGAAGAGCCCGGGGTTGCCCGCGTCCTTCAGCGCCGTCCCGATCAGCGGCGCGGTGCCGCCGAAGATCGCCACGGTCAGCGAATACGGGAACCCGGCGCCCGCCGCCCGCACCCGGGTGGGGAAGAGCTCGGCGTTGACCGCCGCCGAGATCGAGGTGAAGCAGCCGAGGAAGACCATGCCGATGAGCTGGACGA
Source organism: Nonomuraea sp. NPDC004580 (assembly GCF_040609855.1). Lineage (NCBI taxonomy): Bacteria > Bacillati > Actinomycetota > Actinomycetes > Streptosporangiales > Streptosporangiaceae > Nonomuraea > Nonomuraea sp. NPDC004580. Next base: position 138,291 of record NZ_JBEXLH010000001.1, on the reverse strand, counting down.
CCAGCAGACTCGCGTAGGCGTCGGTCAGCAGCCCGAGCATCGGCACCGGCAGCACGACGAACCCGATGCCGAACGTGATCAGCATGGGCCTGCGCCCGATCCTGTCGGACAGCATGCCGAGCAGCGGCTGCAGGATCATGAAGAAGACCAGCGAGATCGTGCCGATCTGCAGCGAGTCCGCCACGTCGAAGCCGACGGTGATCTGCGCGTACGTGGGCAGGAACGTGGTCCACGTGTAGTACGCGACGGTGCCGGCGACCGTGATGCCCACGATGGTGGCCGCGGACCTCGGATAATTCTTGAGGAACTCGAACATCTTGGGCCGCTCGGCCTTGCCGCTCTGGATCTCGCCCGCGACCGCGGAGGTCTCGTCGGCGCCCCTGCGGATCCACAGGCCCACGAGGCTGAGCAGGGCGCCCACGAAGAACGGGATCCGCCACCCGTAGGAGTCCATGTCGGCTTCGATCAGGAGGGTCGCCAGCAGGGCGGCCAGGCCCGAGGCCAGCAGCTGGCCGATCGTGGTGCTGACGTACTGGAAGCTCGAGTAGAGGCCGCGGCGGCCGTGCGGGGCCGACTCGACGAGGAACGTGGTGGCGGCGGCGAACTCGCCGCCGACCGACAGGCCCTGGATGAGCCTGGCCAGGGTCAGGATGACGGGCGCGAGCAGGCCGACCGACTCGTACGTGGGGGTCAGGCCGACGATCAGCGAACCGACGCCCATCAGCATGATGGTGAACGTCATCGCGGCCTTACGTCCGTAGCGGTCGGCGAACGCGCCGACCACCAGGCCGCCGAGCGGGCGCATGAAGAAGCCCACGGCGAAGACGGCGAACGAGCTGAGCAGCGGCACCAGGCTGTTGCCCGAGCTCTCGGCGAAGATCTGGGCGGAGAAGATGGGAGCGAGGAAGCTGTAGGCGTACCAGTCGTACCACTCGACGACGTTGCCGATGCTGGCCGCCGTGAGCTGGCGGACACGGCTCTTGGGGATGCCGAGTGGTGATTGCGCCACCGGGGAGGTCGCCACGTGGGCTCCTTTGCTGACAACTGCAGAGATGGCTTACTGTGCATTCGGACGACCGAAACAGTCAAATATCTCGGCAAACATTTACAAACCAGACATAGAAACGGCCCTAGGTGGATGTTCTCGACCGGCGCCTCGTCGCCGCCCTGCAAGTCAGCCCTCGGGCGTCGTGGGGCGAGCTCGGCCGGGCCGTGGGCGAGCACGAGCGCACGGTCGCGCGGCGGCTGCAGCGGCTGATCGCCGACGGCGTCGTCCGCGTCACCGCCATCTACGACGACCTGCGCACCGGCCACGGCCGTCCCGTGCACCTGCACGTCCAGGTGCGTCCCGGCACCGTGCCCGAGGTGGCGAAGGCGCTGGCCGGCCGGGCCGACACCCGCTCGGTCTACGCGCTGACCGGAGCCGCCGACATCGGTTGCGAGCTGGTCGCCCCCACCAGGGAGGACCTGCATCACATCCTGTCCTCCCAGGTCACCGGCATCGACGGCGTGCTCCAGACGCAGACCCAGGTGGTGCTGCACACGTTCAGGACCGTCGCCGAGTGGCACGCTCCCTACCTCACCGAGCGCGAGGTCGCCGAGCTACGGCCGGGCCCGCTCCCCGAGTCGGAGCCGGAGCCGCCGCCCGACGAGGAGGGCCTGACGCCGCTGGAGCAGGAGATCGCCGAACTGCTCGCCGGCGACGGGCGCATCGCGTTCACCGCGGTCGCCGAGCGTCTCGACATCTCCGTGCCGACCGCCCGCAGACGGGTCACCTCGCTCATCGAGCGGCGGCTGCTACTGCCCCGCGCCGAGGTCGAGCCCGCGCTGCTCGGCCTGGAGGTCGAGGCCATGCTCTGGCTCAAGGCCCGCCCCCACGGCCTCGACGGGGTCGGCCGGCAACTGGCCGCGCACCCCAACGTCCGTTACTGCGCCGCGACCACGGGCACGCACTCCCTCATCGTGCAGGTCGTGGCGGCGCACGAGGCGGCGCTCTACCGTTTCATGACCGGCGTCGTCGGCCGGTACGACGAGATCACCGACGTCGACCTCACCCTGATCACCCGCGCCTACAAGCGCGGTCACCTCCACAAGTCCGGACTGCTCACGCTCGACCACCGTTGGGAGAACACACCATGACCCCTGCTGAGAGGGAAGTCGCCGACCTGTGCGTGGAGCTGATCCGCGCCGACAGCAGCAACTACGGCGACGGCAGCGGCCCCGGTGAACGCGCCGCCGCCGAGGTCGTCATGGCCAGGCTGGCCGAGGTCGGCATCGAGCCGACGTACATCGAGAGCGAGCCCGGCCGCGGCAACGTGATCACCCGCGTCGAGGGCACCGACCCCTCGCTGCCCGCCCTGCTCGTGCACGGCCACCTCGACGTCGTGCCGGCCAACGCCGCCGACTGGTCGGTCGACCCGTTCGCGGGCGAGGTGCGCGACGGCTACATCTGGGGCCGCGGCGCCGTGGACATGAAGGACATGGACGCGATGATGCTGGCGGTGCTGCGCCGCTTCAAGCGCGAGGGCATCAGGCCGCGCCGCGACATCGTCTTCGCCTGGGTGGCCGACGAGGAGGCCGGCGGCGTGTACGGCGCCAAATACCTCACCGCCCACCACCCCGAGCTGTTCGAGGGCGTCACCGAGTCGATCAGCGAGGTCGGCGGCTACTCCCTGGAAGTGGACCCGTCGCTGCGGCTCTACCTCATCGAGACCGCCCAGAAGGGCCTGGCCTGGATGAAGCTGATCGCCGACGGCACCGCCGGCCACGGCTCCATGCTGAACGACGACAACGCCGTCACCGAGGTCGCCAAGGCGGTGGCCAGGATCGGCGCCCACGACTGGCCGCTGACCTACACCGAGACCGTGCGCCGCTTCCTGACCGAGGTGGCCGACGCCTTCGGCATCCCGTTCGACGAGGACGACCCGCAGCCCATCCTCGACAAGATAGGGCCGCTGGTGCGCTTCGTCGGCGCGACGCTGCGCAACACCACCAACCCGACCCAGCTCGGCGCCGGCTACAAGTCGAACGTCATCCCCGGCCAGGCCACGGCCGTGGTGGACGGGCGGTTCCTGCCGGGGCACGAGGAGGAGTTCTTCAAGACCATCGACGGGCTGCTCGGGCCGAAGGTGCGCCGCGAGTTCGTGCACCACGACATCGCGCTGGAGACCTCGTTCGACGGCGCGCTGGTCGAGTCGATGATCGCGGCGCTGAAGGCCGAGGACCCGGCGGCGCGGGCGATCCCGTACTGCATGTCGGGCGGCACCGACAACAAGACGTTCTTCGCCGACCTCGGCGTGCGCGGGTTCGGATTCGTGCCGCTGCGGCTGCCCGCCGACATGGACTTCGCCTCGATGTTCCACGGCGTGGACGAGCGGGTGCCGGTGGACGCCCTCCAGTTCGGCGTGCGGGTACTGGACAAGCTGCTCCTAAACTACTGAAGGTGACCAAAGACGCATACACCCTGGCCAGCGAGGCCGCCGCGGCGCTGCCCAGCCCCGCGGGCCTCGACAAGCTCGACGTGCCGCTCGACGTGGCGCTCGTCATGGGGTCGGGGTGGGTGCCCGCCGCCGACGCGCTCGGCGAGACGGTGAGCGAGATCCCCTTCACCGATCTGCCCGGCTTCCGCGCCCCCGCCGTCGCCGGGCACGGCGGCAAGATCCGCGTCGTGCGCACCCCGTCCGGCCGGCACGCGCTGATCTTCCTCGGCCGCACCCACCTGTACGAGGGGCTCGGGGTCGACGCGGTCGTCCACGGCGTACGCACGGCGGCCGCGGCCGGCGTACGCACGCTGGTGCTCACCAACGCGGCCGGCGGCCTGCGGCCCGAGACGCAGAACGTCGGCGACCCGGTCCTGATCAGCGACCACATCAACCTGACCGGGGCCAACCCGATCACCGGCACCACCTTCATCGACCTCACCGAGGTCTACTCGCGGCGGCTGCGCGCGCTGGTGCGCGAGGTGGACCCGACCCTGGCCGAGGGCGTCTACGTCGCCTTCAGGGGCCCGACGTACGAGACCCCGGCCGAGATCCGCATGCTGCGCACGCTCGGCGGCGACATGGTGGGCATGTCCACCGTCCTGGAGGCCATCGCCGCCCGCGAGGCGAACGTGGAGGTGCTCGGCATCTCCCTGGTCACCAATCCGGGCGCCGGGCTGTCCGGCGAGCCGCTCGACCACGAGGAGGTCCTGCAGGTGGGCCGGACGACGGCCGCCCGCATGGGCGTACTGCTCGCCAAGGTGGTGGACCGACTGTGAGCCCGGCTGTGAGCCCATCTGGGAGCCTCGTGGACGAGGCCCGCGCCTGGCTGGTGCAGGACCCCGACCCCGACACCAGGGCCGAGCTGGCCGGGCTGATCGAGCGGGACGACCTGGACGCGCTGCGCGAGCGGTTCGGGGCGCGGCTGGAGTTCGGCACCGCGGGCCTGCGCGGCGAGCTGGGCGCGGGTCCCAACAGGATGAACCGGGTCACCGTGATGCGCGCCGCCGCGGGCCTCGCGGCCGTGCTCGGTCCCGGCCGGCACGTCGTCATCGGCTACGACGCGCGGCACAAGTCCGACGTGTTCGCCCGCGACACCGCCGCCGTGCTGACCGGGGCCGGGGTGCACGCCACCCTGCTGCCGCGCCCGCTGCCGACGCCGGTGCTCGCCTTCGCCGTCCGTCACCTGGGCGCCGACGCCGGGGTGACGGTCACGGCCAGCCACAACCCGCCGCGCGACAACGGCTACAAGGTCTACTGGGGCGACGGGTCCCAGATCGTGCCGCCCGTCGACGCCGGCATCTCGGCCGCCATCGACGCCGTCGGCCGGGTGGACGAGCTGCCGCTCGGCGGCCCTGGAACGCTGACGGAGCTGGGCGAGGACATCGTCGACGACTACATCGAGGCCGTCACCGCGCTGCCCCTCGGTGACGCGCGCGAGCTGCGGGTGGCCTACACGCCGCTGCACGGGGTCGGCGCGGCCACGCTGACCGGCGCGTTCCTCGCCGCCGGGTTCGAGAGCCCGATGGCGGTCGAGGAGCAGCGCAATCCCGACCCCGACTTCCCCACCGTCGCCTTCCCCAACCCGGAGGAACCGGGCGCGATGGACCTCGCCGCCGCGCTGGCCGGCAAGATCGGCGCGGACCTGGTGCTGGCCAACGACCCCGACGCCGACCGGTGCGCGGTGGGGGTGCCGCTGCCGGGCGGCGGCGTACGGATGCTGACCGGCGACGAGGTCGGCGGCCTGCTGGCCGAGCACGTCATCACGCACACCACCGGCGACCGCATGGTCGCCACCACCATCGTCTCCTCCACCCTGCTCGCCAAGATCGCCCGAGCCCACGGCGTGCGGTACGGCGAGACGCTGACCGGCTTCAAGTGGATCATCAAGGCCGGGCCAGGGCTGGTGTTCGGCTACGAGGAGGCCATCGGCTACAGCGTCGGGTCCGACGCGGGGCTGCCGGTCTGGGACAAGGACGGCATCGGCGCCGCGCTGACCGTGGCGGGCATCGCCGCCGCCGCCAAGCGCGACGGGCGTACGCTGCTCGACCTGCTCGACGACCAGGCCCGCCGCTACGGCCTGCACGCCACCACCCAGCTCTCCTTCCGGGTGGCCGACCTGTCGCTCATCACCGACGCCATGTCCCGGCTGCGGGCCGAGCCGCCCGCCGGCCTCGGCGGCCTTGAGGTGACCGCCGCCGACGACCTCGCGCGCGGCGACGGCGGCCTGCCGCCGACCGACGGGCTGCGCTACCGGCTGGCGGACGACGCCCGCGTGGTCGTCCGGCCGTCCGGCACCGAGCCCAAGCTCAAGTGCTACCTGGAGGTGGTCGTGCCGGTCACCACGACGCCGGGCGAGGCGCGCGCGGATGCCGCGCGGCGGCTTGAGGCCGTCAAGTCCGATCTCGCCGCGCGGCTGGGGCTGGGGTGACGGAGTTCGAGCGCTTCCTGGACCGGGCCCTGGCGGACCGGGAGGTGCTCGGGCTGGTGCTGAGCGGCTCGCACGCCCGCGAGGGCACCGCCACCTCGCACTCCGACCATGACGTGTACGCGGTCGGTACCTGGAGTGGGAGCTGCGGCGGCATCCGCTGGGCGCGCCGCTGTGGGCGGCCGACGCGCTCCTGCCCCTGCTGGCCGCCGCCCTGACCCTTGAGGCCGACAGCGCCGTACGGGCGCTGCTCAACGACCTCGAACCCCATGCCAGGGCGGCCGGACACGGCGAGATCTACGACTCGTGGGACGAGGACCTCGCGTTCCTGCGGGGGCACTGACCGCCTCGTGAGGTTAGGACAGGCGGATTTGAAGGTCGGTGAGCCAGTTGGCGGGGTCGGGTTCTTCGCGGGGGTTCGTTGCGTAGAGCTCCAGGCGGCAGCCCCAGTGCTCGGCGCCGTCGCCCTCGGTCATGTCCCACTTCAGGCCCTGCTCCTCGCCCCACGCCAGCAGGACACGGGTGGCCTCGATGAGGCCGTCGAAGTGGCCGCGGTGGGTGAGGGTGGCGTAGCGGCCGGCGGGCAGAACCCCGGCGAAGTAGTCGCCCTCGACCTCCACCGGCCCCGCGACCGGCACCCCGGCCTGCATCACCAGCCCGTCGCCTTCCGTGTCGAAGCTCTCGTAACGCAGGAACGGCGCCCCGGCGATGGCGGCACCGCGTCCCAGCAGCCAGCCGGCGATCTCGCCGATCCGGTCCGCGATGACCGGGATGGTGTTCATGGTGATGGCGCCGCGTACCCCGACGTACGGACGGTCGGGGAGTTCCACGATCTCAGGCATAGATGAAACCTCCTTTTCCCCTGTCAGACCGGCCGGGCCCGCGAAACTCATCGCACGCTACGCGACGACCGCGGCGGCCACCAGAGCGAGCGCGACGACCAGCGCCGCGATCGAGTCGTAGGACCACGTCACCCGGGCGGGCCCGGCCTCCTTGGAGCGGCGCTTGGCGGACTCGGCGCGGTCGCGGATCTGGTCGCCCACCCAGTCGGCGTGCGTCTTGCCCGCGAACGCCTCGGCCGCCGCCTGCTCGCCCTTCGACAGGGCCGGCTCGGTGGCGAAGCGCCCCCGCTGCTGGGCGGGGGTGCCGCGCCGCTGCGCCTTGGCCCGTTCGCGCGCGCTGCTCATCGGCGTCCACAGCCGCAGCACCTGGTCCTCGCCGTAGCGCACGTTGATCGAGTGGGAGACGCCGACGTCCTCGATGGAGGCCCACGGCAGGAACGTGGTGCGGAACGGGTTGCGCCCCACCAGCCCCTCCTCGGTGAGCACGGTGGCGGGCCGCAGCGCGACCGCGTAGACCAGCGCGGTCAGCACGGCGAGCACGGCCAGCGCCACCAGCGACGCCTTGCCGCTGAAGCGGACGACCAGGTCGACGACGTTGAGCGCGACGAACACCAGCCAGACCCACGCCAGGACGTAGGCGGTCTTGGAGCGGTAGGTCTGCTTCACGGCTGCCACTTGAGCTGTGCGAACCCGGGCTTGATCACGCCGTTGATGAGCGCCAGCCGCTCGTCGAACGGCAGGAACGCCGACTTCATCGCGTTGACCGTGAACCACTGCAGGTCGTCCCAGCCGTAGCCGAACGCCTCGACCAGCTTGCGGAACTCGTCCGACACGGTGGTGGAGCTCATCAGCCGGTTGTCGGTGTTGACCGTGACGCGAAAGTGCAGGCGCCGCAGCAGCCCGATGGGGTGCTCGGCGATCGACGCGGCGGCGCCGGTCTGCAGGTTGGAGGTGGGGCACATCTCCAGCGGGATGCGCTTGTCGCGGACGTACGCCGCCAGCCGCCCCAGCTTGGCCGTGCCGTCATCGGAGACCGAGATGTCGTCGATGATGCGCACGCCGTGGCCGAGCCGGTCGGCGCCGCACCACTGGATGGCCTGCCAGATCGACGGCAGCCCGAACGCCTCGCCGGCGTGGATGGTGAAGTGGGCGTTCTCCCGCTGCAGGTATTCGAACGCGTCGAGGTGGCGGGTGGGCGGGTAGCCGGCCTCGGCGCCCGCGATGTCGAAGCCCACCACGCCGCCGTCGCGGTAGCGCACCGCCAGCTCGGCGATCTCGCGGGAGCGCGCCTGATGGCGCATGGCGGTCAGCAGCGTGCCGACGCGGATGCCGCGCCCCTGGGAGCCGCGCTCGAACCCGTCGAGCACCGCCTCCACCACCTGGTCGAGGCTCAGCCCCCGGGTGGTGTGCTGTTCGGGGGCGAAGCGCACCTCGGCGTAGACCACGCCGTCGGCGGCCAGGTCTTCCGCGCACTCCTGGGCGACCCTGGCGAGCGACTCGCGGGTCTGCATGACGGCGACCGTGTGGTCGAAGGTCTCGAGGTAGCGTTCGAGCGAGCCGGAGTCGGCCGCCTCCTCGAACCACTGGCGCAGGTTGTCGGGGTCGTGGGTGGGCAGCCGGCCGTAGTCGGTCTCCCGGGCCAGCTCGACGATCGTCTCGGCGCGGAGCCCGCCGTCGAGGTGATCGTGCAGCAACACCTTGGGAGCCCGCCGGATCTCGTCAAGCGTGGGGCTCATCAGGCCATGATATGAGGACAACCCGTCTTCCACTCGCCCCCGCAGGACCCGTCAGTCGCGGCCGGCGGCGTCCGGGGTGAAGGCGGGCAGGCATACCGCGATGTACTCGGCGCCCTCGGGGCCGACGCTGTAGCGGACCTTCTCGCCCGGCGAGGTCACCACCGACTGCCCGGCGTCGACCTGCGTGGTGCCCTCGGCGTGCTCGACCAGCACGGTGCCGCGCAGGACCACGGTGTACTCGGTGAACGCCGGCGTCTGCGCGGGCTCCTCCCACCCGGGCGGCGCGGTCATGTGGGCGATGGACACCGCCTCGTCGCCGCTGTTGACGCGGCCCACGTGCTCGTCGATCACTTTGCCACCGGGTACGGGGATGCGCGAGGCCCCCTCGATCTTTCTCACCACGTCGGTCAGTGTGCCACGTCGAGCACGAGCCGGTCCGGCGACCCCTGCTCGGTGATCCGGAACCCGGCCCGCCGGTCGAGCGCCAGCCCGATCCCGACGCGGCCCTCGAAGTCACCGGTCCTGACGACCTTGGTGAGGTTGCCGAGCCCGGCGGCGTAGACGGGGCCGCCGCCCCAGGTGGGCTCGCCCTCGTCGTCGTGGGCGTGCGCGGGGAAGAGCGTGAGCTGCAGGTACGCGCCGCCGCGTACGCTGATGGGCTTGCCCGAGCCGTCCTGGACGAACCCGTCCACCCATTTCACGTCATATCCAGGTATGCCGCCCCGCAGATCGACCACGAGCCGGTCATAGGTGTCGTGAGCCGCGTACCGTACGTTCGTCACGACCGCCGGCTCCATGCCGCCCCGATCGACCTCCACCTCGGCCGTACGCGTCGGGCCCGGCTGCGCGGCCGGCCCGGAAGAGGAGGACGGGCTCTGCGGCAGCGTGGCCTGCTGCGCGGTGCCGCACGCGGTGAGCACGCTGAGCAGGACGAGCGGGAGCAGCAGGCGGACACTCGACGGGCGCATGATCGGTATTTGCCCAGCGTACGAGCCTGCAAGCGCTCATCGTCCGACGACTCCCGGATGCGCCTCCTCCAGCGCGGCACGACCCTCCGGCGTGAGCCGCAGGTAGAGCCCACGGTCCACGTCGAGCACGAGCGGCGTCCCCTTGCCCCTGACCACGACCTGGATGTCGCACTCCAGGTAGGTGTTGACGTGCTCCTGCTCCAGGTAGTTGCGTTCGAGCACGTCGCCGTTGCGCGACCCGGCCTCCTCCCTGGTCTTGGAGGCGCCGCCGACGCCGCCGTACCCGACCGTCGGCGGCCCTTCGTGCCCGCCGCCGGAGTCCGCGCCCCCGTCCGACGGGTTGCGCAGGTTGCCGGAGACCCCGGCGCGGGCGGCCAGGCCGCGGCCCTCGCCCTGGCCGTGCCCTGCCGTGTCCAGGGTCTGCGCGTAGACGCGCTGCTTGACCCGCGCGTCGGCGATCTCGCGGGCACCGGTGACCTCGATGCCGACCGTGCCGACGCCGGGCAGCTCGTACGTGTGCCCCAGCAGGGACCCGAGGTGTGCCCGCATGGTCCGTTCCTTGGTGGCCTCGGTCAGCGCGATGCCGTCCTGCCGGGACAGCTCGAACCCGCCGGGCCGGTCGGCCACCGCCGGCGCCTCGCCGCGCAGCCTGGGCGGCACCGTGGCCAGCGGCGCCCACTCCTCGACCAGTCTGGCGGCGGGGAAGGCGACCTGGCTGACGTCCCCCTTGGGCATCGCGTCGCCGAGCATGGCGGTCAGCGGGCCTGGCCCGCCCTGCTCCGCCCAGCGCGGCCGGGTGGCGACGATTTCCGTGTGCGCCGCGACCGGCGTGCCGTGCGGGACCTCCGTGGTCAGGTGGCCCGCCACCAGCAGGCCGACCTCGCCGTGCGCCACCGCGCCGGACGTCGTGGTGACGCCGACGTGCCGGTCGAAGAGCCGTACCGCGCCGTCGTGGCCGGTCAGCTCGCCCGCCTTGAGCAGCACGCCGCGGGCCGCGCCCTGCACCGGCTCCATGACGGGGCTGACCTTGGAGCGTTCGAGCGTGATGTCGTACGTGACCGGATGCCGGAACTCCTGCGGCGCCTCCCGGGTCTGGAAACGGTTGATGTCCTTGACGTTGGTGCCGCGAGCGTCCACGGCGTGACCGTCGCGGGAGGTGGTGGCCCCGGCCTCGCCGCCGGCGATGTCGCCGTCCGAGGTCCTGATGTAGCGGGCGAGCACCTCCTTGCCGCGATCCGACCCCTTCTCCTGGAGGTTCAGCTCGCCGCCGAGCCGCTCGCTGCGCAGCATGAGCCCCGTGTCGGGCCGCTCGCCGACGTGCACCCCGTCGCCCAGCCTGGCCGTGACCCTGATCCCCACGCGCTCGGTGACCCGGCCCGCCTCGTCGGTGACGAACAGCCAGGACGTCACGCCGTTCCCGCGCAGCTCGCCCAGCTTCGTCCCGAGCGCCTCCTGACCGAAGTGGCCGCGCAGCTGCTCGGCCACCGGGTGGGCGGTGAGCTCCTGGCCGGGGAAGAGCAGCCCCTCGCCGCGCAACGTCTCCACGATCGCGGGCAGGACGCCGCGCGCGTCGAGGTGGTGCACGGAAGCGGTGCTCATCGCCGCCTCGGGCGCCACATAGGTACGAGCGACGTCCCCGGGCTGCTGGGGGGCCTGTTCGGGGGCCTGCTCCGGGGCGTGTGCCGGCTCGGGCGCGGGAGGCTCTGGGACGTCCAGGTCGTGGCGGCGGGCCACCTCGTCGGGCAGCACGACGTCCATGATGTCGGACACGCGCAGGTGAACGGGCTCCCCGTGCTCGACGACCGTCCCGGCAGTCCTGCTGGGCGTCACGGTCAGCACCAGGTCGCCCCGGTACCAGTGCGAGGCGCCGCCGTCCCCGTACGTGACCCGGCTGATGTCCCCGCCGCCCCGGTAGGAGCTCTCCATGGACATCCGCTTGGCGGCGGCGTGCCCGCCCACCCGGGCCAGCACCTTGTGCTCGGTCCCCGCCACCGGGTGGCCGCCCTCGGGGGAGCCGCCGAGCGTGACCCGCACGCCGGCCCGCGCGTGCCCGCCGACGCCGCGCGCGCCCCGCTCCCCCTCGACGACGCGCGAGTTGCTGTTCGCGTACGCCTCGTGCTCGACCCCGGTCTCCGACTTCACGTACGCCAGCCCCGCCACGTCGGCCTGCACGTGCAGCTCGTAGCGCCGGCCGCCGTGCTCGGCCACCACGTGCCGCAGCCCGCCGGGATGCGACGTGATCATGGTTTCCAGGGTGATGACGTCCACGACGTTCTCGATCGTGACCGGCACGTCCAGGCGTCCCGCGGGCGCCGGCACGTCCGCGAAGGCGGCGTGCACCGAAGCCACCGCCCGCGCCAGGTCCGGCATCGCGCCCAGGCGGACGATCGCGTGCAGCCGGTCGTCGTGCGCCCACACGTCGCGGGGCGGCCCGTCGAGCCGCTCCATGCGGCCCACGGTCGTGACGTCGCCGGCCAGCAGCGGCGTCTCCTGCAGGTGCGGCTCGGGGACGACGATCTCCGCCCGGCTGCCGTCCACCCGCCACGACGTGTCGGCCACCACCGCGCCGTCCTTCGAGACCCGGAGCTGGACGTCGAACGCCAGGTCCCTGGTGAAGGTGAAGCCGCCGCCCGCCTCCGTGCGGTCGTATCGCGTGTGCCCCGCGCCGACCGCGACCGTCTCGGCCTTGGAGCCGCTCGCGATGCCCGCGATGTTGGGGGCGTCCACCTTCAGCACGCCCTCGGGCACGCCGGTCCTGAGCGCCCTGCCCACGTCCACCCGCGCCACGGCGGCCACCTCGCCGCGCACGCCGTGCGAGACCTCGCGCTGGCTGGTGCCGTTCCATGAGGTGATCCTGCGCTCGTTGATCGTCACGGCCGTCGCGCCGACCTCGTGCCGGTGGCCGAGCACGCCCTGCGCCACGACCTCGACCGTGTGGCCGGCCATCGTCGTCTCGTACCTGATGCCGTGCAGCGCGTACGTCAGGTCAGCCTCCAGGGCGGCGCCCCCGTACCTGAGCTCCAGGTCGCGGACGATCTGCCGCCTGATGTTCTGCGGCAGGTCCGGCAGCGCCCCCTCGACGGCCTGGCGGAGCTCGGCGAACAGCCGCGCGTCCGCGTGGACCCTGATGCCGGTGCCGAGTCCTGGCCCGCGACCGGCGGCGAGCGTCCTGGGCTCCAGCGGGTGCGGGTCGTAGCCCGTCGCGTCCTGTGCGAACTCCTGGCGTACGCGCTCCATCTCGCGGTGCAGGCCGGCCAGCTCCCGCTGGATCCTGTTGAACTCGCCGGGCGGATGCAGGTCGTGGCCGAAGACGTCCCGTTCGAGGCCGGGCGCGTCGCGCGTCGGCAGGGCCAGCTCGGCCGGCACGTCCACGGTGAACGTGCCCATCGTCTCCGTCTCGACCTTCAGGCGCAGGTGGGCGTCGTACATGGTGAGGTCGGCCCGGCTGGTGACCACGGTGTGGTTGCCGTGGGCCCGGTTCGCCGTCGCGACGTGGTCGGAGCCGAAGCCGAAGCCCACGATGCCGCGCCCGATCGCCTCGGCCCAGTGGCCGGCGCGCACGCCCAGCCTGCCGCCCACGTGCAGGTTGAGGTCCCTGCCCTGCCGGTACGCCACGCCCTCCGCGCTGCGCCGCCCGAGGTCGTCGCGGAGCATGCCCTCCACCGGCGGTCGCCCGTCGCCGTCCACCCGCTCGATCCTGGTCACCTCGCCGGTGATCCTGATCGACTCCTCCGCCGACCGCAGCGCCGACGTCCTGAACCTGACCGCCTCCGTGACCGCCCCGCTCGACAGCAGCGCCTGGCTGCGGTTCTTGATGCCCTGCTCGTGCAGGATGGTCGAGGTGAGGTGGTCGATGATCTTGACGACCTCGCGGGCGGGCACGCCCTCGGCGAGCGCGCGGCGCTGCACTTCCAGCACGAGCGGCGTCAGGTCGAGGCCACTGACGGTGATGCCGTGGTCGCGGAACCTGCCCGCCGCCCCCTGCGGCACCTCGTGGCGAGGGCGGGCCGGCGGGTGGTCGGACGGGCGCGGCGGACCCTCCCTGGTGAACTGCTCGGGGAAGGGCAGGGTCACCGCCAGGTCCTGGATCTTGCCGGCGGTCGCGAGCTTCGTGCCGTCGCGGTAGACGTCCACGGCGACGTCGGCGAGGAAGTAGTCGTGTTTGGGGCTGATGACCTTGTGGCCGCTCATCAGCTCGATGCTGCTGGTGTGCGTGGTCCTTGAGGTGTCGAGCAGTCCGGTGCGCGGCAGCGCCGTCGACTCCTCGGCCGCGTCAGGCGACTCGGTCAGGTTGCGGACGAGGCCGGCGCTCACCTCCCTTGACGTGGCGCGTACCGACTTGCCCTCCACGCCGTCGCCGCCGAACGCGACCGGCTTCTCCGGCGCCAGGTCCGGGTGCTCCACGTGGGTGAACCCCTCGGGGCGCAGCTTGACGTAGATCGCCTTGTCCCCGACGTCCAGGGCCGCGCCCTTCGCCAGGCGCTCGGTCCAGGCGTCGCGGTCACCGTCGGCGAGCGCCTGCTCCAGCCAGTCGCGGACGGCCGCCCGCTCCCTCTTCGTCGCGCCCTCGATCCCGTCGGCCAGCGTCCGCGCCGCCGCCTTGGCGTCCTGCGGCACCTTGACGTCATGCACGGCCGTCTCCCCGAGCGCCCCGATCTCGGTGGTACGCGGCGGCCGCACAGGCCCCCGCGCCGGCTCATTCCCATCAGGCCGCGCCGCCCCTTCCGGCCGCGCCGCCTGCCCGGTCCCGTCAGGCCGCGCCACCGAGGCGCCGCCCTCGGGACGCGCCGCTGAGGCGGCCCCCTCCGGACGTGCCGCTGAGACGCCGCCCTCGGAGCGCGCCGCCTGGACGGCTCCCTCCGCCCGAGGCGCGGGAACGCCGCCCTCCGGCGCCTGTGTCGGCGTGGGCGCGTGGGTGCTCGGCTGCTGCGGGCCCGCCTGCTGGTGGGCGGGCTGGGGGTCCGGGTTCGACGCGAGCGTGGTCGCGGGGACCTGCCCGGCCTGATGCGCCGCCCCGCCGGAACGGGGCTCACCGCCGCCCGCTGCCGGGCCGGGATCGGGGACGCCGGAGCGCGGGCCCGGGGTAGCGGAGGCCGGCTCCCCCGCGCCGGAGCTCGGGCGCGGGCTCCCGGGGTCGGGGGTGGGGGGAAGGCCGCCTGAGGTCGTCGGTGGGGTGTCCGCGGGCAGACCTCTGACCAGGTGCTGGCCGTCGGCGCCGAGTGCGCTGGACGTGATGCCCTTGGCCAGCATCTCCCAGCTGAAGTGCCCCTGCGCCAGCATGGTGCCGGCCGTGGTGAGGCCGCCGGTGACGGCGTACTGGGCGGCCTGACCGTACAGGGAGGAGTCGGCCGCGGCGAGCAGCTTCTCGAACGTGGACATCTCCGCCCTGGTCAGCCCGGCCCGCAGGGCGGGCGTGGCCAGCCGGGACAACGCGCCCGACATCAGCCCCATCATGCCGCCCATCGCGCCGCCGCTCGCCGCCGAGATCGCGAGCTGCTTGACGTCGAACTCGTCCCTGCGGTTGGTCAGCTGCAGCGCCTGAATGCCCGCGTCCATCCCGCCCATGATCCCGGCGAAGATGGCGATGTTGCGCAGCGTCCGCCGGGCGATCTGCGCGACCGTCAGCCGCGCGATCTGCACGCGCGGCGGGATCAGGCCCAGGGCCGCGGGGTTGGTGATGGCGAGGTGCAGCAGCACGACCAGGGTCGCGAGCAGCAGCCACACGGTGGCCTCGATCATGTACTTGGCGTACTGGATCTGCACGCCCACGCCGTTGAGCGCGACGGCGGTGTTGACCAGCCGCTCGACGAGATCGGCCACCTTCTCGTCGGCCGTCTTCCTGACGTGGCCGACGAAGGCGAGGTGCGCGTCACCGTCCCAGTCGGCGCCGATGAGGCGGGCGCTGCCCGGCAGGTGGGCGTCGGTGCCCTCGACGATCCGGTACGCGGCCGTGATGCACGCGTCGGCCATCCGGAAGCAGCCGCTCTCGTCGCCTTCCGGCCAGTCCATGCCCACGGCCCAGCCCACGTACGGCTTGGCCCAGTCGGGCGTGAGGAACCCGTCGAAGCCCATGATCGCTCAGTAGCGGCGCGCGGGCGGCTGGTCGGCGGCCTCGTAGTTGCGGCTGGAGACGTGCAGGCCGGAGGTGAGGTCGTCGAGGTCGTCCAGGTAGTCCTTGAAGGCGTCCTCGATGGCCTGCTCCATGCCGGGCAGCTTCTTGGCCAGCTCGGCGCCGTACATGTCGTCGCCGAGCGTCTTCCTGTCCAGGTCGAAGGCGGCGCGCAGGGCGGTCCTCGCCTCCTCGGCGTTGCTCTTCAGCTCCTGGTAGACGCCGCTGTGCCGGCGCAGCGCCGCCGCCCGTACGGTGAATCCGTCGCTCACCGGGATCCCTCCTGCGGGCCGGGGAGGAACGCGTCGAGCCCCTCTCCGAAGACCCCGTCGAGGAGCTCGGGGTCCGGCATGAGCGGCTCCATGAGCGTCCTGCTCCGCTCGGCGACCTCGCCCGCCGCCGCCTCGGCCTGCCGCATGATGGCCTCGGCCAGCTCGGACGGCGACAGGCTGCGGTAGACGCGCGGGTTCAGCTCGATGCCGCGCAGCCGCCCGTGGGGGCCGACGGTGACGCTGACCATCCCGTCCTTCGAGCGCGATGTACGCTCGACGGCGTTGTACTCCGCGTACGTCTCCCGCAGCCGGGCGACCTGCCGGTCGATCTCCCGTGCCATCTCGTCGATCGTCGCCTCGAACGCGTCGGCCACCGAAGCACTCTCCCCTGTGAATGATCAAAGGGATCGTAATATGGCAAGAACGGACACGACGTCACATTCGGGCACTGTTAGCAGAGAATTAACCTCTTTGATGTCAGGCCAGGGCCACTGAATGGTTTGCGAACATTACACCGTTTCGTAGGTCCGCACCGGCTCCGCCGCCGGGACCGCCTTGCGCGCCCGCAGCCCCGTCGCCGAGATCGCCAGCCCGGCCAGCGCCAGCACCAGCGACACCACGATCGCCGCGCGCAGCGAGCCGATCGAGAGCGTCTCGCCGCCGCCTGAGGTGAGCACGGCGGTCACCACGGCCAGCACGATCGCGCCGCCCACCTGCCCCGAGGTGTTCAGCAGGCCGGAGGCGAGGCCCTGCTCGTCGTCGTCCACGCCGTTGGTGGCCTGGATGTTGAGCGCGGGGAACGACAGCGCGAACGCGATGCCCAGCAGGACCATACCCGGGATCACCATGCCGCCCAGGCTGGGGGTGCGGTCGATGCCGAGGAAGATCGCGTAGCCGCCGGCCAGCGCCGCCGCGCCGATCACGATGAGCTTGCCGGTGCCGAACCTGTCGGCGAAGTCGCCCATCTTGGTCGAGGTGAGCGCGACCAGCACGCCGGCGGGCAGGAACGCCATCGCGGTGCCGAGCGCCGACCAGCCCAGCAGGTTCTGGAAGTACTGCATGGCCACGAACTGGAAGGCCACGTACGAGCCCATGAGGATGACCAGCCCGAGGTTGGCCCGCACGATGTGCCCGGAGCGCAGGATGCCCAGCCGCACCAGCGGGTGGCGGACCTTCAGCTCGGTGAACACGAACAGCCCGAGCAGCGCGGCCACCCCGGCGAGCGAGCCGATCGTCCGCACGGACGCCCATCCGGCCTCGGGAGCCTGCACGACCGTGAAGACCAGCAGCAGCATGGACCCGGTGATCGTCACGGCGCCGACGAGGTCGTGGCCGCCCTCGGCCCGCTCCTCACGGCCGCGCGGCAGCACCTTCAGCGCGGCGATCAGCGCGATGACCGCGACGGGCACCGGCATCAGCAGCGTCCACCGCCAGCCGATCTCGGTCAGCAGCCCCGACAGCACCAGGCCGAGCGAGTAGCCGCTCGCGCCCGAGGCGGTGAAGAAGCTCAGCGCCTTGTTGCGCTGCGGGCCCTCGGGAAACGTGGTCGTGATGATCGACAAGGCGGCCGGGGCGGTGAACGCAGCGGCCACGCCCTTCACGAACCGCGCGGCGATCAGCAACCCGCCGTCGTCCACCACACCGCCCAGCAACGACGCCACGGCGAAGACGCCCAAGGCGACCAGGAACACCCTGCGCCGCCCGAGCAGGTCGGCGGTCCTGCCGCCCAGCAGCAGCAGCCCGCCGTAGCCGAGCACGTAGCCGCTGACCACCCACTGCAGCGAGGAGGTGGTCAACCCCAGGTCGTGCTGGATGGCGGGCAGCGCGACACCCACCATCGAGACGTCAAGCGCGTCAAGAAAGATCACTGCGCAGAGCACGGCCAAGGCCGCCCAGCGCGAAGAAGGAGAAGTCATGAGCCAGAACAATACATGCACTCGCATCTAATGCAAGCGCATTTAATGCCGTTGCATGAGAGTTGGGCTGGTGGTAACCTCCGCGACATGGACGCGGACGACGTGGTCGAGACCTGGCACTACGTCCTGGCCAAGCACGCCAAGGCGATGTGCGCGCTGGAGCGCGAGCTGGGCGCGCGGCACGGGCTGGGACCCAGCGAGTTCGAGGTGCTCGACCGGATCGTCCATCACGACCGCAAGCTGCGCATCCAGGAGCTGTGCGACGAGGTCCACCTGAGCCAGAGCGCGCTGTCGCGGGTGGTGGGCCGCCTGGAGAAGGCCGCGCTCGTCTCACGCGACGTCTGCCGCGACGACCGGCGCGGGGTCTACGTCTGCATCACCGACCAGGGCCGCGCCCGCCACGCCGAGGCCGTGCCCACCCACCGCGCCGTCCTCGCCGAGATCTTCAGCGAAGCCCCCGCCCTCAGGAGCTGACCTCCGCACCCCGCACTCCCCGCCCTCCTTACGAAGGCGGGCCTTCGTCATGTCTTCCGTCAGGCTCGTGCGTTCCGCTTGAGGCGTGCATACCGAGTATGCATACTTAGTACGCATGTCGGTCGATGGAGGAGCGATGACGTTCGTACAACTGGCCGATGTGGCCAGGGTGCACGGCGAAGGGGCGGCGGCCGTGCACGCGCTGAAAGGCGTGAGCCTTCAGGTGGGGCTGGGGGAACTGGTCGCAGTCATGGGCCCGTCGGGGTCCGGCAAGTCGACCCTGCTCAACCTCGCGGGCGGCCTCGACCGGCCCACGTCGGGGACGGTGCACCTCGACGGGCAGGACCTCGCCACCGTGCGCGACCTGGCGGCGCTGCGGCGGCGCAGCGTCGGCTACGTCTTCCAGGACCTCAACCTGATCCCGTCGCTGACGGCGGCGGAGAACGTGATGCTGCCCCGCGAGCTCGACGGCGTGCGCTCAGGCCGGGCCCGCGAGGAGGCCATGGCCGCCCTGGCGGAGGTCGAGGGGGCTGACCTGGCCGACCGCTTCCCCGAGGAGTTGTCCGGCGGCCAGCGCCAGCAGGTCGCGATCGCCCGCGCGCTGATCGGCGAGCGGCGGCTGCTGCTGGCCGACGAGCCGACCGGCGCGCTCGACACGCGTACCGGCGACGAGATCCTGCGCACGTTACGGGCGCGCTGCGACGCGGGGGCCGCAGTGCTGCTCGTCACCCACGAGCCGCGGTACGCCGGCTGGGCCGATCGGGTGGTGTTCCTGCGCGACGGATTGCTCGCCGAGTCCACGGACGTGCCGCTGGAGAGCGCCCGATGAGCGCGATGCGCGCCGCGCTGCGCATCTCCCGCCGCAGCGCGTGGCGGTCCAAGGGGCGAAGCGCGCTCATCATGGTGATGATCGCGCTGCCCGTCCTGGTGATCACGGGGGTCGCCACCTGGTTCGCGACCGGGAACGTCTCCGGGCCCGAGATGGTGGGGACCGAGCTGGGCACGGCCGACGCCCGCCTCGTGCAGTTCCCGGAAGGCACGACGATCCACCAGGACCCGCGCGGCGCGACCTGGCAGGGGAACGGCGAGAAGCGGACCATCCCCGAGCGCAGTGCCGCCGAGGTGGCGGCGCTGCTCGCGCCGGGCACCCGGGTCATCCCCTGCAACGCCGGCGAGATCGAGCTGGGCACCGGGCGGATGGACGCGCTGGAGACCGACCTGCGCGACCCCCTCACCAAGGGCATGCTGACACCGGCCGAGGGCCGGCTGCCCGCCGGGCCGGGCGAGGTCGCGGTGACCCCCGCCACCGGCCTGCGGCCCGGCGACCTCCTGCGGCCGACCGGCGCGACGCCGCTGAAGGTGGTGGGCGTGGTCGGGCATCCGTACCGGCCGACGCTGCGGCAGGTCGTCGGGCCCGATCTCCCGCTGGTGCCGTCGGAGCGGATCCACTACCGGATCGAGTACGGCGCCGCCTGGCTCGTCGACACCCCCGCCCCGGTCACCTGGACGGACGTGGCCGCGCTGAACACCGCCGGCATCCACGTCACCTCCCGCGACATGCTCACGAACGTGCCCGACAGGACGGCGGTTCGCGGCCTGCCCCAGACGGTCGCGCTCGGCGCGATGGTGATCATGCTGGTGCTGGAGACCGTGCTGCTGGCCGGCCCCGCCTTCGCGGTCGGGCTGCGGCGACGGCGGCGGGAGCTGGCCGAGATCGCGGCGCAGGGCGGCTCGGCCGGGCACCTGCGCCTGATCGTGCTGGCCGACGGCGTGGTGCTCGGCGGCACGGCCACACTGGTGGCGACGGCGCTGGGCGTCGGCGCGGGAGGGCTGGCCGCCGAGATCGGGGCGCACTGGGGCGGGCAGGTCGGCCCGCTGGACGTGCCGTGGCTCACGGTCCTGGGTGTCGCCGTGCTGGGCCTGGTCTCCGGGATCGTGGCGGCGCTGGTACCCGCCGTGCAGGCGGCCCGGCAGGACACCGTGAGCGTGCTGGCCGGCCGCCCGCCCGCCGTGGCCATCCGGCGCGGCTGGCCGCCGGCCGGGGGCGTGCTGGTGCTGGCCGGGCTGGTGGCGACCGTACTGGCCCGCCGCCAGCAGGACCCGGCGACGGTGTGGACCGCCGCGCTGCTGATCATGATCGGCCTGGTGGTGCTGACGCCGTGGCTGATCGGCCTGACCGGGCGCGTGGCCGGCCGGTTGCCGGTGTCGCTGCGGGTGGCCGTCCGCGACGCGGTGCGCCACCGCTCCAGGACGGCGAGCGCGGTGGCGGCCGTCACGGCGGTCACGGCCGCGGTCGTCGCCGTGGGCATCAGCGCGCAGAGCGAGTACGTCGACCAGCGGCGCGCCTACACCTCGGCGCGCCCGACCGGCACGCTGGCCGTCTGGGGCGGCGTGATGAGCGACAAGACCTGGACCAGGCTGCGCGCCGAGGCGGTACGGGGGCTTCCAGGAGTGCCGCTCGCCTCGGGCTACCAGGTGCAGGACGCCCAGGGCCGCCGCTACGCCCTGCGCTACTCGGTGCGCTGGAACGGCACGCGCGTCCGCCGTACGGTGGCCGTCGGCGACCAGCCCCTGCTGACGCTGCTTCAAGGACGCCACGACCCGCGGGCGGCCGCGGCGCTGGCGAGCGGCAAGGCCGTGGTGTTCGACCCGGCCGCGGTGCGCGACGGCAAGCTGCGGCTGCGGGCCGGCTCGACGTCGGGCCCGCCGCGCACCTTCGAGGTGCCCGCGGTGGCGGCCACCCCCGCCGACGAGCACCAGGGCGGGGCGCTGCTGCCGCGCGGCCTGGTCGAACAGGCCGGCTTCACGACCCTGGAACGCCAGCTCTACGCCATGCACCGGCCGCCGGACACGCTGGCCGGCGACCTGCGCGAGGTGACCTCCCGCGTGACGGTGGCCATGGAGGACGGCTACCAGCACCTGCCGAGCACCGGCCTGGGCGGCTGGCTGGTGGGCGCTCTGGTGCTGGTCCTCGGCGGCACGCTGGCCGCCACCGGCCTGGCCGCCGCCGACATGCGGCCCGAGCGCTCGACGATGATGGCGATCGGCGCCCCGCCGAGGACGTTGCGGATGGTCGTGGCCTGGCAGGCGCTCTACATCGCCGGTCTCGGCGCGCTGATCGGGCTGGCGGCGGGAGGGGTGACGGGCGTGGCGCTCAGCCGGCCGATGACGTCGCAGGGCTCAGGCGACCCGGCCACGCTCGCCCTGCCCTGGCCGTTCCTGGCCGCCGTCGTGGTGGGGCTGCCCCTGCTCGCGACCCTGGTGGCGCTGCTCACCAGGACCAGGCTGTCCCTCGCGTCCCGGCGCTCGTGACGCACGACCCACCGGGAGCCGGTGGGTCGTGCGCTCAGGGAGTGATGCGGTCGATGACGAGCGGCAACTGCTGCCCGGCCACCTCGCCCACCTCGTACGCGCCCTCCAGCGCCTCCAGAGCGCGCTCGAAGCGCCAGGTCTCGTCGGCGTGCAGGGTCATGAGGGGCTGACCCTGGCGTACCAGGTCGCCCGGCTTGGCGTGCAGAACGACCCCCGCGCCGAACGACACCGGGTCCTCCTTGCGCGCCCTTCCCGCGCCCAGCCGCCAGGCGGCCAGGCCCACCGCGTACGCGTCGAGCCTGGTCAGCACGCCGGAGGCGGGCACCTCGACCGTCATGGTCTCGGCCGCCCGCGGCAGCAGCGCGTCGGGGTCGCCGCCCTGGGCGGAGATCATTCGCCGCCACACGTCCATGGCGGAGCCGTCCTCCAGCGCCTTGGCCGGGTCCTTGGCCCCGGTGATCCCGGCGGCCTCCAGCATCTCGCGGGCCAGCCGTACGGTGAGCTCGACCACGTCGGCGGGCCCGCCGCCCGCCAGCACCTCGACCGACTCGGCGACTTCCAGCGCGTTGCCCACGGCCCGGCCGAGCGGCCGGTCCATGGCGGTCAGCAGGGCGACCGTGCGCACGCCCGCGTCGGTGCCGAGCGCGACCATGGTCTCGGCCAGCTCCCTGGCGTCGGGCGCGGTCTTCATGAACGCCCCCGAGCCGACCTTGACGTCGAGGACGAGCGACCCGGTGCCCTCGGCGATCTTCTTCGACATGATCGACGAGGCGATGAGCGGGATCGACTCGACGGTGCCGGTGACGTCGCGCAGGGCGTACAGCTTCTTGTCGGCGGGGGCGAGGCCGGAGCCGGCCGCGCAGACGACGGCGCCGGCGGCACGCAGCACGTCCAGCATCTCCGCGTTGGACAGCGAGGCCCGCCAGCCGGGGATCGACTCCAGCTTGTCGAGCGTGCCGCCGGTGTGGCCGAGCCCGCGCCCGGACAGCTGCGGCACATACGCCCCGCAGGCCGCCACCAGCGGCGCCAGCGGCAGCGTGATCTTGTCGCCGACCCCGCCGGTCGAGTGCTTGTCGGCGGTGGGCCGGTCGAGCGCGGACCAGTCCATGCGCTCGCCCGAGCGGATCATCGCCAGGGTCCAGTCGGCGATCTCGCGCCGGTCCATGCCGTTCAGCAGGATCGCCATGGCCAGCGCGGACATCTGCTCGTCGGCCACCTCACCGCGCGTGTACGCGTCGATGACCCAGTCGATCTGCGCCGTGGTCAGCTCACGCCGGTCCCGCTTGGCCCTGATGACCTCGATGGCGTCCATCAGGAGCTCCTGCTGAGGTCCTGCGGGCCGAACGCGTACGGCAGGATCTCGGCCATGCGCTTGGGACCGTCCTCGGTCTCGACGAGCAGGTCCTCGCCGCCGAACTCGTAGAGGAGCTGGCGGCAGCGCCCGCACGGCATCAGCAGCTCACCGTGGCCGTCCACGCACGTGAAGGCGACCAGCCGGCCGCCGCCCGAACGCTGCAGCGCCGAGACCAGGCCGCACTCGGCGCACAGGCCCACGCCGTAGGAGGCGTTCTCGACGTTGCAGCCGGTGACGATCCGGCCGTCGTCGACCAGCGCCGCCGCCCCCACGGGAAATTTCGAGTACGGCGCGTACGCGTGCCGCATGGCTTCGGCGGCCTCGTCGCGCAGGCCGTCCCAGTCGATGCTCAATGGTGTTCCCCCCGGCGATAGCTCACGCCGTCCGCCTTGGGCATCCGCAGCCGCTGGGA
Source organism: Nonomuraea sp. NPDC004580 (assembly GCF_040609855.1). Lineage (NCBI taxonomy): Bacteria > Bacillati > Actinomycetota > Actinomycetes > Streptosporangiales > Streptosporangiaceae > Nonomuraea > Nonomuraea sp. NPDC004580. The sequence continues at coordinate 114,989 of NZ_JBEXLH010000001.1, read as the reverse complement.
GGCGATCAGGAGCACGAGCAGCGTGAGCACGTGTGGCGTGATGAAGACGAAGTCGTTCGGCAGCTCGTCGATGACCAGCCAGAGCCAGAACAGCACGGCCGCGCCCACGACGGCCCCTGCCATCACCACATACTGCCTGACGCCCGGCGCGGCCAGCTCGGCGGGCCGGTCGGGCGCGGTCAGGCGGCGGATCTGCAGGACGAGGTAGGCCAGCAGCAGCACCGCGCCGAACAGGAAGAACGTGGTGACGGTCTGGGCGCTGCGCAGTTGCAGGCCGTTGGCGTAGCCGAACAGGGCAGAGCCCGCGGCCAGGCCGCCGGGACGCCAGTTGCCGAAGATCATGGCGGCGAGGCCGATGAAGCCGCGGCCCTGGGTCTGGCCCTCGACGTACTTGTCGGAGACGAAGACCAGGAACACGCCGCCGAGCCCGGCGAAGGCGCCGGAGAGCACCACGGCGACGTACTTGATCCGATAGACGTTGACGCCCAGCGACTCGGCCGCCCACGGGTTCTCACCGGCCGAGCGCAGCCGCAGGCCGAAGGCGGTGTGCCAGAGCACGAAGAACGTCAGCGGCAGCAGCAGCACGGCCAGGACCACCAGCAGGTTCATCTGGTGGGTGAGCCCGCGCAGCACGCCCGCGACGTCGGCCACCAGGAACCAGTGGGTGCTCTCCAGCCTGCCGAGCAGGTCGGGCCCCGAGGACAGCAGCGGCACGCTGATCGTGAGCGTGTCCCCGCTGACCGCGGGCGAGCTGGTGATGCCCGCGCCCGCCTCGGCGGCGGGCGTGCCCTCCTTGTAGAGCACCTCCGACAGGAAGCGGGTGATGCCGGGACCGAGCAGGTTGATGGCGACGCCGCTGATGATGTGGTCGACGCCGAACGTCACGGTCGCGATGGCGTGCAGGAGCCCGCCGAGCGCGCCGCCGAGCAGCCCGGCGGCCAGCGCGGCCAGCGGGCCCCACTGGTATCCGGCCCAGCCGGCGAACCACGTCCCGAGCACCATCATGCCTTCGAGACCGATGTTGACCACGCCGGCCCGCTCGGCCCACAGGCCGCCGAGACCCGCCAGGGCGATCGGCACGGCGAGGATGAGCGCGGCGCCGACGGTGCCGGACGAGGTGAGGTCGTCGAAGCCGGTCAGCACGCGGACCAGCGACACCACCACGATGAGCACGGCGACGCCGATCAGCGCGAGGTGGTATTTGCGGACCCTGGTCATGCTGCCACCTCAACGGGAGTGTTCCTGCCGAGCTGCTGGGCCGCTCGCCGTTCTTCGATTCTCAGCGCGATGCGGTTGGTCACCTCGTTGGCCACGACGACGAGCAGCACGATCGCGCCCTGGATGATGGTGACGACGGAGGCGGGGATGTCGGCGAACTGCAGCGCGCCCTGCGCCCGGTCGAGGAAGGCGAACAGCAGCGCGGCGAACGCGATGCCGACGGGCTTGTTCCTGCCGAGCAGCGCCACCGCGATGCCGAGGAAGCCCAGGCCGGCGGTGAAGTTGTTGGTGTAGGCGCCCCGGTCGCCGAGGATCTCCGGCAGGCCGATGAGCCCGGCGATGCCGCCCGACAGCACCATGGCAGCGATGATCATCTTCTTGGGGTTGACGCCGGAGGCCTGGGCGGCCGGGCCGTTGAGCCCGCTGGCCTTGACGTTGAAGCCGAACCGCGTGCGCTCCAGCACGACCCAGATGACCACGCCGAGCACGACGGCCACGAGCAGGAAGCCCCACAGGCCGCCGTTGCGGGTGGGCGGCAGCATGCCGAACCACTCGAAGACGAAGTTCAGGTCGGGGAACATGCCGGAGTCGGGCAGCGGCGGCGTGGTCGTGTTGAGCTGGCCCTCCGCCCGCTCACCCGCGAACGGCTCGCGCAACAGGTACGCCGACAGCGCGATCGCGATGTAGTTGAGCATGATCGTGGAGATGACCTCGTTCACGCCCCTGGTCACCTTCATGACGGCGGGGATGAGCGCGTACAGGCCGCCGACCGCGGCCGCCACGAGGATGATGACCGCGATCTGGATGGGGGCGGGCGCGGTGAAGGTGGAGCCCACGAACGCCGCGCAGATCGCGGCGATGCGGTACTGACCCTCGACGCCGATGTTGAAGAGGTTCATGCGGAAGCCGACGGCGACCGCGAGACCGGCGATGAACAGCGGCACGGCCCGGTTGAGGAAGGTCGCGACGGAGTTGGACTCCGCCCGCGCGCTGTTGCCGAAGTCGAAGAAGGCGACCAGCGCGTCCAGCGGGCTGCCGCCCGCGACCACGATGGCCACGCTGCAGACGGCGATCGCCAGCACGACGGCGATGGCGGCGCCGGCGACGGTGAGCAGTGCCCGGTTGAGCCCGGCGGGCATCACGTCTCCTCGTTTCCGGCGATGGCGCCGGTCATGTAACCGCCCAGCTGTTCGGGCGTGATCTCGCAGGGGTCGAGCCCGGCGACGAGCCGGCCCCGGTAGATGACCTGGAGCGTGTCGGACAGGCCGATCAGCTCGTCGAGGTCGGCGGAGATGAGCAGCACGGCGAGGCCGGCGGCGCGGGCGTCGCGCAGGTGGTCCCAGATCGCGGCCTGGGCGCCGACGTCCACCCCGCGCGTGGGGTGCGCGGCGATGAGGAAGACGGGCTCGCCGCTCATCTCCCGGCCCACGATCAGCTTCTGCTGGTTGCCGCCGGACAGGGCCAGGGCCATCGTGTCCACGCCGGGCGTACGCACGTCGTACGCGTCGATGATGCGCTGGGTGTCGGCCTTGGACGCCTTCCTGTCCACCCAGATGCCCTTGCGCGCGGGCTTCCTCGTCTGGTGACCGAGCACCCGGTTCTCCCACAGCGACGCCTCCAGGAGCAGGCCCTGGCGGTGGCGGTCCTCGGGGATGTAGCCGATGCCTGCCTCGCGGCGGCGCAGCGTGGACCAGGAGCTGATGTCGCGGCCGTCGAGCGCGACCAGGCCGTGCGCGGCCCTGATGCCCATGATGGCCTCGATCAGCTCCGACTGGCCGTTGCCCTCGACGCCGGCGATGCCCAGGATCTCGCCCTTGCGCACCTGGAACGACACGTCGTCGAGCAGCAGCCGCTTGCCCTCGTCGCGCAGCCTGGCGGCGTACTCGCCGACCGCGACGCCCTTGGGGGCGGGGTGGTGCCCGTCGGCCTCCACGGTGAGGTGGGAGACCTGCAGCGCGACCGTGTCGGTCACGGTGGACTCGCGGGTCTCCGGCGTGGGCAGCTCGCTGCCCACCATCAGCTCGGCGAGCCGGCGCGCGGTCACCTCGCGAGGATCGACGCTGGCCACGGTGGTGCCGCGGCGGATGACCGTGATCGCGTCGGCGATGCCGAGCACCTCGTCGAGCTTGTGGGAGATGAAGATGACCGTCAGGCCCTCGGCCTTCAGCTCGCGCAGGTTCTGGAAGAGCTCGTCCACCTCCTGCGGCACGAGCACGGCGGTCGGCTCGTCGAGGATGAGGATGCGGGCTCCGCGGTAGAGCACTTTGAGGATCTCGACGCGCTGGCGGTCGCCGACGCCGAGGTCCTCCACCAGCTTGTCGGGGTCGACCCGCAGGCCGTGGGTGGCGGCCAGTTCGGTGATGCGCCTGCGGGCCGAGGCGGTGTCGAGCCGGCCGGCCCGCTTCGGCTCGGCGCCGAGGACGATGTTCTCCAGCACCGTGAAGTTGTCGGCGAGCATGAAGTGCTGGTGCACCATGCCGATCCCGACGTCGATGGCGTCGCTCGGCGTACGGAAGCTGACCTCCGTGCCGTTGACCTTGATCGTGCCCTCGTCCGGCTTCTGCATGCCGTAGAGGATCTTCATCAGGGTGGACTTGCCCGCGCCGTTCTCCCCTACGATGGCGTGCACCGTGCCGGGCTGGACGGTGATGCGGATGTCGTGGTTCGCGACGACACCGGGGAAACGCTTGGTGATGCCCTCCAGCTCTACGGCGGGTCGCGCCGTGGCCAGGGTGTCAGCACTCATTTCGCCTCTCCTAGAGCGGGTGGGCGACATAGACAGAAGGCCCGAAGTTTACGGACTCCGGGCCCTCAGCTGTCCCTCGTACCCCGATTACGGCTTGGCAGGAACCGTGATTTTGCCGTCGACGATGTCCTTCTTGGCAGCGTCGAGCTTGTCCTTGATGTCGTCGATCTCGCCGCCCGTGGTGGACAGGCCGACACCGTCGACCTTGAGGTCGTACGTCACGTTCGAACCGCCCTTGGCGCCGCCCTGGAAGGCCTTGACGAACTCGAACACGCCGACGTCGACACGCTTGAGCATCGAGGTCATGATCACCGACTGCAGGTCGGTCTCCTTGACCGTCTGCCGCTGGTCGGAGTCGACGCCGATGGCCTTCTTGCCGGCCGCGGCGGCCGCCTGGAACACGCCGAGGCCGGAGTCGCCGGAGGCGTGGTAGACGATGTCGGCGCCGTCCTGGTACATCTTCTCGGCCGCGACCTTGCCCTTGTCGGGGGCCTTGAAGCCGCTGAAGTCGCCGTCAGGGGTGAGGTAGGTGACGTCGATCTTGGCGTCCGACTTGACCGACTTCACGCCGGCCACGAAGCCCGCCTCGAACTTCTTGATCAGGTCGGACTCGACGCCGCCGACGAAGCCGACGTGGCCGCTCTCCGACTTGGTCGCCGCGGCGACGCCCGCCAGGTACGAGCCCTGCTCCTCGGCGAACAGCAGGCCGGTCACGTTGGGCGCGTTGGAGGCGGAGTCGACGACCGCGAACTGCAGGTCGGGGTATTCCTCGGCGGTCTTCTTGACGTCCTCGGCGTAGGCGAAGCCGACCCCGATGATCGGGTTGTAGCCGGCGTCCGCGAGCTGACGCAGCAGGTCACCGCGGTTGGAGCCGTCGGCGGAGGGGCTCAGCTCCTTGATCTCCGCGCCCAGCTCCGTCTTCGCCCTCTCAAGGCCGGTGTAAGCCGCGTCGTTGAAGGACTTGTCACCGCGCCCGCCGACGTCGAACGCGAGGCCGACCTTCAGCGAGCCGGTGCCCGCCGCGGAACTCGTGCCCCCTGTCGGCTCTTCGCTGGCCGTGGTTCCCCCACCATCGCCGCCACCACAGGCGGCCGCTGCCATGAGCATGACGCCGGCGACCGAGCCGAGCATCAGCCTGTTGAATCGCTTGCCGAGCAAGGCGACTCCTTCCATTTCCCCGCCGCCGAATCTCATCGCAGGCGCGAAGAAACGAACGGCACCTGCACGGAAGATAGTTGCTTGACCAGGGACAACCAAACCGGCGCACAGGGTCGCAACCGCTCCGTTATCGACATCACTCGCGTCCGTGACCTGGGACCTGAATCCGGCACGAAGCAGGCACACCGTACGACATCCGGAAAGATTTCCCCAACTTCGCCCCATGGACACCCCTTGCCCCAGCGCTCATCGTGACGGAGATTCCCAGCGAAGGTCGAAAACTCTCATCGGAGCCCGCATGCATTCTCGTAAGGCCCGCAAGAGGCTCGCCGTGCCGCTGGCCGCGTTACTCGTGGCCACCCTGACCGGCACAGTGACCGGCACACTGACCGGCACGACGCCCGCCTCGGCCGACACCCCCGCGATCACCATCGAGAACAACGCGACCCAGCCCGTCTTCTCTCGGGCGGACGCCATCCGGCAGACGGTGTTCGTCGAGGTCAAGGGCACCGACAGCGACAACGACGGCAAACCGGACAGGGTGGCCGTGGACATCCTGCGGCCCAAGGAGACCGACCAGGGGCTCAAGGTCCCGGTCATCATGGAGGCGAGCCCGTACTACGCCCCCGGCAACGACGTCGCCAACCACCCCGTGGACGTGGACGAGCACGGCAACCCGCTGCCCGCGCTCACCGCGCTCAGCGCCCGCCAGGACGCCGGGCCGTTCGACGGCTACTACGACAACTACTTCCTGCCCCGCGGCTACGCCATCGCCCTGGTCGAGAACGTCGGCAGCGCCCGCGCCACCGGCTGCCCCACCTCCGGCGACCGCAACGAGACGGCCGGGCCGAAGGCCGCCATCGACTGGCTCAACGGGCGCGCCAAGGGCTTCGACGCCGCCGGCGACCCCGTCCACGCCACCTGGTCCACCGGCAAGGTCGGCATGATCGGCGTCTCGTACAACGGCACCCTGCCCAACGCCGTCGCCGCCACCGGCGTCGAGGGCCTGAAGACGATCGTCCCGATCGCCGCCATCTCCAGCTGGTACGACTACTACCGCGCCAACGGCGGCGTCCTGGCCCCTGGCGGCTTCCAGGGCGAGGACCTCGACGTGCTCGCCAAATACGTCCTGACCAGGGAGAACGGCCAGGAGGCCTGCGGGGCCGTCATCGACGACATCGCCGCAGGACAGGACCGGATCACCGGCGACTACAGCGCCTTCTGGGACGTCCGCAACTACATGAACGGCGTGCGCAAGGTCAAGGCCAGCGTGTTCGTCGTGCACGGGCTCAACGACTGGAACGTCAAGACCAAGCAGTTCGCCCAGTGGTGGTACGCGCTGGCCAAGCAGAAGGTGCCGCGCAAGATCTGGCTGCACCAGGGCACCCACATGAACCCGTTCAGCCTGCGTACCGTCGAATGGCTGCGCCAGTTGCACGGCTGGTTCGACTACTGGCTGCACGGCATCGACTCCGGCATCATGCGCGAGCCGCAGGCCGACGTCGAGGTGGCCGCCGGCCAGTGGGAACAGCACCGCTCCTGGCCGCTCCCCGGCACCGTGACCGTCCCCCTGCACCTCGGCCCCGGCTCCTCCCTCGGCCTCCTCCCCCGGCCGCGCGCGGCTGAGGAGACCTTCGTCGACCAGAAGACGCGAACGGCCGAGCAGCTGGTCGAGGCCACCGGCCCCGACCCGAACCGCCTCGCCTACACCACACCCGCCCTCCCCACGGACGTCCGCATCTCCGGCACCCCGACGGTGAAGGTCCGCGCCTCCTTCAAGGACGGCGCCTCCCCATATCTCACCGCCCTGCTGGTCGACTACGGCACCGACACCCGCCCGAACGGCAGCCTGCTCTCGACCGGCGAAAACTACTGCTACGGCCAGGGCGTCCCCGGCGACACCGGCTGCACGGTCCTCCGCACGCTGGGCACCTCCGTGACCCCGTACAAGATCGTCACAAGAGGCTGGCTGGACACCCGCAACCGCCACCGCCCCGACCGCACCGACGCGCTCCGCCCAGGCAAGGACTACGACTTCACCTGGGACTTCCAACCCACGGACTACACCTTCAAGAAGGGCCACCGCCTAGGGCTGGTAGTCATCTCAACCGACTACGACTACACCCTCCGCTACCCAGCGGGCACCAAGATCACCATCACCCCCTCCCACAGCAAACTCAACCTCCCCATAACCCTGGGCCGCCTCCCGTAAGAGAAGAAAGCCCCACCGCACTTCGGCGAGGGTCCCTAAGAGGGGGTGGAGGGTGGAGCCCCCAAGGGACCCCGGCGAAAGCGCCGCGGAACCCCACCCCCAGAAGGACCCCAGCCGAAGTACGGCGGAACCCCACCCCCCAACACCCAAAAGGACCCCGGCCGGAGTGGGGCGGGGTCCTTTCGAAGAACAGGGGTGGTCAGGCCATGGCGTTGGTGATCGAGTTGATGGGGCCGACCTCCCACAGGGAGGTCAGGGCTGTGGTGGCCATCACCCGCACCCCCATGGCGATCGCCTTCTCGTCCACGTCGAACGTCCCCTGGTGGATGTCGTACGTCACCCCGTCAGGCGACCGCGTGCCGAGCCGGGCGAAGGCGCCCGGGATCGACTCGAGGTACCAGCCGAAGTCCTCGCCCCCGAGCGACTGCTGGGTGGGGACGACGGCCCCGGCCCCGAGGGCCTGCTCGGCGGCGGCGGACAGCATCTCGACGCTGAGCTCGTCGTTGACGACGGGCGGCACCCCGCGGGTGTAGTCGAGGGTGGCCTCGACGCCGTAGGCGCCGGCGACGGACTCGAGCAGCGACTTGATGAGGTCGGGCGCGGCGTGCCAGGCGTCCTCGTCGAGGCAGCGCACGGTGCCCTCGGCGACCCCGTCGTCGGGGATTGCGTTGGCCGCGGTGCCGGCCATCACCTTGCCCCAGACGAGGCTGAGCGAGGAGCGCGGGTCGACGCGGCGCGACAGCGCGGCGGGCAGCTCGGTGAGGATCTTGGCCAGCGCGAAGACGAGGTCGGCGGTCAGGTGGGGGCGGGCGGTGTGACCGCCGGGCCCGGACACCCGCACGGCGATCTTGTCGCAGGCGGAGGTGATGGGGCCGGTCCTGAGGCCGAACTGGCCGACGTCGACGCGCGGGTCGCAGTGGAGGCCGAAGATGCGGTCGACGCCGCTGATGCCGCCGTGGGCCATGACCTCGAGCGCGCCGCCGGGCAGCTCCTCGGCGGGCTGGAAGATCAGGCGTACGCGGCCGGGCAGCGACCCGGCGGCGGCCTGCTGGGCCAGGAAGAGCGAGGTGCCGAGCAGGACCGTGGTGTGCACGTCGTGGCCGCAGGCGTGGCAGGCGCCCGCCACGGTCGAGCGGTAGGGCACGTCCTTCTCGTCCTGCAGCGGCAGCGCGTCGATGTCGGCGCGCAGGGCGATGGTCGGGCCGTCGCCGCTGCCGACGTCGCAGATCAGCCCGGTGCCCTTGGGCAGCACCGAGGGGGTGAGGCCGGCGGCGGTGAGCCGCTCGGCGATGCGCTGTGTCGTGCGATATTCGGCGAAGGCCAGCTCAGGATGCATGTGGAGGTCGCGGCGGAATGCCACGAGATCCTGCTCGGTCTCCGCCAGGAACGCGTCGAGTTCGCCTCGAAGCTCACGTCCCCGCATATGTCACCGTCCCGTCCGATGCCATGCTCTCCCGGCGAACTGCTGGGCTGCACGGCTCATGCGCTCCAGAAAACTTTCCATCACCGCCGCGGCCACCTGGTTGAGCGGCCGGTGTGCGGCGGAAACCAAAGATCGGCCCGCCGGATTCGGTGCGCGGATCGTCAAGCACGGGCTTCGCATTCCATCGATCGCGAGTGCCGCCGCAGCCAGGGAGCACGGCGGTCGGCCGTGTGCCTGATGGCGATGCTTCGACTTTATCGCCCTCTCGCGCCTGCACGCCGACAGATACCCCAAATGTTGGCCCGTGGCACGTCCGTAATCGCAGGTTGTCACGTTCCGTACGGGCGCTGGTGATCCCTAAATAGTCACAAGGGATCAGTAGATCGTGACCCGATGCTGCCAGTTCAAACGTGGTCAGCGATTCCGAATCCTGTCACCTCCCGTCATGGTCATCACACTTCAGCGGTTGCTGTTTTCGGGGGGATTGCGTGTTTCACTCGCTATATGATCACTAATATCCCGTTCGGGGAGAAGTATGCTGGGTTGAGCATCTTCGAGCCGGGCGAGGGGACCCTGGTGGTCGTGCCCTCGCTCTCCCTTCCGCAGGATGAGCTCCGCCGGATCACGGGGGCCAGGTCCTACGAGGAGCGCCTGCTCTTCCTGCTCCTGACGCTCCGGGAGCCCGGGGTCAAAGTGGTCTACCTCTCCTCCGCGCCGGTCGATCCCGAGATCGTCGACTACTACTTCGGCTTCCTGCCCGATCCGGATGACGCCGCCAAGCGTCTGACGCTGATCAGCCTCGACGACCCCTGGTCCCAGCCGTTGACCAGGGGCGTGCTCGACCGTCCCGACGTGATCGAGCAGCTGCGCGCGGCGATCGACGGGGACGCTTGGCTGGTGCCCTTCGTGCTGAGCGAGCTCGAGGAGGAGCTGGCGTCGCTACTCAGCGTGCCCCTCTACGGACCCGCCACGTCCCTTTCCTATTACGGCTCCAAGAGCGGGGCCAGAGAGGTGGGACATGAGGCGGGCGTCCCGATGGCCCGGGGCTTCGGCGACGTGCGCACCACGCTCCAGATCGAGGAGGCCATCGAGGCCCTGCCGGGCGACCGGCTGATCGTCAAGCTCAACGACGGCTACTCGGGGCTCGGCAACGCCATCGTCACCAGGTCCGACCGGTCACGGATCAGCTTCTCCGCCGACGGCGAGGACTGGGGCAGCTTCACCGCGAAGATCAGGGAACGGGGTGCGGTGGTCGAGGAGTTCATCGAGCACCGGCCGCTGTACTACCCGAGCGCGCTGGCCGGCATCACCCCCGGCGGGCACGCCAGGGTGCTGGCCACCCACGACCAGGTGCTCGGCGGCCCGAACGGCCACGTCTACCAGGGCTGCACGTTCCCGGCCGCGCCGGAGTACCGCGCCGAGGTGGGCGCGTCGGCGGGCCGCATCGCGCAGGTGCTCGCGGAGCGCGGCGTGGTGGGCCTGTTCGGGATGGACTTCTTCGCGCTCAAGGCCGACGCCGGGTACGCGGCGCTGCTGTGCGAGATCAACCTGCGCATCGGCGGCACCACGCACCCGTACGGCGCCGCCGTCCTGACGACCGGCGCCACGTACGACCAGGCCACCGGCCACCTCATGTCAGGCGACCGGCCGAAGTACTACACCGCGACCGACAACTGCGCCTCGGCCTGCCTGCGCGGGCGCACGCCTGGCGAGGTCATGCGCACGGCCGACCGGCTGGGCGTCGGCTTCGACGCCGAGCGGCGTACCGGCAACGTGTTCCACCTGCTCGGGGCCATCCCCGAGCACGGCAAGCTGGGCTTCACCACGATCGGCGACTCCCGCGAGGAGGCCGACGAGCTGCACGCGCTCACTCGCCGCCTCCTGTGCGGCCCTTGATCCCGCCGCTGCCCCCGCCGCGCAACGCGCGCCAGCCGATCACCCCCAGGACGACCCCGAGCACGATGTTCACCGCGATCAGCACGCCGTGCACCACGTAGAACGCGGTGGGGTGGCCGTCGGCCAAGTTAAACCCGAGGTTCACCCACTCGAAGATCATGAATGCGCCTAGGATGATGAGGAATCCGGCGATCTTTCGTGACACATGTGCCTCTCTAGCATCGAACGTGGATCTTCGGGGGATGTGTCGCCACATGTGCACTATCACGGAGCTACGCTGAGACCGCCATGTGGACGAAACTCGTGCCGGTCACGGCACTCATCGCCTCGGTCGCGCTCACCGGCGGGACCGCGCACGCCGAACCGACGACGCCGGTCGGCGGCGAGGCGCTGGGCAGCCACGGCCTGGTCGCCCCCGAGGGCGTCAAGAAGCCGCCCAAGAGCAAGGCTACTTCGTACGTCATCGCGGACGCCGGCACGGGCCAGGTGCTCGCGGCCAAGGACGCCCACGGACGCTACCTGCCGGCCAGCACGCTGAAGACGCTCACCGCGCTCACACTGATCCCCAAGCTGGACAAGAACCGCAAGATCAAGCCCAGCAGGAACGCGTGCAACCAGGAGGGCAGCGCGGTCGGCCTGTCGCCGAAGGTGTCGTACAAGATCGAGGACCTGTTCAGGGCGCTGATGATGTCGTCCGGCAACGACGCCGCGATGGCGCTGGCCGAGACGAACGGCGGCGTGGCCAAGACCATGGCCGACATGAACGCCGAGGCCAAGCGGCTGCAGGCGTTCGACACGGTGGCCAAGACACCGAGCGGCCTCGACGAGAAGGGGCAGAGCAGCTCGGCGTACGACCTGGCGCTCATCGCCCGCGCCGGCCTGGCCAACCCCGACTTCCGCCGCTACATCAGCACCAAGACCGCGAAGTTCCCGGCGCCCAAGGGCCACTACGAGATCAGCAACCACAACAAGCTGCTCTGGCGCTACGACGGCATGATCGGCATCAAGAACGGCTGGACGTCGAAGGCGCGCGCCAGCTTCGTCGGCGCGGCCACCAGGGGCGGCCACACCATCGTGGTGAGCATCATGCGGCACGAGGGCTTCTTTTGGGACGAGGTGTCCAAGCTGCTCGACTGGGGCTTCTCCGTACGCGGCAAGGCGGCTCCCGTAGGCCGCCTGGTGGACCCGTTGCCCGCCACCGCGCTCGCGGGCCCGCACACGGCCGCCACAGCCGCTCCCACGACGGCTCCGTCCGGCGGGGCGTCGGTCACTCCGGCCGCGCAGCCGCCGCTGCTCGACACCGCCGCGTCCAAGCAGACCGACTCCACCAAGATGGTCGGCGCGATCGTGATCGGCGGCGGGCTGCTGTTCGGGCTGATCTGGCTGGGGTTCGGCATCCGCCGCAGGCGCGGCCGCTCAGGTCTCTGACGCCTGCGCCCGCTCCGCCTCCTTCTGCGCCTGCTCGACGGCGGGAATCGGGGACGGAGCGGGCGGCGGGCTGAACCCCGCGGTGGCCGTCCATGCGGCCACGAACAGCACGAGCCTGGCCGAGAAGTTCATCCACACCAGCAGGCCCACGATGACGGCGAAGACGCCGTACAGGGCGGAGTTGCCGAGCGTGGTGGCCAGCAGCAGCGTCGCGATCTGCTTGAGCACCCCGAACCCGATCGCGCCCAGCAGCGCGCCCTTGGCGATCACCCGGAACGGCTGGCCGGTCCGCGCCACCCAGCCCAGCAGGATCACGAACAGCAGCCAGTCGGCCCCCACCCCGGCGCCCACGCCCGCCGCGCGGAAGCCGAGGTTGGCGAGCACCGACTCCTGGCCGAACAGGAAGTGCATGACGTTGTTCGTCGCCGTGGTGGCGAACCCGGCGACCAGCACCGACGAGATCGCGGTCACCCCGATCAGCAGCAGCGAGACCAGGTCGCGCAGCTTGCCGACGAGGAAGCCGAGCGGCGGCACGGTGGTCATGTACATCTCGCGCAAAGCGCCGCGCAGCGCGTCGAGCGCGCCGAGACCGGCGTAGAGCAGGCCGAGCAGGCCGATGATGCCGGCGGTCTCCTTGGCCGTGGCGATGGCGGTCAGGTCGAGCTGGTCGGAGATGCCGGGCAGGCGTTCCTCGATGGCCTTGGTGAGCGCGTATTTGGTGGTCTCGCTGGTCGCCACCACGAAGCCGAGCACCGCGTACGAGAGCGCCACCAGCGGGAAGAACGACAGGAACGCGAAGTACGTGACCGCGCCCGCCAGCCGGTCGCCCGACTGGAGCTGGTAGCGCTGCACCGCCCTGATGAGGTGGTCGAGCGCGGGCCGGCGCACCCGCCAGTCGTTCAGCCTGCCGCGCCCCCGCGCCTTGGCCGCCGCCACGCGCTCCGTCAGACTCGCCATCTCACCCTCTCACCCCGGGCCCGGGGCGGTGATCAGGCTGCGACCACCGCGCGGGCGCTGTCGGCCAGGGCGGCGACGACCGTCGCCACCTCATGATGGAGCAACTGCCCAGCACGCCTGACGGCACGCCCGGCGACGAGGACGGTGTCCACGCAGCAGGCGTCGGCGCCCTCCGCGAGGTCCTCGCGCCCCTCGGCAGGCGCCGCCTCCACTGTCCGAAAAACGCGAGCGTTTCACGCGTTCCACACCCCCGGAAAGGGCCTCTGAGCAGGGCGGAAACCGGGACGGGCGGACAGCGCGAGCCCTAGCCTTTGGGATGTTCCGACCGACCCAGGAGGCGTCCCGCCCATGGCCGAAATCAGCACCGGGCACATGGTCAGGCTCCAGCGCGAGCGAAGAGGCATGAGCACCACCGCGCTGGCCACGCAGTCCGGCTGCACCCCCAGGCACATCGAGCTGATCGAGCACGGCAAGCGCACCCCCTCGCTCCCCCTGCTCAGGCAGATCGCCAAAGTGCTCGGCGTACGCACCGCGGTCCTGCTCGGCGAGACCCCGCGCGACTCGCACGAGCCCAGCAGGCCGCAGATCGGCGACATCGAGCGGGCCCTGTTCACCAGCCGCTCGCAGACTCCCGACATCGAGCCGCCCGACGCCGACCAGCTGGCCGAGCGGGTGGCCGCCGCCCGCAACGCCTGGTTCGCCTCGTCGCGCCGCTACTCCATCCTCATGGCCGCGCTGCCGTCGATCATCACCGACGCCGAGAGCCTCGCCCTGGAGCGCACGCCACGGGCCTGCGGCGTGGCGACCGACGCGTACCTGCTGGCCCGAGGTGTGCTCAAGCACCTGCGCAGGGTCGACCTCGCGCACCTGGCCGCCGACCGGGCGATGCGCTTCGCCGAGGAGTCGGAGGACCCGCTGATGACGGCGTGGGCGTACTGGAGTCTCGGGCAGTCGATGCTCTCCGACGACATGCACGAGATCGCGTACGACGTCGCGCGGCGCGGCCTCGAACTTCTCGAACCGCACGTCGCCGAGGGCGACGAGCGGCACATCAAGGCGCTCGGCGCGCTCCACCTGCTCGCCGCCATCGGCGAGGCCCGCATGGGCGACGACGACACCGCCAAGGAGCGCCTGCGCGGCACCGCCGCCGGGCTGGCTGAGCGGGTCGACGACGCCTCAGGGGGCTACGACCTGGCCTTCTTCGGCCCCACGAACGTCGCCATCCACATGGCCAGCATCGAGAACGACATCGGCCGCCCCGAGGCCGTGCTACGCATCGCCGACGACATCGACCTGCGCCGCACCCCGTCCATCGAGCGCCGCACCACCCATCTCGCCCAGGTCGCCCGCGCCTGCGAGGACCTCGGAGACGACGCCGCGAGCCTGCTCCACCTGCTGCGCATCGAGCGGGAGAGCCCCGAGGAGCTCGGCCACAAGCTGCTGCTGCGCGAGATGGTCAGGTCGCTGGCGCGGCGGGCCCGCCCGTCGTGGGCCCCCGAGGTACGCCACCTCGCCGAGCGCCACCACATCACGGTCTGAACCCCGAACTCGAAGTTCGGTCCCTGCGAACGGGGAGATCCTGCGCCCGAGTTCGTCACCGTCAGGCGCCGGCGTGCCACGCTGCGACCATGACCACAGCGCCGAGTGCCGATTTCGTCATGGAACACCTGCTCCAGGAGGCCACGCGGGAGTTCCCCGGATGGTCGTTCGAACGCGACCGCTCGGGCTGGACCGCCACCCGCGACGAGACCCGCCTGCACAGGCCCAGCCTGGCCGCCCTGCGCGCCATCCTGCGCATGCACCGGGCCGTCCGCCACGACCCGGAGTGCCCCTGCGCCTAGGTGCGCCCGTCGCGAGCCGGTGCGGTCAGAGCAGGAAGCCCACGCGGTCGCGCACCTGCTCCATCGTCTGCTTGGCCACCGCCGACGCGCGCTCGCCACCGATCGCGAGCAGCCGGTCGAGCTCCTTCTCGTCGGCGAGCAGCTTCTCCGTGCGCTCCCTGATCGGCGTGAACGTCTCGACCACCGCCTCGGCGACGTCCTTCTTGAACGTGCCGTAGCCCTGGCCCTCGTAGCGGGCCACCAGCTCGGGGATGGGCGTGCCGGTCAGCGCGGACTGAATGCGCAGCAGGTTGGAGATGCCGGGCTTGTTCTCCTCGTCGAACAGCACCTCGGAGCCCGTGTCGGTGACCGCGCGCATGATCTTCTTGCGCAGCGGCCCCGGCTGCTCCAGCACGTCGAGGATGCCCGCGGGGCTGGAGGACGACTTCGACATCTTCGACGTCGGGTCCTGGAGGTCGGTGATCTTCTCGACCTCCTTCGGGATGAACGGCTCCGGCAGCGTGAACGTGTCGCCGAAGCGGTGGTTGAAGCGCTGCGCGAGGTCGCGGGTCAGCTCGAGGTGCTGCTTCTGGTCGGCGCCCACGGGAACGCGGTCGGCCTGGTAGAGCAGGATGTCGGCGGCCTGCAGGATCGGGTAGGTGAACAGGCCCACGCTGGCCGCGCTCTCACCGAACTTGGCCGACTTGTCCTTGAACTGCGTCATCCTGGCCGCCTCGCCCATGCCGGTGAGGCAGATGAGGATCCACGCCAGCTCGGTGTGCTCGCGCACGTGGGACTGCACGAAGACCGTCGACCGCTCGGGGTCGAGCCCGGCGGCGAAGAGCTGGGCCGCGGCCACGCGGCTACGGCGGCGCAGCGCGGCGGGCTCGGTCGGCACCGTGATCGCGTGGAGATCGACCACGCAGTAGAACGCGTCGTGGGTCTCCTGCAACGTGACCCACTGACGGAGCGCACCCAGGTAGTTGCCCAGGTGGAAAGAGTCCGCTGTGGGCTGGATGCCGGAGAGAACACGAGGTCTGGCCATAGCAGCCAATTGTGTCAGGAATCCTGCTCAGGTGCCGACTCGACGGCCGGTCGGCGTTTCACCCTGATCCGGGCGATCCTGCGGCCGTCCAGCTCGGTCACGGTCAGCTCGAAGCCGCTGAACTCCACCCGCTCGCCCACCGCGGGCACGTGGCCCAGCATGGCCATGACGAAGCCGGCCAGCGTCTCGTACGGGCCGTCCGGCAGCCTGATGCCGGTCTCCGTGGCGAAGTCGTTGAGGTTCGTCAGGCCGTCGATCTCGATCTCGCCGGCGGGCAGGACGACGACGTCCTCCTCGATGTCGTACTCGTCCCTGATGTCGCCGATCAGCTCCTCCACCAGGTCCTCCATGGTGACGATGCCGGCCGTGCCGCCGTACTCGTCCACCACGATGGCGAGGTGCTGGCCCTCGTCGCGCATCTCGTTGAGCGTGGTGAGCAGGCGCTTGGACGCGGGCACGAACTTGGCCGTCCTGATCGGCACCACCGCGCTGATCGGCTCGGTCCGCCCGATCAGCTCCGGGTCCAGCAGGTCGCGCACGTGGACGAAGCCCACCACCTCGTCGTACGACTCCCGGTAGACGGGGAAGCGCGAGTGCGGCAGCGTGGCGGCCAGCCTGGCGGCCTCGGTCAGCGGCGTGTCGGCGTCCATGAACTCGACCTCGGTACGCGGCAGCATCACCTCCCTGAGCTGCCGTTTCCCGGCGGCGAACACCTCGGCGATGAGCTTGCGCTCGTCGGCGGTCAGGTCGGTGTGTCCCACCACCATGTCGCGCAGCTCCTCGGTGGTGACCTCCTCCCTGTCGGCCGCCGGGTTGCCGCCGAGCAGCCGGACCACGAGGTCGGTCGACTTCGACAGCATCCAGATGACCGGGCGCGACAGGGCGGCGATGCGGTCGAGGAACGGGGCCACGACGAGCGACAGGCCCTCGGTGCGCTGCAGCGCCAGCCGCTTGGGCGCCAGCTCGCCGAGCACCAGCGACACGTACGAGATCGCCAGCGTCACCAGCACCAGCGCGAGCACGGGCGCGACGGCCTCGGGCACCCGCCAGCTCACGAGCACGGGCTCGAACTGGGCGGCGAGCCGGTCGGCGCCGAACGCGGCCGACAGCATGGTGGCCACGGTCACCCCGATCTGCACGGCCGACAGGAACCTGTTGGGGTCCTGGGCCAGCTTGGCCACCCGCTCGCCGCGCCTGCCCTGCTGAGAGAGCTTGCGCACCTGGCTGTCGCGCAGGGAGACCATGGCTATCTCGGCGGCGGCGAAGAAGCCCCCGATCAGAATGAACAGCAGAACCAGGGCGATGTTGGCCGCGACGGTGTCAAACATGGTGGTTGGCAGCGTACTCGTCCGGTTTCCCGCGTATGCTGAACGGCAAGCCTTACAAAATCAAACATGTCTCCACAGGAGTACACATGAGACTGCTGGTCACCGGAGGAGCCGGATACGTCGGCAGTGTCGTCGCCGCCCAGCTCGTCGAGGCGGGACACGAGGTGACCGTGCTCGACGACCTGTCCACCGGGCACGAGGACGCGGTGCCCGAGGGCGCGCGGTTCGTGCGCGCCGACATCGCCGAGGCGGGGCAGGCGCTCGACGGCGTGGACGCGGTGCTGCACTTCGCCGCCAAGTCGCTGGTCGGCGAGTCGGTGCAGCAGCCAGCGCGCTACTGGGCCAACAACCTGGGCGGCACCCTGGCACTGCTCGACGCCATGCGGGAGCACGGCGTGGGCCGGATCGTGTTCTCCTCGACGGCGGCGACGTACGGGGAGCCCGAGCGCTCGCCCATCGAGGAGAGCGATCCCACGCGCCCGACCAACCCCTACGGCGCGACCAAGCTGGCCGTGGACAGCGCGCTCACCGCGTACGCGGGCCGGCGCGGCCTCGGCGCGGTGAGCCTGCGCTACTTCAACGTGGCCGGCGCCTACGGCCGCTACCGCGAGCGGCACGCGGTCGAGACCCACCTCATCCCCAATGTGCTCAAGGTCGCGACCGGCGAGCGGGAGTCGGTCAGCGTGTTCGGCACCGACTACCCCACGCCCGACGGCACCTGCGTGCGCGACTACATCCACGTCGCCGACCTGGCCAGGGCGCACCTGCTCGCGCTGCAGTCGATCACGCCCGGCCGGCACGAGATCTACAACCTGGGCAGCGGCGCCGGCTTCTCCGTGCAGGAGGTGATCTCGGTCTGCCGCGAGGTCACCGGGCACGAGATCCCCGCAGTGGTCGGCGAGCGGCGGCCCGGCGACCCCGCCGTGCTGGTGGCGTCGTCCGCGAAGATCCAGCGTGAGCTGGGCTGGAAGGCCGAGCGGCCGGCGCTGCGCGACATCGTCGCCGACGCCTGGGGAGCGCTTTCTCGGAAATGACCCTACGCGTGCGCGATCTGTGCTGTGATACGCAAATGTGAGGAGCTTTTCACCAAGGGTCACGAAGCTGCTCTTCGTCGCCCTCGTCGTGACGGGCAGCCTCCTGACCGCCGCCGGTGTGGTCTTCGCCACGCCCGGCCCCGTACCGGCCGCCGACCCCGCGCCGAGCGACCAGGCGGCCACTCCGTGACCGGCTGACCTCCGAGACGCGAACGCGCGCCCCCGCGAAGCGGAAGGGCGCGCGTCAGCGAGAGCGCGTCAGATGAGGCCGAGGTCCTTGACCGCCTGGCGCTCCTCCGCCAGCTCGCGCACGCTGGCGTCGATGCGCTCGCGGGAGAACGCGTCGATCTCGAGGCCCTGGATGATCTCGAACCTGCCACCGGCCGCACGCACCGGGAAGGACGAGATGAGGCCCTCGGGCACGCCGTAGGAGCCGTCGGAGACCACGGCGGCGGAGGTCCACTCGGTGCCGTTGACCCAGTCGTAGACGTGGTCGATCGCGGCGTTGGCCGCCGAGGCGGCCGAGGACGCGCCGCGCGCCTCGATGATGGCCGCGCCGCGCTTGGCCACGGTCGGGATGAACGTCTCGCGCAGCCAGTCGCCGTCGACCTGCTCGGCCGCGACCTTGCCGCCCACCTCCGCGTGGAACAGGTCGGGGTATTGCGTCGCGGAGTGGTTGCCCCAGATCGTCATGTGCTTGATCTCGGTGACCGGCACCTGGAGCTTGGCCGCGAGCTGCGACAGCGCGCGGTTGTGGTCGAGGCGGGTCATCGCGGTGAAGCGCTCTGCCGGGACGTCGGGAGCGTTCTGCTGGGCGATGAGCGCGTTGGTGTTGGCCGGGTTGCCCACGACCAGGACCTTGATGTCGTCGGCCGCGTGGTCGTTGATGGCCTTGCCCTGCGGGCCGAAGATGCCGCCGTTGGCGCCCAGCAGATCGCCGCGCTCCATGCCGGCCTTCCGGGGCATGGCGCCGACCAGCAGCGCGACGTTGGCGCCGTCGAAGGCCACGTTGGGGTCGTCGGTGATCTCGATGCCGGACAGCAGCGGGAACGCGCAGTCGTCCAGCTCCATCGCGGTGCCCTCGGCCGCCTTCACCGCCGCCGGGATCTCCAGCAGGCTCAGCTTCACCGGCGTGTCGGCGCCGAGCAGCTGCCCCGACGCGATGCGGAACAGCAGTGCGTAGCCGATCTGGCCGGCGGCTCCGGTGACGGTCACCTTGACGGGCACCTTGACGGGCTCAGTGGCTGACGACGCCATGGCCTTCCCCTAACTCGCAGCGTGAATCATTGACGTTCGGGATGTTACCCGCTCGTCATCAGCAGGTTTCCATCGCGGGCACCTTGAGTTCCTCCTTGAAGTCGACCTTGCCGAAATAGCTGGTCAGGAGCTGCTCCATGACGCCCTTGGCGTACATGTCGGCGATCACGCCCGACACGGCCTTGCACGTCTTGACGTCGCCGTCCTTGATGCCGACCGCGTAGCGCTCGGTGCTGAGCTTGGCGCCCAGGATCTTGAAGCGCAGGTTCTCGCGGGCCGCGAACCCGGCGAGTATCAGGTCCTCGCCGGGCACCGCGCTCACCTTGCCGGTGCGCAGCAGGTCCATGCAGGCGGCGTAGTCGCTGGCCGCGACCGGCTTGACCGGCACGCGGTCCTGGACGGCGCCGACCGACGGGCTGTTGAGCGCGCACACCCGCTTGCCCTTGAGCTCGTCGATGTCGTCGATGTCGCCGGCGCGCACCAGGACGTCCTGGTGGGCCAGGTAGTAGGGCCCGGCGAACTGGGTGTCGCTCTTGTCGATCGAGTACGTCGCCACGACCAGGTCGACCCGGCCCTCGGCCAGCGCGGACGCCCGGTCGTCCCGCCCGACCCTGACGAACGTCGTCTCCCTGGCGCCCAGCTCGGCCGCGATGCGCTTGGCGACGTCGACGTCGAAGCCCTCGAACGAGCCGCCGTTCTGCAGCCCGATGCCCGGCAGGTCGCCCTTGACCCCGATCACGATCTTCCCGGTCTGAGCCACCTTGTCCACGACCGCCGTGGCCGCACCGCCGGAGTCCTCCGGTGACGCATCGACCTGCTCGAAGAAGGCGAGCGGGCGCCAGCCGTTCGCTAACAGCGCCAGCGCCGCGGCGGCGAGCAGCACGAGCACGGTGGCCACCGCGATCCACAGCCTGGCCCGCCCGCGCCGTGCGGGCGCGGCGGGCCCGGCCGGCGCGTACGGCGCCGCACCCCCCTCCGGCGGCGCCACGCCGCCCGGGTGCTGCCCGGGGCCGGTCGGCGCGTTCTGGAGCGCGGAGGCCCCGGCGTGGGGAGCTGTGGGGGGAGCCGTGTGGGGAGCCGGCAGGTGCGGGACCTGGGCGCCGGTGTGCGGACCTGGGACGGCCTGCGAGCTCGTGTGGGAGCCGGTCTGGGGGCCGGTCTGGGGGCCGGTCTGGGGACTCTGCGCGGGCTGGGGACTCTGCCCGGTCTGGGGGCCGGTCGGGGCGGGCTGGGCCGGGGAGGCGCCCGTCACGCCGGGACGGTCGGTGATCGAGCCCGCCGACACCCGCAGGAACGGCGTGGTGTCGTCGCTCGCCACCTGCACGCCCTTGGTCAGCACCGCCGTCGAGGCGCCCGCCGTGGACGACTGGCCGAGCAGCCGCAGCAGGATCTGGTCGGCGGACGGCCGGTCGGCCGGGTTCTTCGCCAGCGCCGAGCTCACCACGCCGCGCAGCGGCTCGGCCATCATGGTGACGTCGACCTCGTGGTTGAGGATGCGGTTGAGCACGACCGCGATCGACTTGCCCTCGAAGGCGACCTGCCCCGTGGCGGCGAACGCGATGGTCGCGCCCCAGGAGAACACGTCGGTGTAGGGCCCGATGTCGTCGCCGGCGATCTGCTCGGGCGCCATGTAGGCGGGCGTGCCGATGGCGCGGCTGGTGATCGTACCGGTGGAGTCGATGATGCGGGCGATGCCGAAGTCGACCACGCGCGGCCCGTCGGCGGCGATCAGCACGTTGTCGGGCTTGAAGTCGCGGTGGACGATCGAGGCGTGGTGGATGGCGGTGAGCGCGGTGGCGGTGCCGATGGCCAGCCGGTCGAGCACGGTGCCGGTGAGCGGTCCGTCGGTCTCGACGATCTCGCGCAGCGGCCGGCCGTCGATGTACTCGCTCGCGATGTACGGCGTGTCACCGTCGAGGTCGGCCTCGATGACCCGCGCGGTGCAGAACGACGCCACCCGCTGCGCCGCCTTCAGCTCCCGCGCGAAGCGCGAGCGCGCGATCGTGTCGCCGCTGAACTTGACGTGCAGCAGCTTGATCGCGGCCCGCTCACCCTGGTTGTTGGCCCCCAGATAGACGATGCCCTGCCCGCCCTCCCCGATCCGTCCTGACAGCCGGAAGGACCCCAGCTCGGTGGGATCGCCGGCGACCAGCGGCGAGATCTGCGGCATTCGTCATCCCCACGTGTACTGAACCCATCGACGCAAACTTTACGACGTTCAGCAACTTCTCAGGGATCGGTTGAGGCTTAGGTACGTCACGGGTTCGCCTCTTTCCTGCCCCGGCGCCGATCTCCGGCGCCGGGGTCGACGTGGGTCGCGGGTGAGGCCGATCAGTAGGGCAGGCTCCAGGTCGCGAACGCCTTGCGCAGCGAGGGCGCCTTGAACTTGGGATACGCCACCGTACGCGGGTCACCGTCGGAGGTGTAGCGCATGTCCGGGTTCTTCTTCAGCCAGTCGAGCCACGCCTCGGAGCAGAACTGGGCGCAGTCGCCCTTCTTCTCCATGACCTTGATCCTCGGGATGCCGGCGGGGTCGAACGCCTTGCTGAACGGCGCCGGTGCCGGGGTGTAGCCGGCCAGGAACGCGCCCGCGTGCTTGTACGCCTTGCCGCGCAGCGCCCAGTTCTTCTTGCTCGGCTGGTTGCCGTACGGCAGGGCGATGGTGACGGGCTTGACGTACGACAGGGCCTCGATCTCCTTGCCGATCGAGCCGATCTGCTCCTCGACCTCCTTCTGTGAGCGGCCCCGCAGGTTGTAGTGGTCGCGGGTGTGGTTGCCGAGCTCGAAGCCGTTGTCCTTGAGCCACAGCAGCGCCTGGGCCTGCTCCTCGCGCACGGTCTTGCCGAACATGTCGCGCGTCACGTAGAAGGTGGCCTTCGGCTTCCAGCCGGGGTGCGCGGCGGCCACCTCCTTCAGGATCGCCACCGCGGTGTCCTTCTGCGGCACGCCCATCGCGTTCAGGGTGAGCTGTGAGGGCGACGAGTCGTCGAACGTCAGCACCACGGGGTGCTTGCCCGCCGGGATGTCGATCTTGCCGGTCACCAGTTCGCCGGCCGAGACGGGCACGTAGCCCTCTTTCACCAGGCGTTCCAGATCGGCCCTGAACTGCTGGGGCGACCGGTCGTCGGTGGTCTGCGGCTTGGGCACGATGCGGTGGAACATCAGCACCGGGATCTGCCCCAGCTCGTTGGCCTTCACCGCGGCGGCCCGCTTCACCTTGGCCGCCCTGTCCGCCTTGGCCTTGGCCGCGGCGTCGACCTTGTTGTTGGTCAGCTTGGCGGTCTCGGGCTGAGAGTCGCAGCCCGTGAGGAGAGCGGCGGCGGTGAGCGCCCCCAGCCCACTCAGAATTCGCAGTCGCATCCTTACCCCCCGAAACGCGTACGACTGTTCTGAGCTGGCTCTTACCCACGTGATCAACTACGCCACGCCGCCCCCGGGGTCAAGAGCTGGGAAAACGCGCCGCGCCCGACAAAACGAACGGCCTCTGCCTGGGGAGGCAGAGGCCGTAGCGCGGAGGAGAAGGTCCTTCAGGCGGACATCTTCTTCTTGAGGTTCTCGTCGAGCGCCGCGAGGAAGTCCTGTGTGGTGAGCCACTCGGCGTCGCCGCCGACCAGGAGCGCGAGGTCCTTGGTCATCTGGCCGCTCTCGACGGTCTCGATGCAGACCTGCTCCAGCTTGTCGGCGAAGTCGGTGACGGCGGGGGTGCCGTCGAGCTTGCCGCGGTGGGCCAGGCCACGCGTCCACGCGAAGATCGAGGCGATCGGGTTGGTGGAGGTGGGCTTGCCCTGCTGGTGCTGGCGGTAGTGGCGGGTCACGGTGCCGTGGGCGGCCTCGGCCTCGACGGTCTTGCCGTCGGGGGTCATCAGGACCGAGGTCATCAGGCCGAGGGAGCCGAAGCCCTGCGCGACGGTGTCGGACTGGACGTCGCCGTCGTAGTTCTTCGCGGCCCAGACGTAGCCGCCCTCCCACTTGAGCGCCGCGGCGACCATGTCGTCGATGAGGCGGTGCTCGTAGGTGAGGCCGGCCTTCTCGAAGTCGGCCTTGAACTCGGCCTCGTAGACCTCGGCGAAGATGTCCTTGAAGCGGCCGTCGTAGGCCTTGAGGATGGTGTTCTTCGTGGAGAGGTAGACCGGGTAGTTGCGGGCCAGGCCGTAGCGCATGGAGGCGCGGGCGAAGTCGCGGATCGACTCGTCGAGGTTGTACATCGCCATGGCGACGCCGCTGCCGGGGAAGTCGTACACGTCGAGCTCGATCGGCTCGGAGCCGTCCTTCGGCGTGTAGGTAAGGGTCAGCGTGCCCTCACCGGGGATCTTCAGGTCGGTCGCGCGGTACTGGTCGCCGAAGGCGTGACGGCCGACCACGATGGGCTTGGTCCAGCCGGGCACCAGGCGCGGCACGTTGGACATGATGATCGGCTCGCGGAAGATCACGCCGCCGAGGATGTTGCGGATGGTCCCGTTGGGGGACTTCCACATCTTCTTGAGGCCGAACTCCTCGACACGCGCCTCGTCCGGGGTGATGGTGGCGCACTTCACACCGACGCCGTACTTCTTGATGGCGTTCGCGGCGTCGATGGTGACCTGGTCGTCCGTGGCGTCGCGGTGCTCGATGCCGAGGTCGTAGTACTTCAGGTCGACGTCGAGGTAGGGAAGGATCAGCTGGTCCTTGATGAACTGCCAGATGATCCGGGTCATCTCGTCGCCGTCAAGCTCGACGACGGGGCCCTCCACCTTGATCTTGGGCATGCGAATGGTTCCCCTTCAATGAATGGATGCGTTGAGGCTATCGGACCGTAAGGTCACGGGGCGAAAAGGGACAGGATGATCGCTTTCAGCTCGTTGTTGCCGAGCAGGAGCGAGGTCAGCACCAGCACGAATCCGAACACGGACAGCGTGATGACGTCGATCTTCTTGCTCCTGAGTGCGAGCTGACCGCCGTAACCGGCGAAACGCAGCGCGGCCGCGACCATGATGACGGCCCCCAGCACGAACCCGCCCCAGCGCGGGTCGGCGATGAACATGGCGAGCACACCGGCGGCCGCACCCACCAGGATCAGCGGGTACGGCCCCCAGGTCTCGCGTTCGGTCCCGTTGCTCAACGCTCTTCTATCGGCTTCCACTTCTGGTCGGTCTCACCGATGTACTCACTGTCGGGGCGGATCAGCCGGTTGTCGGCGTGCTGCTCGATCACGTGAGCCGTCCAGCCTGACATGCGGCTGACGGAGAAGACCGGCGTGAACAGGTCTGTCGGAATGCCAAGGTAGTGGTAAACGGAAGCGGCGTAGAAATCGACGTTGGGATAGAGGCCCTTGGTCTCGAAGACGACCTCCTCCATCTCCTTCGACATCCGGTAATACGTGTCGTCGCCGCTGGCCTCGCCGAGCTCGGCGGACATGCGGCGCAGGTGCGTGGCGCGGGGGTCCTCGGTCTTGTAGACGCGGTGGCCGAAGCCCATGATCTTCTCGCCGGCGGCGAGCTTGTCGCGTACGGCCTGGGCGACGCCGCCCGGCGACAGCGACTCCAGCGTCTTCATGACCTGCTCGTTCGCCCCGCCGTGCAGCGGGCCCTTGAGGGTGCCGATGGCGGCGACGATGGCGGAGTGCATGTCCGACAGCGTCGCGGCGCACACGCGGGCGGCGAAGGTGGAGGCGTTCATGGTGTGGTCGGCGTGCAGCACCAGGCACTCGTCGAAGATCTCGACCTCGCGCTGGTCAGGGGTGCGGCCGGTGACCTGGAGCAGGAAGTTGGCGGCGATGCTCAGCGACGGGTCGGGCTCGGGCGCCTCCGAGCCGGTGCGCGCGGCGTGGTAGCGGGCGACGAGCAGCGGTTGCTGGGCCACCAGGCGGGCGGCCTTGCGCAGGTTGGCCTCGGGGTCGATGGAGTCCTTGTCGGCGTCGTCGGCGCCCGCCAGCGAGACCAGCGTGCGCAGCGCCTCCATGGGTTTTTGTTTCTCGGCGATCTCGGCGATGTTCGCGGACACCAGGGCGCCCAGCTCGCGGCCCCGAGCCAGCTCGTCGCCGTAGGCGTCGAGCTCGGAGCGGGTGGGCAGCTTGCCACGTTGGAGCAGGTGTGCGGTCTCCTCGAACGTCGCGCGGCCGGCCAGGTCGTGGATGTCGTATCCACGGTAGAAGAGGCGACCGGCCTTTCCGTCGATGTCGCTCAGCGCTGTGGACGCGGCGACGACATCGGCCAGACCTTTCGTGGGCTTGTCCGCCATGAGTGTTTCCTCCGCTTATCTCCGCCCGAAGTCTACCCGTGAGCAGGCAAAACCGACGTCAAAGGTCCAGACCAATTTCACGACGGATTCTCCTTTCGGCAAAGGAGATTCCGCATCCCCTCGGTTGGGTAAGCCGGAGCTGTAGTAATAGTTACGGCGGGCTACCTGGGGAGGAACTGCCGTGGAGGGGCCGTTCATACGCATCGAGGACACTGGCGAGGTGGTCCCGTTGCGCCCCGAGATCACGACGGTCGGAAGGGGCCGGGGTGTAGACATCCGGCTCACCGACCCCAGCGTGTCTCGACTCCATGCCGAGTTCGTCAGACGAGGACCCTACCTGTATGTCGTCGACCTGGGGCTGTCCAGGAACGGCACGCGGGTGAACGGCAGGCCGATCGCCCGGAGGGTCCTTGACGACGGCGACGTCGTCTCCTTCGGCGCGGCGCGGGGCCGGATCGGTGGAGTCCCCCGTGAGGACTTCACCCCCGAGGTCGAGCTGCGCAGGGCGGCGGCACCCGAGCTGACCAGGCGCGAGGTCGATGTGCTGACCTCGCTCTGCCGGCCGGCGCTGTCCGATGAGGCGTTCGTCGCTCCGGCGACGGCACGCGAGATCGCCGACGACCTGGTCGTGACCGAGGCCGCGGTCAAGCAGCATCTGCTGCGGCTCTACCAGAAGTTCAGGATTCCCGAGGGCACCAACCGGCGCACACGGCTGGCCAACGAGGTCGTCGCGCTCGGGCTGGTCCGCCCGACCCCTGTGGTGCCACCGCAGAGGTCGTCGGGATCCGCACCCGAGCAGGCTTCGGCGGCCGGGCGCAGGGCTTCGTAGTCTCAAGGTTCGCGACCGGGGCCACGGCGAGGGGTTCCGGCAGCGTCGGAACCTGGACATCACCCCCTCCGGGGGGCGCGGGCAACGGCGTACGCCCTGCTCAGGGCGGCGCCGCGGCTCGTCGCCGGTCAGACCGGCGACGCAGCCGGGCGCAGCACGCTCTCAGATCACCCTGAACCCGTTGCTGGGCTTGCTGGTCCTGTTCGCCCGGTCCACCGCGACGACGTAGTAGTGGTGGCCGCGCTTGCCTTCGGCGTCCACCCAGCGCAACTGCCGGTCGCCGGGCACGACGGCGACCAGGTTGCGGGCGTCGTCGAAGGCGCGGGAGTTCGCGGGCCGGTCGAAGCGGAAGACGGCCCACTGGAAGGGCTCGTCCTTCCCGGTGGCCACCGCCCGCACCTCGACCCCGCCGTGGCGGCGCAGCGCGTACGCCACCACCGGCCGCGACGGCGCCCTGCCGCCCGCGAGCCGGGGCAGCACCGGCGCGAGCGCGGGCCGCTGGTAGTGGTCGTTGACCGCGGTCGTGATGGAGGCGAGCCTGTCCACCTTGACGTCGTTGGCGTTGTACCAGATGTCGCCGCCGATCTCGGGGTGGTCGCGGTTGAGCGTCAGGTGCCTGGACAGCTCGTCCGGCGCCTGCCACTCGGCCGCCTGCGCCGGGTCGCCCGCCTTGTACGCCGCCTGCCCGATCCACAGCAGCGTCTCGGTGCCCGCGGCCACGTCGGACCACCAGGGCACGAGCTTGGAGTAGTCGGCCGGCGGCTGCCCGATGTACCAGTAGAGCTGCGGCGCGATGTAGTCGAGCCAGCCCTTCTTGACCCAGCCGCGGGTGTCGGCGTGCAGGTTGTCGTACGACTGGCCGCCGTTGGTGTCGGAGCCGAGCGGGTCGGTGCCCTTGTTGCGCCAGATGCCGGACGGGCTGATGCCCCAGGCGATCTCCGGCTTGGCCTTGAGCACGCGCTGCTGCATCTCCTGGACCATGAGGTCCACGTTGTTGCGGCGCCAGGCGGCGAGGTCGGGGAAGCCGGCGCCGTACTTGGCGAACTCTTCCGCGTCGTCGAAGCCGGTGGTGTTGGTCGGGTAGAAGTAGTCGTCGAAGTGCAGGCCGTCGATGTCGTAGCGGGTGACCGCGTCCATCATGGCGTCCTGGCAGAACTTCCTGACCTCGGGCATGCCGGGGTTGTAGTAGAGCTTGCCGCCGAACGGCACGAGCCAGTCGGGGTGCTTGCGCCCGGGGTGGTCGGGGTGCAGCTGGGCCGGGTCGGCCTGCATCGAGACGCGGTAGGGGTTGAACCAGGCGTGGAAGGCCAGGCCGCGCTTGTGCGTCTCCTCGACGGCGAACTTGAGCGGGTCGTAGCCGGGGTCCTGGCCCTGGGTGCCGGTGAGATACTGCGACCACGGCTCGTACGGCGACGGCCAGAACGCGTCGGCCGTGGGCCTGATCTGCACGAACACCGAGTTGAGCTTGCGCTGCACGGCCACGTCGAGCCAGGCGAGGTATTCCGCCTGCTGCTGCTCGGCGGTCAGTCCCGGCTTCGACGGCCAGTTGATGTTGACCACCGACGCGATCCACATGCCGCGCATCTGGCGCAGCGGGGGCACGTACCCGGGCTGGGCGAAGGCCGGGAGGGGAACGGCCGATGCGGCGGCGGCGAGAGCGAGACCCTTGAGGAGAGTCCTTCTGCTGGGCATGGGGGGTGCCTCTCGGAAGTGGTTGTATCGAAGGCGACGATGACAGAAAATTACCTTCAGATCAACAACCGTGAAGGAAAATGCCGATGAGCGGTGACCTGTACAGACTGGCGATGACGGTGCTGCATCCGGGGTTCGAGGGGACCTCTGCTCCCGACTGGCTGCGCCGCGCGCTGGGCGAGGGTCTGGGCGGCGTCGTGCTGTTCGCCCGCAACGCCATCGGCGCCGACCTCGTCCGCGAGTTGCGGGCCGAGAACCCGGACGTCGTCGTCGCCATCGACGAGGAGGGCGGCACGGTCACCCGGCTCGAAGCGGCGGACGGCAGCTCCTTCCCGGGTAACAGGGCGCTGGGCGTGGTGGACGACGTGCGGCTCACCGAGCAGGTGGGCCGGCAGATCGGCAGGATGCTCGCCGACCTGGACATCACGCTCGACTACGCGCCCTCCGCCGACGTGAACGCCGACCCGGCCAACCCCGTGATCGGCGTGCGCTCGTTCGGGCCTGCCGCCGAGCTGGTCTCCCGCCACACCGCCGCGTACGTCGAGGGCGTGCAGGGCGCCGGGGTGGCCGCCTGCGCCAAGCACTTCCCCGGGCACGGCGACACGGTCACCGACTCCCACCTGGCGCTGCCCACCGTGCACGCCGTCAGGGAGGTGCTCCAGGAGCGCGACCTGCCGCCGTTCCGCGCCGCGATCGAGGCGGGGGTGCGCTCGATCATGTCGGGCCACCTGCTCGTGCCCGCACTCGATCCTGCGGCGCCCGCGACGCTCAGCCGTACCGTGATGACCGAGCTCCTGAGGGGCGAGCTCGGTTTCGACGGGATGCTGGTCACCGACGCGATCGAGATGCGGGCGGTGGCCGCCATGGCGCCGCCCGGCGAGATCGCCGTACGCGCGCTCGACGCCGGCGTGGACGCCATCTGCGTCGGCCTGAGCGACGAGAACGGCCTGCGCGAGATCGCGGAGGCGATCGTCGCGGCGGTCCGCGAGGGCCGGCTGGCCGAGGAGCGGCTGGCGGAGGCCGCCGCCCGCGTGCGGGCCCTGTCCACCTGGTACGCCGCCCAGTCCGAGCTGCGCGCCAAGGCCCACGGCGACGTGGACGAGGGCGTGGGCCTGGACGCCGCCCGCCGCGCGCTCACCACGACCGGCGACGGCAGGCTGACGAGCGCCCCGCTGGTCGTCGAGGTCAACACCCGGCTCAACAAGGCCATCGACGCCGACACGCCGACCGGCGTCGCCACCGCGCTGACCGCCCTGCTGCCGGGCACCGCACGGGTGCGGCTGGAGCAGGGCGGCGAGCTGCCCGCGTTC
The DNA here is from genome assembly GCF_040609855.1 of Nonomuraea sp. NPDC004580. Classification (NCBI taxonomy): domain Bacteria; kingdom Bacillati; phylum Actinomycetota; class Actinomycetes; order Streptosporangiales; family Streptosporangiaceae; genus Nonomuraea; species Nonomuraea sp. NPDC004580. The sequence continues at coordinate 85,420 of NZ_JBEXLH010000001.1, read as the reverse complement.
GGCGAGCGTCCCGTGGTGCTGGTGGTGCACGACGCCGCCAGGCATCCGCAGGTGCGCGAGACGGTCGCGCGGGCCCTGGCCGCCCGCCCCGACGCGTTCGTGGTGGACACCGGCGTGCCCGCCGCGCCGGAAGGCGGCACGCACGTCCATACGCACGGCATCTCCCGCGTGTCGGCCCAGGCCGCGGCCGAGTGGATGACCCGATGAGCGTCGAGCCGGCGAACCCGGTGGCGGCCGTACGCGCCGTCCTGCCCTCGCTCACCCCCGCCGCGCAGTCGATCGCCCGCCTCATCGTGGACGACCCCGGCCTCGTGGTGCGCAGCACGATCACCGAGTTCAGCGCCGTGTCGGGGACGAGCGAGGCGACGATCGTGCGCACCGCGCGGGCCCTCGGCTTCGCCGGGTACTCGCAGATGCGCTTCGCGCTGGCCGCCGCCGTCGCCAAGGAGCCCGAGCGGCTGGTGCCCGGCGACCTCGCGCCCGACGACCCGCTGACCGACGTCATCGCCAAGGTCGCGCGGGCCGAGTCGGAGGCGCTCGCCGACACCGCCGCCCAGCTCGACCCCGACCGGCTCGGCGAGGTCGTCAAGGCCATCTCCGAGGCGCGCAGGATCGACGTGTACGGCGTCGCCGCCTCGGGCCTGGTCGCGACCGACATGTCGCAGAAACTCCTGCGCATCGGCCTGTCCAGCCACCCGTTCAGCGACGCCCACCTCGCGCTGACCAGCGCGGCCCTGCTCCGCGACGGCGACGTCGTGGTGGCCGTGAGCTGCAGCGGCGAGACGCCCGACGTGCTGGTGCCGGCCCGCACCGCCGCGGAGGCGGGCGCCCTGCTGGTGGCCATCACCGACAATCCGCGCTCGTCGCTCGCGGAGCTGGCCGATCACACGCTGGTCTCCGCGGGCCGCGAGACGGCGTTCCGCCCGGGCGCGCTGGCCAGCAGGATCAGCCAGCTCCTCATCGTGGACTGCATCTTCGTCGGGCTGGCGCAGCGGCGCTACGAGACCGCTGAAGCCGCCATCCGCGCCACCCGCGAGGCCACCGACCGTTACCGCAACCGCTAGAACGGGTAACCGGCGATGTCGCCCTGCACCGTGACCCACTGCGTCTCGGTGAAGGCGTCGACGTTGGCGCCCGTGCCGCCGAAGCGGCTGCCGGTGCCCGAGGCGCCCACGCCGCCGAACGGCGCCACCGCCTCGTCGTCCACGGTCTGGTCGTTGATGTGCACGATGCCGGTCGGCACCTGCTCGGCCAGCGCCAGGCCCTTCATGACGTCCCTGGTGAGGATGCCGAGTGACAGGCCGTACTCGGAGTCGGCCGCCAGCGCCGCCGCCTCCTCCAGGGTGGAGAACGTGGTGACCGGCGCCACCGGGCCGAACACCTCCTCCGCGTACGCGGGCGCCCGCACCGGCACCTCGGCCAGCACCGTCGGCCGGTAGAACAGCCCCTCGTACGAGCCGCCCGCCGCCAGCCTGGCCCCGGCCGTCACGCTCTCGGTGACCAGGCGGTGCACGCGGTCGCGCTGCCCGGCGTCGATGAGCGGGCCGAGCGCGACCTGACCGGTGGCCGGGTCGCCGACCGGCAGCCCGTCGGCCTTGGCGGCCAGGCGCTCGACGTACTCGGCGGCCACCGACTCGTGCACGAGGTGGCGTCCCGAGGTCATGCAGATCTGGCCCTGGTGGAAGAACGACGCCCACGCGCCCGCCGAGGCCGCCGCGTCCAGGTCGGCGTCGTCGAAGATCACCAGCGCCGAGTTGCCGCCCAGCTCCAGGTGCACCCGCTTGAGCGCGCGGGCCGCCGCCTCGCCGACCTTGCGCCCCGCCGCGGTCGAGCCGGTGAAGGAGATGACGGGGATGTTGGGGTCGGCGACCAGCGCCTGCCCGGCCTCGGGCCCGCCGGGCAGCACGTGCAGCAGCCCAGGGGGCAGCCCCGCCTCCTCGAAGACGCGGGCGATGGCGTAGCCGCCGCAGACGGCGGTGCGCTGGTCGGGCTTGAACACGACCGCGTTGCCCAGCGCCAGGGCAGGGGCGACCGACCTGATGCCGAGGATGAGCGGGAAGTTGAACGGCGCGATCACGCCCACCACGCCGACCGGCACCCGGCGGGCGAAGCTGAGCCGCTTGCGCACCGTGGGCAGCATCTCGCCGACCGGCTGGCTGGCCAGCGCCGCCGCCTCATAGCACTCCTGGGCTGCCACGTGCATCTCGAACCCGGCCTTGCCCGGCACCCCGCCGGACTCCCTGACGATCCAGTCCTGGATCTCCTGGGCGTGCTCCTCGAACAGCCTGCCCGCGCGGCGCAGCAGGGCGGCCCGCTCCTCGTACGAGGTCGCCGCCCAGGCCCGCTGCTCCTGCCTGGCGCGTACGGCGGCAGCCGCCACGTCCTCGGCGCCGGCCGTGCCCGCCCTGCCGAGTTCGTCGCCCGTCGCGGGCTCGATGACGGGCGCCTCACCGGCCCGTGCGGCCGTCCAGCTCCCGTCGAAGATCGACCCCGTCCACGTCTTCGGGTCCAAGAACGTCATGGTGTGCCTCCTCAGGGCTGGAACCGCGGATCGACCGCCACGGCGACGTCGAGCAGCAGGGGGCTGTCGCGGCCGGACAGTACGGGCATGATGTCGTCGAGGGCCGCGGTCAGCTCGGCGTGCGAGCCGATCGTGACGGCCGGGCAGCCGAGCGAACTGGCCAGCGCGCCCATGTCGATCTCGTCGAACGCCGGCCACGGCGCCTTGCCGCCGCCGTGCTGCTCGGCGAGCCGGTCCATGACCGCGTACCTGCCGTTGGCCAGCACCACGAACAGGGCGCCCACCCGGTAGTGGGCGGCGCTCCACAGCGCGTGCAGGCCGTAGAGCGCGGAGCCGTCGCCGACCACGGCCACCACCGGCCGGTCGGGCAGCGCCATCTTCAGCCCCACGGCGGCGGGCAGCGCGAACCCGAGCCCGCCCATCGCGGCCGACAGGAAGCCGAGCGAGGTCCTGGCGGGGACGAGGCGGTGCAGGTCGGGGCGGGCCGAGGGGGTCTCCTCGATGAGCGCGGCGTCGGCGGGCAGCCGCAGCGCCAGCTCGCGCAGCACGTCGGCGGGCTGGAGCGGGCCGTCCGTGGTGTGCTCCTGTGCTTCGGGCCCGGTGCTCGTGGCGCGTGGCCGCTGCGGGAGCAGGGCGGTCAGGCGGGCGCAGACGGCTTCCGGCGCGGCCAGGACGGCCAGGTCGGCCGGGCTGCGGTGGGCCTCGGCCGGGTCGTCGGTGACCAGCGCGACGGCGGTGCCGGGCGGCACCAGCGGCCCCGGCACGTACGGATACTGGCGGAACACCGGCGCGCCCACGGCCAGCACCACGTCGTACGCCGCCAGCCGCTCCCGCAGCCTGGCCCGGTCGGCGGGCAGCACGCCGGCGTACTGGGGATGGTCCTGCGGGAACCCGGCCCGGCCGCCGAACGACTCCTGGTGCACCGGGCACCCCAGCCGCTCGGCCAGCGCCACGAGCGCGTCCCACCCGTCGCGCACGCCCGCGCCCGCCACGATCGCCGGCCTCTCGGCCCCGGCCAGCAGCTCCACCAGCGGGGCCAGCTCGGCGTCCGCCACCGACGCGGGCCGCACGAGCCTGGCCGGCGCCGCCACGATCTCCCCTTCGAAGGGCGCGTCCCAGTCGTCCATCGGCACCACGACCAGCGCGGGCCCCCGGTGGGTACGCGCCTCGTGCACGGCCCTGGCGACCGCGCCTGGCACGTCCTGGGCGCGTACGGGCTGGTCGACCCGTACCGGATAGTCGCCCGCCAGCGCCGCGAGCCGCCCGGCCAGGAACGGCTCCAGCGCCAGGTGCCGGCGGTCCTGCTGCCCGACGAGCACGACGAGCGGCGCCCGGTTCTCGCGCGCGGTCGCGATGGCGCCGACGGCGTTGCCCAGCCCGGCGGTGGTGTGCAGCACGGCGAGCGCGGGCGCGTCGCGCCCGATCGCCCAGCCGGTGGCCATGCCGACGACCGAGCCCTCGTGCAGGGCCAGCACGAAGCGCAGGTCGTCGGGCAGCCCCGTGAGCAGCGCCACCTCGGTGGAGCCCGGGTTGCAGAACAGCGTGGTCAGCCCGTGGCGGCGCAGCACGTCGAAGACGGCTTCCTTGACGGTGGTCATCGTTTCCCCCTCGCCCGCTGGATCTGCCGGTAGACGTGCCCGCGCAGCTCGCCGAAACGCGCCAGGGACCGGGTGGTGAGCTGGTCGCGTTCCGGCGGCAGGTCGATCTTGAGGTCCTCCATGACCGTGGTCGGGGACGACGAGAGCACGATCACGCGCTGCCCGAGGTAGACGGCCTCGTCGATGTCGTGGGTGACGAAGAGCGTGGTGACGCCGAGGTCGCGCCACAACCGCAGGATGAGGTCCTCCAGGTCGGCCCTGGTCTGGGCGTCCACGGCGGCGAACGGCTCGTCCATGAGCAGCACCTGCGGCTCGTACGCGACCGCCCGCGCGATCGCCACCCGCTGCTGCATGCCGCCGGACAGCTGCCAGGGATGCGCGTCCGCGGCGTCGGCGAGCCCGACCGCCCCGAGGGACTCGGCGACCAGCTCCCGCCGCCTGGCCGCGGACAGCCGCTTCTCCTTCAGCGGCAGCTCGACGTTCTGGCGCACGGTCATCCACGGGAAGAGGCTGCGGGCGTACTCCTGGAAGACCACGGCCATGCGCGGCGGCGGGCCCGTCACCGGCACGCCGGCCACGCGCACCTCGCCGCCGGTCGCCGGCAGCAGCCCGGCCACGCAGCGCAGCAGCGTCGTCTTGCCGCAGCCAGAAGGGCCGACCACGCAGACCAGCTCGCCCGCGCCGACCTCGAACGTCACCTCGCCGATCGCCTCGACGCTGCGACCTGGGCTCGCATAGACCTTGTGCAGGCCGGAGATCTCAAGCACGGGCCGCTCCACCCCCGTGGTACCAGGCCAGCACCCGCCGCTCCACCACGCGGAACAGCGCCGACAGCCCCAGGCCGAGCAGCCCGAGCAGCAGGATGCCGCTCCACATCTCGGCGATCTGGAACTGCCGCTGGAACAGCACGATCGTGAACCCGAGGCCGCTGGAGCTGGCGAACATCTCGCTGATGACCATGAGGATGATGCCGATCGACAGCGCCTGCCGCAGCCCGGTCATGATCTGCGGGCTCGCGCCGCGCAGCACGAAACGCCGCATCCTGGAAGCTCCGCGCACGCCGTACATGCGGCAGGTGTCGGCGAGCACCTCGTCCAGCGCGCGTACGCCCTCCACGGTGTTGAGCAGGATCGGCCAGAGGCAGCCCGAGACGATGACCAGCACCTTCATCGGCGTGTCGATGCCCGCCAGCAGCATGATCAACGGCACCAGCACCGGCGGCGGGATCGCGCGGAAGAACTCCAGCACCGGCTCCAGCGTCGCCCGCAGCCGCCGCGACAGCCCGATCGGCACGCCCAGCCCGACGCCGAGCAGCCCGGCCACGGCATAGCCCGCGAGCAGCCGGCCGGCCGACGGCAGCACGTCCTCGGTCAGCCGCTCGGAGAACCACGTCCCGGCGAACGCCCGGCCCACGGCGGCCGGCCCCGGCAGGTAGAACGTGGCACCGCCGACCGCCCACCAGACCAGGACCAGCAGGGCGGGCAGCGCCAGCAGCCTGATCGCCCTCACGCGGCCACCTCCGAGCGCACGGCGGGATGCCAGGCCAGCACCCGGCGCTCCAGCAGCCGTACGGCCGCGTTGACCGCGATGCCGACCAGGCCGGACAGCACGATCAGCGCATAGACGGACGGCACCGCGCCGCTGCTCTGCGCGACCTGGATCTCCGCGCCGAGCCCAGGGCTGCCGATGACCAGCTCCGCCGTCACCGCCAGGATGAACGCCACCGCCGCGGCCAGCCTGAGGCCGGTCATGACGTACGGCAGCGCGGTCGGCCACACCAGGTGCCTGATGCGCGACCAGGCCGACAATCCGTACGACCTGGCCGTGTCGTGGGCGACCGCGTCCACGGCGGCGACGCCGTACAGGACCTGGATGAGCACCTGCCAGAACGCGGCGTAGACGACGAGCAGCAGCGTCGAGCCCAGCGAGGGCCCGAACAGCAGCGTCGCCAGCGGCACCAGGGCCACCGACGGGATCGGCCGCAGGAACTCCACCGTCGAGTTCGTCAGCGCGCGCAGCCCCGGCACCACGCCGATCAGCACGCCCGCGCCGACCGCCGCGCAGAACGCCAGCGCCAGCCCGATCGCCCAGCCGCGCAGGGTCTCGGCCAGCGCGATCCACAGCTCGGCGGTGGCGAGCTGCCCGGCCAGCGTGCCGAGGATGACCGTGGCGGGCGGCAGGAACCGCTCGTCCACCAGGCCGAGCCTGGGCGCCGCCTCCGTCAGGAGCAGCAGCCCGGTCAGACCCGCGGCGCCGTACGCCAGCCGGGCGGGCAGGCCGGTCAGACCCGCGGCGCCGTACGCGGGCCGGGCGGGCCGACCGTCCGCGCCCCTCACGGCACCAGCTCCGAGACGTCCACCTCGTCCTGCAGCACCCCGTCGGCCAGCGCCAGGTCCGCGATGGTCTGCACGGACGCCTTGTTCACCTCGACCGGCCACTTCGGCAGCTTGATCTGCGCGATCACCTCAGGCGCGATCTTCGTGTACGTCTTCAGCACCTCGCGCACCTCGTCAGGGTGGCCGTCGGCGTACTCCAGGGACCTGCGCATCGCGGCCGTGAAACGGCGGGTCAGGTCGGGGTCGGCGCGGCCGGTGGTGAAGTACATGGCCACGGTCAGGTCGGGTGCGGCGTCGGCGAAGTTCCACGCCACCGGCCGGGCGCCCTGGCTGATGGCCTGGCTGACGAACGGCTCGACCACCCAGATCGCGTCCACCCGGTCGCTCTGCAGCGCGGCGGGCGCGTCGGGGAAGGGCAGCTCGACGAACTCGATGCCGCTCGGGTCGCCGCCGGCCTTGCGCACGGACGCGCGTACGGTCGTGTCGCCGATGTTCTTGAGCTGGTTGACCGAGATCTTCTTGCCCGCCAGGTCCTTGGCCGTCCTGATCGGGCTGCCCGGCTTCACCAGCACCGCGCTGAAGTCCTCGCCCTGCTCGCCCGTCGAGGAGACGCCATTCGCCACCACCTTCACGTCCAGGCCCTGCTGCTTGGCGGTCAGCAGCGACGTCGTGTTGGCGAAGGCGAACTGGAACTGCCCGCTCACCGCGCCCGACACCGAGGCGGCGCCGCCCGCGACCGGGGTGATGGTGAGGTCGATGCCCTGCTCGGTGAAGAAGCCCTTGGCCTTGCCGAGGTGGATCGGCGCGGTGTCGACGATGGCGATGACGCCCGCGTTGACCTTGGCGGGCCCGGAGCCAGTGGACCCTCCGGTCGGTTCCGACGTGCCACAGGCTGCCGCGAGTGCGGCGGTGCAGGTGAGGATCACAAGAGCGCGACGCACGACTGCTCCTCTTTCTGTTCGCTGTGCGCACAGGTATTCTCTGACCGAACGACCCCGTATCGCGGAAGCTACGCTCTTGCCCGCCGCTGTCAAGGGGGCAGCTCATGGTCGATCACGTGCAGTCGCTCGCCCGCGGGCTCGCGGTGATCCGGGCGTTCAGCGCCGCCCAGCCCGAGCTGACGCTCAGCCAGGTGGCCCGCGCGACCGGGCTGAGCAGGGCGGCGGCCAGGCGGTTCCTCATCACGCTGACCGATCTGGGTTACGTGCGCACCGACGGGCGGCTGTTCGCGCTCACGCCGCGGGTGCTGGAGCTCGGCTACGCCTACCTGTCCAGCCTGTCCCTGCCCGAGGTCGCCGACCCCCATCTCGAACGGCTCGCCGCCGAGGTCCGCGAGTCCGCCTCCGTCGCCGTGCTGGACGGGGAGGACGTCGTTTACGTGGCGCGAGTGGCCACCGCCCGGATCATGCGCGTCACGATCAACATCGGCACTCGCTTCCCCGCGTACTGCACCTCGATGGGGCGGGTGCTGCTCGCCGGGCTGCCCGCCGCCGAGCTGGACGCCTACCTGGAGCGGGCCGAGCTGCGCCGGCTCACCTCCCGCACCATCGTCCTGCCCGCCGCCTTGCGGGCCGAGCTCGACGAGGTGCGGGGCCGCGGGTGGGCGATGGTGGACCAGGAGCTGGAGGAGGGGTTGAGGTCGATCGCGGCGCCCATCATGGACCGGTCGGGGCGGACGGTGGCGGCGGTGAACGTGTCCACGCACGCCAGCCGTACGAGCCTGCAGGCCGTACGCCGCGACCTCCTCCCGCCCCTGCTCGCCACGGCCGCCAAGATCGAGTCCGACCTGGCCTCGCTGTCCGTGACCCCCACCTGACCCGCCGCCCTCGGACGCACGGCGTCTGGCTCCGCATCAGGGCCCGGCACCCCCTGCTGGCTCAACGCGGCCGGCGAACCCGCCCTCCTCCACCACTACACGAGCCCCTGACGGCGTTCACCTCCGGAAGTGGTCGATGATGCGGGCGTAGCTGTCGAGGGCGTGCCCGCGGTCGATCGCCTCGGCGAGCAGCTCGCCGGTGTACTCCGCCATGGTGGGGTCGATGCCGCGCATCCGGCTCTCGTGGATGAGGTGCCGGACCGGCGGGACCTGGGTCTCCAGGGTGGCGTCGTCGGCGGCGAAGGAGTTCGCGTCGATCTGGTGGGCGTAGGCCGTCAGGAACGACGCCACCCCCTTGAGCCAGTCCGTGGCCATCGGCAGGAAGTCGGTGGCCGCGATCTTCTCGGTGCCCAGGAGCGCCGCGCCGTGCATGAAGCCGTTGAACGTCGACCACATGATCCCGAGCAGCGCGACGTCGTACAACGCCGGCAGGCCGACGTCGGTGCTGATGAGCGTGGTGCCGCCGCCCAGCACCCGCAGGGTCTGCTCGTACGCCTCGTACGCGGCGGTCGGACCTCCGTACAGGATGACCGTCTCCGGCGCGCCGATGCCGGGCGGGGTCATCATGATCGCCCCGTCCAGGTACTCGGCCCCGCGTTCTGCCGCCCAGCCGGCCATCGTGCGGGCCTCGTCGGACGCGCCCGACGTGAGATTCACCAGGGCGCGGCCGGACAGCTCCGTTTCCGCCGGGGCGAGCAGGTCGCGTACGGCGTCGTAGTCCCGTACGCAGACGATGACGAGCGGGGCGGCGGCGACGGCGGCGCCCACCGTCGGGGCCTCGCTCGCGCCCGCCTCGACCAGGGCCTGCGCCCTGCCCGGCGTGCGGTTCCAGATGGTCGTGGGGTGGCCCGCCTTCAGGAAGGCGGCGGCCAGCGCCCGGCCCATCATGCCCATGCCGATGACGGTTACCGGCGTTTCTGCCATTGTCTGTCGCTTTCTGTCCGTTTCGATGGTGACGGGCCACCATGATGACGACGCAAGCCGGCGGCCGACATTGGCAGGAGTGCCGACATTCACCAAATTCCTGCCATAGGGTGAGCGCCGTGAGTGCCGGCACCGTGGCGCTCGTCGTGATCGACGACGCCCTCTCCATGTGGGACATGTACGAGCTGGGCATCGCCACGGCGGTCTTCGGCGTGGACCACAGCGACCTCGCGGACCCGTGGTACGACCTGCGGGTGGTCGGGATGCGCCCCGGGACGACCTCCTCGGTGCCGGGGTTCACCTGCAACGCGCCGTACGGGCTGGAGGAGCTGGAGCGGGCGGACACCGTGATCGTCCAGGTCGTGCCGGAGGCGTACATGCGGGGCGACCGCGACCTGCCCCCGGAACTGCTCGACGCCCTCCGCCGCGCGGGCGCCGCGGGCGCGCGGATGGTCTCGCTCTGCAACGGCGTGTTCGCGCTCGCCGCCGCGGGCCTCCTCGACGGCCGTCCCGCCACCGCCCATTGGGAGCACACCCGCGAGCTGGCCGAACGGTACCCGCAGGTGCGGGTGGACGACTCGGTCCTGTACGTCGACGACGGCGACGTGCTCACCAGCGCCGGGCTCAGCGGCGGGCTCGACCTGTGCCTGCACATCGTCCGCCGCGATCTCGGCGCGCGGGTGGCCAACCAGCTCGCCCGCCGTCTCGTGGTGCCCGCCCACCGGCCGGGCGGCCAGGCCCAGTTCGTGGAGCGCGCCGTCGACGTGACCGACGACGGGATCGCCCCCGTCCTGCACTGGGCGCTGGAGCACCTCGACGCCCCGCTCACCGTCGAGGACCTGGCCGCCCGCGCGGGGATGAGCGTACGCAGCTTCCACCGCAACCTGCGGGCGGCGACCGGCACCAGCCCGATGAAGTGGCTGCTCCACCAGCGGCTCGCCCGCGCTCAGCAGCTCCTGGAGACCACCGATCTGTCCATCGAGCAGATCAGCGAACGCAGCGGGCTCGGCGGTGCGAACAACCTCCGCCATCATTTCGCGGCACACCTCGGGGTGACGCCCACCGAGTATCGCCGCGCGTTTCCCTGCCCTTCCACGGACCTGGGCCGCCCGCAACGCTCACCGCGCCACCCAGTGCGGTCATCGTCTTAGAGCGCGGACGCCGCCGCAGGTTCCCCGAGAACTCAGGTGCCCCATGGGCTCCGGGCCCAGGGCGGGCCCGGGCCCGGGGCGCCGAGGTCAGGCGAGCCGGCGTTCGGCGGCCTCGACGACGTTGGCGAGGAGCAGGGCGCGGGTCATCGGGCCGACGCCGCCCGGGTTGGGCGTGAGGTAACCGGCGACCTCTTCGACGTCCGGAGCCACGTCCCCGGCGATCTTGCCCGCCACCCGGGAGACCCCGACGTCGAGCACGGCGGCCCCCGGCTTGACCATGTCGCGCGTGATCAGCTCGGGCACGCCGGCCGCCGCCACGACGATGTCGGCCCTCCGCACGTGGGCGGCCAGATCCTGGGTGCCGGTGTGGCAGAGGGTCACCGTGGCGTTCTCGCTGCGCCGGGTCAGCAGCAGCCCGAGCGAGCGCCCCACCGTGATGCCGCGACCGACCACGGCGACCTCGGCCCCCTTGATCGGCACGCCGTACTCGCGCAGCAGCAGCACGATGCCGTGCGGCGTGCAGGGCAGCGGCGCGTCCACCATGTGCACGAGCCGCCCGAGGTTGACCGGGTGCAGCCCGTCGGCGTCCTTGGCCGGGTCGATGCGCTCCAGCAGCGCCATCGTGTCGAGGTGCTTGGGCAGGGGGAGCTGCACGATGTAGCCGGTGCACGCCGGTGAGGCGTTGAGCTCGTCGATGGCCGCCTCGACGTCGGCCTGGGACGCGGTGGCCGGCAGATCGACGCGGATGGAGGCGATGCCCACCTCCGCGCAGTCGCGGTGCTTGCCCGCGACATAGATCTGGCTACCGGGGTCGTCCCCCACCAGAACGGTGCCCAGGCCCGGCGTGATCCCGCGTTCCTTGAGCGCGGCCACCCGCTTGGTGAGATCTGCCTTGATCTTTGCGGCGGTGGCCTTGCCATCGAGTTTCACAGCGCTCATGCCGCAATCCTGTCATGCCCCCTGACCTCCCCCGCACCACCCCGCACCCCCGGCCACGGACGCTGCCACGGACGCCAAGCCCCCCAGCCCGACCACCCCACACCACCAGATCCCGCACACCCGATCCCAGCCACCGGCCACCCCCACCCCGCCGGATGCCGAGCCCCGGTTCCGACCGCCAACCACCCCCGCGCCGCCGTCCCGCCCCCCGAAGGGGTGGCGGCCGACTCCCAGAGGACGACCACCCCATATCGGCCCGCACCGGCGGGACGCGGCCCGTCGTGGTGTACCGGTTGCCGTCATTCCCGGTGACTCATCCACAGATCACCAGGGGCCGGGGCGGGTTGCCCACAGCCAAGGGCTGACATCGTTGTCATCGATTCGGCGAAGGCTTAGTGTTTTCGGCGCCAGCACCACGCGTCCGGAGGTCCCCCTTGCCGTTCCGCCTCTTGTCCGCCGAGTCCACCGACCTGTTCGTCGGCTCCCAGGAAGAGCCGCACCAAGTCCTGCGCGTCACCGTGGCGGCAGGCGAGCGCGAGTCGTCGCTGGAGCTGCGCGGCGCGGGCGTCCGGTTGGCCGGGAACGTCACGATCCCGCCGGAAGCGGGCGTGCACGAGGTCCCGCTGGAGGTGTCGGCCCAGCCGGGCACGACCCTGCCCTGCCTGCTCACCCTCGACGGCGAGGAGCTGGAGGTCGAGGTCACGGCCGAAGAGCCGGGCTGGACGATGTTCATGGTGTCCCACTTCCACTACGACCCCGTGTGGTGGAACACGCAGGCCGCCTACACCAGCCCGTGGGAGCTGCTGTCGGCCGACGCCACCACCAGGCCACTCTGGGAGGGCAACGCGTTCGCCCTGGTCGAGGCCCACATCGAGCTGGCGCTGCGCGACCCCGACTACCGGTTCGTGCTGGCCGAGGTCGACTACCTCAAGCCGTTCTTCGACACCCATCCCGAGCGCCGGGCCGATCTCAGTGCCCTCATGGCCGAGGGCCGGGTGGAGCTGGTCGGCGGCACGTACAACGAACCCAACACCAACCTCACCGGTGCCGAGACCACGATCCGCAACCTCGTCTACGGCATCGGCTACCAGCGCGACATCCTCGGCGGCGACCCGCGCACGGCGTGGCAGCTCGACGTGTTCGGCCACGACCCGCAGTTCCCCGGCTACCTCGCGGCGGCCGGGCTGACGGCCAGCGCGTGGGCGCGCGGCCCGTTCCACCAGTGGGGTCCCATCAGCAAGAACTTCAAGGAGGCCAAGAACGACGCGGCGCTGATGCAGTTCCCGAGCGAGTTCGAGTGGATCGCGCCGTCGGGCCAGGGCGTGCTGACCCACTACATGCCGGCTCATTACTCCGCGGGCTGGTGGATGGACTCGTCACCGTCCCTTGAGGACGCCTGCCAGGCGGTCTACGACCTCTACCGCTCACTCAAGCCGGTGGCCGCGACGAAGAACATCCTGCTCCCGGTCGGCACCGACTACACCCCGCCCAACAAGTGGGTGACCGACATCCACCGCACGTGGGCGTCCCGCTACGTGTGGCCCAGGTTCGTGTGCGCCGTCCCGCGTGACTTCCTCGACGCCGTACGCGCCGGGCTGTCGTCCTACAGCCCCCAGACGCGCGACATGAACCCGATCTACACCGGGAAAGACGTCTCCTACATCGACACCAAGCAGGCCCAGCGCGCGGCCGAGGTGGCGGCGCTCGACGCGGAGCGGCTGGCGACGTTCGCCCATGTGCTGGGGCTGGGCGGCTACCCGCACACGGCGCTCGACAAGGTGTGGCGGCAGCTCGCCTACGGCGCCCACCACGACGCCATCACCGGCTCCGAGTCCGACCAGGTCTACATCGACCTGCTGACCGGCTGGCGCGAGGCGTACGACCTGGCCGCCGAGGCCCGCGACAACGCCCTGTCGGCCCTGTCCGCCCAGGTCACGACCGACGCGCCGGGGCTGCTCGTCGCCAACACGCTGCCGTTCGCGCGTGACGGCCTGGCGACGGCCGCCCTGCCCGAGGGTCACCTGCCGGCCGACCCTTCCGGGGCGCCGGTGCCCGCCGTGGCGGAGGGCGGCATGCTCACGTTCCTGGCCCGCGACGTGCCGTCGATGGGCTGGCGCACGTACCACGTGGTGCCCGGCACCCCCGAGACGTGGCAACCGGCGTCCGGCGTCACCATCGAGAACGACCACTGGCAGATCACCGCAGACCCCGACAGGGGCGGCACCCTCGTCTCCATCGTCGATCGCACCACCGGCCAAGAGGTCCTCACCGGCCCCGGCAACGAGCTGCGCCTCTACGACGAATATCCGCAGCATCCCGACATGGGCGAGGGGCCCTGGCACCTCATTCCGACCGGCCACGTCGTGGGCTCGTCGTCGGCCGCCGCGACCGGTGTGCGCGCCGAGGTCAGCCCGGTGGGCCGGCGGCTGATCGTGACCGGGCAGGTCGGCGAGATCACGTACGAGCAGGTCGTCACCCTCCCGGCCGGCTCCGACCGCATCGACTTCACCACCCGCGTCCTCGACCACACCGGCGCCGACCGGCTGCTGCGCGTGCGGTTCCCGGCCCGGGTGGAGGGCGCGCTGCCGGTGTCCGACGTCTCGGGGGCCGTGGTGGGGCGCGGTTTCGCGCTGCCCGACGTCGACACGGCCCACCACCCGTGGACGCTCGACAACCCGGCCAACACCTGGTTCGGTCTCTCGGCCACCGCGAAGGTCGATCTGGGCGCGGCGGGCGCACGCGCGCTCGGCGTGGCCGAGGTCGTGGTGCCCGCCCTCGACGACGCTCCGCAGGCCCGCGACCTGGTCGTGGCCCTGGCCAAGGCCGGCGTCACCGCCACCACCTCCTCCGCCGACGGCACCCGCTACGGCTGGCTCGACGTCGACTCCAACCTGCCCGACGTACGCCTCGTGCTGGGCGGCCCCGACACCAACCCGGTGGCCGCCGACCTGCTCGCCAGGGCCGACGAGTCCTACGCGAAGGCGCTGAGCGAGGGGGCCACCCGCGTCTGGATCCCGGCCGAGCGCCCGCTGCCCGAGACCTGGCAGCCCAGCGCCGACCTGCGCGACCTGCGGGCCCTTCCGGCCCTCATCGTCACCGGCTCCATCGCCGACCTGGTGGCCGACCTCGCCGACGCGACCATCGAGGCCGTGTGCCCGCTGGGCGGCGAGCGCCTTGAGGACCGTACGGTGGCGCTGCTGGCGTACGGGCTGCCCGGGTTCGCGGTCGACCCGTCCGGCGCCCTGCACCTGTCGCTCATGCGGTCCTGCACCGGCTGGCCCTCCGGCATCTGGCTCGACCCGCCCCGCCGCACCACCCCCGACGGCTCCGGCTTCCAGCTCCAGCACTGGACGCACGAGTTCTCCTACTCCCTGGTCTCGGGCCCCGGCGACTGGCGCGCCCTGCGCCTGCCCGCCGCCGCCCAGGAACACATCACCCCCCTCCACACCCGCCTCCTCGACACCCCGCAGACGGGCTCCCTCCCACCTGTCCACTCACTGCTTACGGTGTCCCCCGAGCGCGACGTCCTCCTGAGCACCCTCAAGTCCACCGGCAACCCCCACGCCCACGGCCGCACCGAAGGAGCCTCGGAAACCTCCGCCGTAACCCTCCGCCTGATCGAGTCCACCGGCCTGGGCACCCGGGCCGAGCTGACCTCACCTGTCCTCGACCTGCACACCCTCACCCCCGCCAACCTCCTCGAACACCCCACGACACCCACCTCCAACGCGCTGACCCGCACGACCGAGAACGCCACCCCCACCGCCCCCAGCGAGCAGACCCCGCCAGCACCCGGCTCCCTCGCTTCCTCCGGCTCCGCAGCCACCACGGCTGCGGCCATCGATGAGCCCGCAAGCCCCACCCCCTCGCCTGCGCCTGCGCCTGCGCCTGCGCCTGCGAGCATCGACCTTGGTGGCTTCGAGGTCGCCACCTACCTCGCCTCGGCCCCGCTCCCGTCCACGGCCCCGGAACTCGCGCGCACGACCGAGCAGGCCCAGCCCGTCTACAGCCGCTACTGGCTGCACAACAAGGGTCCGGCACCCCTGGGCTACCTCCCGGTCTCCATCGCGGTCACGCCGGGTCTCGTGGAGTCGCCGGAGGGGCCGTTCGAGGTGGAGGTCGTCCTGGCCTCCCACCTCACGGACACCGCGCACGAGGGCGTCGCCGAGATCCGTGTCCCCGAGGGCTGGACGGCCACCCCGTCCGCCCGCCCGTTCCGCCTCACTTCCGGCGGGCACCTCCGCTTCCCCGTGACGGTGACGCCCACCGCCGGCCCCGAGCCCGGCCTGCACTTCATCTCCGCCCGCACCCACACCGGCGGGCAACTCGTCGAAGACATCACCACGGTCGCCATCGGCCCCGCCCCCGAGCTGCCCGTCCCCGGCACCCCACCCGAGCTCGCCAAGGCGACCCGCGGCACCGTCGCCGACACGGCCCGCCCCACAGGCTTGTCGATCACCACCGTCGAGGACTCCCTGACTCTGAGCCCCGGCGACCGAGCCCAGCTCACGCTGCGCCTCACCAACACCACCGCCGACGAGATCCGCGGCGAAGCCCAGCTGGCCTCGCCTTGGGGCACCTGGTCCCTGCTCCCGGAGGTCATCCAGGGCTTCACGGTGGCGGCAGGGACGACCGCCGACGTGTCGTTCCCGGTGCAGGTCCCCCACGACCACCCGACCGGCCACGCGTGGGCCCTGGCCAAGGTCATGTGGTTCGGCCGCTGCCAGTACACCCCGGCAGTACGCCTGGAGGTGACCCGATGACACCGGTGAACCCCGCGACCAAGCCCAACAGCGCAGCCGTTCCGGCCGGA
This sequence comes from Nonomuraea sp. NPDC004580, assembly GCF_040609855.1. Taxonomy (NCBI): domain Bacteria; kingdom Bacillati; phylum Actinomycetota; class Actinomycetes; order Streptosporangiales; family Streptosporangiaceae; genus Nonomuraea; species Nonomuraea sp. NPDC004580. Next base: position 69,262 of record NZ_JBEXLH010000001.1, on the reverse strand, counting down.
GAGGGCCCCACAACGGTGGTCGGCGACCCGACAGGAGGCCGCTCGGCGATGGAGGTCGGTGGAGTGGCCGGAGGCGTACCGGAGACTGCGGTGATCGGGTGGATCGACGGCCGTCCGGTCCCTCGCGCACGCCTTGACGCTCGCCTCGCCGCCCTCCGGGACGGCCCGCTCAGCTCGGCCCTTCCCGTGCCCGGCACCTCGGAAGACCGTCAGCTCGCTCGCTGGCTCACCCAGGTCATCCTCACCGAAGCCCTCTGCGAGTCCACGGCCACCGAGATCGGCCTGTTCGCAGGACCGCGAACGACCTCGACTCTCTCCGCAGGACCGCAGACAACCCCGACTCTGTCCGCAGGACCACAGGCGACCCTGACTCCCCTGTCGCCCAAAGATCACGCTGCGTCGGACGCCCCGGCGAAAGCGGCCGTGACGGCAGCCCTTACGCTCGATCGGGTGGCCGCGGTCGAACTCGGTTCGATCAACGCCGCCGCCTACAACGCCAGCCCTTGGGTGCGGGCCGTGTTCGAGCACGTCACGGCTGCGGTGACCGTCCCCGAGGAATGGCGCCGCCCACCGACCCCCGACCGCCCGCCCCGCCACCACGTACGCCACGGCCTGTTCGACACCCTGACCGACGCACAGGCGGCGACGCCCTCCGACCTCCAACCCCTCGGCCTCATCACGCTCGACTCCCTGCCCAGCACCCTCGCCCAAGCCCTCCAAAGCCACCCGTACAACACCCTGGTCGGCCCGATCAGGGACGCCCTCGGCTGGCACGTGGCAACCGCCACCCCACCCGAGACACCCACCCCCGCCCCACCACACCAGACGACCGTCACCACCCCACCTGGCCAGACGACCACCATCACGCCGTCACCTGGGGCGACCGCCCCCACGTCACCGTCACCGTCCCCCACGGCCGCTACCGCACCGCAGTCCGACCAACCGGAAGGAATCGTGCAGACACTGCTTCACCCCACCTCCCGGCCGGCCGACCACGACCACGACCTTCTGGCCGCCGCTCGGCGTAAGGCGTTCGCGCGCTGGCTGGACGACATGCGGGCCAGGAAGGTCACCCTCGTTCCCGGGCTGGAGCATCCTGGCGACCCCCGCCAGCCCGACAACCACCACAAACACTGATGAACTGCGTACTTGCCATTGACATCGGAGGGACCAAACTCGCCGCCGCGCTGGTGGACGAGAAGGGTTCCATCCTGCGCTCAGCGACGCGGCCGACCCCGCGTACGGACGTCATGTCCGCCCTCGCCGCCCTCATCGCGGAGGTGACGGCAGGCGGCCCGGCGCCCCAGGCTGTCGGCATCGGCTGCGCCGGCCCGCTCGACCTGGCCACCGGCACCGTGAGCCCCGTCAACATGCCGAGCTGGCGCCGGTTCCCGTTGCGGGACGAAGTGCACAAGCTGACCGGGCTGCCGACGCTGCTCGCGGGTGACGCGCAGTGCTTCGCACTGGGGGAACACTGGCTGGGCGCCGGCCGCGGCTGCTCGTCGCTGCTGGGCATCGTGGTGTCGACCGGCATCGGCGGCGGCCTGGTCATCGATGGTGCCCCGCTCCTCGGCCCCACAGGCAACGCCGGGCATGTCGGGCACATGAGCATCGACCCGTACGGCGAACGCTGCGAGTGCGGCGGCCGAGGCTGCGTGGAACGCTACGCCAGCGGCCCGAACATGACCCGCTGGGCCCTGGACAACGGCTGGTCCCCCTCCCCCGACACCTCGACGGCTGGCGTCCCAGGAAAGCCCCTCGTCCACGTTCACGACGCGACCCCAGGGGCAGGGGCCCCCCGGGACAAGCAAGGGAAAGGGAGCACTGAGGGAAATCAGGGGATCGCACCCTTCGGGAACAGCCGGGAGAACGGCCCTCTTGGGGGAGGTCGAGGCAACGGGCCCGTAGGGGACGGACCTTTCGAGGACGGTAGAGGAGCCTTCGGGGACGGCCGGGTGAACGGGACTCCTGGGGACGAGGAGCACACTCACAACGAGCAGGCCAGGGCTCAGGGCGAGGAACGACGGGCGGACGCACGGGCGTTGGCACGGGATGCCGCCGCCGGGGACGAGATCGCGGTGCAGGCGTTCGAGCGAGGCGCCAGGGCACTGGCAGGCATGATCGCGTCCACAGCGGCGGCCGCCGAGGTCACGACCGTGGTGATCGGCGGAGGCGTGTCGGCGGCGGGCAGCGTACTGTTCGACCCGCTGGAGCGAGCACTTGACGACGTGGCGGGGCTCGCGTTCGTCCGAGCGGTCCAGGTGAAGCAGAGCACGCTCGGCGTCCGGGCGGGCCTCGCGGGCGCCGCGAACCTGGCCTGGCAAGCCCTCAAGTCCACAACCTGACCAGCAGCTCACACCCCTCACCGCAGCGGTCGCGCAGGGGGTGCGCTGGCCCCGGAAGGCGCCTTTGGGACGAGGTGCGTCGGCGTGCCAGATGCGCCAGCGATCGCTCCGGGACGCGTCGGGGGGATGCGACACGTGAAAATGCGGAGCGGTATGGGGGCTGCCCGGATTCTGCTCCAGAAGGCGCTGTGGGGGGTGCCGGTCTGGTGGCTGCGGTGGGTGGTTCGGTGCCGCGGCCTGCGCTGTTGTGCGCCTGGGTTCTCGCCGGAGGGTGGTTACTCGCGTTCGGCGAGTTGGGCTTCGCGGCGTTCGATAATGCGGCGGGTGAAGGGAACTACCTCCACGATGCGGCCGCCGAGGTAGGCGCCGATGAGGGCGAGCACCACGAGGACGATGGGGCTGGAGGAGAAGCCGTTCAAGGCGACGAAGGCCTGCAGGAATGCGTCGAGCGCCATAAAAGAACTCCGAGGGACGGGAGTGGGGAGGAGGAGTTCAGGCTAACGTTCCTCGGCGACTGCTCGCTACAAAAAGGGATAAAAGCGACAAGATCCATCAGATTGGTCTTGATGTCACCACCGACGGCACCTCCCACGGCCCTCCGCGAGCCTCATGAGCCACCGTGAGCCAGGGCATGACGCGGGGATGGCCCGCTTCCGGGTGCCGGAGGCGGGCCAGCTGCGTGTGGCTGATCAGTGGAAGAAGTGGCGGGTGCCGGTGAAGTAGAGGGTGATGCCGGCCTTTTCGGCCGCCTCGATGACCTCCGCGTCGCGGACCGAGCCGCCGGGCTCCACGATCGCCCGTACGCCGGCCTCCGCCAGCACCTCCAGCCCGTCAGGGAACGGGAAGAAGGCGTCGGAGGCGGCGACCGAGCCGGCGACCCGTTCGCCGGCCCGCGTGACGGCGAGGCGGCAGGAGTCGACGCGGTTGACCTGGCCCATCCCGACGCCCACGGTGGCGCCGTCGCTGGCGAGGAGGATGGCGTTCGACTTCACCGAGCGACAGGCCCGCCAGGCGAACTCGAGGTCGGCCAGCACCCCGGGCGAGGCGGCGGCGCCGGTCTTGAGCTCCCACTGGGCGGCGGAGTCGCCGGGCGCGTCGACGCGGTCGGTGGTCTGGACGAGCAGGCCGCCGTCGATCCGGCGGAACTCGGTCGGGTTGGCGGGGCCGGAAGCACAGCGCAGCAGGCGCAGGCTCTTCTTGCCGCGCAGCACCTCAAGCGCCTCGGCGTCGAAGTCGGGCGCGATGACGACCTCGGTGAACACGTCGAAGATCTGCCTGGCCAGCTCTGCGGTGACGGGCCGGTTGACCGCGATGACGCCCCCGTAGGCGGAGACCGGGTCGCACGCGTGCGCCTTGCGGTGGGCGTCGGCCACGTCGGCGCCGACGGCGATGCCGCACGGGTTCTGGTGCTTGATGATGGCGACGCAGGGGTCGGAGAAGTCCCACGCGGCCCGCCAGGCGGCGTCGGCGTCGAGGTAGTTGTTGTAGGACATCTCCTTGCCGTGCAGCTGCTCGGCGTTGGCCAGCCCGCCCTCGCCTGCGGTGTAGAGGGCGGCGCGCTGGTGCGGGTTCTCGCCGTAGCGGAGGGTGGCCTTGCGCTCGTACGCGGTGCCGGTGAACTGCGGGAACTCGCCCTCGCCCACGTACGTGCCGCCGAACCAGTTGGCCACGGCCACGTCGTAGGAGGCGGTGTGGGCGTAGGCGATGCCGGCCAGCCGGCGGCGCTCGGTGAGGGTGAAGCCGCCCTCGGACAGGGCGTTGAGCACGTCGCCGTAGAAGCCGGGGTCGACGACGACGGCGCAGGTGCTGTGGTTCTTGGCGGCGCCGCGGATCATGGCGGGCCCGCCGATGTCGATCTGCTCGACGCACTCGGCGTCGGACGCGCCGGAGGCCACCGTCTGCTGGAACGGATAGAGGTTGACGACCACGAGCTGGAACGGGTCGATCTCGAGCTCGTCGAGCTGGGCGACGTGGTGCGGCTTGGTGACGTCGGCCAGCAGCCCGGCGTGTACGCGCGGGTGCAGCGTCTTGACCCGCCCGTCGAGGCACTCGGGGAACCCGGTGAGCTGCTCCACCTTCGTCACCGGGATCCCGAAGGAGGAGATCGCGGCGGCGGTGCCACCGGTCGAGACGATCTCCACCCCGGCACCGTCGAGGGCCCTGGCCAGCTCTTCGAGCCCGGACTTGTCGTATACAGCGATCAACGCGCGCCGGATGGCGATGCGAGTCACGTGGTTTCCCCTCCATTGTGGTTGCCGATGCGGACCATACGTCCGCTGACCGTCCAGCCCTCGCGGGCCATCCGGCCGACGGTTTCGACGAGCAGGCGCCGCTCGGCCTGCTTGATGCGCTCGTGCAGGACCTCCTCGTCGTCGCCGGGGAGCACGGGCACCGCCGCCTGCGCCACGATGGGCCCCGTGTCGACGCCCTCGTCGGCGAGCATCACCGTGCAGCCGGTGATCTTGACGCCGTGGGCGAGCGCGTCGCGTACGCCGTGGGCGCCGGGGAACGACGGCAGCAGCGCCGGGTGGGTGTTGAGGACGGGGAAGGCGTCGAGGGTGGGGATGCCCAGAATCTTCATGAATCCCGCGGACACGACGAGGTCGGGTTCGTACGCGGCGATGCGGGCCGCGATCGCGGCATCCCATTCCGCCCGAGTCGCGTAATCGCCCAATTTTTCGACAAATGTCGGGACCTGTGCTCGTTCGGCCCTGACCAGCCCTTCTATGCCCTCCCTGTCCGCGCCCACCGCGACCACGCGAGCGCCGTACGACGGATCGGCGGAAGCGTCCAGCAGGGCCTGTAGGTTGGTTCCAGAGCCGGAGACGAGGACGACGAGCCGCCCAGCCTTAGACACGCACACTCCAATGAGGAAACAGGGTGGGGGTCACAGGGTATCTGTTCATCGTCCGGCGACGCAGAGGAGGTCAGGTGTCGACACCGGTGAAGGCACCGGCAGGCCAGCAGCCCGCGGATTCCGCGGGCCGCCGAGCGATCTGGTTGTCCATCGCAGCGCTGGCCATGACGTTCATGTTGCCCCTTGCGGGCCTGGTCATGGCGTTGTTCGCGCTGATGGCGGGGGTCCGGGCGCTGCCGCTGCTCAAGAGCGAGGGCAAGCCCACGGGCGTGGCGGTGGGCGGCATCACCGTCTCCTCGCTCGCGCTCGCGCTGTCGGCGGGGGCCACGGCCATGCAGCTCTATCTCGCGGACGAATACTCCGCCTACACGGAGTGCATGAAGGGCGCCGGCACGGTGGCCTCGCAGGGTGAGTGCTTCGCCGAGTTCAAGGAGGCGGCGCAGCGCAAGCTGCCCGCCGACGTCCTGCAGATGCTCGGCACCATGCAGCCCTGATCTGGTCGCAGCCCTGACCTAGTCGCGATCCCAGGCGTAAGGGTCGACGTAGATCACGTGGCCGCCCCGGTCGTCTGACTCGTCCACGATGTCCTTGCGAGGCGGGCGGGCCGCGGCCGGTTCGGGCTCGGCGAGCCGGGGCCGGGCCTGGGCCAGCGTCTCGGCCTCCGCCGACGCGTGCTCGTCCTGCCAGTCGTCCCTGATGACGGGGATCTCCTGGGTGTCGGCCTCGGTGGCGTCGAGCCAGTGGCCGGGCAGCGGGCGCGGGTCGCTCTCGGCGAGCCCGACCTTGCTCGCCGCCTTGGCCAGCGCCGCTCCGGCCTTGCGTACGGGGGCGGCGGCCTTGTCGAGCGGCGCCCTGGCCTTCTTGTTGAGCAGCAGCAGGTTGGTGACGCCCGCGGAGATGCCGGCCGCCACGCCGACCTCGAGCGCCACCGACAGCGCCACCTCCCAGGGCGACGGCCCGACCGTGGCCAGCCGCCCGCCGCCGATCGGCCCGCCCGACAGCGCCGCGAGCACCCCGGCCACCAGCCCGCTGGTGATGCCGGACAGGAACCCCCACAGCGGAGCGGCCTCGTACGACGGCGAGGGCGAGATGCGGGCCACCATGACGCCCGCCACCGCGCCCGCCGCGAACGGCAGCGCGATCACCGCCATCATCCACGCGGGCACCGGCCCGCTCTCGGGCAGCGCGCCCAGGATCGGCAGGCTGGGCACGGTGCCGAGCTGCACGCCCGTGGGCGCGACCAGCGTGTCGGCGCCGATGGCGAAGCCGGGCCCGGCGATGTAGGAGAACGCCCAGACGACGGCGTTGAGCAGGTAGAGCAGCTGGAGCAGGATGAGCAGCACCCCGCCCACGAACCCCGGCGACAGCACCTCCGACAGCTGCCTGACCTGCCCGAAGTTGAGCACGACCGCGAGCAGCACCAGTGCGAGCCCGGCCACCACCAGCACCGCGGTGGCGACCGCCGTGCCGACGGTCAGGGCGCGCACGCGCTCGGGCAGCAGCCGCAGCATGACCCGCCAGGGCCCGATCATGCGCGCCGTGGCCAGCGAGCCGGCGAGGAAGGCCAGCAGGAAGTGGCTGAGCAGCGCCTCACCGATGAACGGCTGGGTGATCTCGTTGCCGGCGACCAGCGCGATCAGCCCGGCCAGCAGCGCGTAGGGGGCCGCCAGCGACACCCCGGCCTGCACCACGAGGACGAGCTGCGCCCGCCGCCTCGCGCCCGCCTGCTCCTTCGGGCTGTTCTTGGGCAGCCGGGCGGGCAGCCGCAGCCGCAGGTCGGCGTCGCGGGCCATCCAGCGGCCCGCGCGGTAGAGCAGCATGGCGGGCAGGATCATGAGGCCGAGCGGCAGCAGCCCGACCCGGCCGCCGGGGATGGCGAACCCGGCGTGGTGGGCGGCCAGCCAGAGCTGCGCCGCCGTACGGAAGACACCCGGCAGCCCGGCGCCCAGCGTGCCGCGCGGCGCGGCGATCCAGCCGACGAGGGTGAGCGTGGTGAGCACGGCGAGGCCGACACCGAGCGTGCAGGCGGCGGCCAGCATTCCCGACACCGGCAGCGGCCGCCGCGTCTCGTCGTCGTCGCTCGGGGCTCCGGGGAGCTTGCCGAGCACCGACCGGGGGGCAGTACGCAACTGGTCGAGGATCGCCGTCACAGTAGGCGATTTTCTCAAGCTTTCCCGACCGAAGCTTGGTTGACGCGCCGGGTATCGCCGCGTTCTGTCGCTTCTTCGCCGAGGGCGTAGGGACATTCGCACGCGCGAAGGGCTCCGCATGGCGGCATACCACGCGGAGCCCTTCGGGAAACGATCAGCGCGCCTGCATGATCTCGCGCATGAGGCGGGCCGTCTCGGAGGGGGTCTTGCCGACGCGGACGCCGACCTTCTCCAGGGCCTCCTTCTTGGCCTGGGCGGTGCCGGCCGAGCCGGACACGATGGCGCCCGCGTGGCCCATCGTCTTGCCCTCGGGGGCGGTGAAGCCCGCGACGTAGGCGACGACCGGCTTGGTGACGTGCTGCTCGATGTAGGCGGCGGCCCGCTCTTCCGCGTCGCCGCCGATCTCGCCGATCATCACGATCGCGTCGGTGCCGGGGTCGTCCTGGAACGCCTGCAGCGCGTCGATGTGGGTGGTGCCGATGACCGGGTCACCGCCGATGCCGACGGCCGTGGAGAAGCCGAAGTCGCGCAGCTCGTACATGAGCTGGTAGGTGAGCGTGCCGGACTTCGAGACCAGGCCGATGCGGCCGGCGGTGGTGATGTCGGCGGGGATGATGCCGGCGTTGGAGGCGCCGGGCGAGGCGATGCCGGGGCAGTTGGGGCCGATGATGCGGGTCTTGTTGCCCTTGGCCACCGCGTACGCCCAGAACTCGGTCGAGTCGTGCACCGGCACGCCCTCGGTGATCACCACGCAGAGCGGGATCTCGGCGTCGATGGCCTCCTTGACCGCGTCCTTGGTGAACTTCGGCGGCACGAACACCACCGACACGTCGGCGCCGGTCTGCTCGATGGCCTCCTTCACCGTGCCGAACACGGGCAGGCCCTCGTGCGTGGTGCCGGCCTTGCGGGCGTTGACACCGCCCACGACGCGAGCACCGGAGGCGAGCATGCGGCGGGTGTGCTTGGTGCCCTCACCACCGGTCATGCCCTGAACGATGATCTTGCTGTTCTCCGTCAACCAGATGGCCATGGGTCACGCACCTACCGCAGCGAGCTCGGCGGCGCGCTTGGCCGCCTCGTCCATCGTGTCAACCAGCTCGACGCGCGGGAGCGCGGCGTCGGCCAGGATCTGCCGCCCGAGCTGGGCGTTGTTGCCGTCGAGGCGGACCACCAGCGGGTGGGTCACCGCCTCACCGCGGCTCTCCAGCAGCTTGAACGCCGAGACGATGCCGTTGGCGACGGCGTCGCAGGCGGTGATGCCGCCGAAGACGTTCACGAAGATCGACTTGACGCTGGGGTCGGACAGGATGATCTCCAGGCCGGCCGCCATGACCTCGGCGGACGCGCCACCGCCGATGTCGAGGAAGTTCGCGGGCGCCGGCTTGCCGGGGAACGCCTCACCGGCGTAGGCCACCACGTCGAGCGTGGACATGACCAGGCCGGCGCCGTTGCCGATGATGCCGACGTCGCCGTCGAGCTTGACGTAGTTGAGGTCCTTCTCCTTGGCCTTGGCCTCAAGCGGGTCCTCGGCGGCCTTGTCGGCCAGCGCCTCGTGGTCGGCCTGGCGGAAGCCGGCGTTGTCGTCGAGCGTGACCTTGCCGTCGAGCGCCTTCACCTGGCCGTCGGCCGACAGGATCATCGGGTTGACCTCGACGAGCGTGGCGTCCTCGTCGACGAAGCAGCACCAGAGCTTCTCGATGAGCTCGGCTGCGCCGTCGAGCGCCTTCTCGGGCAGGCCGCCGGCCACCGCGATCTCGCGGGCCTTGGCGCGGTCGACACCGGTCAGGGCCGAGACGGGAACCTTGGCGACCTTCTCGGGGGCGGTGTGGGCGACCTCTTCGATGTCCATGCCGCCCGAGGCCGAGCAGATGGCGAGGAAGGTACGGTTCGCCCGGTCGAGCAGGAAGGAGAAGTAGTATTCCTCGGCGATCGCGCTGGCCTCTTCGACCAGCACCTTGTGGACCGTGTGGCCCTTGATGTCCATGCCGAGGATGGCCTCGGCCTTGGCCACGGCGTCGGCGGCGTCGTCGGCCACCTTCACACCGCCGGCCTTGCCCCGGCCGCCGGTCTTGACCTGGGCCTTGACGACAACGCGGCCGGTCAGCTCCTGAGCCGCCGACCGCACCTCCTCCACGTTGTGGGCGACGATGCCGCGTGGCACCGGGATGCCGTAGTCAGCGAAGAGCTCCTTCGCCTGATGTTCGAACAGGTCCACGAGGGTCCGTCCTTGCTTATCCGACTGATGTTCGACGGCCCGGGCATCTGTGCTGATGGTCGCGTGCGCTTCGCCGTGCGCGGGCTTCGTTCCTCGCTCTGCTCTGTCACGGCGAGCTCCTGCGCTCAGGGGTCGTGCCGGGCGTTTCCGCCAGTGAAGCCTAGCCCGAAGCTTGACCTGCCCAGGTCATCGGGTCGCGGTTCTTCCGCTATGTGACGGTGATCTCACTTCTTCAGGACGGACTCTGCACACAAATTGCACGGTTTAGCCGACATAAGACCCTTCGCTCGATATATGTTCGTGATCTTCAAATGTCAGGCTTGCTCCTCGTTCTTGCCTAATGCCGAAGGAAACCCTATGAAGCGAATTCTCGCGGGGCTCGCGCTGGCGTCGTCGGCCGCGTTCGTGACCGCCGCGCCCGCGCAGGCCGCGCCCGCTGACCCGGTGAAAGCGCTGAAGAAGCAGTACGTCACCGGGCACGGCGTGCGGATCTCCGAGTCCGCTCGCACGGCCGCGGGTTCGACGGGGGCCGTGAGCATCACCACGAACGGCACGCTCGGTTTCGGCAAGTCCGGAATCGTGGCCATGGACCTGCGCACCGGAGTGAAAGGCGCGGGGCCTTCCCTTGGCGCGCCGCCGCGGATGGTCACGGTCGGCAATTACACGTACGCGAAGGGCGGGTTGTTCAGCGATGAACTTCCCGACGGCAAGAAGTGGGTGCGCTACCCGAACCAGACCGGTGGGCGGGCCGGCAGCCAGCCGCTGGACATCTTCCGGCCCAAGGTGCTCAAGGCGCTCGTGACGGGCGCCAAGAGCTTCAAGGGCGGCTCGTACCGGGGCGCCGTCACCTTCGGCCGGCTCGGCGAGCTCTACGGGGAGAAGGTCGACAAGCGGCTGGGCAAGGTCGCGATCTCGTACGTGCTCGACGTCAACTCCAAGGGCCTGGTCACCCGGGTCCGCAGCGAGTACAAGCTGGACTTCGGCATCCTCGGGAAGACCACGTCCACCGTGAACACCCGCTACACCGGCTGGGGCAGCAAGGTCACGATCAAGGCCCCGCCGGCGGACGAGGTGGTCGACGTCAGCGAGCTGAGCACTGAGAGCGACGTGCCGCAGAGCATTCCTGACGGGTCGCTGAACTCGCTCAGCGCGGTCGAGTAGCCGCCACACCCGCGCCGGGGCCTCTCCCTTCTGGCCCCGGCGCACTGACGCCGGTGCCGCCCTTCTGGGCTCCGGCGCACATCAGCAACTCCCCCTCAACACCTAAGGAATCCGCATGAAGCGAATCCTGACCGGCGTGGCGTTAGCCACGACCGCCGCTCTCGTGAGCGCCACCCCGGCGCTGGCCGCCGCGCCCAAGAACCCGGTGGCGGCCGTCAAGAAGCAGCTCGCCCCCGGCAAGGGGGTGAAGTTCACCGAACGGACCACCCTGAGCGAAGGTCGCCTCCGTCAGGTGTTCGTCCGGCGTACCGGCTCCCTGCAGTTCGGCAAGTCGGGCGTCGCCGCCTCGGACATCACCGGCAAGATCAACATCAAGGCGAGCGACCTGGAAGGCGTGGGCGACGGCGAGACCGGCCTGCTGCTGAAGGCGCTGACCGTGCCCGAGCGCACGATCCGCGTCGGCACCACCTCCTACCTGTCCGGCAACATCTGGTCGGCGCTGCTGCCCGAGGACAAGCCCTGGTACAAGATGCCGAAGGGCCTGACCGGCGGCTTCACCGGCACCTACGGCCAGCCCATCAACGTGGCCGAGCCCGTCACCCTGGCGACCCTGCTCAAGCGCTCCAAGGCGACCGGCAGCGGCTACGCGGGCAAGGCCAGGGTGGCCGACCTGTGGAAGGTCTCCCCCTGGCTGCGCTCCAGCTGGATGGACAAGCCCTCCGCCAAGGCGATGAAGGCGTCGATCAGCTGGAAGCTCACCGTCGACAAGGCGGGCCGTCCGACGCGGCTCGTGACGACGTACCCGACGTCGGTGCCCGGCCTCGGCAAGACGGGCAGCATCAGCGTGGACACCCGCTACACCGGCTGGGGCGGCAAGGTCGTGGTCAAGGCCCCGCCCGCCGACCAGGTGACCACCACGTTCAAGAACGGCGAGGACGACATCTCCAGCCTCGAACTCCCCATCGGCAGCCTCGCCGGCTGACCCGCACGTCGAGCACCGGCCCCGCCGGCCCGCCACTCTGGCGGGCCGGCCGGGTGAGTCGCTCCGGGTGCCGGCCTGGTTGAGCCGGGCCGGCACTTCGCCCCTTGCCTCGCGTCGCCGCCGCCCCCTTCTCGGGTCAGGGGAGGCGGGTGGGGCGGAGGGCGGCCCAATCGAGGGAGTGCCTGATGCCGTCCTCCAGTGAGAAGCGGGTCTGCCAGCCGAGCAGCTCGCGGGCACGGTCGTTGCGGGTGTAGGCGCCGGCCACGTCGCCTGGGCGGGCGGGGGCCTCGACGGTCTCGATCGGACGGTCGGCCACCCGGTTGAACGCCTCCACCAGCTCGCGGACGGTGGTGCCTGAGCCGGTGCCGAGGTTGACCACGTCGGCCTCCAGCGAGTCGAACCGCCGCAGGGCCGCCACGTGGGCCTCGGCGAGGTCCCAGACGTGGACGTAGTCGCGGATGCCGGTGCCGTCGGCCTTGGGGTAGCCGGTGCCGGTGATCTGGAAGGGGACGCCCTCCTCGTACGCCTCGATCATCTTGCCCAGCGCGTGACTGGGGCGGCGGAGCTGCAGGCCCGTCCGCATGAGAGGGTCGGCCCCGACGGGGTTGAAGTAGCGCAGCGACAGGATCTTGATGGGCCGGCCGGCCGCGATGTCGGCGAACATGCCCTCGCAGACCGCCTTCGTCCGCGCGTACGGGCTCTGCGGGGCCAGCGGCGACTCCTCGGTCACCGTGTGGTCGTCGCCCGCCTGGTAGATCGACGCCGACGAGCTGAAGATCATGCGCGTGCACCCGTTGCGGAGCAGGTGCTCGACGAAGTCGAGGCTCTTGGCGACGTTCGCACGGTAGTAGCCGATCGGGTCGGCCACAGAGTCGGGGACGACGATCAGCGCGGCACAGTGGATGCCTGCACCCTAGCCAGCCCCGCGGGCCCCGCCGCGGGTCTTGAACCAACCTGTGGACAACTCGAACGGCCTGTGGACGACGGGGGTTCCTTTGCCTTCGCGGTATGGCCTAGTCGGCTTCGGCGTGCGACATTTCGAGATATGGGCAGGGACGTGCCGGTCGTCGTGTTCAGCAGGGACGATCGCCGGCAATACCGGGAGAAGGTGCACCGCTGCCTCGACGTGTTCGCCCGGATGCTGCGCGAGTCCCGTTTCGCGTTCGAGCACCCGCTCGCCGGGCTGGAGATCGAGCTCAACATCGTGGACGCGCGGGGCGAGGCCCTCATGCGCAACGCCGAGGTGCTCGCCGCCATCGCGCAGCCGGACTGGGCGACCGAGCTGGGCCAGTTCAACGTCGAGATCAACGTCGAGCCCCAGGAGCTGAGGGGGGACGGCGCCCAGCGGCTGGAGAACGACGTACGCGCCAGGCTGAACCACGCCGAGTCCCGCGCGCGTTCGGAGGGCGCCCACCTCGTCCTCATCGGCATCCTGCCCACGCTGCGCGAGCAGGACATCGGCGAGGGCACACTGTCGGCGAACCCCCGCTACCGCCTGCTCAACGAGCAGATCTTCGCCGCCAGGGGCGAGGACCTGCACCTGTGCATCGAGGGCGTCGAACGGCTCGACACGCACGCCGACAGCCTCGCCCCCGAAGCGGCCTGCACCAGCGTGCAACTGCACCTCCAGGTCAGCCCCGACATGTTCGCCGCGCACTGGAACGCCGCCCAGGCCATCGCCGGGCCGCAGGTGGCGGTGGCGGCCAATTCGCCGTACCTGTTCGGCAAGGAGCTGCACAGGGAGACCAGGATGGCGCTGTTCGAGCAGGCCACCGACACCCGGCCGGCGGAGCTGAAGACGCAGGGCGTACGGCCGCGGGTGTGGTTCGGCGAACGGTGGATCACCAGCGTCTTCGACCTGTTCGAGGAGAACGTCAGCTATTTCCCCGCCCTGCTGCCCCTCTGCGCGAACGAGGACCCGCGCGCCGAGCTCGACCAGGGCCGCATCCCCGAGCTGCACGAGCTGACCCTGCACAACGGCACCATCTACCGCTGGAACCGGCCCGTGTATGCGGTCGTCGACGGGGTGCCGCACCTCCGCGTGGAGAACCGGGTGCTGCCCGCGGGGCCGTCCGTCCTCGACATCGCGGCCAACGCGGCGTTCTACTACGGGTTGATGCAGGTGCTGCCGTACGACGAGCGTCCGATCTGGAGCCGGATGTCGTTCCAGGCGGCGGCGGACAACCTGGCCGCCGCCGCGCGGCACGGGCTCGACGCGCGGCTGTACTGGCCGGGAGTGGGCGAGGTGCCGGCCGCCGAGCTGATCCTGCGGCGGCTGCTGCCTCTGGCGCGTGAGGGGCTGGCGAAGTGGGGCGTGGACGGGGCTTCCGCGGATCGGCTGCTGTCCGTCATCGAGGGGCGGTGCCTGACGGGGCGCACGGGGGCGAGCTGGCAGGTGGACCGGGTACGCGCGCACGGCGGCGACCGGCACGCGGCACTGCGGGCCATGACCTTGGAGTACATCGAACGCATGCACACCAACGAACCCGTGCACACGTGGGACGCGTGACGCATGCTGGAGGTGTGACTTCGCCCCGCTCGGCCCGGTTCATGGCCGCCGTCCTGACGCTGGTCCTGGTCGTCGTCTCGACGGGCTGTGGGGTGGTGCGGCGGGAGTCGATGGACAGGGCGGGGGACGACACGTTCGAGGGGGACGTACGGACCGCGCGGACGCTGACGGAGGAGTTCTGGCGGCTGCAGTTCCAGGAGTCCGGCCGGACTTATCGGCCTATCAACGACTTCATCCCCTACTCGGGACGTTTCGGGCCGAGCTGCGGCGACCAGCCCGCCGTCCCGAACAACGCCTTCTACTGCCCGCTGGGGCATTTCATCGCGTTCGACCAGGACTGGATGGAGTCCTTGTGGAGCGAGATGGGCGACGGGTCGGTCTATGTCATCATCCCGCATGAGTTCGGGCATGCCGTACAGGCGCAGCTCCGCACCGGCTACCAGCTGAACATCCAGATGGAGCTCCAGGCCGACTGCTACGCGGGCGCCGCCCTGAGCGGCATGGTCGCGTCCGGCGCCCTGGCCGCCGAGGAGGGCGACGAGGAGGAACTGCTCTACAGCCTCGCGGCGGCCGGCGACCCCACGGACGACTGGCTCGACCCCTCGGCGCACGGAACGGCCGAACAACGCCAGAGGTCCTTCGCCGCCGGCTACCAGAACGGCGTCACCGCCTGCTGACGACGTAATCGCCTGGTCGTAGGCCAGGGTTCAACCCAGAGAATGATGCCACCGATCTTGTCCTCGGCCTACCGTTGGTGCATGCCATTGGAGGAGATCGGCTGGCTGCGCAGGGGGGCATGCCGCACCAGCGACCCTGACCTCTTCTTCCCCCTGGCCCCCACCCCGCCGCAGGAGGCCCGTGCGAAGGCGATCTGCGCCGGCTGCCAGGTCGTGGAGGAATGCCGCGCGTACGCCTTAGAGGCCGGCGAGTCCGAAGGCATCTGGGGCGGCCTCACCCCGGAAGAACGCCGCCGCACCCGCCTCACGCGCCCCACCGCCTCCTGACCACCCCACCCGCGGGGTCTTGGGGGGCGGCGAGGCGGGCGAAGAGGTAGCCGAGGGAGTTGGTGGCGAGGTGGAGCATGGCGGGGGTGAGCAGGCCCCGGCGCCGGCGCAGCTCGCAGAACAGCACTCCGGCCGCCGCCGTCGACACGACACTCCCCACGACCACCCGGGCCACGTCGAGCCGCCCGGGCGACTCTCCGGCCGTCAGCGCGCCCAGCGCCGGGTTGGCCCGCGCCATGTCGATCGACGGCAGGATGTGCCACAGCCCGAACAACCCGGAGGAGACGGCCGTGGCGGCGGCCGTGCCGTGGCTCTTGCGCAGCATGCCGTACAGCGCCCCCCGGAACCCGACCTCCTCCAGCAGCACCGTCCCCAGGGGGACCTGAAGCAGCGCCTCCTCGAAGACCCGGGCACGCGACAACGACAGCGCCCGCTCGTCGTGGAAGAGCGGCCTCGTACGCGGCGACGCCACCCCCACGGTGTAGACCGCGGCCACCGCCGCCGCCAGCACACCCCCCGCGACCGCTCCCCGGCGCCCGTCCTCGAACCCGATCTCCTCCCACGTCAGCCCGGACTTACGGGCCATCGCGACGAGCGCGCCGGTGGCGAGGGTGGACGTCAGAGGTCCCAGGCGGGGGACGACCTTGTTGTTGAGCACGTTGGCGGCGGCCAGCACGGCGATCGAGCGGAGCAGCATCCTTGCAGGCTACGTCTCACCTCACGGAAAGACGCCCGCACGCTTCTCCTCAGCCCGCATCGGGGGTGCTCGGCGCTTTGGCCGGCGGGGTGAGCGGCGAGCCTTCGCCCTCGTGCCGCTTGGTTCAATGTCCTGAGGCCGTGAGAGGGTCTGGGGGTCAGGCGGTGGGGACCACCTGGAAGCCTTCGGCGTATCGACCCTCGCCGAAGCCGGCCTGTTCGGCCCAGGCGCCGAAGCGGCTCTTGACGAAGTCGGCGAAGCCTTCCACGTGGGCGACCTGGCTCACGTGCGACTGCAGCGCGGCGAGCTTGCGGTCCATCGAGGCGGTGATGTCCACCCAGTGGTCGGGGGTGGGGCCGCCGTTGAGCCACACCTCGCGGACGGTCCACGCCTCCAGGCCCTCGTCCTTGAGCAGCTCGGGGAACGCGTAGGGGTTGCGGGCGTCGGGGTAGACGGCGTCGAGGGCGGCGCCGCCCACCGCGCGGTGGTCGGGGTGGCTGGGGGCGATGAACTGGTAGTTGCGGTCGGGGTGGTGGGTGATGACGAGGTCGGGTTTGACCTGGCGGATCACCCGGGCGATGTCGCGCCGCAGCTCAAGCGTGGGGGTCACCTGGCCGTCGGAGTAGCCGAGGAAGCGTACGTCGCTGACGCCCACGGCCTTGGCGGCGGCGAGCTGCTCGGTGCGGCGGAGCTCGGCCATGCCGGAGTTGTCGAGCGTGCGCTCGTTGCCGCCCGCGTCGCCGTCGGTGACCAGCAGGTATGTGACCTCCACTCCCCGGTCGGCGAACAGCGCGATGGTCCCGGCGGAGCCGAAGTCGGCGTCGTCGGGGTGGGCGCTCACCACGAGCACGCGGTTGATCTCGCTCTCAGGCAGCATGATCCCTCTTTCCTGACATTCTGTGGGGGTCAACCGGCACCCTCTCGTCGGCATTCCGGGCGCCTTTTGTCGGTGGAGCGTCTTACCCTGGGTGGGTGCCGACCCAAGTCTCTGTTGACCACCCCTTGCTCGATGGCCTCAATCCGCAGCAGCGCGAGGCCGTGATCCATCATGGCAGTCCCCTGCTCATCGTGGCCGGGGCGGGCTCGGGGAAGACGCGGGTGCTCACGCACCGCATCGCCTACCTGCTGGCCGAGCGCGAGGTGCATCCCGGCGAGATCCTCGCCATCACCTTCACCAACAAGGCCGCCAAGGAGATGAAGGAGCGCATCGACAAGCTGGTCGGCCCGCGCTCGCGGGCGATGTGGGTGATGACGTTCCACAGCGCCTGCATGCGGATCCTGCGGCGTGAGGCCAAGCGGCTGGGGTTCCCGTCCAGTTTCTCCATCTACGACCAGGCCGACTCCCAGCGGCTGATGGCCATGGTGTGCAGGGAGATGGACCTCGACCCCAAGCGCTATCCGCCGCGCTCGTTCTCCGCGCAGGTGAGCAACTTCAAGAACGAGCTGGTCGACTACGAGAGCGCGATCGACCGGGCGGGCTCACACCTGGAGAAGACGCTCGCGCAGGCGTACAAGGCCTATCAGCTCAAGCTGACCGAGGCCGGCGCGATGGACTTCGACGACATCATCATGAACACGGTGACGTTGTTCCAGCTCTTCCCCGACGTCGCCGAGCACTACCGGATGCGGTTCAGGCACGTGCTCGTCGACGAATACCAGGACACCAACCACGCCCAATACATCCTGATCAGGGAGCTGGTGGGGCATCCCGAGCTGCGCACCGACGACGGCGAGCTGGTGCGCTCGGGGTCCGACATGTCGGAGCTGTGCGTGGTGGGCGACGCCGACCAGTCGATCTACGCCTTCCGCGGCGCGACGATCCGCAACATCCTGGAGTTCGAGCGCGACTATCCCGACGCCCGCACGATCCTGCTGGAGCAGAACTACCGCTCGACCCAGAACATTCTGGCCGCCGCCAACGCGGTCATCTCCCGCAACGAGTCGCGCAAGCCGAAGAACCTCTGGTCCGACCAGGGCGACGGCCCCAAGATCGTGGGCTACGTCGCCGACAACGAGCACGACGAGGCCATGTTCGTGGCCCAGGAGGTCGATCGGCTCAGCGACGAGGAGGGGGTCAAGCCGGGTGAGGTGGCGGTGTTCTACCGCACCAACGCGGCCTCCCGGGTGTTCGAGGAGATCTTCATCCGCACCGGGCTGCCCTACAAGGTGGTCGGGGGCGTGCGCTTCTACGAGCGCAAGGAGGTCAAGGACCTGCTGGCCTACCTGCGGGTGCTGGCCAACCCCAACGACGTGGTGTCGCTGCGGCGCATTCTCAACGTGCCCAAGCGCGGCATCGGCGAGCGGGCCGAGGCGATGATCGAGGCGTTGTCGTCGCGCGAGCGCATCTCGTTCTGGGACGCGCTGCGCCGCGCCGACGAGGCCCACGGCATGGCGACGCGCTCGCTCAACGCCGTACGCGAGTTCGTCGCGCTGCTCGAGGAGCTGATCGGCAAGGCCGAGGGGGTGCCGCCGTCGGCGCTGGCCGAGGAGGTGCTGGTCGCCACCGGCTACCGCGCCGAGCTGGAGGCGTCGGAGGACCCGCAGGACGAGTCCCGCCTGGAGAACCTCAACGAGCTGATCTCGGTGGCCTCGGAGTTCGAGGAGGCCAACCCGGAGGGCACGCTGGTCGAGTTCCTTGAGCAGGTGTCGCTGGTGGCCGACGCCGACCAGATCCCCGACTCCGACGGCGGGCAGGGCGTGGTGACGCTGATGACCCTGCACACCGCCAAGGGGCTGGAGTTCCCCGTCGTGTTCCTGACGGCGATGGAGGACGGCGTGTTCCCCCACGTGCGGTCGCTGGGCGAGCCGAAGGAGCTGGAGGAGGAGCGGCGGCTGGCCTACGTCGGCATCACCAGGGCCCAGCAGCGGCTCTACCTCACCAGGGCGGCCGTGCGCAGCTCGTGGGGCGCTCCGTCGTTCAACCCCGCGTCGCGGTTCGTGAACGAGGTGCCGGGCAAGCTCATCGACTGGCGTACCGACCCGGAGAAGTCGGCCTGGAGCGCGGCCACGCGGCGCGAGCCCGCCGCGCGCCCCGCCCCGGCCAAGAGCGGCGGTGGCGGGCGGACGGTGCCGACGCTGGCGCCCGGTGACCGGGTCTCGCACGACAGTTTCGGGCTCGGCACGGTGGTGTCCGTCGACGGGGTCGCGGAGAAGACCAAGGTGAAGATCGACTTCGGCAGTGGCGGGGAGAAGACGCTGCTGCTGTCGTACGCGCCGCTGGAGAAGCTCTAGACGGCGCAGGGCCGCACCCCCTGGCGTGGGTGTGGCCCTGCGGTGTCGTCGAAGCGGGTCGAGTCCGTCAGCTCTTCAGGGCGCTGCCCTTCTTCCACTGGGTCCAGTTGAGCTGCCAGTAGCTCCAGCCGTTGTTCCACTGGAGCTTGCGCTTGGTGCCGGTGATCTTCACGACGTCACCGCGCTGGGCGATCGTGTAGAACCACTTGGCGCCCGCCGGGGTGGCCCGCACGCAGCCGTGGCTCTGGTTGGAGCGGCCGAGGAAGTGGTAGTAGCCGGCGCTCTGGTGGACGTACTCACCGCTGTCGGAGATCCGCACGGCCCACGGGATCTCCTCCTTGTAGTAGCGCGGGTCCTTGGGGTCCGTGACGCCCATCCAGGACGACGTCATGGTCTCCACGGCCTTCTTGCCCATGGTGAGGTGGGTTCCGCTGGTGGTGAGGTAGACGTCCACGCCGTTGCGGACGAGCCCGCCCTTGCCGGCGCTGATCGGGATCTTCTTGGCCAGCTTGCCGTTGCGGTACACCTTCATGTGGTGCTTGCGGGTGTCCACGACGGAGATGTTCTTCGCACCGACCGCGAACCTGCGCGAGACGTTCTTGGCGCCGGTGTTGCCGGGCAGCTCCGACAGCCGCGCGGTGAAGAGCACCTTCTGGTACGGCTGCCAGTACGTCTTCGTCCGGTAGATCACCTTGCGCTTCGACACCCAGCGCCAGGCCCCATCGACCGGCTTGTCGGGCTTCACCTCGAGCAGGGCCTCGACGTCGGCCTTGTTCTTCACGTCACGGTCGAAGGTGACGATGATCGGGAATCCGACGCCGACCTTCTCAGTCTTCTCCCCCATCGGGGTGATGTCGGCGATGCCCAGCGTGACCTTCTTGCGAGCCGTACCGGAGGCGGTGGGGCTCGGCGTCGGGGTGGGGGCGGTCGTGACGGCCGCCGGGGCGACGACGACGGGGGTCTGGGCTCGGGATACGGGGGCGCTCTGTGCCGCGCAGGCCGACGCGGCGGCGAGCGCGACCAGTGCCGGAAGCATCCGGGTGACGCGCATCAAAGGGGTTACTCCTGGACTGAGTGCTTTCGACTACCTCCTTGTGAGACAACCGGGACGGTCGATTCGTGTGCGAAATGGTGATTACTATCCTGTAACGATCCAAATTTGAACAAACCGCTGGTCAGAAGCGGCGTCCGAAAGGAAGGGCTTCAGACGAGCCTGCGGGCGGTCGCCCAGCGCGACAGCTCGTGCCGGTTCGACAGCTGGAGCTTGCGCAACACCGACGACACGTGCGTCTCGACGGTCTTGACCGAGATGAACAGCTCCTTCGCGATCTCCTTGTACGCGTAACCGCGCGCGATCAGCCGCAGCACCTCGCGCTCGCGCTGGGTGAGCGAGTCGAGCTCGGGGTCGATGGACGGCGCCTCGGAGGAGGCGAACGCGTCCAGCACGAACCCGGCGAGCCGCGGCGAGAACACCGCGTCGCCCTCGGCCACCCGGTTGATGGCGTCGGTCAGCTCCTTGCCGCTGATGTTCTTGGTGACGTAGCCGCGGGCCCCGCCCCTGATCACCCCGATGACGTCCTCGGCCGCGTCGGACACCGACAGCGCCAGGAACCGCACCTGCGACCCCGAGCCCAGCACCCGCCGCAGCACCTCCTGGCCGCCGCCGCCCGGCATGTGGACGTCGAGCAGGACCACGTCGGGCTGGTGCGCGGCGATCGCCTTGACCGCCGTCTCGACGTCCTCGGCCTCGCCGACGACCTCGATCGAGTCGCCCAGCTCGGCGCGCACGCCCGACCGGAACAACCGGTGGTCATCGACGATCAGTACGCGCGTCATGCCTTCTCCACCTTCATCGTCAACATCACTTCCGTGCCCTCACCCGGCGCGGTGCGTACGCGGGCCGTGCCGCCGTGCCGCTCCATTCTGCCGATGATGGACTCCCTGATGCCCATCCGGTCGAGCGGGATCGCGTCGAGGTCGAACCCCTTGCCCCGATCCTTCACGAAAATCGTGACTTCTTCACCCTCGACCTCCGCGTACACCGAAATGGACGGACTCTCAGAGTATTTCGCCGCGTTGACCATCGCCTGGCGGGACGCCTTGAGCATGGCCGCGAGCTTGCCCGCCGCGTCGAGGTCGATGTCGCTCACGCAGACCACCTCGATGGGCACGCCGTGCGCGTCCTCCTCCTCGGCGGCGATCCTGCGCACGGCCGCCGCCACCGTCGCGTCGGCGTCCTGCGCCGGCTGGTAGAGCCAGTTGCGCAGCTCGCGCTCCTGCGAGCGGGCCAGCCGCGACACCTCACGCGGGTCGTGCGCCACCCGCTGGATGAGCGTCAGCGTGTGCAGCACGGAGTCGTGCACCATGGCCGCCACCTCGGCGCGCTCCTCCTGCCTGATGCGCTCGCGGCGCTCCAGCTGGAGCTCCTTCCACAGGCCCGCCAGCCAGGGGGCGGCGATCACCGCCAGGCCGCCCACGACCACGATGGTGAACATCAGGCCCGGCCTGGCCTGGGCCAGCTCGCCCTGCGAGTACAGGAAGCCGACCGCGCCGGTCACCACCAGCGCGATGCCGAGCAGCGTACGGACGCGGTTCTTCCTGATGCTCAGCGCCGCGCCGCTCATCCAGCTCCGGCGCCGCTCCGGGTCGGCCTGCTGCCACAGGATCAGCGCGCCGATCCCGCCCACCGCGAACGGCAGCAGGCCGATGCCGCCCTGCGAGGCCCCCGTCAGCAAGCCGAACGCCAGCACCGCCACCCCGATCGCGGTGAACGCGGCCAGCTGACTCCAGTCGCGCGGCGGCACCTGCCCCTCGTACGGCTCGCGCGGCGTCACCATCCACAGCACCGCGTACGCCGGCGCGCCCGCCCAGCCCACGGCGGTGAGCAGCACGAACATCAGCCTGATCACGACCGGGTCGAGCTTCAGCTGGGTCGCCAGCCCCTGGGCGACACCACCGAGCAGGCGTCCCTCCATGGGGCGTTGCATCCGGCGAAAGGGCTTGTCGCCGCTCTGCTCGGCGAGTGTCTTCTGGTCAGCCATAACATGGCCATGGTCACACGTCCCGGGCCACATGGGCATCAGGGAACAACCCCCGGGTCCTGTCAGGGGTCTCCCGGATGCGGGCGTCGCACGCGTGGGTCACGATGGTACGCATGACAGAAGCACCGCCAAGGCAACCGGCTGCTCCCCCCTCCCAGCTGCGACGCAGCGGCGAGGGACGCTTCCTCATGGGAGTGTGCGCGGGGCTCGGGCGGCACACCGGCATTGACCCGGTGGTGTTCCGCGTCGCCTTCGCGGTGCTCCTGCTCGGTTCCGGCATCGGGCTTTTCCTCTATCTCGCGGCGTTCCTGCTGATGAAGGAGCCGAATGGGCGGCCCGGCATCATCGAGCAGTGGACGCGGCGCGACTTCGACGCCGAGACCGTGCTGGTGCTGCTGACGGCGGTGCTGGCGTTCGGCCTGGCGATCAACGTGGCCACCGTGTGGCTCGACACCGGCTCGCTCGTGGTCGGCGTCTTCCTGGCGGTGTCCCTGCTGGCGGCCCACACGAACGGCGTCGATCTGGTGGGCCTGGCCCGCTCGATGCCCGAACGCCTGAGCCGCCGCCGCTCACCCGAATCGGGGGCCTTCGACTCGGCCCCGTCCGACACCACCACTTCGGTCCCTGCCTCGCCTTCGGCCACCGTCCCAAGCCCGGAGCGCACCGACGCCCCCGTCGACGCAGGGACGACCGACCGTACCGAAGCGCCGGCGAAGGCGCCGCAGGAGCGCGAGGCGGCTCTGCGGCAGGAGGGGGTGCCCGTCGAGGAGGCGGTCACGGAGACGGGCGCGGAGACGGGCGCGGAGACGGGCGCGGAGGCCGACGGCGAGGCGACCCGGCGGGTCGGCGACAAGCCGGCCTGGAACGTCGAGGGGTTGCGTCAGACGGCGGAAGGCGTGCGTGACGCCGCCTACCAAGCCAGGCGCCACCGCCAAGGGCAGTCGAGCGAACCTCTCCCGCCCCCGAGCGAACCAGTCACCGGCGCAGGCACGTCCGGTGCGGGGGCCAGGGATTGGGAGGAGCGGCTGCGGTGGCGGGAGCAGTTCGAAGGGCCCGTTTCGCCGGAGGCGGTGACGGCCGAGCATCCGGTGCCGAAGCGGCCCCGCGACTACCGTCCTGACCCGCCGACCGCGATCGACCACAGTCAGGGCGAGCCGTTCGCGCCGCACGGCCCGTACCGGCCGCTGGATCCGGCCAGGCGGGCCGGGTACTCACCGTACGACCCGGCGTTCTACGGCCGCCCCCCGATGCCGGTGCATCAGCGGCGGCCGCAGCGCCGGCCGCAGCCGAAGTCGTACATCGGCGCTATCACTGTCCTGCTGGCCATCATCATGGGAGGGATCGTCGTGGCCGTCCAAGCCAGGTCGGCCGCCGGAGTGAGCCCCACCATCGTCGGCGGCGCCATGCTCATCACCTTCGGCGCGGGCCTGCTCGTGGCCGCCTGGTGGGGCAGGGGCGCCGGCCTGGTCGCGGGGGGCACGACGGTCGCGCTGCTCATAGGGATGGGGTTGATGCTGGGCGGCGTGCCGAAGAGCATCGGCCCGTCGGATTGGACGCCGACGAGCGTGGCGGAGGCGGGCAGACTGTACGACGTGGGCCTGGGCGACGGCCGGCTCGACCTTTCGGAGCTGGCGCTGCCACCGGGGACGAAGGTGACGTTCAACGCGGCGGTGCAGGCGGGCGAGCTGGAGGTGATCGTGCCATCGACGGTCAGGGTCGAGGTGCACGCGACCAACAAGGTGGGCGACATCATGATCGGCCAGTCCCTGCGCGGCGGCGTGGACCTGCGGATCAACCGCGTGCTGGAGCCCGAGGTCAAGCCGGAGGGCAAGCTGTCGACGATCGTGCTCAACCTCAAGGGCGGCCTGGGCGACATGACGGTGCGTCATGCGGCGTGATCTGGAGGAGCGGCCGCGCCGGCTGCACAGGACCGACTGGATGGCGCTGCTGAGCGGTGTCCTGTTCATCGTTTTGGGAATCTTGACGGTGACCCGCGCGATCACGGATCCGCTGGTCCTGGTGGGCGTGCTGGTGCTGGGGCTGGCCTTCGCGGGGCTGGTGGCGATCATCGCCAGGGTGTTTCGCGGTAAGTGACCCTTGACCGGGAAAAACACCGGCGTAGGTTCGGAGTGTCCGCTTTTCCCCTGCTCCTGAGGGAGGACGTATGCCCCGAATCACCGTCACTGTCGACGGGGTCACGTACGAGGAGGACGTCGAGCCGCGGCTCCTCCTCGTTCACCTGCTACGAGAGCGGCTGGGCAAGACCGGCACCCCCATCGGTTGCGACACGAGCAACTGCGGCGCGTGCACGGTCATGCTCGACGGCAAGAGCGTCAAGAGCTGTTCGGTCCTGGCCGTGCAGGCCGACGGCTGCGACGTCGTCACGATCGAGGGTCTCGGCACGAACGGCGCGATGCATCCGATGCAGCGGGCCTTCCACGAAGAGCACGCCCTGCAGTGCGGCTACTGCACGCCCGGCATGGTCATGGCCGCGATCGACCTGCTCAGGGACGACCCTGAGCCGTCGGAGGAGACGATCAGGCAGGGGCTGGAGGGCAACCTCTGCCGCTGCACCGGATACTGCAACATCGTGCGGGCCGTCCGCAGGGGCGCCCAGGAGATGGGGCAGGCGGTGAGCACGTCATGACCGTCCAGGAGGTCGGCCGGCCACGCAGGCGGAAAGAGGACACCAGGCTGCTGACGGGGCGCACGCAGTGGACGGACAACCTCTCCAGGCCCGGGATGCTGCACGTGATGTTCCTGCGCAGCCCGATGGCGCACGCGCGCATCACGCGGGTCGACGTCTCAGGGGCACGCGACCTGCCGGGGGTGGTGGCGGCCTTCAGCGGCCAGGATCTGGCGGCGGAGCAGGGCAGCCTGCCGTGCGCGTGGCCGGTGACCGAGGACGTCGTCATCCCCGACCATCCGCCGATGGCGGTGACGGAGGTCAGGTACGTCGGCGAGGCGGTGGCCTGCGTGATCGCGACCGACCGGTACCGGGCGGCGGACGCGCTGGACGCGATCGAGGTCGACTACGAGCCGCTGCCCGCGGTGCTCGACATGAACGAGGCGCTGGCACCGGACAGCCCGAAGGTGCACGAGGCGGGCAACAAGGCGTACAGCATGCAGATCACCTCGGGTGACATCGAGGCGGCGTTCAGGGACGCGCCGGTCGTGATCGAGCGGACGTTCACCCAGCAGCGGCTCATCCCGAGCGCGATGGAGCCGCGGGCGGTGCTGGCCGACACCGACGGCGAGTCGTACACGCTGTGGACGTCCTCGCAGATCCCGCACGTGCTGCGGGTCATGCTGGCGGTGACGACCGGCATCCCCGAGCACAAGATCCGGGTGGTCGCGCCCGACGTGGGCGGCGGGTTCGGCTCGAAGCTGCAGGTCACCGCGGAAGAGGTGCTCTGCCTGCTGCTGGCGCGGCGGATCGGCAGGCCGGTCAAGTGGACGGAGTCGCGGTCCGAGGGCAACCTGACCGTGCATCACGGCCGCGACCAGATCCAGCACCTCCGGCTCGCGGCCGACGCCGACGGGCGCATCCGCGGCCTGCGGGTGGAGCTGATCGCCGACATGGGCGCGTACCTGCTGCTGCTGACGCCGGGCATCCCGCTGCTCGGCGCGTCGATGTTCAACGCGATCTACAAGATGGACGCGTACGCGTTCGGCTGCACGGGCGTGTTCACCACGAAGATGCCCACGGACGCCTACCGGGGCGCGGGCCGGCCCGAGGCCACGTTCGGCATCGAGCGGATGATGGACGAGCTGGCCGCCGAGCTGCGCATGGACCCGCTGGAGGTGCGCAGGCGCAACTGGATCAGGCACGAGGAGTTCCCGTACACCACGATCTCGGGGCTGA
Source organism: Nonomuraea sp. NPDC004580 (assembly GCF_040609855.1). NCBI lineage: Bacteria > Bacillati > Actinomycetota > Actinomycetes > Streptosporangiales > Streptosporangiaceae > Nonomuraea > Nonomuraea sp. NPDC004580. Next base: position 43,205 of record NZ_JBEXLH010000001.1, on the reverse strand, counting down.
CGTACGACTCGGGCAACTACGAGGCGGCGACCGAGCGGGCGCTGTCGTTGTTCGGCTACGACAAGCTGCGCGCCGAACAGGCCGACCGGCGTGACAGGGGCGACCCGGTGCAGCTCGGGATCGGGGTGAGCACGTACACGGAGATGTGCGGGCTGGCGCCGTCGCGGCTGCTCGGCGAGGGCCGCTTCGGGGCGGGCGGCTGGGAGCACGGCGAGGTGCGCATGCTGCCCACGGGCAAGGTCGAGGTCGTCACCGGCAGCTCGCCGCACGGGCAGGGCCACGTGACGTCGTGGAGCCAGATCGTGGCCGACGCGCTGGGCGTGCCGTTCGAGGACATCACGGTGCTGCACGGCGACACGGCGATCGCGCACAAGGGCATGGACACCTACGGCTCGCGCTCGCTGGTCGTCGGCGGGATCGCGGTGCTGAAGGCGTGCGAGAAGGTCAAGGACAAGGCGCGCGTGCTGGCGGCGCACCTGCTGGAGTGCTCGCCCGACGACCTGGAGTTCGAGGCGGGGACGTTCAAGGTGCGCGGCACCGACTCGGGCAAGACGATCCAGGAGCTGGCCTTCGCCGCGTTCACCGCGCACGACCTGCCCGACGGGGTGGAGGCGCGGCTGGACTCCGTGGCCACGTTCGACCCGGAGACCTACTCCTTCCCGCACGGCACCCACCTGTGCGCGGTGGAGGTGGACACCGAGACAGGCCGGACGAGGATCCGCTCGTACGTGGCGGTGGACGACATCGGCAAGGTGATCAACCCGCTGATCGTGGAGGGCCAGCTGCACGGCGGCATCGCGCAGGGCATCGCGCAGGCGCTGTTCGAGGAGGCCGTGTACGACGCCGAGGGCAACCTGCTGACCACGACCATGGCCGACTACCTGCTGCCGTCGGCGGCCGACCTGCCGGACGTCACGCTCGACAGGACGGAGTCGCCGGCGACCAGCAACCCGCTGGGCGCGAAGGGCGTGGGCGAGGCGGGCACGATCGCCTCGACCCCGGCCGTGGTGAACGCGGTCGTGGACGCGCTGCGGCCGTACGGGATCGACGACGTGCGCATGCCGTGCACGCCGGAGCGGGTCTGGAGAGCCCTCCAGGAGCGGGCGCAGGAAGGAGAGCGGCCATGATCCCCGCGCAGTTCGCGTACGTGCGTCCCGGCTCGGTCGCCGAGGCGTGCGAGGTGCTGGCCGGTGACGAGGACGCCAAGGTCCTCGCGGGCGGGCAGTCGCTGCTGCCGCTGCTGCGGCTGCGGCTGGCGTACCCGTCCGCGCTGGTGGACGTGGGCCGGCTGGAGGAGCTCAAGGGCGTGCACGACCGGGGCGACCACGTCTTCATCGGTGCGCTGACCACGCACGACGAGGTCATGCGCTCCCCGGTGGTGACGACGGGCTGCCCGCTGGTGGCGCTGGCGACGGCGCACGTGGCGGATCCGGCGATCAGGCACCGGGGCACGTTCGGCGGCTCGCTGGCGCACGCGGACCCGGCGGGTGACCTGCCGGCCGTGGTGCTGGCGCTGGACGGCGTGTTCGTGGCGGTCTCGGCGCAGGGCGAGCGGGAGATCCCGGCGTCGGAGTTCTTCGTGGACTACTGGGAGCCGGCGCTGGCGCAGGGCGAGATCCTGGCCGGCGTGAAGATCCCGAAGCTGGGTGACGGCTGGGGCTTCCACTACGAGAAGTTCCACCGCACCGCGCAGGCGTGGGCGATCGTCGGCGTGGCGGCCGCGGTCAAGCGCTCGAACGGCTCGATCGCCGAGGCCAGGATCGGGCTGACGAACATGGGCGCGACCCCGCTGCGGGCCGGCGCGACGGAGGCCGCCCTGACCGGCGTGGAGCTGGGCGACCAGGTTCGCCAGGCGTGCGACGAGGCGGCGGACGGCACCTCGCCCCCGTCGGACCTGCACGCCCAGCCGGACTACCGGCGGCATCTGGCCAGGGTGCTGACCTATCGCGCGGTCCGTGCCGCGGCTGGTGCGCCCTGACGACGTGACGGGGGCGTCCCTCTTCCGGGGCGTCCCCCTCGCGACGTAGTGTCACAGGCATCGGCGGAAGGAGCGGATCGATGGCGATGCGGTTCGAGCACGAGTTCACTGTTCCCGTCCCGATCGAGCAGGCCTGGGCCGTGCTGCTCGACGTCGAGCGGGTCGCGCCGTGCCTGCCTGGGGCGACCTTGGACATCGTCGAGGGTGACGAGTTCACCGGCAGGATGAAGGTCAAGGTCGGGCCCATCACGGTCACCTACCGGGGTTCCGCCGAGTTCGAGGACGTGGACAAAGACTCCTACTCGCTCACCATCCGAGCGTCGGGCAAGGAGGCCAGAGGCTCGGGCACGGCCTCTGCCACGGTCAAGGCCCGCATGCAGCCGCGCGACGACTCCACGCTGGTCACCGTCGAGACCTCGTTCAACGTCACGGGCCGGCCCGCGCAGTTCGGGCGGGGCGTGATGGCGGAGGTCGGGGGCAAGCTCATCGAGAAGTTCGCCGGCAACCTGGCCGAGCTGCTGTCGGAGCCCACTGTCGAGCTCAAGGTGACGCCCGCCGAGCAGGAGCAGCAGCAGCAGGAGGAGGAGCGGCATCTGAGCGCGGTGCCGGAGCCCGAGCCGGTGCAGGAGCGGCGGGTGGGCTCGCTGCGCTCGTCGCGCACGCCCGACGAGGAGGCGCTCGACCTGCTGGAGATCGCCGGGCAGCCGCTGCTGAAGCGGGTGGCGCCGATCGTGGGCGGATTCGCCGCACTCCTTGTCATCATTTGGGTGATTCGTCGCCTGACGCGCTGATTTTGGGCAAATAGTCCATCAAGTCCGGTCACTTCCCCCGGGGCGGGGGAAGCCCAATCCCGCCGGGATGTCTCACGGGGGGATGCGCGATGCCGGACTGCACCGTGGTCGTGATCACCTACAACGACGCGGCCCGCCTGCCCAGAGCCGTACGTTCGGTGCTCGGCCAGTCGCTGCGCGACCTCGAAGTGATCATCGCCGACGACGCGAGCACCGACGGCACGCCCGAGGTCGCCAGGCGCCTGGCCGCGAGCGACCCCCGGGTCCGCTACCTGCGCAGGCAGGCCAACAGCGGCGGCTGCGGCGCCCCGCGCAACGACGGCATCGACGCCGCGCGCTCCCCGTACGTGATGTTCCTCGACAGCGACGACGAGCTGCCGCGGCACGCGTGCAAGAGCCTGCTCGCCGAGATCGAGCGGACGGGGGCCCAGTTCGTCGCGGGCCAGATCTCCCGGTTGCACGAGTCGAACGGCCGGCTGCGCCCCTACTACCCGTCGTTGTTCGCCCGGCGGCGCGTGGTCGAGGGCATCGGGCAGGAGCCCGAGCTGTTCTTCGACAGCTTCAGCACCAACAAGCTCTACGACGTGCGGCTGCTGCGCGAGAACATGCTGCGCTTCCCCGAGGACATCCACTACGAGGACCACGTCTTCGCCACCGAGCTCTACGCGGTGACCCGCAGGTTCGCCGTCGTGCCCTGGGTCGTCTACCACTGGCACCGCTCGACCGCGAACGACTCCATCTCGCTCAGCATCGAGGACCTGGAGAACGTGCGCCAGCGGGTGATCGCGGCCCGGCTGAGCGACGACATCCTGCGCGAGCACGGGGCCGCCGACCTGGTGCCGCACCGGCAGTACCGGTTCCTGCGCCAGGACCTGCGGGTCTACCTCAACCCGCTGCCGGCCAGGGACCTGGTGTGGGTCAAGGAGTTCGCCTCGGTGGTGCGGCCGTACCTGGAGGAGATCTCCGGCGCGGCGTTCGACCGGCTGGACCCGCTGGACCGGGTCTGCGCGCAGCTCATCATGGACGACCGCGTCGAGGACCTGCGGGTGGCGGCCGGCTCGCTCACCGGCCCCCGCGCCGCGCCCAGGACGGCGGTGCAGCTCGGTGGCAGGACCTACTGGGGCAGCACGCCGTCGCCCGGCATGGACATCACCCGGCTGCGGCTGGCCGAGCTGCCCTTCACCGCCTCCCGGCTGCGGCACGAGGTGGTCGACCTGTCCTCCGACGGGCGGCGGGTGCGGATGACCGTGCGCAGCTACGACCCGTTCGGCGCGCTGCCGCCTGAGTGGATGGCGTTCCTGCAGCTCGGACGGGTCCGCGTGCCGATCGACCCGCAACCGTCGGCGCAGAGCGCGTACGTCACGCACGTCGAGTTCACGCCCACCGGCCGGTGCGAGCCGCGCATCGGGTTCACCCGGCTGTCCGACGGGCTCACCACGACCGACCGCCTCATCGCCGATCCCAGGACCGAGCCGATCGAGCTGCCCGGGTGCACGCTCGGAGTCGAGGGGTACGCGGCCTACCTGTGCGTGCGGCCCGACTCGGTCACCCGGGCGGTGCTGCGGCGGGTCAAACGGCAGGTGCTCAAGCGGATCAGCACGCCGCGCAACAAGCTGCTGGCGTACAAGCTGCTGGTCAGGGTGCTGCCGCCGCGCAGGAACCTGGCGCTGTTCGAGTCGGACGTCGGCAAGGGCTACAGCGGCAGCCCGCGCGCCATCTACGAGGAGGTGCGCAGGCGGCGGCTGCCCATCGACACGGTCTGGTCGGTCGCCAAGGGGCGCGGCAACTTCCCCTCCGACGCCAAGCTCGTACGCAGGGGCAGCTGGCGCTACGTCTACACGATGGCGCGGGCCGGGATCTGGGTGGACAGCCACGGCTTCCCGCTCGACTACCCCAAGCCGCGCGGCACCCGCTACCTGCAGACCTGGCACGGCCAGGGCATCAAGTCGATCGGCTTCGACGCGCCCGACCTGCGCGGCGACTTCAACGGGCCGCGCGCCAGGTGGCGGGCCGCGGTGGCGCGGTGGGACGCGCTGGTGTCGCCGAGCGCGGAGTTCTCCCGCGTGTTCCTGCCGTCGAACGGTTACGCGGGCAAGGTGTACCGCTGCGGCACGCCCCGCTGCGACGCCCTCGTCAGGGGCTCCACGCAGGACGGCGGGGCCCTGGAGGTGCTGCGCCGGCTGGAGGTGCCGCCGGGCCGCCGCGTCCTGCTGTACGCCCCCACCTACCGCGACCAGGCCAAGGGCAGCGGCCGCTCGGTACGGGTGGACCTGGAGCTGCTGGCCGAGGAGCTGGCCGACGAATGGGTGGTGCTGCTGCGTACGCATCCGATCGAGCGTTACCAGCCGCCCGAGCACCTGCGGCACTTCGTCCGCCCCGCGAGCTCCTATCCCGAGATCAACGACCTCATGCTGGCCTCCGACGCGCTGCTGACGGACTACTCCTCCGTCATGTGCGACTACGCGCTGACCGGCAAGCCGATGGTGTTCTACATCGACGACTGGGACGACTACCGCCTGTCCGAGCGCGGCGTCTACCACGACCTGCCGTCCATAGCGCCAGGGCCGTGCGTGACGAGCACCGAGGACCTGGCCGGGGTGCTGCGCAGGCTGCCCGCCGTGCACGAGTCGTACGCCGAGCGCTACGCCGCCTTCCGCCGCATGTGGTGCGCCGACGAGCGGGGCGACGCGGCGGCCAGGATCGTCGCCGACTTCTTCGAGGAGGCCCGGTGAGCGTCGTGTTCACCTGCCTGGACGCCGACACGCTCGGCGGGATCCAGCAGGTCACCCACACCCTGGCCCAGGGTCTCGCCGAACGCGGCCACGAGGTGCACGTGATCGGCCTGCACCGCACCGGACGCCCGTTCCGCTACGTGGACGAGCCCCGCTACCACCGCCACCTGATCAGCCCGCGGCCGGCCGACGGGCCGATCGCCCGCAGGCTGGCCGACCGGCGGCTGAAGGGGCTGCTGCGCGAGATCCCGCCCGGATACGCGGTGCTGACCTCACCGTCTGTGGTGGCCCGCGTGTCGGGCCTGCTGCCGCCCGGTTTCCGGCCGATCGGCCAGTATCACGGCTCGTACGGCCACGCCCGCGGCTGCTGGCACCTGGCCTCGATCCGCCGCCACTACCCGCCGCTCGATCAGGCGCTCTTCCTCAGCGACGACGACGCGCGGCGCTTCTCCGAGCACGCGCTGCTGCCCAACGCGGGCGCGCTGCCGAACCCGCTGGCCCGCTGGCCGGAGGAGATGTCCCGGCTGGACACGCCCAGGGTGCTGGGGGTGGGCCGGCTGGAGGGGGTCAAGCGGTTCGACCGGCTGATCAGCGCGTTCGCGAAATCGCAGGCGCCGCCGCCGTGGGAGCTGCACCTCATCGGCGCCGGCGGCGAGCTGGAACGGCTGCGCGCGCACGCCGAGCGCGAGGGGGTCGGGGACCGCGTGGTGTTCCGAGGGGTGGTGCCGGCCGAACGCATGCCCGCCGAGTATCTGACCGCCTCGATCCTGGGGCTGACCAGCGAGCATGAAGGGCTGCCGATCGTCCTGCTGGAGTCGGCGGCGCACGGGGTGCCCGCGGTGGCGTTCGACGTGTCGGGCGGCGTGCGCTCGGCCGGCCCTGTGCTGGTGCAGCCTGGAGACGTGGCCGCGTTCGCGGCGGAGCTCGCGCGGCTGGTGGCCGACGAGGAGGAGCGGCGCCGGCTGGGCGCCGACGCCCGCGCACGGGCCGAGGCGTTCCGCCTCGACCACGTGCTGGACGGCTGGGAACGGGTCTTCGCCCACATCGAGCGCTGACCCGAGGGCGCTGGCCCGAGGGCGCTGACCCGAGAGCTCAGACCCGAGCGCTCAGACCGGCTCGGTCAGCTCCTTACGCTGCTGCGGCACGCCGGCCAGCGACCGCTGGCGCGAGGTGAGCAGCGCGGCGATCGGGCTGGGCTCGCGCAGCCGGTTGAACCGATCGCGCATGTGCTTGCGCATCCTGCTGGCCCTGCGCTTCTGCATCGTCTTCTGCGCCGTGGTGATGTGCTCCTTGGACGGCTTGGGCGCCCCGCTCAGCTCGTAGCCCATCGACTCCAGGCGGTCGCCGAGCATGTGCTCGCACAGCGCCACCTCCCAGTCCTCCAGCCGGTTCGCCCAGCTGCCGACCCGGCTGCGGGTGACCTCGCGGTGGGTGTTGCTGTGCCAGACCTTGTGCTGCGGCACCGCCACGCTGGCCGCCTCGCGCGGCGAGATCATCGCCGGCGAGAAGTCCTCGTCGAGGAAGTGGCAGAGCTTCTTCAGCTCGGTCATCGGGTCGTCGGTGAGGTCCTCGTAGCGCAGCTCGTAGTAGGTGTCGTCGGGCAGCGTACGACGCAGCCTGCCGCCCGCGTCGATGGCCTCTGCCCAGGTGGAGACGGCGTGGAAGGAGTCCAGGGTGTACCAGGGCATCTCCTTCAGCGAGGCCACGCAGTCGCGGCCGTCCCTGATGAGGTGGATGAACTGGGCGTCGGGGAAGAGCCGCAGCAGCATGTCCACCTGCTTGACGTAGCTCGGCCGCTTGTCACCCCAGCGGGCCTTGTCGAAGCGGTCGGCGTACATCTTGAAGGCGGTGCCGAGCACCGAGCCCAGCGAGCCGGGGCCTTCGACGGCCTGCCGGACGAACTCGTCCTTGTCGATCTTCAGCTCGCGGAACTTGGTGCTGCGGTCGGTCGCGATCCACTGCGCCAGGGCGCGGCGGCGCTGGGCGACCCGGAGGTCGCCCCACTTGCGGCGGCGGTAATAAGCGGGAACGAGGAAGCGCGTCTCCGGTGGCACCGCGAGGCGCGGGTGCGAGTGGAGCATGAGCTGGAGCATCGTGGTGCCGGATCGCGGGCATCCGATGACGAAGACTGGCCGGTCGTTCATGTCGTACTAACCCCCGAAAACTTAGACGAGAACGTGCTCTCGGCTCTCCTGAGGCGAGCCCACGCCGTGCCTGCGCGTGAAGAGCCACATCCGGTACACAAGGAAGACCTCGTTGGCGAGCAGCAGCGCCCCAGACGACGCGGCGAGCGGGATCAGCGCCCACGCCCCCGCGATGGGCGCGACCACGAACACCGCCGCATGGAACTCGATGCCGCTCACGAGGTGCGAGCGCACACGATGACGGGCCAGGAACCTGTTGAGCCTGCGGAAGAACCGGGCGAAGATCCGCCGCTGAGCGCGCCCCCGCGGCTCGCCCTCCGGCCGCTCGGCGAAGAACGGCTCCGGGCCCACCGGGTCGGCGCCGAGCGGGTCGGCGTCGATCGGGTCCTGACCCAGCGGGTCCGGCTCCGCCTCCTGCCGTTCCTCTCTGATGGCCTCGCGTACGCGCTTCATCTGCGGCGCGTTGACGTACCTGAACAGGTCCAGGACCGCCACCGCCGCGCCGAGCACGACGTAGTGCACGTCGCCCGTCAGCGCGTACTGCCCGTACGCCAGCCCCCCGGCGCACAGGACGACCCTGATCCGATCCCCCACGTAGTCGAGCCAGAGCCCGAACGGCGTGCCCGTGCCCTTCAGCCGGGCGATTTTGCCGTCCACGCAGTCGATCATGAAGCTCAGATAGAAGAAGCCCGCGCCCGCTATGAGGTGGTTCGCCGCGAAACAGGCGGCCGACACCGTGCCGAGGACCAGCGAAAGCACGGTGAGCGCATTGGGCGTGAGCCGGGTGTGATTGGCGACGGGAAGGGCGACCCGGCAGGCGACCGGATCCACGAAATAGACGGTCCACCAGGAGTCCCTCCGCTTGCGTGTCTCGTAGACGTCATCCAGCGAATAGGTCCTCATGGATCCCAGCATGACCACGCGACGCGCCGGAGCGATTACTGTCTGGAACTACTGGGGGATGTCCATAACGGTTCTTGACCATCCCGGCACTGACCATCGCCACGTGCCGCCCGCCTCTCCGTCGCGGCACCAGCCCTTGAACACCAGGCCGCGCAGCTCGGCCCGCACCCCCAGTTTCCAGGGGCGATCCCCGTCGAGCCGGGCCGGGTCCACGACCGCCAGGACGCCGTACCTGCCCTTGCGCCGCACCTCCAGCGGCACCCTGCGGCGGCCGTCGCTGAGCCACAGGCTCACCTTGGGCACTTTGCGCTCCACCCGGTGGATGCCCACGTATGCGCGCAGCCGGTAGTCCGTCCCCGTCCAGGTGCACTCCTCAACCTTGGCGACCAGCTTGAGCTCGTCGCGGGCGTCGAACACCTCGTCAGGGATGCGCAGGCGGCGGTCGCGGAAGAAGGGGTAGTCGCCGTACCAGCCGGTCGTCCGCCAGCCGCGCGGCACCACGCGGGCGACCTCCTCACGGCCGCGGCGGAACTCCCGTACGGTGCGCAGCTCCCTGATGAGGCCGCGCCGCAGCAGGTGCAGCTCCAGGCGGCGCAGCGAAGGCGCGCCGGCCAGCACGTGCGGCCCCAGCTCGGCCAGCCAGGCCCGGCCCAGGTCCAGCAGCGGCCCCGGGTCCTCCGTGCACCGCTCCAGCGCCTGGAACAGGAAGATCGTGTCCTTCTCCAGCACGAGCGCGTCGAAGCCGTCGAGCAGCTCGGGCGCGCGGTCGTCGAAGAACGTGCGCACCGAGCGGATGGCCGACAGCCGCTCCTGAAGGTTCGGCAGCTCCGAGCGGCGCTGGGTGATCGAGGTGCCGCCCTCCTCGCGCTTGCGCCAGTGGTAGACCACGTCGCCGACCATGTCCACGCTGGTCGCCAGCACGTGGGCCTGCATGGCGACCGGCACGTCCTCGTAGATGCCGGCGGGGAAGCGCAGGCCGCAGCGCTCCCAGAAGTCGCGCCGGTACACCTTGTTCCACACCGTGCGGTCCCTGACCAGCACCGGCCTGTCGGTGATGTGGGTGCACAGGTGCGGGCGCCTGAACACCTTCTCGTGCAGCGTCGACTCCTCCAGCCCGCCGTCCACCAGCCGCCGCACGGCGCCGGTCGCGAGGTCGGAGCCGGTCTCGGCGAGCGTGCCGACCAGCCGCTCGTACGCGTCCGGCGGCACGACGTCGTCACCGTCGGCGAAGGCCAGGTACGTGCCCCGCGCCCGGCCGACACCCACGTTCCGCGCCGGCCCGGGACCCAGGTTGCGCTGGCTCACCAGCACGAACCGGCCGTCGCGCGCGGCGAAGTCCTCGGCGACCCGCCGGCCGCCGTCGGTGGACCCGTCGTCCACGATGATCACCTCGATGTCCTCCAGCGTCTGCGCCGCCAGCGACTTCAGGCACTCGGTCAGGTACGGCTCCACGTCGTGAACGGGGACGACCACGCTGAGCAGGGGGATCATGCCGAATTGCTCCTTGCACTCGGTGTGCGTTCGAGGGCAGCATGCCGTGACGGCCGACCTCACTACGTGCCCGATGGCCCTCCCTGATGAGCTCTTTACCGAGCGCGTAATCCGCTACGTTGTGCAAAGGATCGAGTACTTACGGTAGGGGGACGCCGTGTTGAGAGACGCGCACGAGGACGATCTGCCGGCCATGCGCCACTGGCGCAACCACCCTCGCGTCCGCGCCACCAGCTTCACCACGCACGAGATCACGCCGGACGAGCACACCCGCTGGTGGCTGGCCACCCGGGTCGACGGCACCAGGCGGGTGATGGTCTACCAGCACGCCGGGGCCCCGGCCGGGGTCGTCACCTACACCGGCATCGCGGGCGGCGCCGCGTACTGGGGCTACTACCTCGACCTCGACGGCCTTGAGCGGCACGGGGAGCTGCTGCCCGCCTGGGTCGGCCTGGAGCGGGCGGCCATCGAGCACGCCTTCGGGCCGCTCGGGCTGAGCCTGCTGCGCGGCGAGGTGCTCGCGGGCAACGAGCCGGTGCTGCGGCTGCACCGGCGCTTCGGCTTCGCCGAGACGGGCTCCTACCGGCGGGACGTCGACGGCGTCCTGCGCGACGTCGTGACCATCGAGCTCAGGAAGGACCACACATGATCTCCATCGGGGGGCGGCCGGTCGGCCCAGGGCATCCGCCGTTCGTCGTCGCCGAGCTGTCCGGCAACCACAACGGCAGCCTGGAGCGGGCGCTGGCCATCGTGGACGCCGTAGCCGACGCGGGGGCGCACGCGCTGAAGCTGCAGACGTACACGCCCGACACGCTGACCGTCGACTGCGACGCGCCCGCGTTCCGGGTGGGCGACGAGCACGAGCTGTGGGGCGGCGAGACGCTCTACCGGCTCTTCGAGCGCGCCCACACGCCGTGGCAGTGGCACGACCCGATCTTCAGGCGGGCCCGGGAGCGGGGGCTCGTCGCCTTCTCTGCGCCGTTCGACCCCACGGCGGTCGAGGTGCTGGAGAAGCTGGGGGTGCCGGCGTACAAGATCGCCTCGTCGGAGATCGTGGACCTGCCGCTCATCCGGCTCGCGGCCGGCACCGGCAAGCCGCTGATCATCTCGACCGGCATGGCCACCGTCGCCGAGATCGACGCCGCCGTGACGGCGGCCAGGGGCGCCGGGTGCGCGCAGCTCGTCGTGCTGTCCTGCACGGCCACCTATCCCGCGCCGCCCGGCGAGAGCAACCTGCGCTCGCTGCCGCTGCTGTCGGCGCTGACCGGTGAAATGGTGGGGCTGTCCGACCACACGCCCGGCATCGGGGCCGCGCTGGCGGCGGTCGCGCTGGGGGCCTGCCTGATCGAGAAGCACGTGACGCTGTCGCGGGCCGACGGCGGCGTGGACGCCGCCTTCTCGCTGGAGCCCGCAGAGCTGGCGGCGCTGGTGACGGAGAGCAGGCGGGCCTGGGAGTCGTTGGGCGACACCGTGATCGGGCCGCGCCCGTCGGAGCGCGAGGGCCTGCGCTTCCGCCGGTCCCTTCACGTCGTACGTGACGTGCGCGCCGGCGACCCGGTCACCCCCGACAACGTCCGATCGATCCGCCCGGCCGGCGGCCTGCACCCCGACGCCGCCGCCCAGGTCATGGGGCGTCGTTTCGTCCGCGACGCGCGGCTGGGCACTCCGATGACCTGGGACCTGATCGGAGGATGAGATCGAGCAGCGCATCGGCCACCCGCTCCCGCCCCCTGCCGTCCACGAGCCCGCGGCCCCGTCCGCCGTACTCCTCGCGGGCGGCGGGGTCGGCGAGCAGCTCCGCCAGAACGGCGACCGCCTCGGGGCCGGGGGCGGAGCCGAGGCCCGCCGCGGCGCGGCGGCGCACCAGCTCCTCGTAGCCGATGAGCTGGTTGGCGGCCACCCAGGTCAGCGCCATCGGCACGCCGAGGTGCAGCAGCTCCCACACGGCCGAGCCCGCCGCCGTCACCACCAGGTCGGCCGCCGCCATCAGCTCGGGCAGGCGGTCGGTGGGCGGGATGACCGCGATCGGCCCCGCGTCGAACGGCACCGGGCTGACGACCGTGCCGAGGAGGGGCAGCCCGGTGGCGTCGAGCGCGTCCGCCCAGCCCCGCGCCACCCCCGCGCTGTCGGTGCCGCCGAAGAAGCACAGCACGCGCGGCGGGCCGTTCGGGCGGGGTGCTCGGGTGCGGCGGCGGACGCTGTCGCGGAGGAGCACGTAGCCGGCCCCGGCGAGGCGGCGGCCGGGCAGGGTTAGGGGCAGGGCGGCGGACAGGGTGACGGGCAGGGCGGCGGGCAGCGTGACGGGCAGCGTGACGGGCAGGGTGAAGGGGCGGTGTTCCGCGCCGAGGTTCTGGTCGAGGTAGAGGTCGGCCTCCTGGCCCAGCGGGTCGCCGTCCACGATGGCCAGCACCGGCAGCCCCGCCGCTCTGAGCACCGACCCGGTGGCCGGCGCCAGCTCGTACGAGTCCAGCACCACGGCGTCCAAGCCCAGCCCGCGCGCCAGCGCCGCCAGCTTCTCGGGCTCGCCCGGCGCCGGGACCAGCGGCAGCCCGCGCCCGTCGAGCTGGGCCCGCCCCCACGGCGAGTCACGGACCTCCCCCAGGAAGACCACCTCGACGCCGCGCGCGACCAGCTCCTCGGCCAGCGCCACGCACCGCACCAGGTGCCCGACCCCGCTCCGCGCCCCGGCGTCGCACCGGGTCCCCACCCGCACCCCACCCACGCGTCACGCGTCCTGCAAAGCCTTCTGGCGGACGTGGGCGTTGATACCGGTCACCTCGGGATGCTCACGCAACCAGGAGATGAGCGTCCTGGCCGGCAGGCACCGGTCGCCCAGGGCGGCGATCACGGCCGCGATCAGCCGCCAGTCGTCCTCGGTGTCGAGCGTCACCCGGAGGTCGTCGGCGGCCGGACGGTAGGCCAGGCCGAGCAGCCGGGAGTCGCCGGGATGCTCGTAGAGGTAGGAGGTGACGTGGGTGCGGTGGAAGCCGGTGGCCTCCTGGTCGGCCCTGGCCAGCGCGGCCCGGCCGGCGATCTCGACGTCGAGCCCGCGCGGCAGCGTACGGGCCAGGCCGGTGCTGAGATAGTCGAGCTCAGGCACGGCACGGAACACCAGCGCCGCCTCCCTGATCACGGCCGGGTCGAGCAGCGGGCAGTCGGCGGTGAACCGCATGACGGCGTCGCACCGCCGCCCGTCCACAGCCTGGACGAACCTGGTCAGCACATCATCGACCGGCCCCCGGTGACAGGCCACGCCGAGCCGGTCGCACTCGCGGAGCACCGCGTCGTCGGCCGGCTCGGTGGTGGTGGCGACGAGCAGGTCGTCGAGCGCCCCCGCCTCGCGCGCCGCGCGTACGACCCAGCCGAGCACCGACCGCCCGCCCAGCTCGCGCAGCACCTTGCCGGGCAGCCGCGTCGATCCCATCCTGGCCTGAATGATCCCCACGATCCGCACCGAAGCCCCAATCCCCCGTGTGACTCTGCGTCGTTGTGCGATCGCGCTATGCTACCGGCTGCCACGACGACTACAGCGCCGTCCGGCGCGACTCAGGGGGCCACGTGAGCATTCTCAGCGGATCATCGATACTGATCACCGGAGGCACGGGGTCCTTCGGCAAGGCGTTCATCCGCCACGCGCTCGACTCGCTGGGGGTGCGCCGCCTGGTGGTCTTCTCCCGCGACGAGCTCAAGCAGTACGAGAGCAAGCAGCTCTTCGGCGACGACGAGCGCCTGCGCTGGTTCATCGGCGACGTACGCGACCGCGACCGCCTCACCCGCGCCATGCACGGCGTCGACCACGTCGTCCACGCCGCCGCGCTCAAGCAGGTCGACACCGCCGAGTACAACCCGTTCGAATACGTCCGCACCAACGTCGCGGGCTCCCAGAACGTCGTGGAGGCCGCCATCGACTGCGGCGTGCGCAAGGTCGTCGCGCTCTCCACCGACAAGGCCAGCAGCCCGATCAACCTCTACGGCGCCACGAAGCTGGTGGCCGACAAGCTGTTCGTCTCGGCCAACCACTACGCCGCCGCCCACGAGACCCGCTTCTCCGTCGTCCGCTACGGCAACGTGGTGGGCAGCAGAGGCTCGGTGGTCCCGCTGTTCCAGCGTCTGGCCGAGCAGGGCGGCAGCCTGCCGATCACCGACAAGCGCATGACGCGGTTCTGGATCACGCTGGAGCAGGCCGTCAGGTTCGTGGTCGACTCGTTCGACATGATGCAGGGCGGCGAGCTCTACGTGCCGCGCATCCCGAGCATGCGCATCACCGACCTGGCCGAGGCGCTGGCCCCGCAGAGCGCGGTCTACGAGATCGGCGTGCGTCCCGGCGAGAAGCTGCACGAGGAGATGATCGGCCCCGACGACAGCCGCAGGGCGCTGCGCCTGGCCGACCGCTACGTCGTCCAGCCGACGATCGCCACCTGGGGCTACCGGCCGCCCGAGACCGGCGAGACGCTGCCCGAGGGCTTCTCCTACCGCTCCGACACCAACGACCAGTGGCTGTCGGTCGACGACCTGCGGGCGATGGTGACCGGCTGATGCTGCCCTACGGACGCCAGTCCATCGACGAGGCCGACGTCGAGGCCGTCACGGAGGTGCTGCGCGGCGACTGGCTGACCACGGGGCCGGCGGTCGGCGCGTTCGAGGCGGAGCTGGCCAAGTGGACGGGCGGCGTGCCCTGCGTGTCGGTCACGTCGGGCACCGCCGCGCTCCACGTCGCCTACGTCGCGGCCGGGGTGCGCCCCGGAGACGAGGTGATCACCTCGCCGCTGACGTTCGTGGCCACGGCCGCCACGGCGGCGCTGCTCGGCGCGCGGGTGGTCTTCGCCGACGTGCAGCCCGACACCGGCAACCTCGACCCCGGCGCCGCCGCCGCGCACGTCACGACGCGGACGCGGGCGATCACCGCGGTCGACTACGCGGGCCACCCCGCCGACTACGACGAGCTGCGCAAGGTGGCGAAACGGGCGGGCGCCACGCTGATGGCCGACGCCGCGCACGCGATCGGGGCGACGTACAAGGACCGGCCGGTGGGGGCGCTGGCCGACCTGACGACGTTCTCGTTCTTCCCCACCAAGACCGTGACCACGGCCGAGGGCGGCGCCATCGCGGCGCCCGACCCCGCGATGCTGCGGCGCGCGGCCCGCTTCAGGAACCACGGCCTGGTCAGGGACCCGGCCGAGCAGCGCACGCCCGGCGAGGGCGGCTGGCACCAGGAGGTGCACACGTTCGGGCTCAACTACCGGCTGCCCGACGTGCTCTGCGCGCTCGGCATCAGCCAGCTGCGCAGGCTCGGGCGCTTCCGCGAGCGGCGCGCCGAGCTGGTCGCCCGCTACCACACGCTGCTGCGCGACGTGCCCGGGCTGACGCTGCCCGCGCAGCGCGCCTACGTACGCCCGAGCTGGCATCTCTATCCCGTCAGGATCGGCGACGGGCGGCGGCGCGAGGTCTACGACCGCATGCGAGCGGCCGGCATCGGCGTGCAGGTCAACTACATGCCGGCCTACTGGCATCCGGTGTTCGAGGACATCGGCTACCGGCGCGGCCTGTGCCCCCAGGCCGAGGCCTACTACTTCGAGGAGCTGTCGCTGCCGCTGTGGCCCGGCCTGACCGACGCCCAGCAGGACCACGTCGCCGAGACGCTGGCCGGGATCCTGCGCTGAGCCTTCAGCGTTCGGCCAGCAGCAGGCAGCCGTCCTCGCCGCGGTCGATGAGGAAGCGGCGCTCGGCCACGGTCGTGACCGTGCACTGCCGCGAGCGTACGAGCGGGCGCAGCGCGCGGCCCTGGTCGATCAGCACCTCCCACCACGACTCGTGGCCCACGCACGCGTCGATGCCGG
Source organism: Nonomuraea sp. NPDC004580 (assembly GCF_040609855.1). Lineage (NCBI taxonomy): Bacteria > Bacillati > Actinomycetota > Actinomycetes > Streptosporangiales > Streptosporangiaceae > Nonomuraea > Nonomuraea sp. NPDC004580. Next base: position 27,329 of record NZ_JBEXLH010000001.1, on the reverse strand, counting down.
CCAGCGGCACTCGTGCGTGGAAGTTCTGGCCGGCCAGCTCCACCGGGAAGTACATCTCCTCGCCGTCGCTCCTGCGCTGCAGCCGCAGCACCGGCTCTCCGTCCCCGAGGTCGGAGATGCGGCCCGCCAGCACCAGGTCGCCGCCGTCCACCCGGCACTCGCCGATGATCGCCTGGGCCGTGCGCACCCGGATGCCCCAGGCGCCCTTCGCGCTGCGTACCGGCACCAGCCACACCCCCGACCTGCGGCGCGGCGCCGGGATCAGCGGCGGCAGCCAGCGCGGCCCCGCCACCCTGCACTCCAGCCGCAGCCCGCCGCCGCGCACCCGTACGTGCAGGTCCCACTGGCCGTGCCGGGCGAGCTGTGCCCGCGTCAGCGTCTCGGGGTCGAAGGCGAACCTGAACGGGAACGCGTGCTCCGGCAGCCGGCCGCCGTCCTCCTGCTCGACCTCCTCCCAGAGGGGGAAGCTCCCGTTCTCCGACAGCACCACGGTCTCGCCGGTGCCGCGCTCGCGCAGCCACGTACGCACCCGCACCCGCCGCAGGTCGCCGATGTCGAACTTCCCGACCGCCACCCGGCCCGCGCCGTGCAGCACGTCGTCGTGCCAGTCGAGGCTGACCAGCCTGGCCCGCAGGCCCAGCTCGCCGGAGACGTCCGAGAGGTGGCCCGGCATCGAGGGGTGGCGGCCGTACCAGCGCTTGCGCCACCACCCCGACGAGCCGACCTTCGGCTGCAACCGGCCCTCCCGCGCCTCGGCGAAGACCCGCGACAGCTCATCCAGCCTGCGCGTGTGCAGCAGGTGCACCATCAGGCGGTGCTCGAACGGGATGCTCAGCCACGCCTCCTGCGACACGCCGTCGAGGTAGCGGACGGCGAGGTCCACCAGGTCGGGGTCGGCCGTCTCGCCCATCGCCGCCATCGCCTCGACGGCGACCGTCATGTCGATGTCCAGCGTGTCGCGGTCGAAGTCGGCCTTCAGCCCAGGGGCGCCGCGGGCGAGCAGCCCGGCCGTCTGCGTCACCGACAGCAGGCGGTCGCGCAGGTTCGCCGGCTCCAGGCAGCGCTGGGTGATCGAGGCGCCCTGCTCGTCGCGCTGCCGCCAGTGGTAGACGACCCTGGCCAGCACGTCCACCGACCGCGCCCCGACGTGGGCGGCCATGGCGACGGGCTGATCCTCGTACATGCGCTCGGGGAAGCGCAGCCCGAGGCGGTCCCAGAACGAGCGGCGGTAGACCTTGTTCCACAACATGCGGTCGCGGACCAGCAGCGGGTGGCGGGTGATGTGCGTACGCCTGGCCGGCCTCGCGAACGCCTGCCGGTGCGCCCACGAAGGGATGAGCAGGTTGCGGTAGAGCCGCATGACGTTGCCGCAGGCCAGGTCGGAGCCGGTCGTCTCCAGCGAGGACACCATGCGCTTGAACGCGTCGCGCGGCACGGTGTCGTCGCCGTCCACGAAGGCGAGGTAGGTGCCGGTGGCGTGGCGCACGCCCACGTTGCGGGCGTGGCCCACCCCGTGGTTGTCCTGGCTGAGCAGGGTGATGCGCGGGTCGTCCGCCATCCTCGCCGCGACGGCCGCGGCGCCGTCGTCGCCGCTGCCGTCATCGACGCAGATCACCTCCAGGTCGTCCAGCGTCTGCGCGGTTATGGAGTCAAGGCAGGGTCCGATGTACTTCTCGACGTTGTGGAACGGGACGATCACCGAAAGAACCGGCACAGGAGCTCCTCATGGTGGGTCAGCCGGACAGCAGGCGTATGACGCGGCGGGCGACCTTGCGGGGGCGGGCCAGTCGGCGGGAGAGGCGGTAGCCGAGCGTTCTGCGGTAGGCGGTGGCCTTGCGCTGCGTCCTGCGCAGCTTGGCCTTGGCCCGCACGAGCTCGCGTTCGCGGTAGGAGAGCTTGGTCTCCAGGCGGGCGATCCTGGCCAGGGCCGCGGTGAGCTGATCGGCCAGCCGGTCGCGGGCGCCCAGCAGATCCCGGTACGTCGGCGCGTGCTCGCCCAGCTCGGCCGGCTGGCCCAGGTCGGCGTCCAGCTTGCGGGCCAGGTCGAGATCGCCCTGGTCGCAGGGCCGCTCGGCCATGCCGCACAGGGTCAGCGCGAGCTGGTCGGCCTCCAGTGGCCACGGCCACGGGTGATGGTGACCGGCCGCCAGCAGCCTGACCGCGAACCGCCACAGGATCCGGCACAGCGCCACGCGCGGCTCGGGCGGCGTGGCGGGGGCCGCGGGCGGGTTGACCGCGGCGAACCGCTCGCCGTCGTAGACCAGGCTGTCGGTCGCGGCCGACGCGTCGCCGCCGGCCTCCAGCCAGCAGGCCAGCTCCGACAGCAGTTCGCGTACGGTCTTGACGTCCTCGCGGGCGCATGCCTCGACGAGGATCTCCTCCACGACGCGGCCCGCGGGCACCGGGTGCTCCTCGCCGCCCGGCAGGCGACGGGTGCCGCCGGCGGTCAGCTCGTACAGGGCCTGGCCCTCCTCGATGAGGCCGAGCGGCAGCTCCACCGGATGCACCGGGTCGGACGCCCCGGGCGGGCGCGTCGCGACGGCCAGCCACAGCGGCGCCAGCTCCTCGCCCAGCCCGTGCCTGAACACCAGCCTGGTCAGGCTGAGCGGGTCGGCCACCAGCATGCGGTCGCTCTCGCGGGCGCTCAGCGGGAACGTCAGCGCCTCGGGCAGCTCGAACGCCAGTGCCTCGCGCGACAGCAGTGAGCGCGGGGCCTGGCGGTCGGGGTAGGCGGCGTAGCAGCGCTGCAGGCTCAGCCCGGCCGACTCCAGGCCCAGGTCGAGCGCCGCGGGGCCGCCCGGGTAGCTGGGGTCGAAGCCGTGCGGGGCCCACTGGTCGTCGCCGCACTCGCGGTCGGCCGGCCTCGCCTCGATGAACCGGTCGATGCCGAGGTCGTTGCGTACGCCGAGGACCAGCCGGCCGCCCGGCCTGGTCAGCTCGGCCAGTGCGGCCAGCGACTCGCTCCAGGCCGAGGCCGGGGCCTCCGCCGAGTGGGTGCGCAGCAGGCCGTCGAGGGCCAGCACCAGGTCGTACGGCTCCTCGACGGCCAGCACCTCAAGCCGGCCGCAGAACACCTCCAGCCCCGGATGGCGCTCCCCCAGGTCACGGGCGTCGGGGAACGAGCGCAGCAGCGCCGCCGCCTCGCCCGCCCTGGCCACCACGTCGTCCACCAGCGGCTGCGGATGCGGGCCCACCAGCAGCACCCTGCCGTCCGCGGGGACCAGCCGCCTGATCAGCTCCAGCGCCGCGCCGCGCCACTCGGTGACGCCCCCAATGCCGGACATGTCGGACCAGAGCAGCATCTCGCCGCCGATCAGCCGCACGTTCGCCGGCGCCTCGTTCACCCTCATCCCCGCACTCCTGCACTCACCTTGGCGTGGCCGGCCGCGGACGGGGCGAGGCGCCTGCGTGGGGCCGCCGCCGGGGGGCGCTTCCATCCGAACATCCGCCGTAGCTCCTCCGGTGTCGCCTGATACTCGAAGCCCAGCTCGCGCCGTGCCACCTCGGCCGCCAGCTCGCGATCGACGTGCGTGCCGTGCAGCTCGGGCCACAGGCGCATGCGGCGGGCGGTGCCGCCGTACTCAGGCCGTTCGTCCTCGAACTGCATGGGGTCGCCGTAGACGGCCACCTCGCACCCCACCGACGCGCCGTAGAACAGCGCGCTGCCGAGCCGGTTGGAGGCCACCCTGCGGTGGCGCCGCAACTCGACGAGCTGCTTGCGCAGGAAGTCGCGGCCCTTCGCCTCCCAGCGGGAGCCGCGTTCGCCGTGACAGATGACCCGGAACCCCCTCAATTCGTACGCCCGCCGAATGTCCGGATTTGCGAATTCCAACCAATAAAGGCAGACCGTTACCGGGCCAATCTCGACATCTCGGATTTCATCGGCGAGCCGGGCATGGTCCCCGATGACGGAATGTTTTTCCCAGCCATGAAAGGGATACCAGATCGTACCCTCGCGATCCTCACGCACGCCGAGGCCGGGCTCCTGGTGAAGAAGGTAGATCCACGGCGCGCCGATGAGATAGTGCCCCCTCCTGCCCATCGACCAGCCCCGGCGGCGCAGGACGTCCGACCAGATGAAACGGGGGTAACCCGGGCTGCACCAGTGGTCGTTCGGGGGGAATCCGTGCAGATAGTTCCATCCGTGCTGGAGGAAACCCTGAATGCGCTTCGGCGCCTCGTCCAGCAGGCCACAGTATCTGCCGAGAATGCGGGAGTGCCCGTACCAGTGATTGGATTCGTCCATCATTCCCCCCGTACGGCTGGCGTGTCCTTCCCGACATTCCCAGCACCCACCATGGGTCACGCATCGTTATACGCTTCCATTACTCAGGTCGGGGGCTTGGTTTTTCATCCGCTTCGCGATACGGCTACACTTCGTCATGGCTTGAGGACAGAGAGTGAGTGATTATGAGTCATCTCGACCGCCTGCGGGCCGTGTTCCGCATGGCGCTCAACCTTCCGCCCGACGCCGGCGTCGACGACCTCGAATACCGCGCCATCCCGCAGTGGGACTCCCTCGCGCACATGGCGCTCGTCGCGGCGATGGAGGACGAGTTCTCCATCATGATCGACACCGACGAGATGATCGACATGAGCTCGTTCGCCAAGGCGGCCGAGCTGCTGGAGAAGCATGGCATCGGCGCCGCCGCCGTCTGACCCCCACCCCGGTCCGCACCCATCGCACCTTGAGCTCGGGTCGTGTGAGGAGGCCCGGGTGGGGTCCGTGACCGAGGGCGAGGCGTTCGTGGAGCGGCGGGTGGTGCTGGTCACCGGGTCGACGCGAGGGATCGGGCGGGCGGTGGCGGTGCGGCTGGCCGCGTCCGGTCACGCCGTGGTCATGCACGGCCATGACGAGGAGCGGGCCGCCAAGGCGGCGGCCGAGGTGGCCGCCGAGACCGGTGGCGCCACCGGCTCCGTGCACGGCGACGTCGCCGACCCGGCGCGGGTCAACACGATGATGCGGCGCATCTACCAACGGCACGGCCGGCTCGACGCGCTCGTGGTCAACGCCGGTGTGCACGCGGCCGGGCTGCTCGGGCTGACGAGCCGCGACACGATCGGCCGCCTCTTCGAGGTCAACGCCGTGGGCGCCACCCACACGCTCCAGGCCGCGCTCAGGCTGCTGCGCAGGGGCAGCGAGCCGGCCGTGGTGCTGGTGTCGTCGATCATGGGCAGGGCGGGCGGCGCCGGGCAGACGGTCTACTCCGCCACGAAGGCGGCGGTGCTCGGCCTCACCCTCGCCGCGGCCAAAGAGCTGGGCCCGCACGGCATCAGGGTCAACGCGGTGGCGCCCGGCTACATCCGTACCGACATGCTCGCCACCCTCGGCGACGACGAGCGCCTCGCCACGATCGCGGCGACCCCGCTCGGCCGCCTGGGCGAGCCCGACGACGTCGCACGGGCCGTGGCCTTCCTCCTCTCACCTGAGTCCGCGTTCATCACCGGCCAGGTCCTCGGCGTGGACGGCGGTCTGGTCCAGTGATGTCAGCAGACCCGCAGCCGCACGCCACCGGCGTGTTCCCGCATCCGCAGGCTCGGCTCATCGCCGCCGGCGATCGGGACGGGGTCGCCGGGGAGGACCTGGCGCGGTCCGTCCGGCGGGCGGCCGGACGGTTCGAGGAGTTGCCGCCCGGGCCGGTGTTCTGCGGGATGCGGAACACGCCGGCGTCCGTCTTCTGCTACCTGGGGGCGTTGGAGGCTCGCCGGCCCATCGCGCTGCTTGATCCTGAGTTGCCGGCCGCCGCGCTGGGCGAGCTGGCCGAGCGGTTCGAGCCGAGCGCGCTCATCGGGTTCACGCAGGCGGGCGGTGAGCTGGGGCGGCGGCGCACCGCGCCTGATCCGCATCCCGACCTCGGGTTGTTGCTGGCCACCTCCGGCTCCACGGGCAATCCCAAGCTGGTCCGGATCTCGCGGGCGGCGGTGCTGGCCAATGCTCGGGCGATCGCCGCGGCCCTGAGTCTCGGACCGAACGACGTCGCGCCGACCAGTCTGCCGTTGCACTACAGCTATGGGCTGTCGGTGCTCAACAGTCACCTCGTCGCCGGGGGCACGGTGGTGCTCACCGAGGCGGGGTTGCTGGAGCGGTCGTTCTGGGCCGATCTGAAGGCCCATTCCTGTACGTCGCTCGCCGCGGTCCCCTACCAGTACACGATGCTGCGCAGGCTGCGCTTCGACCACGCCGACTACCCCGCGCTCACCACGCTCACCCAGGCGGGCGGGCGGCTGGCGCCCGAGCTGGTCAAGGAGTTCGCCGCCCAGGCGGAGCGCTTCTACGTCATGTACGGCCAGACCGAGGCCACCGCCCGCATCGCGGTCCTGCCACCCGACCGGCTCGACGACAAGCCGGGCTCTGTGGGCGTGGCGGTGCCCGGCGGGCGGCTGGAGATCGACGGCGGCGAGGTCGTCTACCACGGGCCCAACGTGATGATGGGCTACGCCGAGACGGCCGCCGACCTGGCGAGGGGCGACGACCTGGGCGGCGTGCTGCGCACCGGCGATCTGGGCCGGCTCGACGACGAGGGCTTCCTGTACGTCACGGGCCGCACCAAACGCATCGCCAAGGTCTTCGGCACCCGCGTCAACCTCGACGACGTCGAACGCCTGCTGCGCGGCTCCGGCCCGGTGGCCGCCACCAGCGGCGACGACCGCGTGACGATCTGGACGGAAACCCTCGCCAAGCCCGCCATGGCGCTGCTGGCCCGGCAACTCGCCGCACAGCTGCGGCTGCACTGGAGCGGCTTCGAGGTCCGCCACATCGACCGCCTGCCCCTGCTGCCGACGGGCAAGATCGACTACCGAGCGCTGGAGTCCATGACATGACGGGGATGGCAGGACAGGCCCTGGCGACGGGCGTGATCGGCAGCCGAGCGTTGGAGTCGATCGCATGACCCGTCCGCAGATCGGGGTGGCGGGGCCGGTCCTGGCGGCGCCGGGGCAGTCGGTGTTCACGCTGGGGGCGGCGCGGCGGGAGGCCGTGTTGCTGCCTGAGCTGGCCGCGTTGACCGAGCGGCACCGCCTGGCGTGTCCACCCTACGGCCGCATCCTCGATGCCATCGGCGCTACGCCGCCCTACGCCCGGCTGGCCGACCTGCCGTGGCTGCCGGTACGCCTGTTCAAGACCCACGAGCTGCGCAGCGTGCCTGCCCATGAGGTGTTCAGGGTGCTGACCTCCAGCGGCACCACCGGGCAGGCGCCGAGCCGCATCCACCTCGACCGGGCGGCCGCGGCGGCGCAGACCCGCATGCTGGCCGCCACCATGCGGCAGGTGCTGGGCGAGCGGCGGCTGCCGATGCTGGTGGTCGACATGCGGTCGGTGGTCCGCGACCCGATGCTGAGCGCTCGCGGCGCGGGCGTGCTCGGGATGATGAACTTCGGCCGCGACCACACCTTCGTGCTCGACGATCGGGGCGAGGCGGACACGCGGGCCGTCCACGACTTCCTGGCCCGGCACGGCGGCGAGCCGTTCCTGATCTTCGGGTTCACGTTCATGGTCTGGCTGCACCTGCTGGGCCTGGGCGCGGACCTGTCGCAGGGGGTGCTGATCCACTCCGGCGGCTGGAAGCGGCTGGCCGAGCAGGCGGTCGACAACGCCGAATTCCGGCGGCGGCTGGCCGACGAGTGCGGGCTGAGCAGGGTGCACAACTTCTACGGCATGGTCGAGCAGATCGGGACGGTCTTCTTGGAAGGACCCGAAGGCGACGGGCTCTACTGTCCCGACTTCGCCGACGTCGTGATCCGCGACCCCGAGACCTGGCAGGAGGCGCCCACCGGCGTCCCCGGGCTGGTCGAGGTGGTCAGCACGCTTCCCACGTCCTATCCAGGTCACGTGCTGCTGACCGAGGACCTCGGCGTGGTGCGCGGCGTCGATGACGGGGCCTGGCCCGGCAAGCGGTTCGAGGTCCTCGGCAGGCTGCCACGGGCCGAGGCGCGCGGCTGCAGCGACACCATGGGGCGAGGCTGATGTCCGACGCCCGCTCCCCGCAGGACGCCCGCGTTCAGCAGGGCCGCGCCGCCGAAGGCGGTCCCCAGGTCGAGGTGCTGTTCCCCGCGGGGCCGGCGGTGCCGGTCGAGGAGTTGTTGAAGCAGGTGGGCGAGAGCCGGCTGGAGGTGGGTGATGAGCGGGTCAGGGAGTTTCTGGCGGCGTTCGGCAGGCGGCTGCTGCGGCCGGAGCTCGCGCGCCGTCACCCCGAGCTGGGCTCGCTGGGCTTCTTCCTGCGACCGAGCGAGCTGGCCCGTACGGTGGCGGAGCTGGCCGGCGAGCACGTACGCGTCCCGCGCGGCCTGATCTTCCACCTCCCGCCCGCGAACGTCGACACCGTCTTCGTCTACTCCTGGGCCCTGTCGGCCCTGATGGGCAACCGCAACGTCGTCCGCCTGTCGCCCCGCTCGGGCGCGGTGGCCCAGGTGATCCTGCAGACGCTGCACGAGACCCTGGCCACGGCGGACCCGGTGATCGCGGCGACGCAGCGGATCGTCTCCTACCACCGCTCCGACGAGGTCACGGCCGCGCTGTCGGCCGCCTGCGACCTGCGGGTGGTGTGGGGCGGCGACCACTCCGTACGCGAGATCCGCCGCCACCCCCTGGCCCCCCACGCCCGCGACCTGACCTTCCCCGACCGCTCGTCGTTCGCGGTGGTGCGGGCGGCGGCCTGGTTGTGCGCGCCGAGAGCGGCACGGGTGTCGATCGCGGAGGGCTTCGTCAACGACACCTACTGGTTCGACCAGGCGGCCTGCTCGTCGCCGCGCACGGTGTTCTGGGTGGGCCCGGAGGACGACTGCGAGGCCGCGCGGGCCGACTTCACCGGGCACGTGTCGCGGGTGGTGACCGTGCGCGGGTGGGGGGTCGATGCGGCGATGGCGGTGGAGAAGCGGGTGTCCACCTATGGGCTGGCGGCCGACGGGGTGGCGGAGAGCGTGGAGTTCCACGGCAACGCCCTGGCCTGCGTACGCCTGGCGGCCGCGGCGGCTGCTCCCCGGCGCTGGCTGGGCGCGGGCACGTTCGCGCACGCCAGGCTAGAGTCGCTGGCGGAGCTGGTGGCCCTGGTCGAGCGGCGCGACCAGACGATGACCCACTTCGGGTTCGGCAGGGGCGAGCTGGAGGAGCTGGCCAGGGGTCTGGCCGGGCGCGGCGTCGATCGCATGGTGCCGGTGGGCGGCGCGCTGAGCTTCCACCGGGTGTGGGACGGCGTCGACCTGCCGGCCGAGTTCACGCGACTGGTGACCGTCGTCGCATGACGCTGGCGCCGCCCGCGAGCACGCTGGTGCGCCTGACGATGTCGAGGGGGCGCAGGCTCGGCTCGGGGTGGGCGCCGGCGGCGCTGGCAGGCGTGCTCGCCGTCGCCGTGTTCCTGTGGTGCGGGGTGTCCTGGCGTGATCTGGTGGTGTTCGCCGGGTACGTCGGCGTGGGCCTGGTGCTGCCTGGCACGTTGTTGTGGCGGGCGCTGACGGGTGGCGGCCGGTCGATGGCGGAGGATCTGGCGGCGGGGCTGGCGTTCGGGTACGCGGTCGAGGTGCTGGCCTACCTGCCTGCCAGAGCCGTGGGGCAGCCGCTGCTGGTGCTGGTCGTGCCGGTCGCGGTGGTGGCGGCGTTCGTGGGCGTGCCCAGGCTGCGGCGGCATTGGCGCGGGCCTGGGCTGCGCGAGCGGGTGCCGCCGTGGTGCGCGTGGGTGCTGGCCGGGATCGTGGCGTTCCTGATCGTCTGGAGTGCGGTGCATCTCTACGGGGTGCCGGTGGGGGCGGCGTACGGAGATCTGCCCTATCACCTGGCGCTGGTCGGCGAGCTGCGGCATCACATGCCGCCCGCGCTGCCGGTGGTGCTGGGCGAGCCGCTGTCCTACCACTGGTTCGTCTACGCCGAGCTGGCCGCCACGAGCCGGGTCACCGGCATCGAGCCGCTGACGCTGGTCTACCGGCTGGGCACGCTGCCCATGGCGGCGGCCACGGTGGTGCTGGTGGCGGTCCTGGGGCGGCGGCTGGGCGGGAGCTGGGCGGCCGGCGCGGCGGCGGCCGGGGTGACGTACTTCCTGTTCAGCCCCGAGCTGGTCGAGGGAGTGGTGTTCAGCTCGCGGTCGATGTTCACCGTGTGGGCCAGCCCGACGCAGACGTTCGGGGCACTGCTGTTCGCGGCCGTGATGACGTTGCTCGTGCGGCGGCGGGTGCCGTGGGCGGCGCTCGCGGTGCTGCTGGCGGTGCTGAGCGGGGCGAAGGCGACGTACCTGCCGCTGTTGCCGGCCGGGCTGATCACGGTCGTGGCCGTGCGGCGGCGGGCGGAGCGGCGATGGCTGGTCGCGGCGGGGCTGGCGCTGGGGTTCCTGGTGGTGGCGCACGTCGTTCTGTACGGCGGCGGGCAGGGCACGCGGGTCGATCCGTTCGCCACCATGCGCGCGCTCTGGGGGCAGGGCACCATCCCGACGCTGGCGGTGCTGACCGGGGTGCATCTGTTCTGCCTGGCCTGCGTGTGGGGCGGGGTGGCCGGGCTGGGGCGGCGGGCGCTGGAGCCGCCGCTGCTGCTGATGCTGGGCATCGGGGCGGCCGGGATCGGGGCGGCGGTGCTGCTCGGGCATCCGGCGCAGTCGCAGCTCTACTTCCTGGAGGCGGCGCGGCCCTACCTGTCGATCGCGGCGGTCTGCGGGGTGCTGGCGGCGCCTCCCGTGCCGTGGGCGCGGGCGGCCTGCCTGGCGGGGCTGGGAGCCGGTGGCGCGCTGCTGGTCGCGGCGCCCGACATCGATGGCGGGCCGCCGGCGCGGGTGGTGGCGCCGTACGCCGTGCTCGCCGTCGCGGCGCTCGCGGTGTGGCGGCGCGGGCACGTGCTGGCCGTGGTGGCGCTGCTCGCCGGGTACGCGCTGCCCACCTCCGTACGCGTGATCGCCGCCCACGTCACCCCGGAGGAGCGCCGGCACCGGCTGATCCCCAAGGGCGCCCTCGCGGCGGGACGATGGCTGCGCGACCACTCCTCACCGGGCGACGTGGTGGCCACCGACCTGCACTGCCACCACCCCAGGTGGAAGGTGTGCGACAGCAGGCACTTCTACGTCTCGGCGTTCACCGAGCGGCGGGTGCTGGTCGAGGGCTGGGCGTACGCGGAGAGCACGCTGGCCAGGGCCGGCACCCGGTCCTACCTGGAGATCCCGTACGCCGACCAGGCCAGGCTGGCGGCCAACGACGCCGCGTTCACGACGCCGACGGCGCAGAACGTACGGCGGCTCGCCACGGACTACGGCGTGCGCTGGCTCTACACGGGCATCAGGCCCGAGCTGGACGCGTACGCCCGCCTGCGCTTCCGCAACGCGACCACCTCCGTCTACGAGCTGAGCCCAGGAAGGTAAAGGCTTCCACCGCGCCGCGGAATGCCGCGGAGAAACCCGTCCGGCACGCCCGGCCTCCCCACCACCATCGTGTTGGCCATGGCCACGAGCACGATCGGGGGAGTGAAGTGGACACCCGTACCGCCCTGGAGCCGAGCCCTCTCCTGCTCGACCCGGCGCCGAGCCTGGCGAGCGTGGACATCGTCATCCCCGTGCTCAACGAGGAGCGCGCCCTGCCCGGCTGCGTACGCACGCTGCTCCACCGCCTCGACGGCTTCCCGCTGCCGTGGCGCGTCACGATCGTGGACAACGGCAGCACCGACGCGACGTGGCGGGTGGCGGGGGCGCTGGCCGGGGAGTTCGCCGAGGTGCACGCCCGGCGGATCCAGGTCAGGGGGCGCGGCGCGGCCCTGCGGGCGGCCTGGCAGGCCAGTCCCGCCGACATCGTCGCGTACATGGACGTGGACCTGTCCACCGATCTCGACGCGTTGTTCCCGCTGCTCGCCGCGGTGGCGAGCGGCCATTCCGAGATCGCGATCGGCACCCGCCTGGCACACGGCTCGCGCACGCGGCGCTCGCTGCGCAGGGAGATCGTCTCGCGCGGCTACAACGCCCTGCTCAGGTACGGCTTCGGCGCCCGCTTCAGCGACGCCCAGTGCGGGTTCAAGGCGGTCAGGGCCGACGTGGCGAGGCCGCTGCTGGCCAGGGTCGAGGACGACTCGTGGTTCTTCGACACCGAGCTGCTGCTGCTCGCCGAGCACAACGGGCTGCGGGTGCACGAGGTGCCGGTGGACTGGATCGAGGACGCCGACTCCCGCGTCCAGGTGGTCAGGACCGCCATCGACGACCTCAGAGGGCTGGCCAGGGTCGCGCGGACGATGGCGCGCGGCGGCGCCCGCGTGGAGGTGGCGAGGCGCGAGCCGGCGCCCGCCCACCCCGACCCCGTGCTCTCACCGCGCATGGTGACGAGCGCGGCCATCACCTCGTTCGCCGCCATCGGCACCGTCTCCGCCGTCCTGTACGCGCTGCTCTACCTGCCGCTGCGTGCTCTCTGGCCGCCGGTGCCCGCCAACCTGGGCGCGCTCGTCCTGACCTGCCTGTGCACGCTGGCGGCCAACCGGCGCTGGGCCCCTGGGCTGCGGGCCGCCATGCGGCTGCGGGCGCCGGCGCTCGTCCTGGCGACGTACGTGCTGACCACGCTGGCCGTGCTGACCGTGCCGCCGTGGGCGGGGCTCGCCGCCGAGGTGAGCGCGATCGTCACGACGTACTGCCTGCTCACGCTGCTCAGGTTCGCCGCCCTGGACCGCCTGGTCCTGGCCCGTACGAGGAATTGACCGGTGAAGAGCGACGAGGTCCGCCGGCTGGTCGCGGTGGAGGACACGCACTGGTGGTACCGCGAGCGGCGGGCCATCCTGCGCGCGCAGCTCCGCCGGCTGGCCCGCCTGGGACGGCCGGGGAGGGCGCTCGACGTCGGCGCGGCGGGCGGCGGGAACACCCGGGTGCTCGCCGACGCCGGCTGGGCGGCGACGGCGACCGACATGTGCCCCGAGGCGGTCGAGTCGGCCAGGGAGCGCGGGCTCGACGCGGTACGCGCGGACGCGCGGGCCCTGCCGTTCCTGCCCGGCAGCATGGACCTGGTGACCGCGTTCGACGTGCTGGAGCACGTCCGCGAGGACGACCTGGTCGCCGCCGAGATCGCGCGGGTGCTGGCGCCGGGCGGGCACGCGCTGATCGCGGTGCCGTGCGACATGGCGCTGTGGTCGGCGCATGACGAGGCCGTCGGCCACGTACGCCGCTACGACCGCGAGACGCTCACCGTCGTCGTCGAGAAGGCCGGGCTGACCGTCGAGCGGGTGTGGAGCTGGAACGTGCTGCTGCGCCCCCTGGTGGCCCTGCACCGGCGCCGTTCGGCGGGCAGCGACCTGCGCAGGATGCCCGTGCTGGTGAACGCCGGGCTGTCGGCGGTCGTCAGGGCCGAGCGGTGGCTGCCGGTCACCTCGCTGCGCGGCGTCACCCTGTTCCTGCGCGCCCGCCTGCGTCGCTGAGATCGGTTCTCAGAACGAGACATTGCCGCCACATCCGCGATCGAAGTTGGCTCTAGGCTTGCGCATGTGGTGATTCATGCCCTTGTCGCAGCCTCTCTTGCCTTGACATCCGCGCCCGCCCAGGCGCCCGCCACCGACTGCTCCCGGGTCAAGTGCCTGGCGCTGACGTTCGACGACGGGCCGGGCGCCCACACCCCCGCCCTGCTCAAGACGCTGTCGAAGGCTCGCGCGAAGGCCACGTTCTTCCTGGTGGGCAAGCGGGTCGAGGCGCACCCCAAGATCGCTGCGCAGATCGTCGCCAAGGGGCACGCGATCGGCAACCACACCTACTCCCACGCCGCGCTCCCCGCGCACTCCGACAACGAGATCAACGAGGAGCTGAAGCTCGCCCAGGAGGCCATCGAGAAGGCCACCGGGCAGCGGCCCACCATGTTCCGCCCGCCGTACGGGCAGAGCGACGAGCGGGTGCTCGGGGTCGCGTACCAGAACGAGCTGTCGCAGATCCTCTGGACGGGCACCACGCTCGACTGGAGCCTGCGCGACGCCAAGAAGATCAAGGCGGCCGTGCTCAGGCTGGCCAAGCGCGACGGCGTCATCCTCATGCACGACGTGGTGCCGCAGACCGTGCAGGTCATGCCGCAGATACTCAAGGAGCTCAAGAAGCGCGGCTACCACCTCGTCACCGTGCCCACGCTGCTGCGCGGCAAGGGTGGCCCGGCGGCCGGGGAGAGCTACTTCAGGTAAGCACTCCCGCAGCTCGGGACGGGAACCATGGGGAGTGACACCCGGCCCGGCCGGCTCGCTGACCCCCGAGTGGGACCGGATCCTGTGGCGGGGGGTCGTGGGCGTACCTGGCGTACGTCGCGGTGGCGCTGGCAGCGCTGGTCCGGCGTGACCGGCTGGTGCTCGGCGTGGCCGCCGTGGTCGCCGGGCAGCAGCTCGCGGTCCTCGCCGACATCTCGGCGCAGGACTTCCGCTACATGGCCGCGCCCATCCTCATCGGGGCGCTGCTGGTGCCGCTGCTGCTCGGCAGCCTGGTGCCGCGAGGGCGGCCGGTCAGTGACGATCGTCCCCGCCGTACGCGGCCGCGCGACCGGGCAGCCGGACGACCGTGACGAAGAACTCGTCGATCTGCCGGATGATCGCCATGAACCGGTCGAGATCGACGGGCTTGCTCACATACGCGTTGGCGAAGAGCTGGTAGCTGCGCAGGATGTCCTCCTCGGCGGAAGAGGTGGTCAGCACGACGACCGGGATCGAGCGCAGCTCGGCGTCGCCCTTGATCTGTTCGAGCACCTGGCGGCCGTCGTACTTGGGCAGGTTGAGGTCGAGCAGGATGAGGTCGGGGCGGGGCGCGCCGACGTAATCGCCGCGCCGGTAGACGAAGTCGAGCGCCTCCAGGCCGTCCCTGACGACGTGGAGGTTGTTGCCGATCTTGTTGTCCTCGAACGCCTCGCGGGTGATGAGCTCGTCACCGGGGTCGTCCTCGACGAGGAGTACTTCGATGGGCTGCCCGGTGGTCATGAGTCGATTCCTTCGTGTTCGGTGTCGTCGTGTTCCGTGCCGTCGTGTTCGGTGTCTTCGCTGGCCGGCAGAGTGAAGCGGATGCGGGCGCCCCCGGTGTAGCCGGTGTCGAGCCAGATGCGTCCGCCGTGCGTCTCGACGATCTTCTTGCACATCGCCAGGCCGATACCGGTGCCGGTGTAGGTCTCGCGGCTGTGCAGACGCTGGAAGATGATGAAGATCTTATCGGCGAATTCCGGCTCGACGCCGATGCCGTTGTCGGCGACCGAGAACTCCCACTCCCCCTCCTCGCCGCGCTCGCAGTCGATGCGGACCTTCGGCGGGCAGGTGGGGTCGCGGAACTTGATGGCGTTGCTGATGAGGTTCTGCCAGAGCAGGCGCAGCATCGTGGCGTCGCCGACGACCGTGGGCAGCGGGTCGGGACGCTCGAACGTCGCGCCCGACTCCTCGATCGGCGCCGACAGGTCGTCGATCACCTTGTCGAGCGCCTTCTCCAGGTCCACGGGCTCGCGCTCGTCGTAGACCCGGCCGACGCGGGAGAACCGCAGCAGGTCGTTGATGAGGACCTGCATGCGGGTGGCGCCGTCGACGGCGAAGTGCACATACTGCCTGCCGCGCTCGTCCAGCACGTCGCCGAAGCGCTTCTCCAGCAGCTGACAGAACGTGGCGACCTTGCGCAGCGGCTCCTGCAGGTCGTGCGAGGCGACATAGGCGAACTGCTCCAGCTCGGCGTTCGAGCGGCGCAGCTCCTCGGCCTGCTCACGCAGCAGCGCGTGCTGCCGGCCGGACTCGTTCAGCGCGTTCACGATGCGTACGCGCATCTGCTCGACGTCGTTGGCCACCTCACGGATGTCGGCGGGCCCCTTGGCCGGGATGCCCAGCCCGAAGTCGCCGGCCGCGACGCGCCGCGAGGCCGCCCGCAGCTCGTCGAGCGGCCGGCCGACCGCGCGCCGCAGCAGCGCGGCCACCGCGCCGGCCGCCAGTGTGAACACCACGAGCATGCCGAGGAAGGCGAAGTTGCGCACCCGCTCGGCTCCCGCCAGCTGAGCCTTGGCCTCTTCGCGGGCCTGCGTCAGGTGGGCGATCTGGCTTTCGAGCAGCGCCCTGATGCCGTCGAACGCACGCTTGCCCGCATCCACCGTGGCGTCCGGCACCGCCTCGTCGCGCTGCCGGTGCGCCGTCATGGGCTCGGCGTGGTCGCGGCGCCAGGCGGCGGCCCTTTCGCTGATGGCGGTGAGGTCGGCCCGCAGGTCCTCGCGGTCGGCCAGCAGCGCGGCCACCCGATCACGGCTGGCCCGCTCGGCGCGCACACCCTCGCTGTACGGGCTGAGGAACTCGGCGCGACCGGTCAGCAGGAAGCCCCTGACGCCGGTCTCCTGGTCGATCAGCGCCTTCTGCATGTTGGCCGCCTCGACCAGGGCGGGCGAGATGCGGGTGATGAGCTGCTCGGAGAGCCGGCTCGTACGGTCGAGCGTGACGACACCGACCACCGCGCAGACCAGGAGCAGGGTCGTGATGGCCGAGATGACCGCCACGAACCAGCCGTGCACCGTCAGCCGGTGCCAGCGTTCGCCCATCACCGCTCCATCCAGCGCAGGTGGACCACGGCGAGGTCGTCGGCGGGCGCGTCGGGCGCCGTGGCGGCCTCGACGTCGGCGATCAGCGCGTCGAGGAAGCCTTCGCCGTCGAGATGGGTGTGCCGGGCGGCCAGGTCGAGCAGGCCCTCCTCGCCCAGCCAGCGGGCCGGCTCGCCGGGCAGGCGCCGCTCGAACAGGCCGTCGGTGTAGAGCGTGAGCCCGCCGCCCTCCGGCAGCTCCAGCACGTCCTGGTGCCAGTCTGTCTCCACCGGGAAGCCGAGCGCGAGGCCGCGGCCCGGCTCGGCCAGCGTCACCGTCTCGCCGTCGTGCACGAGCAGGCCGGGGTGCCCGGCCCGCCAGATCCTGACCGTACGGCGGTCGTGGTCGAGCTCCAGCGTGGACAGTGTGACGAAGATCTCGGAGCTGGGCCGCTCGGCCTCCAGGACGCGTTCGAGCCGGCGCAGCAGCGTCGGCCCTGTGACGCCGCTGAGCACCAGCGCCCGCCAGGCGATGCGCAGGCAGACGCCCAGCGCCGCCTCGTCGGGGCCATGGCCGCACACGTCACCGATCAGCGCGTGCACGACCTTCTCGTCGTCCTCGACGACGTCGTAGAAGTCGCCGCCCAGCGTGGCCGAGCCCCTGCTCGGCCGGTAGCGCGATGCCACCTCGATCGGCATGCTCTGCAGCAGCGGCGTCGGCAGCAGGCCGCGCTCAAGCCGCTCGTTCTCCTTGGCACGCATGCGCTCGGCGTTGAGCGCGACGGCGGCCTGCTCGGCCTGCTTGCGCTGCATCGCGTAGCGCAGCGCGCGGCCCAGCCACTCGGCCTCCACCCGGCCCTTGACCAGGTAGTCCTGGGCTCCCGCGGTCAGCGCCGCGAGGCCCGCCTGCTCTTCCGCGAGGCCCGTGAGCACCACCACGGCCGCGTCGCCCGCCTCCTCGATCACCGCCGACAGCGCGGAGAACTCGTGGGCGTCCGGCAGGCCGAGGTCGAGCAGCACGCACTGCGGGCGCAGCCCGGCCAGGGCGCGGCGGGCCTCGTCGACCGAGCGGGCCCATTCCAGGCGGACCAAGAGGCCGCTGTCCTCAAGCAACTCCTCGACGATCAGCGCGTCCTGCGGATCGTCCTCCACGAGCAGCACCAGCGGCTGCCCGGCGGCGTCGCTGCCGTCTTCGCTCCCGTGGGCCATGAAGGCCTTGCCACCCTTTCTGAACCGCTCCCGAACCGCCACCGGCCTGTCGCCGGCCGCGCTCGGATCGCTTGACGACACCGGGCACACACCGACCCCCGCCGGCGCCCGTCAGCGATCGCGGGGAACCGGCCCAGGGGAAACCTCACTTCCCCTCATTTTCCCCCCTATGCACACGAGAGCCGTCATATGTCATCGGCTTCCGCGGCCTGGCGCTCGTCGTAGCGCTGCCGCGACGCCGCCACGCAGGCGCTGTGCTTACGCGACCAGTTGGTGATCGTCAGCATCGCCTCGTACAACTCCAATGCCATCTCCGTGGCCTGGTATTCCACCTTGGGCGGCACCGTCGGGTAGATCGTACGCTCCAGCAGGCCGTCGCGCTCCAGGTTGCGCAGGGTCAGGGTGAGCATGCGGCGGCTGATGCCCTCGATCTCTCGCTCCAGCTCCGTGAAGCGCCTCGGCCGCCGCGCGGTCGCCACCACGATGAGGATCGACCACTTGCCCGCGATGCGGTCGAGGATCTCGCGCGGCGGGACCGGGCACTCGCCGCTCTCCAAGAAGAGGTCGGCGTCATCCAACGTCTTGAGCTGCGCTGCTACAGCGGTGTTCCTCTGAGACATGAAAGTGCCTTCTTCCGGTTGACCTCGATGGTCACACATCATGGCGGCTGTTACAAATAGTTCCCTAAGGGAGTTGGTCATGAAAGGCAAGTGGGCCGCGTTCTCGTTGCTGGCCGCCACCCAGTTCGTGCTCATCCTCGACACCACGATCGTGGGCATCGCGCTGCCGCCCATGGGGCGCGAGCTGGGCATGACGGCCACGGACCTGTCGTGGACCACGACGGCGTACTCGCTGGTGTTCGGCGGATTGCTGCTGCTCGGCGGGCGGCTGGCGGATCACGCCGGTCGGCGGCGGATGTTCATCGCCGGGATGGTCATGTTCGGGCTGGTGTCGCTGATCGGCGGTGTGGCGTCGTCGGGCGCCGTGCTGATCGCCGTACGCGCCCTGCAGGGGCTGGCGGGGGCGCTGGTCGCGCCGGCGGGCATGTCGCTGGTGATGGTGATCTTCAAGGACGATCCGGCGCTGAACAAGGCCATGGGCCTCTGGGGTGCGGTCGGCGGCATGGGCGCCTCCGCGGGGGCGGTGCTCGGCGGGCTGCTCACCGACTGGTTCGGCTGGCGGTCGGTGTTCCTCGTCAACACGCCCATCGGGCTGGTCGTCGGAGCGCTGGCGCTGGTCATGCTGCCCGCCGTACGCGCCGCTGGACGTGAGCGCGGCTTCGACATGGCCGGCGCGTTCACCTCGACGGCCGGGCTCGGCCTGCTCATCTACACCCTGACGGACGCGCCGCAGGCCGGCTGGACGTCGGCCAGGACCCTCGCGCTCGGTGCGCTGTCCATCGCGCTCCTCGGCGCGTTCCTCATCATCGAGCGGCGCTCGGCCGCCCCGCTGGTGCCCCTCGACGTCTTCCGCCGCCGTACGCTGCGGGCGGGCAACCTCATCATGTTCGTGGTGGCCGCCGGCATGCAGCCGATCTTCTTCCTGCTCACCCTCTACACGCAGGACGTGCTCGGCCACAGCGCCACCCGCTCGGCCATGTCGCTGGTCGCCATCTCGGTGACGATCGCGCTGACCGCGTCGTTCCTCGGCGGGCGCGTGCTCACCCGGTACGGCGTGCGCGCCACCGCCGTCGCCGGCCTCGTCTTCATCACCGTGGGCGCGCTGCTCTACCTGCGCATCGGCGTGCGGGACGACTTCATCGGGACGCTGCTGGCGCCCGAGCTGCTCGGCGGGTTCGGCTTCGGCCTGCTCATCGGCGCCGTCACCGTGGCGGCCACGTCGCAGGCGGCGGCCGACGAGGCGGGCATGGTGTCGGGGCTGTTCAACACGACGACGCAGGTGGGCATCTCGGTCGGCATCGCCGCCCTGGCCACCGTCGCGACGGCCGTCACCGGCGACGCGGACACGCCGCAGGCCCTGGTGTCGGGCTATCACGCGGCGTTCATGGGCTCGGCCGGCCTGGCCCTGCTGGGCCTGATCGCCGCCCTGACCCTGCTCCCCAGGCGCACCCGCCAGGTCACCACCCGGCCGGCGACCCCCGCAGAAGCCCCGGTGGCCTGAACACCCCGTGGCAAAGCTCGCAGCCCCGGCCCATGACGGGCCGGGGCTGCGGTGGCGTGCGGCCGATCAGCGGGGTGGGTCTACTCCCACTCGATGGTGCCCGGGGGCTTGCTCGTCACGTCGAGCACCACGCGGTTGACCTCCCGCACCTCGTTGGTGATGCGGGTGGAGATGCGCGACAGCACGTCGTAGGGGACCCGCGCCCAGTCGGCGGTCATCGCGTCCTCGGAGGTGACCGGCCGCAGGACCACGGGGTGGCCGTAGGTGCGGCCGTCGCCCTGCACGCCCACCGACCGTACGTCGGCGAGCAGCACCACCGGGCACTGCCAGATCTGCCGGTCGAGCCCGGCCCGCGACAACTCCTCGCGGGCGATGGCGTCGGCATCGCGCAGGAGGTCGAGCCGCTCGCCGGTCACCTCGCCGACGATGCGGATGGCGAGCCCCGGCCCGGGGAACGGCTGCCGCCACACCATGGCGGCCGGCAGGCCCAGCTCTTCGCCGGCCCTGCGCACCTCGTCCTTGAACAGCGCCCGCAGCGGCTCGACCAGCGTGAACTGCAGGTCTTCAGGCAGGCCGCCGACGTTGTGGTGTGACTTGATGTTGGCGGTGCCGGTGCCGCCGCCGGACTCGACGACGTCGGGGTAGAGGGTGCCCTGGACGAGGAAGTCGACCGGCCCGTCGGCCATGATGGCGCGCTGCTCGTCCTCGAAGACGCGGATGAACTCGCGCCCGATGATCTTGCGCTTCTCCTCGGGATCGCTGACCCCTTCGAGCGCCTTGAGGAACCGGTCGGCGGCGTCGACCACCCGCAGCTTGACCCCGGTGGCGGCCACGAAGTCGCGCTCGACCTGCTCGGCCTCGCCCTTGCGCAGCAGCCCGTGGTCGACGAAGACGCAGGTCAGCCGGTCGCCGATGGCGCGCTGGACGATCGCGGCGGCCACCGCGGAGTCGACGCCGCCCGACAGCGCGCAGATGGCCCGGCCGTCGCCGACCTGGCGGCGCACGGCCTCGATGGAGTCTTCGACGATGTTGAGCATCGTCCACGAGGGCCGGCACCCGGCGGCCTCGAGGAAGTGCTTGAGCACCGCCTGGCCGTGCTCGGAGTGGAGCACCTCGGGGTGGAACTGCACGCCGTAGAGGCCGCGCTCGACGCTCTCGAACGCGGCGACCGGCGTCTCGCTGGTGGAGGCGGTCACCGCGAAGCCCTCGGGGGCCGCGGCCACGCTGTCGCCGTGGGACATCCACACGGTCTGCGACGTGGGCAGGCCGGCGAAGATGACGCCCTCGTCGAGCACCTTGAGCGGGGTGCCGCCGTATTCGGCGACGCCCGTGCGGGCCACCTCGCCGCCCAGCGCCTGCGCCATGGCCTGGAAGCCGTAGCAGATGCCGAACGTGGGCACGCCCGTGTCGAACAGCCCGTGGGGCACCGGCGGCGCGCCCTCGGCGTAGACCGACGAAGGACCGCCGGACAGGATGATCGCCTTCGGGTTCTTCGCCATCATCTCCTCGACCGGCATGGTCGACGGGACGATCTCGGAGTAGACATGGCACTCACGCACCCGCCTGGCGATCAGCTGCGCGTATTGAGCGCCGAAGTCGACCACCAGGACCGTGTCGAATTCAGACACCGTGAGAACCCCCTGAAAAGGCGAAGTGCGGTGACACCAGTCTATCGGCCTTGGCCAGGACACCTGGCCTGGCCGGGTGGGACGTGCTAAACACAGAACGATGGATCTTGTCTGGCCGGCGACCGCGTGGGCCCTGTGGGCCGCGACGCTGGCCGCCGCCTTCAAGGTGTCCGGCCGTGACAGGGGCACGGAGGCGTCCGAGCACCCGGTGCCCGCCCCCGTCGCCGAGCTCTTACGCGGCATGCGCGCCCAGGACGTGTTCTACACCGTGCTGTTCGAGCTGGCGGTACGCGGCTGGGCGACGATCGAGGGCGACCGCCTGACGCTTGATCCGCCCGTACGCGAGCCGCTGCGCCCGTACGAGACCTGGGTGCTCGAACGCGTGCGCGCCCGCATGGCGGACCGGCCCGCGGCGCCCGTGATCGCCCTCATGCCCGAGAGCTCCGACCTGGAGGGCGGGTTCGTCAAGCTCGTCCGCCGGCACGCCATCGACCTCGGCCTGGCCCGCAGGCGCTGGCGCACGGTGCTCGTGCCCGTGCTGCTGACGGCCGCCCTGATCGTCCCCTGGTACGCGACCGTGTCCGTGGCCCTGTTCTCCTGGCCCGCGATCATCGCGACGATGGTCTCGCTGGTGGCGGGGGTCTCGCTGCTGTCGGGCGGCAGGGGCTTCCTGCTGACCCCGCGCGGCCGGGAGGTGGCCGGGCCCGGCCCGCTGCCCGCGAACCCCGACCAGGAGTGGATCTTCACCGGCAGCGGCTGGCAGGGCGTCGAGATCGCGCCCGCCGAGCTGCCGCGCGGCTCGGGCCGCCAGGAGGTGACGGGCCACGTCGTCAAGCGCTGGGTGACGGTGATCCCGCAGGAGGAGGGCGTGCGGCGCGACTACTACATCGCGCTGCACGACGGGCGCTCCGAGCGGGCCGCCGCGTTCCGGGTCAAGCAGGGCCTCTATCGCGACGTGCTGCCGGGCGACACCGTACGCCTGCTGGTCAAGCCGCCGGGCGGCACCGTCGTCCGGGTGCTCGCCCACGACCGTCAGTGGTAGCCGGGCAGGGTCCCGGTCAGCAGCGTCTCGGTCTGCAGGCGCAGCGCGGCCGCGTACGAGGGGTCGGTCAGCAGCAGGAACCGCTCCTCGTGGATGCCCTCGACCACGAGGTCGGCCACCTCCGACGGTTCGACGCCGCGCTCGGCCGCCTTGCCGACCCGCTCCTTGACGGCCACCTCGTCCGCGCCCGGCGCGATGGCGAGGCTGGGCGGGCGCAGCCGGTCGGAGTCGGCGATGCGGGTCCTGACCGCGCCGGGGCACAGCGCGCTGACGCGCAGCTTCGACCCCGCCGCGGCCAGGTCCTGGGCGAGCGCCAGGGACGCGGCCAGCGCGGCGTGCTTCGACACCGCGTACCCGCCGGTCCCCGGCGTCACCAGCAGTCCCGCCACGGAGACGGTGTTGACGACGTGGCCCTCGGTGTCCTGCTCGATCATGCGCGGCACGAACGCGCGGATGCCGTGCAGCACGCCCCACAGGTTGACGCCGAGCAGCCAGGACAGGTCCTCCTCGTCCCTGGTCCACATGAACAGACCCTCCTAGGGACACGCCATAGGTCGTTCCCCGATCAGTCCGTGCGACGCTACAGGACGGCGTCCATCAGGCCCAGGGGCGGTGAGCCCAGGTCGAACAGGGCCTTGTGGAAGCGCTGCAGGGTGAAGCCGGCGCCCCACTCCTGGCGTGCCCGTTCGCGCAGGTCGAGGATGAGCAGCTTGCCCCAGGTGTAACGGCCGTAGGTCGGGTCGAAGGAGGCCCTGCGCGCCTCCGACAGCGCGGCGGGACCGGCGAGGTGGGTGTCGGACTCGAAGCGGCGGGCGCCGTCCTCGACCGTCATCTGCCCGGTGTGGACGCCGATCGCGCAGGCCAGGCGGGTGACGCGGATGAGCGCCTCCACCCAGACGCCGATCTCGAAGCGCGGGTCGCCGTCGCCGAACCCCTCCTCGACGCAGAGCTCCTCGGCGTAGTGGGCCCAGCCCTCGATGAACGCCATCGACTGCAGCAGCCTGCGCACCTCCGACGGGGCCCTGCGCAGCGCCCTGGCGTGCGAGAAGTGGCCAGGGGCCACCTCGTGCACGTTGATGGCGGGCAGCGTGGTGGCGCTGAAGACCTCCAGCCACTCCTCCTGCTCCTGGCGCGGCCAGTCGGGCTCGGGCGGGGTGATGTAGTACCAGGACGGGCCCTCGGGCTCGCCGGGCGAGTTCCACGCCATCATGGCCATCGCCCAGCGGCGCGACTCGGGCGCCAGCCCGACCATGCACTCGCCGTCGTGGTAGGGCACGAGGTCCTTCTCGCGGGTGAACGCGATGGCCTTCTCGGTGCCGATCCTGGCCGCCTCGATGACGCCGTCGGCGTCGGGGTGGTCCTTGACCAGCTCGCGTACGACGTCGAGCGGCGGCCTGCCGGTCTCCCCCAGCTTGGCGCAGGACTCGGTGAGGCGGTCGAGCAGCCGGTCGCGCTCGGCGTCGGCGCGCTCGGCCAGCCTGCCGAGGTCCACCGGCAGGCCCTCGGCGGTGCCCATCAGGCGGGCGAGCGCGTCGCCGCCGAGCGCCGCGTCGGGGTCGCCCTCGCGCGCGGCCCGCTCGACGTGCGCGACGAGCCTGGCGTGCGCGGCCAGCGCGGCCTCGTCGGTGACCCCGGCGGCCAGGCCCTTGACCGCGCCGAGCAGGGAGGTCGCGACGGGGGCTGGGACCTGGTCGAGCGAGGCGAGCGCCTGGTCGACGGCCTCGGGCCAGAGCGCGAGGTGGGCCGACTTGGCCGCCGCGCGCTCCTCCTCCGGCGCGTAGTCGCGGTCGTAGCAGGCGAGATCGAGGTTGGACAGGTGGATCAGGGGGTTCTTGCGGTGCAGTTCCAGCTCGCCGAGCTGGGTGCGCAGAGACTCCTCGAACACCTGTAGGTGCCTGGCGTCGTGCGCGTCCGCGGGCGCGGGTCCCTCGCCGAGCCGCGCCAGTCCGGACCGTACGCCGTCGGGCGACAGGTCCTGGATCCGGCCGTCGTACTCGTGCCTGCCGCCGCCCTCGCGAGCCTCGGCCACGATCAGGTCGGTGATGGCTCGTAGCCTGGCGTCAAGTTCTGTCATGCCGCCGACGCTAGCGCACCGCAGGTAGCGGGCTTAAGTGTCGATATTTCGGGCGATTTTCGGATGTACGCAGGGCAGGATGATCACATGGCTCTCCGCATCACCACGCTCGCAGAACGTCCGGAATTCGCCGCGACCTTGTGGGAAATGGAGCACACCTGGCAGGAGTTCGTCCTGCGCGACCCGATCGCCGACCTCTACTACCCCTTCGTCACCACTCGTCACAAGGACCACGTGCTCGTGGCCGACGACGACGCCGAGCCCGGGCGGGCGGTGGCGCGGGCGTGCATGGTCCCGTACGCAGCCGGCGGCGACGGGCTGCCCGACGACGGCTGGGACGGCGTGATCAGGGCCGCCTGGCTGGCCCGCGAGCGCGGCCAGGAGCCCGACGCCGTCTCCGCGCTAGAGATCACCGTGCGCCGTGACCTCCAGGGCCACGGGCTGTCGGGGCTGATGGTGGCCGCCATGCGCGAGCACGCCGCCCGGCTCGGCTTCCGCACGCTCGTCGCCCCCGTACGCCCGAACCGCAAGCACCTCGAACCCCACACCCCCATGGCCGAGTACGCCTTCAGGAAGCGCCCCGACGGCCTGCCCCACGACCCGTGGCTGCGGGTGCACGTGCGGGCCGGCGCCGAGATCGTCAAGGTGGCGCCCCGGTCGATGGTGGTGCCGGGCACGCTGGCGGAGTGGCGGGCCTGGACCGGTCTGCCGTTCGACCGTACAGGCCCGGTGGAGGTGCCGGGGGCGCTCACGCCGGTGCACTGCGACGTGGACCACGACCACGCCGTCTACGTGGAACCGAACGTCTGGGTCACCCACCCCCTGACCTGACGCCCCTTCAGCGCCCCTCAGCCGCCGCTGGGGCTGACCAGGCGGAGCCGCTCGGCGTGGCGGGCGACGTCGAGGCCGCGTTCCGTGGCCCAGGCGTCGTCGTGGCAGGTCGCCAGGTGGCGCTCGGAGGCGTCGCCGATCAGCGAGACGATCGTGCCGTGCTCACCCCGGACGACCATGCGCTCGATCAGCTCAAGCGCGGCCCAGAGCGCGGTGCCGGACGAGGGCCCCACGGGCAGTCCGGTGACCTCCCTGATGTGCCGGGCCGCGGCCACGCTCGCCGCGTCGGGCACGGGCACCACCAGATCGACCAGCTCGGGACGGAACCCCGGCTCCATCCGCGGCCGCCCGATGCCCTCGACGCGCGACGGCATGCCGGTCGCGTAGTCATGCGCGTCGAGCGTCCAGCCGGGGAAGTACGCGGAGTTCTCCGGGTCGGCCACCGCGACCCGGCAGCCCAGGCCGTGCTCCTTGATATGGCCGCCGAGCGTCGCCGAGGTGACCCCGGTGCTCGCGCCGGTCACCACCCAGTCGGGGCTCACCTGGGAGAACAGCTCACCGGCCAGGTCGTGCTCGGCCGCGCGGCCGAACTGGTCGAGGAAGTGCCCCTCGATCTCGCGCGCCGCGTCGTAGACGGCGAGCGGCGGCGTCACGAACCGGCACTCGCCGCCCAGCTCCTCCACCGGCCGCGCCCGCTCGGGCCCCGCCTTGCCCGGCATGACCACGATGTACGGCAGCCCGAGCCGCCGCGCGAACCACGCCTGCGCCACCGCCGCGTTGCCGCCGGTCGCCTCGACCACGGTGGTGCCCTCGGTGACCAGCCCGTCGAGCACGGCCCGGCGGAACAGCGCCCTGGCGTGCCGGTGCCGCAGGCTGCCGGTGGGCTGGCGCGACTCGTCCTTGAGTAACAGCGTGATCCCCGGCACGCGCACCGGGAACTCGATCAGCGGGGTGGGCTCCCCGGCCGCCAGCACATCGAGGGCTCGTGCGTTCCAGCTCACGTGTCCAGCCTTTCAGGGATGCACGCGCGGGGTCCGGAGTTTCGCCAGGAACGTACCGACTCGATCACTGGAACTGCGAAGTTTCCCCGTACCAGCGGCATGGGGCCAGAATCCTGACATGGCATCCTTCGCTCCGCTTCGCCCGGCAGATCCGCGCTCGCTGGGGGGCCTGCGCCTGCTCGGCCGGCTCGGCGAGGGCGGTCAGGGCGTCGTCTACCTGGGCGAGAACGCCGACGGCGGCAAGGCGGCGGTCAAGTGGCTGCGGCCCGACCTGTCGGGCGACGAGGTGAGCGTGGGGCGATTCCTGCGCGAGGTCGAGGTGGCCAGGCACGTGGCGCCGTTCTGCACGGCCGCGGTGCTGGGCACGGGCATCGAGCAGGACCGTCCTTACATCGTCAGCGAGTTCATCGAGGGCCCCTCCCTGCAGCGGGTGGTGCAGGAGCAGGGTCCGCGCACGGGGACGGTGCTGCACCGGCTGGCCATCGGCACCGCGACCGCGCTGGCCGCGATCCACCAGGCCGGCATCGTGCACCGCGACTTCAAGCCGGCCAACGTCATCATCGGCGCGGACGGGCCGCGGGTGATCGACTTCGGCATCGCGCGGGCGCTGAACGCCACCTCGACGATCAGCGACTCGGTGGTGGGGACGCCGTCGTACATGCCGCCTGAGCAGATCATGGGGCACACGGTGGGTCCCGCCGCCGACATGTTCTCGTGGGCCGGGACGATGATCTTCGCCGCGTCGGGGCGGGCGCCGTTCGGCAGCGACACGATGCCCGCGGTGATCAACCGGGTGCTCAACCGGCAGCCCGACCTCGGCGTGCTGGACGGCACGCTGCGCGAGGTCGTGGCCGCCTGCCTGGCCAAGGACCCGGCGCAGCGGCCCACGGCCGAGCAGGTGATGATGCGGCTGCTGCAGCAGTCGGCGCCCGGCTCCGGCATGCTCGCGCAGGGCGCGGCTGAGGCGGCGGCGCCACCGCCCCCGGCCGCCTT